>CADANN010000034.1 GCA_902789325.1 uncultured Spirochaetaceae bacterium
CAGAACTGGGATATGCAGGCTGCACAGCACGCACTTTATGCAAACGATCCAAACTCAATCTACATTGCAGTTGACGGTCCTAAGAATTCTAAGGGCGATGATCCTACACTCGCAGGTGGCGGAATTGCTGGTTGGACAGTTACTTTGATTTCAAAGAACTGTAAAGACAAGGCTCGCGCTATTCAGTTCCTTTCATATCTGATTTCTGATGAAGGTCAGATGGATACAAACTTCGGTATCGAAGGAAAAACTTACACAATGAAAAATGGAGTTCCTGAGCTCACACCAGAAATGAAAAAGCTTGACTCAACAGATAAGAACAAGCAGGAAACAGAAGTTGGTATTCAGTATACATACTGGATGCTTATGGATACAGCCTGGCAGGCACAGTGGGGAGCTGAATATGCACCTTCACTCGGACAGCCACAGCTTTGGACACGTCCATATGTAACTTCTTTCGCAGCTTATGATGGACTTACACTTCCAATCGGTTCTGAAGAACAGTTGATTTATGAAGACATTCAGCGCCGCTGGGGCAAGGTTCTTCCACAGCTCATTCGTGCAAAGTCAGATGCAGAGTTCGATGCAATTGTTAAAGACTACAACCAGTACAAGAAAGACAAGGGAATCGACAAGGTAATTGCTGCACAGACAAAACTTATGAACGAAAACAAAGCAAAACTTGGAATGTAATTTGTAAACGAAATGTGGCGGCGGAGACTTTCGAAACCGCCACATCCAGCTGCAATCGGAGATAGTTAAAAAAAGAGGACGGCGAAAAAATGAAAAAGCAGAAGTTTATTTTTGCGGGTCTGATGAGTGGAGCTTTAGTTATGCTTCTTTCTTCATGTCTGACCATACATGCAAAAAAAATTGTCGAAGCACCTTATCTTCCTCCAGAGCAGGCTTTTGCAGATGCTGGAGAACAGGAAAAGAATTTCAAAGTTTATTATTCAAGTTCAAAATCTCCTGTTATAGATGGTGAATTTAATGAATGGGAAGGATTGGATGGCATCCATGTACGTCGCATGGTTTATGGCGGTATGTTCAATCCAGAAAATACAGACGGTTTATTTAAGGTTCGGGCAGACGATTCTTTCATCTACATTTTTGCAGACATCTTAGATGACGAACCACAGGAAAATAAATTCCCGGCTCCACAGGGCTGGCGCGATGATTCAATTGAATTCTTCTTTGGTACAGATACAGGTTATCATACATTCTACAAACCTACAGACCATCGTGTACGAATTGTACCTCAGAGCAAAACAAATAAAACAGCATACGATGTAAGTTTAAATGACGTTTCAATGAATGGAAGCATCAAAGCTGCAATTGTTTACAGTGAACACGGCTACAAGGTAGAAGCAGCAATTCCATTCTCTCTTATGAGTATCAAAAAATTAAAGCCAAAACAGAAAGTTCGCGGCGACTTCCAGATTAACGATGCAGACGGCGGAAAAGAACGTTCACGTCTCATTCACTGGAACAGCAGTAAAGATAATACCTATCTCGATGCAAGTTCATGGGGAGATGGTGTAGTAGTTGATTTGGAATCAGCATTGGAGGCTAAGTAATGAACAAGAAACGTTTAGCAGTATTCACAGGCCTTTTGATGTTCCTTAATATTTCAATTTTTGCACAGTTCATCAGTGTAAAAAAGGATGCAAACGGCTGGCGTCTTTTAGACGACCGAAAAGAAATAGAAGTAAAGGGTATTGTGTGGTCTTATACTCCAATTGGAGAAACACATACTTATGATTTGTGGTCAAAGAGCGACGAGTTCATTGAACGCATGATTGATACAGATATGCCAATGCTTAAGGCAATGGGTGTAAATGCAATCCGCTGTTTTAGTGATATTCCACCAAAATGGGTAGAGTACATTTATACAAAGTACGGAATCTACACAATCGTAAATAATCTTCTTGGCCGCTATGGTGTCACAGTAAACGGCACCTGGTATGCAAATACAGATTATTCTGATTTGTACACACGTGAAACTCTTATTGCAATGGCAGAAGAGACAGCAGAAAAATACCGTGCAGTAAACGGTGTGCTTATGTACATGTTCGGAAACGAAAGTAACTACGGACTTGTATGGTCAGGCTCAGAAATTGAAAACCTTCCGGTAGGAGAACAGAACACAGTTAAGGCTGGTTATCTCTACAGTTTACTCGAAGAAGCAATGGCCGCTTGTAAAGACATTGACCCATTCCATCCGGTTGGAATTGTAAATGGTGATACTCAGTATCTCGAACTGATAAAAGAACTTTGTCCTTCTCTTGATATTCTTGGTGTAAATGCTTACCGCGGATTTAAGTTCTATGATTCTTTCTACGAAAATGTTGCAGATGTTCTTGATAAGCCAATCATGTTTACAGAAGCTGGTGCAGATGCTTATAACGAAATCACACATCAGGAAGATCAGTTTGCGCAGATGTCTTATCTGATGAGCCAGTGGAAAGAAATCTACCAGCAGGGATATGGAAAAGGCCGTTCTCAGAATGTAATTGGTGGATTTGTTTTTGAATGGATTGATGAATGGTGGAAACACTATCAGAACAAAGAACTTGAACTTCATAATGATACAGGTACCTGGTCTAACTCTGGTTACGAATTAGACTATCGCGATGGGCTCAACAATATGGATGAGGAATGGTTTGGTATCTGTGCACAGAGCAAACTTACAGACCGTGGAATTCACAAGCGTATTCCACGTGCAGCATATTATCTGCTTCAGGATATCTGGAAGCTTTCACTTTACAAATCAACAGAAGAAGAAATTGATAATACTTTTACTTCCCTCAACACAGCAATGTACCTTGCAAACGGAAACGAAAAATCAATCAAAGAAATGTTTAATGAAAACAAGATGATTCAGGTTGATACTTTGAATGCAACAGTACAGGCAACAACTCCTGTTTTTGTAAACAGACTCAAAGAAGCTCTTGAATCAAATGAGGGTGTAAAAGATGCCTTTGAATATGTAAATGAAAAAGGTGAAAATCAGAAAACAACTGTAAGTGCAGAAACAACTTTAGGTATTACCGTTAAGCCGGTAGAAAATCTTTCTGGTTCAGCTGTACTTAAAGTTTGGAACAACGCTCCACAGACAAATCTTGGAGATGAATATGCTTCATATTACAAGAAGGGACCTGATTCTTCTCCATCTGCCCCAAAACGTGAACTTCAGTATGTAGATCTTTATTCTGCATCAGTGAACTACACAGGAAACCTTTTTGATATCAATGGCTACTACCATGTTGGTCACGCAAGCTTTGAAAATTCTGGAGATGTTTTCAATATCTCAAAAGAAGCCTTCGACATTATTGGTTATGATACTTACGGTTCAAAAGCTCCAATTGCAGTTGAGTTTGTAGGAAAAGGTCTTCTTCAGGGACTTACTGTAATCGGTGGTCCAGAAATTTGGGGTGCAGCAAAGCCTCAGATTCAGGCAAATTACTTCAAATGGATTCCAACAGCATCTGTATATGTTCCAGACTTTACAATTGGACTTGTTTATGCAGAAGAGTTTGGTCCAAAGTCAGCAGTAACACTCGATCCATACAATGCCTTTGGTGCAGGAAGAAAAGCATCTATCTATGCAGAAGCAGTTCTTGATCCTTGGATTACTGTGAAAGTCGGTGCACTCCACGCAGGAAACGAAAAGGTTGGAACAATTTATACAAAAGATAACGGTAAGCTTTCTAAGATTACTTATGCCGACACTCTTGGTGGTTATGTACAGCTTGGTACAAATATGTTCCAGCATATGTATATCTACGGAACAGGTATTTATCGTGGTCTCGTTGCAGAAACAAATCCTGCAATGGTTAGAGGTTCTTTCTTTACAGCTGATTCAGGAGCTGGTAACAGAATCGAAGCTCAGGTTGGAGTTGATGTAGGTTATGGTAATTTTGTATTCAAGCCTGTTGTAAGAGCTCGAACCCCAATTCAACAGCCAAAGGGACGAGACCTTCTTAAAGGTTCACCATTTATCGTAGGACTTGGAAACCGTCAGGCAATTGAAGTAGAAGCAGTTCTTACTTACGACCCAGAGGGAGCAACCTGGTTCCACGAATGGAATAGTGATGATATTGAAGGTGCAAAGTTTGCCTTCTCTCTTACAGGTATGTATACCCTCTATGCAGGAAAAACAGATAACCTTGCATTCAAGAGCAGCGACTGGACAAGTGTAACAAAAGAAAATGGTACAAAATACAGCAATTATATTTGGTATGACGGTGGTGCTCTTCCTGTACAGAAAAATCTCTGGCAGGTGGGAACAAGAATCGTAACAAATCCTCTTCCAGGACTTCGCGTAATTGCAACAGCAGATGCAGGTTGTCTTGGAGCTTTGACTGGAACATACACAGATACAGAAGAGTTTGTTAAGTTTGTAAATGCAGGACTTGCAGTACGCTACAACCACTGGATAGGTGCAACTAACTGGTCATTCAATACCTGGGGACCAGAAAGCTGGTGGAGAAACTTTAACCAGACATTCCCATTGCAGTACAGCTTTGATATCGCATATGGCTTTGGAAACGCACCTTCATTCCTCGACAATTCAAACAGAATTGGTGTAAAGGTTGTTGGCCGCAAGTTCGGTAAATACAGTTCAGATCCATACTATGCATTGCCAAAAGGAGTTGTTAAAAACAAAAAGGTTCCGGAAGGCACAAGTTATGCAGAAATCACAACTTACGTAAATATAGGATTATAAATATGAAAAAGCAGCATTCTTTAAAACGAAGATTGCTGCTGCTTTCAGGAGTAGCAGCAATTATGTATACGTCATGCATTTTCATTCCACCTAAGGAAGAAGTGGAAGTTCTTAAAAAAGATGGACTCACCCTTGTTTGGCAGGATGAATTTGAGAAAGACGGAAAGCCAGATACTTCAAAGTGGAAGTATCAGACTGGGCGAAATAATGGCTGGGGCAATAACGAACTCCAGAATTATATTGATAATACTGATGAAGCAAAAACTGCAATTGTAAAAGATGGTGTTCTTACAATCAAAGCTTATAAAGATGGAAACGAATGGAAGAGTGCCCGCTTAAATTCAAAGCAAAGCTGGAAGTATGGCTACATTGAAGCTCGCATGAAAATTACAGATCGCAAAGGTGCATGGCCTGCATTCTGGATGATGCCTCAGGATAGTGTCTATGGCAAATGGCCTGACAGTGGTGAGATAGACATTATGGAAAATGCTCCTGGTGTAGCAGATCATAAATTGTTTAGTAGTCTTCATGCTGCTGGCCATTATGGTGAGCATCCGGTAAGTATAGGCGGAAAAGTATATGACGCAAATCTTAAAAATGAGTGGCATACAGTTGGTGTTAAGTGGACTGCTGATAAAATAACAACCTTCTACGACGATGTAGCTGTAGGAAGTTATGACAATAATGGCAGACAGGAAGACTGGCCTTATGATCAGAACTTTTATATCATTCTGAATCTTGCGATAGGTGGAAATTTAGGGAGAACAGAATTTGTTAATAGCCTAAATGGTCAGGCTGAATTCCTTATCGACTACGTTCGTGTTTATCAGTAAGTCTTGTCTAACAAGAGGTGTAATTCTAAATTTCGATTCTCTGGGTTGATCAGAGAATCGAAAACAGAAAAAAAAACACCTTTCTGAAAATTGCAGGACTTTCATTTCTTTAATTTCAGATTAAAAATGTAGCATAGAAAAAAATTAGGAGGAACAATGAAAAAACTAGTAAAACTATTAGCTGCAATCGGAACACTTTCTTTGCTTTTCTCTTTTGCAGCTTGTGATATCCCAATTGAAAGTGAGCTTCTTGGAAATAATAATAAAATAATTGAGGAAGACCCTAATGTAAAAACACCTGGCGAGGTTTCAAATGGGGGCCTATGGTCAATGCTCGATGGTGCAGATATGCAGATGTGGAGTGATCCTTCTGGACTAACGGCAGAATTAGAAGAAACATCTGAAGGTCTAAAGATTACCGTTATTGGAAATGAAAACTGGTGGGGCATGTGTTTTTGTAACAACGCTGCTACAGATGTAGCCGCTGGTGCTGTTACTTTTGATATGTCAAAGATTACTAAAATAACATTTGAAGCAAAAGCTTCTGAAAATGCAAGTATGTGGGTTTCTCAGAGTAATGCACAGGCAAAAGTTACAAATCAGAAAAAAATTGATTTAACTACACAATTTGAGACTAAAACTTTTACATTAAGCAATCCTGGTACCAAAGATTATGGTGTTCTTGATATTGGCGGTGGTGATTTGTCTACAACTGTAAAAAAAGATTTAATCATAGTCATCAAAAATATCAAGTTCTTTGATGCAAATGGGAACGAAACAGTTCCTTCTAGAAACGAATAAAATAAATAAATATAAGGAGTAAAACAAATGAAAAAACTTAAATTTTTAGGAACAGCAGTATTGGCAGCATCTCTGCTTTTTGCAGGATGTTCATCACCAGAAGTTGATGATCCAATATCAAGGCCAGAACCGGCTCCAGCGCCAGCTCCGGATCCAGACCCTACACCTGACCCGGATCCAACCCCAGATCCAAATCCGGATCCAACACCTGATCCAGATGAAATTACATACAAAATTTCATTCTCTGATGAGGCAAATGAATTTACTTATGCTGATGGTATATACACAGTTACAGTAAAAAATGCAAATGATTCTGAATGGGGAAATCAGATTTTTATTAAGGATCCAAATAAGGACGTTGAATTAGTAGCTGGGGATAAAATCCATGCAACAATTACACTTGAAGCTGATAAAGAAATTGCAACAATGTTTGTAAAAGATCAGTTTAATGGTGTTCATTATAGTGGAATTGATACTCAGAAAAATCTTCTAGCAAATACTGAAACAGTTTTCGATCTTTATGGATCAGTAGCTGATGACTATGACGATTCTGCTAGTTTCGTTCTCGATCTTCGTGGAAATGCAGCAGATACAACTCTCAAAATGAGTAATATCAAAGTTGAAAAACTTGGTGACTATGCAGTTACAGCTATTTCTATTACACCATCAGTTGCAACATTAAAAGCTGGTGAAACAACAACTTTTTCTGTAAAAGATCAGTATGGTTTTGATATTTCAGAGGCCACAATAGAAATTGTTACAGAAGATGCTACATCTAAGCTTGAAGGAAAAGTATTTACTGCTGCAGATGTAAATGAGACTGTTAAAGTAAAAGCAGTTTATAAAACTTTTGAAGTTAGTGCTACTATTACAGTTGAAAAAATCGTTGCAGCAGCTGAATCATGGGGATTAGATTTGACAGATAGTGCAACTTCTATTGGTGTATTACCATTGGTTAATGTTGCTAGTTGGGGTGGTGCAAATACTGCTCCTGTAGTTGAAGAATATGCAGGACGTAAAGCTATAAAATTTACAATTCCAGATGCATATCCTTGGATAGGGGCTGCATGGCAAAATAATCCTACAGAAGATACTGTTGATGTAAGTGGGTATGCAACAGTTACTATTACATATAATGATAAAGCTTTTGCTGAAGGGGAAGCTCTTACCGATTACAATTTAAAGATGTTAGGTGGTGGTAAAGAAGTTCCTTTAAAGGGAAATGTTAGTGAAGCTGATGCAAATGGATGGAAAACAATTACAATTAGTTTAAGTGATTATGCAGATGCTGGAGTATCACTTTCTGCAATTGGTTGTATCAATTTCTGTGATTGGAAAGCAGGTGATAAAGCTCCTGGAGCAGGTGCTTTGTATATTGCAGAAGTAAGTTTCAATCCTGCAGAATAAGTAAAATAATAAAGTAAAAATACTTCCTTTCCTCTGGCTCCAAGCGTTGCTCGGAGCCAGTTTTTTATAGTTTTGTTAAATCCTTTGTTGACCGTACCGTAGCAACCTAAGTAATATAAAATATACCTTTAATGTAGGAGAATAAAAATGAAAAAGAGTGTATTAAAAAAATCATTAATGTTGTCTGTGATTTTTAGTGCTTTTGTTTTGGCTGGCTGTAATAATTCAAGTTCTGAACCACAAGAACCTAGTGTAGTTGAAGTAATAAAGGCTGAATCAGTTGTTCCAGAAACTAGAAACGCAAATGCCGTACCAGTAACCCAAGAGATTTTTGAATCTGTTGTTAGCAATAAACTTAAGGCTGAGATGGAAGAGTTAACAAATATGATTTCAGCTACTCCACAGTTTATTTCAGCAGGAAGTAATGCTAGAACTGTTACTTTTGAGGATTTAGAGTCTTCTTTTGCAAAGATTCCAGAAAGTATAAAATTTGAGATGAATGATGATGAATCTGCCGGTTCAATTAGAGGAAACTGGAGCGCACCAACTGGAGAAATAGATTTTGGAGAGAATGTAAAAGGTATTTCTGCACAGCTTGATGCTATGAGATATAGCCTCAATGCAGGATATAATATGTCTACCAACGGCGGCACAGGAAGTATCAATGTTTCTACCCGTTTTGCTGGTTCTGTTACTGTTGATACATCTACAGAAGAAATTTCATCATCTATCAAATATGGAAAAATTAATTTCTTAACTACATCTGGGGTCGACAATGTTCTTGCTTCTATTAATATGGATAAAATCTACCAAATGGGAACATTTGATATATATAATATGGAATCATCATCTATTACCAATGTACTTAATGTAATTGATACACTTACAGGAAGATTAAGTGCATATGAAGGAATTAATGGTGCTGCATATTTTGAAGTAGAAGACAATGGCACAATTTATAATGGTATTATAAAGGCTGATATTTGCGGAACAGTTGATTATTTAATTTCGAAAGAAAATGTTAATGCTTTAGTTGGAACTATCGTTACAATTATTGAATCTTTCACTAAAAATACTTTTGATGAAAAGGATATTGAACCTTTAGATGAGCTTGTAAATCTAAAAGTTGATATTTCTGTTTACGATACTGATGGAGAAAAGTTGTTTGATTTGTTATCCTTAAATAAATTAAGTGATGCTTTCTCGTTAGTGTATCCCGAAATTCAGAAACTAATTCCTGTTATGAATGAAACTTGGGATTAATAAAAAAAACTGGCTGATTAATCAGCCAGTTTTTTTATTAGTTATAACTAGAACAATTTTCTACATTCCAGGTAGAAGCGTTTTTCATCTGCTTCGCCCATTGAGAAGCTCTTGCGTGGAAGTGGACCGCGGCCGCTAATGGTTTCGAAGAAGCTGTCTTTTGCGATTGGTGGAAGTAAGATACCTACGGCATTGTCGCGTTCACCAAGCTTCAAAACTTCGTCTGAGCCGTGGATGTAATCAATTTCAGATTTTTTATCACTCGCTTTTAGGAATGCATCAATTTCTGGTTGAAGTCTTGCAACTGCGAGTTCTGTGATTCCGGTTTTAAGCAAAACGTATTTCTGTTTTCCGTTTGCTTTGTAAGCAAATCCAAAATCTGCATGTGATGCTTTTACAGCTTTTTCGAGTTCTGCTGCACTTGAAACTTCGCTTGCAGTTCCGCCAAGTTTTTCAGAAAGGTGTTTAATCAAGCCTTCAACGTCACAATCAAAAATAACTCTGTGAATTGGTTCAAAGGTCAAACCTGTGTCGTAAATATTTACAATTTCAACAAGTGCAAATCTTACAGGGCATTCTGCAAGTTCAGCTTCACTGGCTCCGTTTGCAATTAACTTTTCTTTATATTCATCCCAAACGGCTTTTGCGGTTGCAAGAGAATGGTTTCCGTCTCCTACTGCAAAAAGGAAAGTTGAGCCGTCTGCTGCACGATTTTTATCTGCAATCTTGGCAACAGCTTCTGTTACTGCAGCAATTTCTGAATCGCTTTCTACAGTCCATCCGGTAATTGAACCACCATTACACATCAGTTCGCCATCATAAACTGGCTTCTTTGAGCGTACAAGCTTACCTGCGCCGCCCACCAGTTCATCAGCCTTATCATCAACCAAAAGCATAATGTGTGGCAATTCAAGTGGGGCACCACGGCGAATCTCCATACGAGGAGGAATGCGTTCAACAATTGTAGCTTCTGTTGCACGGATATTTGCCTTGCTGAAAGGCTTCCATTCGTAAGTTTCCAGATCAATCTGAGTTACGAGACCTTTACGCATACGGCCAAATGCAGTTTTTCTTTCAAGGTAAATCATGCAGTTTCGTGGTGCATCAAATACGTTTTCTTCTATATATTGGTTCATTGTTGCACGGATTTTTTCAATGCGTTCTGCTTTATCAGGTGCACCAAGATAAACCTCTGGTAAAATAAGATTCAGGGTTGAAGGCTTTCCGCTTGCACTGGCTTCAGCCCGCTTCCAATAGTCTAAATCCTGGGTATACTGATCACATGCAATTACAGACCAGCTCGACACATCAATGTTCTTAGGCAAAAGGATTTCCGGCACGCGGATTCCAAAATCTTCAATCTTTTTCATAACTGCAAGTATACAGTTTGACTGGCTTTTATGCTATAATATTTTTGATGGATAATTCTTTGAGGCTTGAACATAGACAGGTCCAAAAGCAGATTCAAAAGCTCTCGCAGATTCAGATAATGGCATTGAATTATCTGACGATGGAAAATACCGCTTTGCGAGATGAAATCTATCGCGAAGTAAATAATAATCCAGCCCTTGAAATTGTCCGTGAGCCACAAGCTTCTTTTCGTAGAGAAACTTCTTTTGATAATATACAGGACAGAACTTCTTATGGAAGTTCTGAGACTTCAGATAATTTTCAGCAGCTTTTAGAAAATCAGGAAAGCTATGGAGAAACCTTACAGGACCATCTTCTTCATCAGCTTAATTCCATGAATCTTTCAAATGATGAAGCAAAACTTTGTCGCAGTTTGATTTACAATCTTGATAAAAACGGTTTTTATGGATCAATGCTTTCTCCAGAGACATTTCTGGCTCATAAGAATCCTGTCGCTGAACGCGAACTTTTGGAGCGCTGTCTGAAAATTGTGCAGGCTCTGGATCCTATAGGAACCTGTTGTCGTACTCCGGAAGAAAGTCTTTTAGTTCAGGCGCAGCTTGCTGAAGAGCCAGACCCGCTTGCTCTTTTTATTCTTGATGGTCATCTTGATTTTTTAACTCCGCCGGAACCCGCTAAAATTTTTCGAAAACTTTCAGACTTTCACGATAACTGGAACAAAAAAGCGTTTGCCGGCAAGACTGTGCTCGACACCATTCCGCTTACAGAACAAGCGGCTGCGGATGCATTAAAATTCATTCTTTCACTCAACCCGCACCCGGCACAAGGCTACACAACTGATACCAATAATTCCCAGAATCAAATTGACGTGGTGCTTACTGTTACAAAAGAAGCGGGACCTGCTCAAGATGACTTTTCACGTGGCGTAGTTTCCTGCAATTCTGATTGTCACTTCCAGGTAAAGTATTCTTCGGGTGCTCTTCCAGAACTGCGTATATCTCCCGACTTCGCCTTTGACAAAGAGAACGTAGCCAAAGCCCAGTTGCTCCTCAACTCCCTTAAGTTCCGCGAGTCCACAATTGTACTGCAAGGCTGTGCCATCGTCCGCGCGCAAAAAAACTTTTTCTTAAAAGGTCCGGGGCATCTTTCCGTACTTACTCGCCGCCAGATTGCAAGTCAGCTGGAAGTGCACGAATCCACAGTTTCTCGAATGACAGCTCGCTCAGGCAGCAAATACATACAAACCGAGTGGGGGCTTTTTCCTGCCTGGTACTTTTTTACTTCCGGCGTTTCAAACCGTGACGGTACAAAAAAAATCTCTTCCGATCGCATAAAGCAAAAAATGTCTGAAGTGCTTTCTGAGCCGGGTAACGAAAATCTTTCTGACCGCGAACTATGCGAGCTGTTAAATAAAAAAGGTGCGCGAATTGCTCGCCGCACCGTTGCAAAATACAGAGCCCAGCTCGGACTCAAGAACTCGTATAAACGATAAAAAAGCCGGCACCTTTTATTAAGTGCCGGCTATTATATGGATTACTTCTCCTGTACCTTATCTTTTTCCTTCTTGATCTTGTTATCAAGCACGTCCATCATCTTGTTAAGGGCAGCGCCGAAATCAAAATCTTCTCCGGTTACGTGAGCCTGAGTTCCCCATTTGAAGTTTACTGTAGTATCGAAGACATAAGCCTTGTCCTGCTTAATTTTCATAAGCAAGTCAACAATAAGGTCATCTGCATAAGCAATTCTCTTGAGCTTTGATTCAACCATTTCTGATTGCTTCTGCGAAAGTGAAAAACCTACTGCGGTAATTGATGGTGTCATAGTTGTCTCCTCGTGAAGTAAATTTGCTTTACTTCGGCTAAAAGTGATGTAAACCCGCATACGCAGGCAGATGAGCAAATGCGTTTTTTCATTTCCTCATCACCTTAATAGTAACACGGGTTTGTCAAAAAAACAAATTTTCATTAACAAAAAAAACATTTTTTAAAAGCTTTTAAAACTAAAAAAAATCTATTCTCTATTGATAAGATATCTTAAACTGTGTATAGTAATCTTGTATGGCAGATAAGAAATTCACTGTGTTGGATTTGCTCGATCTCGAACTCTCAGGTCATGATGCTCTCGACTTAAAATGCATTGCCGGTCGTCGAGGTTTACCACGTGCAATTACAGTACCTGAATTAAACCGTCCGGGGCTTGCTCTTTCCGGCTTTTATGAATCCTTTGCCAGTAACCGTGTTCAGGTTTTTGGACGTGGTGAAACTGCTTATCTGCAAAAACTTCACAAAGAAAAAAATACAGACTCAATCCGAAACTTTTTCCGTTCGCAAATGCCTTGCTGTATTTTTACTTATAATCTTGAACCTACAGAAGATTTTCGCCGCATCGCCGAAGAAAGTTATTGTCCGCTTCTTCAAACAAGCCTTACTTCTACGGAATTTTCAAATCGTATAATCCGTGTTTTTGCAAATCAGTTTGCACCTCATCAGACTTTGCACGGAGTTCTTGTTGAAGTTTACGGTATTGGTATTCTGTTAAGTGGACATTCCGGAGTAGGTAAGAGTGAAACTGCTCTTGAACTTGTAGAACGCGGCCATCGTCTTGTTGCAGATGATATTATTGAAATCCGTTGTGTAAACGGAAATATTATTCTTGGTCGTGGTGCAAATACAGTTATCAGCCACCATATGGAAATTCGAGGTCTGGGAATCATTAATATTTCACAGCTCTATGGTGTTGGTGCCATTCGTGACCAGAAGGAAGTTCAGCTTATTGTACAGCTGGAAGACTGGAATTCTTCAAAAGCTTATGACCGTCTTGGAACGGAATCAAAATACAAGGAACTGCTTGGAGTAAAGGTTCCTGTAATCGAAATTCCAGTTCGTCCTGGACGAAACCTCCCTATTATTATTGAGGCGGCTGCAATGAATGAGCGTCTCAAAAATATGGGATATAACTCCGCTAAGGACTTTAATCAGAACGTTCTTAAATGGATTGAAACAGGAGAAGCGCAGACTGTTTATAACGGTAATGACGATTCTTACTAAAATATAAAATCAGGCAGAGAGGCTGCCAAGGAAAGAGATATGATAGAAAAGATTTTAACAGTTCAGAACAGAGCAGGAATCCATGCAAGACCTGCAGCAATCATCGCTCAAACATCAAACAAGTTTGAAAGCGAGATTACCCTTACCCGTGATGGTGCAACTGTAAATGCAAAATCAATTATGGGTGTAATTGCAATGGGTGCCGGTTATAATACTCAGCTTACAATGCAGGTTATCGGACCAGATGAATCTGAAGCAGCTTCTGTAATTGAAGAACTTTTCAACAGTAAATTCGAAGAAGAGTAAAACTGAGCAACAGTTTCGTTATCATTTACAGGAGGTAAAAAATGAGAGGTATTACAGACCGTCAGAAAGAAGTATTAACTTTTATTTCAACTTATACAGAAGAAAATTCTTATCCACCGACAGTTCGCGATATAAGTAATCATTTTGGTATTTCTTTGCGTGCCGTTCAAGATCATATTCTTGCATTACAGAAAAAAGGCTTCCTTTCTCAGAGCCAGAAAAAGGCCCGCTCAATTCGAGTTCTTTCAGATTGTCGTGAAAAAGAGCCTGAAACATTTATTGGTAAAGTTCCTCTTCTTGGAACAGTTGCAGCAGGCAAACCTCTTTTGAGTGAAGAAAACCTCGACGGCTACGTTAATCTTACAGAACCTTTTGTACGTCCTGGAAAAAGTTATTTTGCATTACGCGTTCGTGGGCAGAGCATGATTAATGCCGGCATTCTGGATGGAGATCTTGCTGTTGTAGAACAGGCTTCTACTGCTCAGGATGGCCAGATTATTGTTGCTGTTATTGATGATGCAATTACCCTTAAACGTTACTATAAAGAAGCAGAAAGAATTCGCCTCCAGCCGGAAAATCCTAATTTCCAGGCAATTTATTGTACAGATGTTCGTATCGTAGGTATTCTTTCAAACATCGTAAGAACATACTAAAAAATGGCAAAAGTTAGTCCTATCTTTCTTTATACCGGACCAGAGTTTGGTAAGCGTAATGATGCTGTCGAAGCAATAAAGGCTAGCCATAAAAAGCAGTTCGGTGTAATTGATGAGCATTTATTTTATCTTCTCGAAACTCCTCTGAACGAGGTTATGACAATTTTGCAAAGCGGCACTTTGTTTTCTGATGGTGTTTGTGTTGTTTGCCGCAATGCAGAGCTTATAAAAAAGAAGGATGATATTCAGATGATTGCAGACTGGCTGGAAAATCCAGAGCCATCTGCCATTCTCATTCTTATTTCAGATGAAATCAGTGTTGATTCAAAACTGGAAAAACTTGTACCAACCAGCAACCGTAAAAAATTCTGGGAAATGTTTGAAAATGAAAAACTTCCTTGGGTAACAAGTTATTTCAGTAAAAACGGATATAGAATTCAGCAAAGCGCTGCAAAGCTTGTTCTTGAGTTGATAGAAAATAATACTCAGTCACTTGCTTCTGAATGTTCACGCTTTTTTGTGTTGTTTCCAAAAGATCATGAAATAACAGAAGAAGATGTAGAATCAGTTCTAACTCATAACCGTGAAGAAAATGCTTTCTCACTTTTCCGTGAGCTTGCAAACAGTGCAGACCCGGCACCGGTTCGTCTGGAAAAAGGTCTTCAGATTCTTCAGAAAATCAGACTGTCAAAAGAAAATTCTTCTGTAATGATTATTGCGGGGCTCGCTTCATGTTTTAGAAAATTACAGGACTGGCATAGAAGGGGAGAGCAGGCAATTCCTCAACAGATGTTGCAGAAGCAGTATAGAGGTGCAGCTAAAGTTTGGAATATAAAGCAGACTGCAGCCATACTTGCAGAACTCTCTTCTACAGATATGGAAATCCGTTCGGGCGGCACCCAGATGGAGGATATTCTTCTTCAGAAATTGATATATGAAATTGTAATCAGAGGTGGTGCACAGCTTTCTACTCTATCTCAAGAGTGCTGAGCAAATTTTTAAGGGCTTTTAATTCATCTGCCGTAAAGGTAGAGCCCTTTCCCATTTTCTGATGGTCTGGCGACCAGCTGCGCAAATCATATTTTGCAGGTCTTCCGCCCCAAGAAACAAGATTCAATTCAAGATTCCAGCCGCCTTTTCCTTCAGCGACAGTTCCAAGATTTTTTTCAATTTTAAATGAGAAATCATCCATACTTTTTCGCCTCCTCGAGGTTATTTCTAACTACTTAAATTATCGTTGTAACATTGCACAATATATAGTAAAATATTAATCAAATACTTAATCGTGAGGTAAATATGAAGAAAGTTTGTCTAACCGTTCTTTCTCTTTTTACGGTTTTGTTCTTTATTTCATGTGGCTCAAAACCTGCTCCTGAGGAACCAAAACCAAAAGCTCCTGAAGTTTCAGAAGTAATTGAAAATGCCGTTGAAGACGTTGCCGATAATAGCCTTGCAGAGGCTGCAAAACTTGCACAGCTTATGGAACAAGTAAATGATGCAAGAAAAGCTGCTATCGAAGCTGGCGCTGATAAAAATTGTCCTGATCAGATGAACAAATTGGATTATCTGCTTTCAGGTCTTAAAGACAGCGATAATCCAGAAGCAGCTGCAAAATCAATTATCGACAGATATAATCTTTTGGCAAATTATAGTAAAGCAGTAGATACAAAGAAAGAAATTGATGAAGCCGGATATGCTCCTTATGCACAGAACAACTATGATCGCGGTGTTTCAAATCTTGAAAAAGTAGACGCTGCATTTGCATCGGGCTCTGATGATTTTGATAAAACAGTATTTGTAAATGCTGAAGATGCTTTAAAAGAATTCAATACTGTAATCAATGTTGCTTACAAAAAGATTGCAAAAGAAGAGCGCGAAGCTGCAATGGAAGCAAAGAAGAATGCAGACAGTGTAAAAGCTGGTGTAGCTCGTAAAGCAGAATACAATGAAGCAGCAGAGCTTATTCAGTCTGGTGACTCTTCTTATTCAATGCAGAATGCAAAGAGTGCCGCAAAAAAATTTAAGGCTGCAAATGAAAAGTTTACATATCTTTATCAGGATGTAGCTGCTAAGCGTGCTGCTGCCCAGGCCGCAATTGAAGAGGCTAAAAAGCGTGTAGCAGAAAGTGCTCAGTTTGCAGAAGAAGCAGATGTTAAGGCTCCTATTACAGAAAAGGTAGAAGGTATCGAAGATGAAGATGCTGTTCTCCTTGAAGCTGATGATTATGAAGATCCAGAAGAAGCAGAAGCTGACCTTCCAGAAGATCTTGACGAAATTGAAGAAGGGGAGGCTAAGTAATTATGAAAAAGCTGATTTCTATTTTGACAATTGCTTTACTTACTGCATCACTTTTTGCCGTAAGTTATAAGAACAACACCTTCCAGAAGCTTGCCGATGAATATACAAAGAAGGCTGAAATTGCCCTCGATGCCGGTGAGTATAATGACGCTATTGAGTATTCAAAGAAGGCAGAAGAAAATGCTGAACTTTCAGAAGCTTACATCAGAATGATGATGGCTCGCGGTGAAGCAGAAAATAACATTAAGCTTGCTAAAAATCAGATTGCATGGGCAGAAAAGATTGATGCTCAGAATACTTATCCTATGGCTTATACTTCTGCAAAAGATAATCTTGAAAAAGCTGAATCTGCATTTGATGGTGAAGATTACGAACAGGCAAATGCTTATGCAAAGGCATCACTTGCTGCACTTGATGGTGTAAAAGAAGTAACTCCACTTCCAGAGTTCTATGTTGTTAAGCCTTGGGCAGAAACAAAAGACTGTTACTGGAATATTTCTGGTCGTCCTTATGTTTATAACAACCCTCTGTTGTGGGAAAATCTTTATCAGGCAAATAAACAGAATATGCCAAAACCTGAGGATCCAAATCTCATTCATCCAGGTATGAAGATGAAGATTCCAAGCCTTACCGGTGAATACCGCAAAGGCACCTACGATCCAAAGAAGACATATAACACTTACGGTGAGTAAGTTAATGTGATAATCTATTGTGTCACCCTCGGGCTTGACCCGGGGGTCTTTTTATATATGGCCCCCATTGTATTTTATATATAGACTTAAGGCCATTCCCATAATTGCATGCGGAAACTGTTTCGTCCCCATTCCGTCAAGAACTTCTTCCTTAGTTAATTCCATACAATTAATAAATTCATCCTCATCAAGATGCTGTTTCCCGGTTGCCTGTAAATCTTCCGCAAGATAAAAATGTACATGATTACTGAATAATGCTGGATTTGGGTTTACCATGCCTAATTTTGTTAGCTTTCCAGCCTTATAACCAGTTTCTTCTTCAAGTTCTCGTCTTGCAGCAGTTTCCGGTTCTTCACCCTTATCAATTACGCCACCTGGAAATTCTACGCTAAGAGTTGCTTCTCCGTGTCGCCACTGTTTTACCATCAAAAATTTATCATTGTGTTCTGCAATTACAATTACCCAGTCCGGTGCATCCATTATAATATAATCACCTTCAACACCATCTCTGGAAACATTATGACGTTCGGTTATTGCACAAACTACAGTCTTAAGCAGAGTTTTAGGCTTGCCTTCCGTCCATTTAAGCTTATCATCCTCTGGTGAAAAATAATTTTTCATAAAAAACTCCGTAACTTTTTGACAGATTTCAATTCTCGATTTATCATATTATAGAATAAATCTTATTTTCAAGGGGTGAACTTATGGCAGTAATTACAATTTCAAGACAGGTAGCAGCATTAGGTGATGAAGTTGCTGGCGAACTCGCAAAGAGACTCAGCTATAAATTCATCACTCGTAAAGAGATTGAAAAGCGCATTGTGGAGCTCGGATTTCCTGAGAACAAAATGCCTAAATTTGATGAACGTAAGCCAGGCTTTTTCGCATCGCTTACAAAAGACCGTGACGAATACTTAAATTATGCTCAGTATGCAATTCTTGAAGCCGCAGAGCAGAAAAATGTGGTAATTATTGGTCGCGGTGCTTTTGCAGTTCTTCAGAATGTTCCAAATAACATTTCTGTACGACTTATAGCTGATGAAGAAACCCGAATCAACCGCTTGCGAAATGAATTTGACTGGGATGAAAAACAGGCCCTTCAGCGCATTCAGGAAAGTGATGCAAACCGTGCAGGCTTCCATTCTAGCTTCTATAATGTTGATATCAGCGATCCTGTAAACTATCATCTTGTTTTGAATACAGGGCTTCTAACTCTTGATCTGGCTGCTTCTACAATAGCAAGTCTTGTTGAACAGAAGGTTACTGTAAAAGAGGAAGAAGAAGGAAACAAGATGATTGAAGAGCTTTTAAAGGCTCAGACAGTCGTTAATAAGCTTTCTATGGAACGTAAATTGAATATTGAGTTTATGCATGCCTCAATTCAGGGCAATACAGTGGTTTTGCATGGTGTTTCTGATTCGCCGGCAGTTGTTGAACAGGCACTGCAGATTATCCGCGAGGAAATGCCAGGATACGATGCAAAGTCTGCTGTAAGCATTATTCATGACTTCAAGACTTTCCAGTAGCCTAAAATCAATAAATCTTGACTTTTCTTTCTATATTAGGGATACTATTTTTATGAAGTTATCTAACAAGTTTACTTTTACTCGAATTATTTTTGCACCAATATTTTTTATTTTGTATTTTCTTCCAATCTGGTTTGGAGTAGGTACAAAGATAACTTTACTGGTAGCAGTTCCTTGTCTTATATTTGCTGAATTTACCGATTATCTTGACGGTCATTATGCGCGTAAGCATAACGAAGTCAGCGATTTTGGAAAGCTTTTTGATCCGTTTGCAGATGTTGTTTTGCATTTGACTTCATTTGTATGTCTTATGCATTCAGTTCAAATCGGTCTTTCTTATATGCCGGTTTTGTTCTTTGTATTGATTATGCTTCGTGAGTTCTCTCAGAACTTCTTGAGAATGGTAGCAGCAAAACAGGGAACAGCAATTGCAGCACGCAAAGGCGGAAAGTTCAAGACAGTAATGTACATTGTAGCTGAGTTCTACGGAATCTTCCTCGAACTTTTAGTTCGACTAGACTTAGTTCCATCATTCTTCAATATTATGCAAGGCGGTGCATTCGCATTATTCGCCATCTGCGTAATCTTAAGCTACGCCTCATTCATAGATTACTTAGTACACTTCGGCAAGATTTTGAAAGATATCTAATTTATTTCTTTTTAAGACGATAAAACGCATTGCAATTGCTGTTGCTTTGAATATTGCAGGCTGGATGCGGAATAAAAAAAGGGTGCGTGAAACATCATTCCCGTTTCACACACCCTTTTTTTATGGGAGCAGTCAGCCTGCAACGCTTACTTTAGCACGCTTCAATTGCAATATGCTTTGGAGCGGCGATGGCTTTTTTAGCCATATTAATGGTCAAAATGCCATTCTTAAAGTTAGCCTTAATAGACTCAGCATCGACATCAGCCGGCAGAGAAAAGCGTCGTTCAAAGCTTGAACATCTGCGCTCCTTAAGGATGTACTTAGCTTTTTTGTCTTTCTTATCTTCTTTGGTTTCCTTTGTCTCTTCTGTTTTAGAGGCAATGGTCAAATTGTCGTGGTCAAGCTCGATATTTACGTCTTTCTCTGTACGGCCAGGCAATTCCATTTCCAAAGTGTAAGCGTTGTCTTCCTCTTTTACGTCAACACGAGGAGCGTTTGCAGAATACATAACACTTGGTGTGTTACCCATCATGTCATTAAAAAGTGAATCAATAAATGAAAGTTCGTTCATATCTATACCTCTTAACAGCTTACACTTATTATATAGCAATTATTGTGCCAAGTGTGTGAGTTCTCGAAAAAGCGCTTCGCCGCCACTCGCTAGTCTCGTGGCGAGCCATTTTTTAGAGGATAAACCTAAGAAATTGTTCTGCCGAACAATTTCTTTTAACGGTTTCTCGATTTTAGGCATGTGCAGATTGTTTTCTTGCCCCATTTTTCACCTCCGGCATATTTCAATTGTCGTGATTGTGTCAAAAATACCCATAGTTATATATCATAATGACACGAATTTAATCAAATATACTCAGATTTAGCGGAAAAGAGTCTTGATGAGTGTTTTTATGTCCGAAATTCCGTTGTTTCCTTCATCTGATGGAGATAAAATTTGTGTAAATCCTAGGCTTTCAGCTGCTTTTATACGCTGTTTAGTCTTTGTAACCGGGCGAATCTCGCCAGCAAGACTTAGTTCTCCGAATACTGCGGTTCCATTTTTTACTGCTATATCGGTTCGGGCAGAATAAAGTGCTGCAGCGAGGGCTGCATCTATGGAACTTTCACTAAGTTTTATACCACCGGCAACATTAACATATATATCCTGATCTGAAAAACATAGTCCACAGCGTTTTTCAATTACTGCAGCAACCCTGGCAACTCTGCCGGAATCAATTTTTTCGCTGTAAATTCGGGAAACACTTGCCTTTGCTGGTACTGTAAGAGCCTGTATCTCTACTAAAAAGACTCGGCTGCCTTCAAAAACTGGTGTACAAGCTACGCCTGCCGGCTGATTTTCCTTTCTTTTAGTTAAAAATAAAGAAGCAGGATTTATAACGGGTTCAAGGCCTTTTTCAGACATACTGAAAATACCGATTTCATCAACTGAACCAAAGCGATTTTTCTGTGCATGCAGAAATCTGATATCATCTGAATTGCGTTCAAAAGAAATTACAGTATCAACCATGTGTTCGAGTGATTTAGGGCCTGCAATTGTACCTTCTTTTGTAACGTGTGCAGTCATAATCAAAACGCAGTCTCTTTCTTTTACCCATGAAATAAACTCGTTTGCACAATATTTCAGCTGATTTACTGTTCCAGGTATTATTCCAGCCTCTGCACTATAAATTGTCTGAATAGAATCAATTATTACAAAGATAGGATTCAGAGAGTCTAATGCATCAAGAGAGTCTTCAAGACGTGAAGTACATAAAATATTGATTCCCTTACAGTTTAACTCGAGTCGATCAGCTCGTTCTTTTATCTGCGCAGCTGATTCCTCACCGCTTATGTATAAAACTGATGCTCCAGCGCCTGCAATACTCGCTGCTGTCTGTAAAAGAAGGGTAGATTTACCAATTCCTGGTTCTCCACCAAGTAAAATAGCCGATCGTTTTGTTGCACCACCTCCAAGTACCCGGTCAAATTCGCCGATTCCTGTAGATAGTCTTGTATTTTCCTGTGCTTGTACCGTTGCAAGCCCTACTGGACGTTGCTTTTCGACAGCTTCGTTTCCACGTCCCGCTGGAGAAACGTTATTTTTATCGATTATTATCTCTTCTAAAGAGTTCCATTCACCGCATTCCGGACATCTTCCCAGCCAGCGTGGCTGTGTATATCCGCAGTTGTTACATTTGTAAGAAATAGATCCGTTCTTTTTTGCCATTACTTATCCTCGTTTGCGGTGGAAATTTTCATTAAATTCTGGTGTTTTTTTTGTCAAATATATTGACATCTAAAATATATGGTATTATATTAATTATAGCTTGTAAATAAGCTGATAAACTCTCTCCGATGTCCAGCAACGCTGGACGGCAAGGTTCCCTTTTAGTGTTACTGTCTGGGAACCTTGTTTTTTTTAATGTGATTATCGAACCGGCAACAACACTTTCAGTAACCCATGTGTTACCGCCAATAATTGAACCACGGCCAATTACTGTTTCTCCGCCGAGAATTGTTGCATTTGCGTAAATTGTGACATCATCTTCTATAGTAGGGTGTCGTTTTTTATTCTGAAGGGTCTTTTTAACACTTAAAGCACCAAGTGTAACACCCTGATAAATCTTTACATTGTTTCCAATAATACAAGTCTCACCAACAACTACACCAGTTCCATGGTCAATAAAGAAAGATTCTCCTATTTCTGCACCCGGATGGATATCAATACCAGTCTTTCCATGAACATGTTCTGTCATAATGCGAGGAATAATAGGAACTCCAGCCTTGTATAAGAAGTGGGCAATACGGTAAACGAGAATTGCTTCAAGTCCAGGGTAAGAAAGAACAACTTCTTCGTCACTGCGTGCTGCCGGATCACCACTCATTGCAGCTTTTGTATCAAGCTGGATTTTGCGTCTTATTTCTGGAATCTCTTCCAGTAAAGCAATGGCTGTTTTTTCAGCAAGTTTGAAGCAATGAGATTCTGCGATATTTTCAATTTCTTCATGACTGCAGGTCTGTGCCTTTGTGTAAATCAGGGCTTTTTGAATTTCGCGGGTAAGATTGGCAATTATATTATTTACCTTCTGACCTGTTACATAGCGGATATTTACTGAATCAATATCTTCAGCTGAGCGGAAGCCAGGAAAAACAACAGACTGTAAATCTGAAAGAATAGAAACAACATTCTGTCTGTTTGGAAAATCTTCTGTATGGCTTCTATTTATAAGTCCATAACGATCATAAGAATCAAGAATTCCGTCAATCAGCATATCAATATTCATATTTACCCCATTGCCTTAAATGTTACGAGATGATAACATAAAAGGAAGATAAATTCTATCCTATAATTTTTGTAGGTTTTATGAAAATTTTTAATGAATTTTCTGAATTTTCGAAGAATTTTATTGACTAAAATTAGTTCTTAGTTTATATTCGTAGAACGCATGTTTTCTATGAGTTAGTGTGGAATTCTGCATTTGCCCCCGTAGCTCAGTTGGTAGAGCACCACATCGGTAATGTGGAGGTCTGCAGTCCGATTCTGCACGTGGGCTTTGAAAATTATTTTTTTGGCGAATATATTTAGGAGTTAAATATGGGAAGCAAGAAGAAGGGTGCTGTAGAAATTATCGCTTTACAGTGTACAGAATGTAAGAGAAAGAATTATACAACTTACAAGAACCGCAAGAACATTACTGGAAAGCTTGAGAAGAATAAGTATTGTCCTTGGTGCAAGAAGAGCGTTCTTCATAAAGAAACAAAAGCAAAATAATTTTTGATATTTATCCGGTTTCGGCCGGTTTAGATATATAGGGCAGTAGTTCAGCTGGTAGAGCAGCGGTCTCCAAAACCGCCTGTCGTGGGTTCAAATCCTGCCTGCCCTGATTTTGCAGAGTTGAAGAAGGTTGTTTGGCCTACTCGTGATGACGTAGTTTCTTCAATTAAAGTTGTTATTATTTCTACAATCCTTGTAGCTGTAATACTTGGATTACTTGATCTTGGTTTTACTGAGTTGTTCCGTATTTTGATGAAATAGGACGGAAAGATGTCTAAGAACTGGTATATTCTTCATACATATACAGGCTATGAAGGAAAAATCGAACGCACTATTAAATCTTTAATCGAAAAATTTAATGCAGGTGATAAGACTGGTATTGATCCTGAAGTTGTAATTGACGTAAGGGTTCCAGTTGAAGAACTTGTAGAAATTAAAGACGGTAAGAAAAGAACCCGCTCAAATAAATTCCTTCCTGGTTATATTATGCTTGAAATGGATCTTCCAGAAATTGGCTGGAAAGATACTTGTGCTAAATTGTACAAGATTCAGGGTGTAACTGGTTTTGTAGGAAATGTAAGTCGTCAGAATCGTCCTATGCCAATCACTAAAGATGAAGCTATGAATCTTCTTCAGAAGTCTGGTGTTATTAAGGGTGATAAGCAGGTTCGTGTACGTCAGTCATTCAATGTTGGCGATGTTGTAAAAATTGCCGACGGTCCATTCGCATCATTTACCGGAACTGTTAAAGAAATCAATATGGAAAAAGAGAAGCTTAGTGTTGAGGTTCAGATTTTTGGTCGCCCAACTCCTGTAGAAGTAAGCTTCCTTCAGGCTGAAAAAGCTTAAGTTTTTATACATTTATTATAGTGGCAAATTCAGGGGTTTGTATCCCAAATACAAATCAATAAATCCTGTTTTTGGGAGAGGCGCAGGTCCGTTGGACATAGGCGTTTCGTTAGAAAGACTTCTATATGAAGCTTTCACACCAACATTGGGAGAAATAAAATGGCTACAAAGAAAGTAACTGCCGTGATCAAATTGCAGTGTCCTGCAGGAGCAGCAACACCAGCTCCTCCAATTGGACCAGCTCTTGGACCTCACGGAGTTTCAGCTCCAAAGTTCGTTCAGGAATTCAACGATCGAACTAAGTCAATGGAAAAAGGTCTTGTAATCCCTGTAGTAATTACAGTATATCAGGACAAATCTTACACATTCATTCTTAAAACTCCTCCAGCAGCAGTTCTTATTAAGAAAGCTTGTAAACTCGACAAGGGTTCAGGAAATCCTCTTCGTAACAAGGTTGCAACTCTTTCTAAGAAAGACCTGGAAGAAATCGCTAAGACAAAGATGCCAGATATCAATGCTAACGATATCGAAGCAGCAAAGAAAATCATTGCCGGTACTGCTCGCAGTATGGGTGTAGAGGTGGAGCAGTAATATGAAACATGGAAAGAAATATAACGCAGCTGCTGCAAAGTATGATCTTTCAAAGAAATATGATGTAGCTTCAGCTTGTAAAATGGTTCAGGACATGAAGTTTGCTAACTTCGATGAGACTGTAGAAGCTCACGTAGTACTTCGTCTTGAGAAAAATGCTACTGTACGTGATACATTGGTATTCCCAAATCAGTTCAAGGGTGAAAAGAAAGTTCTCGTTTTCTGTAAGGGAGACAAGGTAAAGGAAGCTCTTGATGCTGGTGCTGCTTTCGCAGGTGAAGAATACATCGAAAAGGTAAAGGAAGGCTGGTTGGACTTCGACGTAGCCGTTGCTACACCTGATATGATGAAAGACGTAGGTCGTCTTGGTATGGTTCTTGGACGCAAAGGTTTGATGCCTAACCCTAAGACTGGTACTGTAACTCCTAACGTAGCTCAGGCTGTTGCAGAACTCAAGAAGGGTCGTACAGAATTCCGTGCTGATAAGACTGGTATCGTACACATTGCTGTTGGTAAGTGCTCTATGGATACAGATAAGCTTGTTGCAAACGTAAACACTCTTCTTTCTGAAGTAAGCAAGAAGAAGCCTGCTGGTGCAGCTGCTGGTTTTGTTAAGTCTGTTTCTGTAAGTTCATCTATGGGCCCAGGCGTATGGGTTGACTATAAGGAAGGCGAATAATGGCAGTAAGAGCAAAGAAAATTCAGCCAGCTAAGGCTCAGGCTATTGAAGAAGCAAAAAAGACATTTGCTGATTACAGCGACTTCATTTTCGCTGACTATCGCGGTCTTACAGTAGAGCAGATTACTGCTCTTCGTGATAAACTTCGTGAAAAGAATGCTGTTCTTAAAGTTGTAAAAAACAACTTTGCACGTATTGCTTTTGAAGATATGAAAGTAGAAAATGTTGCTGACTATCTCAAAGGCCCTACTGTAGTAGCAATGGCTAAAGAAGATTCTAACGAAGTTGCAAAAGTTCTTTTCGACTTTGCAAAAGATGCTCCAGCTCTCGCAGTAAAGGGTGCTAGCATCGCTAATGAAATCTATGATCAGGCTAAGATTGAAGCCTACTCAAAGGTTCCAGGAAAGAAACAGCTTTACGCTATGCTTATGTCTGCAATGAACGGTCCAGCTCAGAAGCTTGCCGCTACATTGAAGGCTTATGCAGACAAAAAAGCTGCAGAAGGTGCAAACTAATTACACTTTCTAAAACAACAAATAAAAAGCACTGTCAGGCTTCATAGCTGTCGACTGTCGGTGCTA
>CADANN010000035.1:0-3884 GCA_902789325.1 uncultured Spirochaetaceae bacterium
TCCAAGTGCCGAGCTTATTTCTTTGTAAACTGTGTAATTGATTGGTACGGAATGTTCACGACAATATTGCGTAAACTGTGGAGCCAGGATGATCGAAAAAGCTGTACATTTTTTATTTGTGTCTACAGTTTCTATTTTTACCGTTCCACTGAAAAAAGGTATGATTCCGGAAGTTGTAACATCAACAGGTACATTCTGCGGAACTTCTTCCATTTCTCCAAAAAGATTCTGAAAATATTTTTTTTCAATCTCCCGTCTTGTTTTCTGCTCGAATACAAAGTTTGATTTTGAAAAATAATCAAGCTGCTCTTTAATTTCTGTAGTTCTGCTTGTAGGTAAGCCCAGCTCATCTAAAAGCTCTTTTATGGATCTGTAATTAATTATGACGTTATTTTTATCGTCAACGTTTTTTGAGATTACTGCGTATGTAGTAAAAATTGAAAGAAGATTCAATGTCATGGTTATATTGTTAAACTTTCTGACAAAGGGCACATTCTTAACGGCTCTTGTCGGAAGAGAAGCAACAACAAATGGACTTGGAATATACGAGATTAAAGACTTGTCCTGACTGTCAACTTTTATCAATTCATTAGATTCTTCTGGGTTACTCATATTCAATACTTCTTTTTTTGAAACTACAGTTTCTATTTCAATTATACCCGATTATAGCGAATTTATCCACATTAACCTGTGTATAACCCCTTGAATTTAATTACACTTTATACTTAACGGTGGAAAACTCTGTAAGTCGTTGTATTTCATTTAGTTAAGTCTTTCATTCCTTAGATTCTTGATTACAGTTTATACTTTAAATACTTACACTCTGTACTTTAAATTGTTACACTTTATACTTTATCTTCTATATAGCAATTAATTAACAATTAAATTTACAATTATTAACAATAGTAGCAGTATAAGGATTGTGGATAACCAGCTCTATGTACATTTCTTTATATTTGTTCAGCACATTTTATATTGATTTTATAAATGTTTTTCATTATATTCAGAATTACAAAATTAGACTTTTGTTTAATTTGTATTCAATACTTTTTGCCGGAACGGATGGGACTCTTCTTCTGTTCCGGTTTTTATTTTAACATCATTTTATCATTCCTGGAAAAACGCAGCTCTTACCACTCCCCTACCCTACCAGAATAAGCGGATCAGACATTCGTTGATTTACGCCCCCGTGCACATTACCTTTTGCGTGTTTCACGTTTTGTGAGGGGCGTTTGTGCCTTCGGCACGATTAGTGAAGAGGCAGTCGGGTGTGTAGTAGTTTTGAAATATCCTTTTTTCTCTGTTGTTTTGTGTTTTATGTTATCTTCTTTGATTATGATGAAGTATTTCTAAAATTAACTTTTCACATACCTAGAGATATTTTGAACTGAAAAATAGTTACACTTTATACTTTAAAAGAAAATGAAAAAAAATAATTTTTTTGAAATAAGTCATTGACACGTTTCAAACAATGCTATATAATACATATAGAAATTGCGAAATGGTGAAACGCAACTTCTTCGATTAAATCTCTCACCGATATAGGAGTTATAATATGAATCAGTTGAATTCTATCATTCTTGAAGGTAATCTCGTTCGTGATGTTGAGATTACAGAGCCAATGGCTGGCTTTAAAGTTGCAAAAGGTACTATCGGTGTAAACCGCTACTACAAGAACCGCAACAATGAAGACGTAAACGAGGCTTCTTTCTTTGATGTAGATTCTTACGGCAACATCGCAGAGTTCTTCGCAGAGAAGGGAAAGAAAGGTCGTGGTGTTCGTGTTGTTGGTCGCCTTAAACAAGACACTTGGAAAGATAGTGAGGGCAAATCTCACTCTCGTGTTTTCGTAATCGCAGAACATATCGAGTACAAGCCAATCTTGAACAAGGAAGAGCCGAAAGCCGAACAGACACAGGCAGAAGAACGTAAGACAGAACAGAATGTCGAAATGGTGTTCTAAGCTAGGATAACCCCACCAAACAAGGCACGGAAAATCTCTTTCCGTGTCTTTCTTTTTGCTCAGGAGATTCTATGAAAAAGCCACGCTATCAGAAAATCAAATACGATAAAAATAATAATCCCTATGTTACCCACTACGGAAAAAAATTAAATCTTAATGACTTCCAAGCGGATGCCGAGGGAAATCTTTTTTACTGTCCGACTTATTTTTCCGCCTATGTTGTAGAAATAGACCCAGACGGAGAATTCGCAAAAGTTATCTTTGAAAATGTCGCCTAGGAGTTATTCTATGAATGACCTTATTCAAAAAATGATGAACTTTAATGTTCGGGCAGATATAAGAGTTTTTTATATCAAGAATGAATATGCGGACAAATCAAAAAGACTTAAAAAGGACTTCTACAGAAAGCAGCGTAAACCCGACTTTCTGCT
This sequence comes from uncultured Spirochaetaceae bacterium, assembly GCA_902789325.1. Taxonomy (GTDB): domain Bacteria; phylum Spirochaetota; class Spirochaetia; order Treponematales; family Treponemataceae; genus Treponema_D. Next base: position 2,395 of record CADANN010000035.1, read on the forward strand.
TATAGCCTATCTTTTTTTTATGGCTCAATATTCATTCTTCCTTGATAAAACTCTTTCTTCTTACTGTTGGAAGAATCTTAAACTGTACTGTCAGTATTTATATTTTGCCAACAAAATCTATAAGGAGTATGACTATGGACTTAATGCAGAATCTGCTATTTGACTTTGATGAAATCGAAGTCAAAAAAGAGCCTAAAATAGAGCCGTTCTTCTTAATATCAAATGGTCTTCCCATTGATAAAATTAAATATGGAGTGAAAATTGATAATATGCCTTTAACCATCCGACTTGATACAATCAACGAAGTCAAAAGCTTTTTATCCAAGACTTTGACCGAAGAAGAAACAGAGGAAATCTTGCAGAAGACAAAAGAGAACTTTGACCAATGGCAGATTTACAAGGATTCTTCAATGTATTTCTTCTAACTGTAAATTGTTACAGTTTATACTTTATAGAAAAATGTCATTGACATATTTCAAACAATGATTTATAATTGTTTTTAGAAAGTTCGCTTGAACGAACTTTCTTTCTTGTACTTGGAAAACAAATGGTGAAATTTCCTCGTACTCAAACTTTTCACCGTAAGAGGTTTTTATGATTTATTCATTTTCAAATTTTGGTTACGAAGGTTCTCTTGTGTCTGTTGAATCAGATGTAAGAAGAGGAATCCCAGCTTGCGACATTGTAGGTCTTGCAGACGCTCAGGTAAAAGAAACTCGTGAACGTGTTCAATGTGCCTTCAAGAACTCAAATGTTCCGTATCCGACAGAAAGAGTTTTAATCTCTCTTTCTCCTTGCGACCTTAGAAAAGAAGGTTGCGGTTTTGACCTTCCAATCTGTGTTTCTGTTATCTGTGCAAACGAACAGAAAGAACTCCCCTACCCTACTATGATTATGGGTGAAACAGAACTTAACGGAAGTATCCGAGCGGTAAAAGGTGTTTTTGCCTGTGTACAGAACGCAATCAGTAACGGAATCTCTCATTTTATTCTTCCACTTGCAAACAAGAATGAAGTGTCTTCAATCGAGGGAATCAATGTTCTTTTTGTTTCTTCCTTGAGCGATTGTTATTCTCAGATGTTCGATTCTGACAGTTATGAATCTGTTATGACTGAATCAGAAGAAACAAGTGAAACAGAAACTGTAGTTAATGGAATTGCTTTTAATGATGAACAGTATGAAGAAATCAAGGGAACTACTATCAATCCAAGATTCTTGAAAGCCTTGATTGTTGCCATAAGCGGACACCACCACATCCTTGGTGTTGGTCGTGTTGGTAACGGAAAAACTATGACAGTTCAGAAACTTCCTATGTTTCTTCCAAGACTGACAAAAGAGGAAAAGGAAAGCGTATCAAGAATCTTTTCTTTAAGCGGTCTTTTATCTTCTAACCGCCCTTCAATCAATTATCCGCCTTTCCGTATGCCACATCAGACCGCCTCAATCGAGGGAATCTGCGGCGGCGGTGCTAGTTGCAGACCTGGCGAAAT
>CADANN010000035.1:3970-16363 GCA_902789325.1 uncultured Spirochaetaceae bacterium
ATTACTTTGAGCAGAGCAGGCAGAACAACAGTTTATCCTTCTAACTTCACCTTTATCGGTGCTACAAATCCTTGCCCTTGCGGAAACCTTGGAGATAAAGAGCGTATCTGCTTATGTTCTCTCAAATCAATCGAACAGTATTGGAAAAAGTTTTCTGCACCATTGATTGACCGATGTATTGTTTGCGATACAAACGCAAAAAATGATGAAGAACGTGTCTGCACTTACTCCACAGAAGAAATCAGAAAATGTGTTGCAAACGCTACTAAAATTCAGAGAGAAAAAGGAGTTTACAACGCAGACCTTTCTCCTATCGAAATTCTTGAACTTCAGAACAACAGAATTGCAATGCTTTGGAAAGTTGCCCTCACAATCGCAAACCTTGATAACCGCAAGGAAATCAATCTTGCAGATATGAACGAAAGTTTTTCACTTGTAAAAAACTTTGAGGTTTTGGAAGACGTTGGACTTTATACTTCAGAGCCGAAAGCATGCTAAACCACGGATCACGTTCCGTGAACCGTAGTTCAGCTGCTTTCTGAAAAAAATAGTTACAGTTTATATTTCCGTGTCGCCAGGTCGAAAGACTTGGCAACACGGAATCATCAAGAAAAAAAGGAATTGTCTATGAACGAAATGGCAAAAAAAAATTATGAAAAGCTTTCTCAAATCGCAGACAGAGCCTTTGAGAATAATGAAATCAGAAGAATCTATGAAACTCGATTCCCTCTGATTTTAGACCTGACATATACGGATAAAGTTATCCCTTTGAATCTTGAAAGACTTATGTCCTTTTCTGATTCAGATTTTTTCCACGATATTTGTGGAATCTACGGAAACTTTAACCGCAAGACAAAACAAATGGAAAACGGCTTTCTTCCAAGATGTGCAATCTGACAGAAATCCGCTTTATTATCGGCAGAAATAACTGAAAACTTTAATGTTTTTTTAGTTACACTTTATACTTTTTTGAGGAAATTGCTATGAAAAAAGAGTCTTTTTACGCAATCTATACAACAAAACAGACAGTTCTGACCTTCACTCAGAACTATAAAAAGTTTAAGAAGGATTTTCTTAATATCATCAAGAAATCAAGTTTTGACCTTTGCAAAAAACGTGAGCTTAAACAGTATTTTGCTTTACAGAATTACTCAACTGTAAACCGCATTTTAGACGGAAAGTATGTTATTGCAGAGTATCCGCAAGACGTAGTTATCAACAATGTCTTGAACAATTAAAAAAGTTCGTTCGAACGAACTTTTAAGGAGTATTGAATATGGATGAACTTGATGAAATCTATGACGAAGACTATGACGAAACCTATGATGATGAAGTTTTAGCAGAAACAGAAGACGAAGAAAATAATGGGTATCAGAAAGACTTTACCCTTTCTTCTGACCTTAAAGCTCCAGAGCCTACTAAAAATCAAGAAAGCCTTTATATCAAGGTAATCAAAAAATATCTTGAAAAGGAAACAGAACGGAATCCGTACTTTGTAGAAAAATACAAACCCGATTTAGTTCCTAAATGCTTTGAATACATCAAGGAAAAAATCAAGGCTATGTCTAAAGGCAATGTTGCTATGATTCAGAGCGGAAAAGTTTTTGCTATGGCAATCTCTTATTTTGATGATGAAATCTACAACAAGCTTGAAAAAGAAAAGGCAGAAAAAGAAAAAGCAAGACTTGAAAAAATCGAGCAAGAAAAAATCAAAAAAGAAAAGGAAGAACAACTGAAAAAAGAACGTGAAGAGTTTATGAAAACACCGATGAAAAGTTCCTCTTATACACAAGAAGAACTCAACAAATGGCGACACGCTCAACAGTTGGAATTATTTTAATTTTACAAAAGTTCGTTCGAACGAACTTTTTATGAAGTTGAATGCAGAAAGTGTCCTGATCTTCTAGCGAAGAACAGAGCCACTTTCCGCAGCAACATCAAACAAAAAGAATTGAGGAAGTGATGATATGCACAAGGCAAAATACACAGACAAAATAGTTATCAGATACAAGAAAATTACAAGACTTGTACACGCTACATGGCAAGGAAAAAATACTAAAATTCCTTTGGAACTCGACGTATTACAGGAGAACGAAGACCTTATAACCAAATGCAGAAACGTAGTTTATACACGACTTGGCGGTTATGGAATTATTTTTCCAAATGAAAAAGTAAGTTACTACGGATATGGCGGAATGACCGACAGATACCCTTTAGACCCTTATGGACTTACCGAAGATAACGGAAAAAAACGACTTCCGTTATTCTGTAGCAACGATTCTTCTCAGAAAGATTTTGAAACAGTTCTTTCCAAGTATCCCGACTTTCAGAAAGTACTTGATACTAAAGAAATATACTCAAATGTGGCAATAATGGATGCCCTTTATTACTGGAAAAAGGATAAGGAAAACTTTGTTTTACTTCTGAAAAAAAAGCTTTATTCTCTTGCCTTTACTGATTCATTCTACAATTTTCCAAAAGCAAAAAAGGATGAAATTATAAGCTTTATTAAAAACTGTCCGTATGAATTGCCGAATGTGGATGCATCCAAATTTTACAAGACTATTTCATTAATGAAGAATCATACTGATTATGATTTTAAGACTATGTTCCGTGTAAACTTTGGAATGGAAGTAAAGAAATCTGAATCTTTGGACTTCTTTAAAAAGACTAAAGAATACAGTCTTTTATCTGAATCAGAACAGAAAGATTTTGACTCTTATTTCCTCAAAGATTTTTCGTATCGCCTTAGTAATTTTTCATACGCTAAATTCAGAAATCTTGTAAAAGACAAATTGAAATACCCTCAGACCTCTTATTCTGACCTTATGGATATAAAGTATGATGATATGCCTAAGGATGAATACATCAAGTTCTTGAATTTTTATAACAAGGACTTTTCATATACAATCGAAAAGGCAAAAAAATGTTTCAAAAACTTTACCCTCGATACTGTAAAAGAAGTTTACAAGTTATGGAAAAAATATCCGCAAGAAATTGAAGGACTGTGTGCATTAAAGCTTTCACATCTTGCCCTCAACGAAGACTATTATAAAAAATCTGCGGACTACAAAAAGAAAGCCCTCAGATTCTTCTTGAAGGAAAAACAGTTTATATATCTTCACTCAACAATTGATTTAAATACCTTGGATGTAATGCTAGACCACTATCACGAAAACATTGATTTTGAAATTCTGCAATACATCTTCTACAACAAGTTCTATGTAAAAGACCTTGATGAAAAGCAGATTAAATACATTTATCAGAACAAGATAGAGGCTGATGAATACGCTAGTTACATCAAGGACTGTGTAAAACTTAATCACGACCTGACAGATAAGTTTTGGAAGTTCCCTAATGACTTTGAAAAAAGACATGAGAAAATCAAGGAAGAAATGGACAATTACAGAAAATGGGAAAAGGAAAATGAAGGTGTTTTGTACACCCAGGCAGTACAGAACTACATCAAAAAGAATCCACTTCTTAAAGTTGACGGATATGAAATATTCATCCCCGAAACAATTGAAGAAATACAAAAGCAGGCAGATATGCTTAAACAGTGCTTAATTTCAAACAATTACCCACAGAAAGTAATTGATTCAGATTGTGTTCTAGTCTTTCTTCAGAAAGACGGAGAACCTATTGCAACTTGCGAATTGAATGAAAAAAGAATCGTTCAGTTCAGACAGAAAGGAAATGGTTGCGTAACTGATGAAATGGAAAAAGCAATGCATAAATGGCTTGCTAAAGCAGACTTTAAGAAAGAAAAAGTTATTCAGAAAGTTGCTTAAAAATAAACTGTTTAGAAAGTTCGTTCGAACGAACTTTCTGACAGTTATCTAAAAAGTTCGATTGAACGAACTTTTTCAAAGGAGAATTAAGGATATGAAAAATATTGAAAATATTGAATGTTGGAAGTTCTCAAATACAGATTCAGAACCTCAAGAAATCTTATGGCATTGTATAAGTTTAGAGAATAAGGAATGGGAAAAACTGACTCCATCTAAATGGCTAGAAATGAAGTTTTCCAAACAGTTCAATTTTGGAACAGATGAACTTACAAGAAACGGAATATATAAAATTGGTGGTTATAAATATAACCTCAGACCTTATCTTACCAAGTATCTTGTAAAAACTGATTATGACGGAATCTTTATCAGATATGCCCCAAATGTCAGACTTTTAAGAATTGCAAACGGATTTAACCGCAACTGTAAAGTTGCACTTGCACCAAAAAATTTCTAATTAAAGAAGGAGTAAAATTATGTTTTTTCAGAACTATATAACAATCGAAGGAAGACTTACAAGAAAGCCAGAGTTACAGACAAGCAAGAACGGAAAGGATTATTGCCGTTTTTCAATCTGCTATAACCAACAGAAAAAGAACAAGGAAACTGATGAATATGAATCAATTCCTCATTTTTTCAATTGTGTAGCCTTTAACTACAATGCAAAAACTGTAGCAAATATGAATAAAGGTGACCCTGTAAACGTAAGCGGAAAATTACAGTTTTCACAATGGGAAGATAGTCAAGGCGGTCGTAATACTTCCGTTACAATCCTTGCAGAAAACTTGAAGAAACTTGTAATTGAAAAACATAACAAGTCAGACAAGGCAACTCCCGAACCAAACACAAGAGCAGCAGAACCTTTGACAGACTTGGAAAAATATGAGGATGAAATTCCGTTCTAAAAATCAAAAATGTACATTTAGAATGTACACTAGAAAAAATAAATAAGGTTTTTATGCCGTTCTTTTAGGCTTGGGCTTGGTCGCCCAGGCTAAAAGAATCGGCAATTGAATACAAATTAAAACATAAGGAGTTTAATTATGGACAATGGAAAGTGTTGTTACTGTAAAGAAACAGTAGCAAAAGGTCTTGGATTCATCGGTGTAATTTCTTTTCACGATGAATGTTTCAAAAAGAAATTCATTAAAAATGCAAACTTTGGAATAAGCGAGCATATTGTATTTGATAAATAAGGAGGAAAGATATGGGATACAATTTTGGTGACATTTTAATTACTGACGGCTATGGAACTCTTTTTTACATTGATTGTGGAAATGATGATTCTACATTTTTTGGAACTTCTGATGAAAATGAATGCAAGCAAAAAATCGGACATTTTTATCCGCTATCTTGCGTTAAAGAAGTAATCGGAAATATCGAAGAAGATTCTGAAAATAATGATGAAGTCTTTTCTGAAAAAGAATGTGAGTAATTTCTGATTCTCATAAAGTGTCCTGATCTTCTAACGAAGAACAGAGGCACTTTATGAGCTGAAAAAAAAATTTTTTTTGGCTCGCTGAAACTCGCCAAAAAAGATAGTTTATCTTGAAAGATTAATAAGGATTTTATGTTATTTTTCAAACGGCAGCTTATAAGCCAATACTTCTTCAATTTCATTCTTAATGGATTATGAGAAATTAAATGGCTCACAGGCTTTAATTGATTATGAAAATAAATAGAATCTGGATTCTTTCCAAAAAGTTCGTTCGAACGAACTTTCAGACAATGTTTCCAAAAGTTCGGTTAACCGAACTTTCAAAAAACAAGTTAGTAAAGAAATGGTTGTCATAATGCCGATACTCTCTTATACTAATGTCAACCTAGAGTAAAAAGTGAAAAAAGTTCGTTCGAACGAACTTTTCAAAGGAGTAAAAATGCTTTTTCAAAACTATGTGAACATTGAAGGGTTTCTTTCTTCAAATGTTGAAATCAATGAAAAGAACGGGAAAAAATATGCTCGTTTTTCGGTATGCTATAACGAAAGTTATTATGATGAATCTAGTAAGGAATGGAAATCTGTCCCAAACTTTTTTAATTGTGTAGCTTTTGACAAGGCTGCTGAAAAGCTTACCAAATATGAAAAAGGAATGCCTGTATCTGTAATCGGTAAGCTTATTTCTTCTCAGTACAAGGATGGAGAAGTTACAAGATATTCTGTATCAATCAAAGTTTCTGCGGTTAGAAAATTTGAGCTTGATGCAAATGAGAAAACAGAAACTTCCGAATCTGCAGATGGAGCATCAAAAGCTTTTGATGTATTCTAAAATCAAAACTGTATGTATTTTTGTAATTGTATAATTACAGAAATACATATATATTTAATAACAGATTATAAGATTAGTAACCGGAATCTTATAAAAGCGAAATGAGGTTTATATGAAAAAACAAATCAAGGTATCTTTTTTAATTTTAGCGTTATCTGTTTTTTTAGCTGGATGTAAAAACAATGTTTCCAACAAAGTTTTTACCAGAGAGAATTCTTTTATCATTTTTTTTGACAACAATGAATGTTCCTACAATGGAATTATCTTTGGAACTTACAAATATGATAAAAAGACAAATACGGTTTCAGTAAAACATAAGAACACAATCGGAGAATCTGTAACCGATTATTTTACTTATGATGAAAAAGAAAACTGCATCTACAACAAAGATAAAAAAAAGTACAGTTTCAAAATTACTGCGGACCAGGTAAAAATGACCAAAAGGAGATAAGACTATGAGTGTATATGTTGTAATGAATAATAAATATCTTGGAAAAAAACAGCTTGAACGATATGAAAACGATGCATGGGGAAATGTATCAAAAAAAATGGATCCGGAAAGATATGAATATTACACAGAATCTGTGGATGATGAAAAATTGCGTTCTTACAATTTTTCAGAAATAATCTGGAATCGTGTACGTAATCCATTCAATAAAACCCTTGAAAAAGTTATCGTTCCTTTTGAACCTGATAACTTTTTGGAAATGAAAAGAATAGGAGAGGAAAAGACAGAAGAAAAAAAAGCTGCTTTACAGGCAAAGTATTCAGAAGTTCTTTCTGAGAGGGATCGTAAATACGATGAAAAAAAACAGAAAGAACGTAACTCTGAAAAATATAAATATAACCTTGAAAATCTGATTAATCAGATAAATGTAAATGATCAGATTCTTGATGAAAATGATGATGATATGTCAGCAATGGCAAAATGGAAAAAGTCAGGTTTTATTATGCCAGCTCCTCATAAGATTTCTCAGCTTAAAAAATCTTATGAGAATATGACCTGGAAACAGTTCATCGCAATTGTAAATGAATTAATCAAAGATGATGAACCGGAGGCCCCTTTGTATAATTCAATTCCTAAAAAGACCATTATTCATAAAGAGCCTGACCCACAGTATAAATAAAATCCTGGCAAAAAGTTCGTTTCATCGAACTTTCTCCTAGTGGTAAAAAAAACGAGCTGCGGCTCGTTTTTTTTATTTAACATTATTCAAAACTTAAATTATCAAAAATAAATTTTTCTTAAACTTATTCATAATTCAGACAACTAATTCTTAAATTACCTGAAAATGAAATTAAAGTTATCCATAATTTTTTTGGCTGATAAAAAGCCAAAAAAAAATTGTGGGTAACTTCTAATCTTGAATTGTTGAATTAATAATATGTACACCACCGGCAAGTTAAAAACGGTATACCTGGTTCTAGGTGTGTACATATTATGAGGATACCTACGGTATACCACAAGGGGTGTGGTATACCTATAATACTTAAAACCTACATAATATGTACGTTTTAAGGTATACCATTATTATATTAAAGAAGTTCGTTCGAACGAACTTCTTTAATGAAATATTTATCTTGTAATAAATTAATATCTACAACATAATAAAACACGGTAGAAAATAGAAATTGTAACAATTTTAGAGGATATGAATGAGACCATTACCAAACCTTGTATATATTAATACTCATGAAATAGACATTGGATTTAAGCCAAAGAATTCTCACCGAAAAGCTAAAAAAGAGGGAGTAGGGCAGGGTAGGGGAAGTCATGCTCATAGAAGTTTTTCAAAATCCGGATTTTCAGTTGCTGCTAATTTCACTGCTGGTAAAGCTCAAAAATGTATTACAAGAATGTCTTTTAGAACAAGTGCAAAATTGCATCTGAAAAATCTTGAATATATTCAGAAGGAAGGAAAGAGCATGGATGGTACAAAGCCTGTTCTTTACGGAAGTGATTCTGAAGATTATTACAGAGAAAACATGGATGAAAAAAATTGGCGAATTATAATTAGTCCTGAAAGCAATGATGTTGATCTTACTCTCCTTACAAGAGAATTTGTAAATCGACTTGAAAAATACAGCGGATATAAATTCACCTGGGTAGCCGCCAATCATTATGATACTAATAATCATCATACTCATTTACTCATTAATGGAATCGATAAAAACGGAAGGGATGTAAATTTTCTTCCTAAAGGTAGTTATCCGAAAATCTGTTCGAATATTGCCAAAGAATTATGTACCCAAATGATAGGTTATAAAACCAATGAACAGATAAAAAAAGAAAAAGAAAAATCAGCAGTTGCATCCAGAGTAACAGCTCTGGACCATAAACTTGAAAGATACATCAGCGATAACAAGATGGATAAGAGTTATATGAATGACCGTGATGCAATTCTTTTAAATACAAGGCTTGAATATCTGAAAACTCTTGATTTATGCAGCTTTGATAAAAATACAAGAACTTTTACTTTTAAGAATGATTGGATCGAAGAACTAAAAAAGCTTGCAAAATATAATATGTACTATGATGGATTTAAATATGCAGATTGTCCACGTGATAAATATACTTTGCATAAGGTCTCTGAAAATGGAGAGATTGAAGGAAAGATTCTTCACAAATATATCAGACAGAAAGACTCAAATAACTTCGCTCTTATTATTAAAAAGAATGATGGTAGTGTAGGCTTTGTGCCTCTTTCTTTTTATCCGACGGACTGTAGGGTAGGGGATGAAGTAAAAATTGTATTGAAAAACCAGAAAACCTACATCAATAAATTACATCATAAAAAATAAAAGTTCGTTTGAACGAACTTTTACGTTTGAAAAATGTAATTGATTTTTTTTAATAACAATGTATAATTAACGCTTATGGAGAAAGATACTGTAGAAATTCCAGAAATTGTAAAATCAAAGCGTGGTGGAGCTCGTGACGGCTGTGGCCGTAAAAAGACGGGAAGACTTAAGATATATCAGAACCTTACAATCTCAGGTGTTCCAGAAGATATCGAGCTGATAAAAGAAAAAGCAAAACTGCATAATAAAAGTATTGCAAGTTATGTAATCGGATTAGTAAAAGAATCTGAATAAATAATAATATCAACCTATAAAAAGTAGACAAAAAGAAATTTAATAATTATTATTCTTTTCATGAAGAAAAGAACAAGTCCTATTCGAACGAGACCAAAAAAGAAGAATGGTCTTACTTTTTCCCTTGCACATAAACTAGTTCCTATTCTAATCATATTAATTTCAATGATTATAGCAACTCAGACTTGTGCCAAAGATATTAACTATGATGAAGAATTAATTGGAAAACCATGGTTCTTATTCCATGGAGAGCCTTTCTATCCGCCTTATGCAATTATCTTTGTTTATATTGCATCCGCAACAAAACATCGTTTCGGCATTGGAGATATTGTCTATAATGACATGAAAATAATCGTAGCCGGAACTTTCATTGGTGTTATTTCTTATTTTGTTTTAGTCTATATCCGTTCAGTTATGAACAAGGAAGATGAACAGCTTCTTGCATCCGGAAGATGGGGTGATAAGAATACCCTTAAAGAAAACGGATTATTGGATACCTGTGGAGTTGTCTTAGGTCAGCTTTCTGATGCGGTTATTATTCCAAGTGTAAAAGACGGTGGTCTTAAACTTGATGTAAAAAGAATAGCACAGTTAATTCAGTATCACATGAATGTATGTGCAATGCTAATGTGCCCGACTCGTAGCGGTAAAGGTATTACAACTGTTACAACGTCTCATATTAATTATCCTGAGTCTTTAATTTCGATTGATCCGAAGGGAGAGAATTATGAAAATACAGCTGGTTACAGATGCCTGTTCTCTCATGTTTATAAATATTCTCCAACTTCAAAAGAAACTTTGAAGTTTAACATCATGGATGAAATCTCAGAAGAAAATCCGTTCCGTGATGCAAATACGATTGCAAAGATTTTAACAAGTCCTACAAACCCTGCTAGTAATGCAGATCCACACTGGGAAAATACCGCCAGAGTTTTAATTACAACTACAATTCTTCATTGTCTTTGTTCTAATTATGAAGATAAAAGCTTACCAGGTGTATATAGGTATCTGACACAATCGACAAAAGATTCAAAAGAAGATATGAAAAGACTTCTTTTGAAAAACATGATTAATTCTCCGCATTGTCGAGAAGATGTTCATCAATCGATTAAAAGTGGTGCGGCTCAAATTCTTTCTGCTGCTGATGAAGAATTGGGAAGTATTTATTCTGCAGCCCTTGAAGCTCTGGAAATTTTCAACGACCCTTACATTGCAAGTGTAAGTCAGTCTAGTGACTTTTGTCTTGATGACTTCAGATATTCTGAGGCTCCAGTTTCCCTATACTTCACAGTACCTTTCCCTGACCTTGACCGCTTGAAGAGTCTGATGAAACTTCTTATTGAGTTTATCTGCCGTAAGTTCTCTCAGAATATGACAAGTTACGGAAATAAAGATTTGAAACATAATATCTTATTCCTAATAGATGAATTTCCAACCCTTGGGAGAATGGAAACTGTCGCCTGGTCCCCTTCGCAATTAAGTTTAGCCGCTTAAAAGCGAGGGGGGCCAGGTGATAAAAATCACGTTGAAACATTTGCGGGTATCTTAAACGGATACGGAATCAGTTTTTTATGGATCTGTCAGAGTAAATCTCAGATAGATAAGATTTATGGTCAAAACGCACCGATTATTGACCACTGTAAGTTCTTGGTAACTTACTCAATTAATGAGGATAATACGGCAGAATATTTTTCAAAGAGAGCCGGAACAGAAGGAATTATTAAACAAAATATTTCTAACAGTGGTTCACGATATGACTATGGTATGAATAATATGTCTATTTCAAATGATATTATTGAACGTCGTCTTATAACCGCCAATGAAATTGAAAATCTTCCTGGCGATTGTGAATTAATTTATACGCAAGGTGCTCCTGTAGTTCTTGCAAAAAAAATTGCTTATTATTCAGACCCTCGTTTCAAAGATAAAGTAAGACTTCCAAAGCCTGAAACAAGAAAAGAAATGCTGCAAGAATGTCTTACTTCGAGAGTGAAACGACCTGGTGATTCCAGATGGAATGATTGTGAAATAGAATTGGAATATTATTCAGAAGTTGATGTAAATCATACATTAAAAAGTTCTTCTGATATTACAAAAAACAATTCAAATAATGCTTATGGTAATAATAGCGAAGAAGAAGCAAAAAAAGGAGAACTTGCAACAGTTTTAATTTAATTATGAAAAAGATTGAATTTGAAAAAAAAACAAACAAGACTACATCTAATAAAAGTACTGTAGTATGTACAAAACTTAGCAATTCTGAGTTAAATCTTTTTAAAGCAAAAGCTTTAGAAATGAATTATTCAACTTCTGAATTATTAAGGGAAATCATCTTAAAGTATCTTGATAATGATGTATGCCATGAAAACATTCTTCAATCTTCAATTCTTAAGGTTATGCAGAAAGTTGACGCTTTAGGGGCAAAACAAGAGTTTTTCGAACAGCTCTTTTACTGCTGGCTTGCTCAATGGTTTTTGACGCATCCGAAAGTTGAAGAAGATGAAAAGATAATCATAAAGAACTCTATAAACAGACGTAATGATTTTATTAATTCATTTATAGCCAATGTTTATAACGAGAATGAAGAACTTTATGAATTATTGTTTGCAAACAAAGTAGAAGAGGAGACAGACTAATGCAGAATACAGAATCAGAATTAGTCAGACGAGAAAAAGAGGCAATTCTTTATTCTCTTGCATCCTTGAAACCTTTTTTTGAAGATCCGAATGTTACAGATATTTTCGTGGATAACGGAAATGTCTCTGTAAAAGAATTTGGAAAAGAGCTGCATGATGTAAATATTACTCTGTCTAATCAGCAATGTAAGAATATTATCGTACAGATTGCAAAAATTGGGTAAAAAATCCTTTCATTACAATCCGAAAGAGACCAACTGTTATTTATACCTTTGATGATTATGTAAAAAATAAACAGTGTTCTCAGGAAAACATTGATAAAATTAAGCACTTCATAAAGTTCCGCAAGAATATCCTGATCAGTGGTGGTACTGGCTCTGGTAAGACTACATTTACAAACGCTTGTATCAAGCAGATGGAAGAATATACTCCTAACGCAAGATTCTTTATTGTTGAGGATAATGCGGAATTACAGACTACGGCAAAATATGCTCAAAAGCTTACAATCAAAACAGAGGAAGCTATGAGTGCAATCAAGCTTTCTCTTCGCTGTAGTCCAGACCGTATTATCTTTGGTGAGATTCGTGACGGAGATGTTCTTTGGAG
>CADANN010000035.1:16396-43212 GCA_902789325.1 uncultured Spirochaetaceae bacterium
CCAGATGTTCCGGTCGATGGACTTATTGATTTAATAGTTCATTTAAGCCGTTCTGAAGAAACAGGTATTGTTGTTGATGAAATCCTTGAAACAAATAATCATGACCTATATTAACTTGATATAATAAATATTATTATATATTATTAAAATCAACCTAAAACAAGGAGATACAAAAAAATGACTGCTAAAAAAAAGTTATTAAGTGTTTTGTTCTTAGCTTTCGTTTGTGCATCAAATATTTTTGCTGCAGGTAACGGAGCTTTGAGTTCAATTGAAAAAGTGTTTGGTACACTTTATTGGTTTTTCAGCTCAACCTACATGGTTGTAATCTGTACTGTTGGTCTTGTAATCATCGGTATTCAGATGATCACAAACCGAGGTGAGCCAGTTGTTATGAAGAAACTTGTTCCTTGGGGAGCTGCGGTCCTTATTGTCGGTAGTGCATCTGCAATTTGTAACCTGTTCTTCAAACCTTCTGGAAAGTTTGCAATTGATAAATTGACTTCTGGCGAGTATACCTTTGATTCTTGGGATTCAGGTTCTAGCCCTTCAAGACCGTAACAATGGCAGATACTGAAAAAATTACTGATTACAGTTATCCGGTTCATAGAAGTATTATGAAAAGACAATTAATTATGGGAGTGCCTTTAATACCTCTCGTAATAATTGTCTTGGCAACCATCATAATTGTTTTAGACTTCAAACTTTGGATAATACTTCCGTTCAGTGCAATCTTAATTTACATAATGAAAGAAATAACCAAAAAGGATGAATACTTATTGGAAATATTTCTTAATTCATTACTCGAACCAGACCACCTCGAATAAATATTCCAAAACAATTCAGTTAGTAAAAACAAGATTTTTCACTTAGTGAAAAATCTTGTTTTATTGTACTATTACTGTTATACTTAAAATCAATCTAAGATGAGTAGTTAAGAGAAGGTTTATATGATGTCTAAAGGTATTATCATTCTGAAAGCTTTAATAGCTAAACGCAGATTACGCAGCATCTGCATGGAATTTGATATAAGTTATAAATATTGCCACGCTGTTTCTGAAGGAAAAAAAGAGCCTTCGCTTGACCTAATGAAAAAATTAAGATTTTTAATTCCTATGGATTATTGGGCTGATGATGCCGATAGAGAATTCATAGAACAGGTTAGGGAAAATCTAAAAAAAGAAGAATCATCTGCACAGTAGTTTTTTAATTCGGCTTTTATATTTGTCATTGACTTATTTCAAACATTATAATAAACTCTTAACTAGGAGTCCCAATTAATGAAAACAATAAGTATTTACATGCAAGCTGGCGGAGTAGGTAAGACCTCTTTCACTGTTATGCTTGCCTATGAATTAGCAAAAAATGGAAAAGTATTGATTATTGATGCAGACCAGCAGAGTAATACAACTCTTCAGTTTGTAAAAGATTTTGGTACAGTTCAGTACGTAATAGATAATCCTGAGCTTATAAAAAAATGCTGTACGATTAATGATATTGAAAGCGAAAACATTATTGAAGAATTAAATAATATAACGGATTTTTGCAATGAATATATTTATGAAGGAAGTCAGGGAATTAAGGTTTCTGATTTCTTCAGTAATGAAGATATTCTTAATGAATATTGTGAAAAGTTTGAAAGAGATAGTGAAGTTCTAAAAGAACTTTATAAAATGATTTCAAAATTTGCCACAAAGAATTGCAGAGATTTTGTTTCAGTTCTTAGAGAAGATGCCGAACTTGAAGACGCAATCCTTGAAGTTCGTTCAGAATCTGAAAGTCTTAAAGGACTTTATATCCTTCCATCAAGAAATACAAATACAAAACTTCAGAACTTCTATGAAAGCGGTGATTTCCGTGATGAACCGGAAATTATTCCTCGTATCCTTAAAGAAGCTGAGAAACTTGGTTTTGAATATGTTTTCTTTGATTTACCACCAACTTTCGGTTGGGCCCAGAAAATCTTACTTTCTTACTGTGATATTATTATTCCTATCATTAATCCTGATGAAAAGTCTATTGATGGACTTATGCAGTTTAATGAACATATGGATAAGCTTAAAAAAGAATATAAAGGTAAGTTTACAGAAACTAATTTACTTATCATTAATCGAGAAAAGAAAGACAATAAAGTACATCAGCATTGGATCGAAGTCTTGAAAAACTCACCTTATACAATCTTTGAATTCCCGGATTCTAACAGTATTACAAGTGCTGCTAGCCAAAAGTTAGTGCTTCAGGAATGGCAAAAATCAAGTAAACTTTGTACAACAATCAAAGAACTTGCTGATGAAGTTATAAAAGGAGAATAGAGAAAATGGCAAAGCTTGATTTTAGTAAGAAACCTCAGAATATTGGTGTAAAGGTTGAAAAGAAAGAAACTGTAAAATTTGATTCTGCAGATATCAATAGAGTTGTAAAGATTCCAACTAATCTTATTGATATTGGAGAGAATATTCGTAATGAAAAAAATGATGCAGAACTTGAAGAACTTGCAGAATCTATTAAAGAGTATGGTCAACTTGAACCGGTAATTGTATATAAAGAAGGTGAACGCTATACCGTAAAAGTTGGTTCACGAAGAACCAAAGCCTGTATGGTTTATGATATTCCAACTGTTGATTGTATTATTGCAGAACATGCCTGGAAAGATGAAAAAGAGAGAATTATTCTTCAGGCTATTGAAAATGAACACCGCATCAATATGTCTACAAAAGAACGAGAAACCTATATCAAAAAGTTACAGGATATGGGAATGTCTAATGTAGAAATTGCAGCAGCTTTACATAAGCCAAAAAGCATGATTACAGAAGCTCTTAAAGCTCTTGAGGCACGTGAAGAAAATGCAGATATTTTTGAAAATCTTGAAGGTGAGGCTACAAGCCGTTCCGCTTATGATTTTGGTAATTTCAGCGAAGAACAAAAAGAGAAAGTAAAAGCTGAAACTAAAGAAAAGGGAAATACAGCATCTGCATTCCAGAAGGCTGTAAAAGCTGAAAAAGAAAGGATTAAGAATAAAGAGAAAAAAGAGCCTGAAATCAGTAATGATGAAGTTAATGAAATGTTTGATATTGATTCAGATGATTCTGATATTTCTGATAATGTTGTATTTGACGATGATGAAGAATCTGAAAATCCAAAAGAAGTTTCTCTTGGAATTAATTTAAACTATTCTATAAATGAAACTGATAAAGTTTTCAAATGGACAAGCAACAAAAAAGAATTTAATTCAAAAGTTGAAAAGTTCATTATTAATCAGATTGAAAACTTTTATCTGGAAGAAGGTTATACTATTGAATAAGCCATATTATTCAGCATCTGAAATATGTCCTATTCTCAACATGAAATACTCTTCTGTTATCCATTTACTTCAACAATACAACATTCCTAAAGTTGATAATAAATATCTGATAACAGAAGAGCAGCTGGAATTGCTTAAAAACCGTAAGAATCAGACTCTTAAGAGTGATATGTTTAACGACTATCTTTTATATAAAAAAAAGGTTTTAGATTAACATGAATGAAAGAAAAACAAAAAAAGATATCGTTGAATCTATCTGCAATGATTATTCCTTTGATAAAAATACTGTATCAGAATTATATTCTATAATTTTTAATAAAGTAAAAGAAGAACTTTGTGAGGGCAATACAGTAATGGTCATGGACTTTGGCCTTTTTGAATTGAAGTATAGAAAGGGAAAGAGTGTCCGGAATCCCAAAAATGGAGAAATGCTTTCTTATGATTCTCATTATAATGTAAGTTTCAAACCTGGTAAGGAATTAAAAGAGAAATTAAGACAGCTATAAAGCTAAATTTTCTATTATCTTTTGCTTAGCAATTTTTCACTTTTTCTATTAAAAAAACATTCAATTCTATACTTGAAATTATTATTGAAATGTCTCAAACATATTACTAACTCTGCAAACGGAATATCATTTATTACAATTTCGTTTTTACGAACAATAAAACAATTATTAAAAACAAAGACTTCTTCCGGTTCATAAAATTTTATTACAATACTAAAACGTTCATTAACATGCTGTAGTAAATCGATACTGGTAATACATTTTAAGCTTGATGAAGAAATATCTTTTATCATGCAATTATAGAATTTTTTCTTAAATGGCAGGGTAAATGTATTTAATAATCTGAGTCTTCGGAGATTTTCTTTTGTACATAAAATACGTTCTTCTTTACGTTTTTGTTTTTTAATTGCATCCAATAAGAAGTTATTTAATGCAATAAAAAAATCTTCTTTATTTATGCCTGTAATTGTTCCTTCTATCGAGAACATATATTGACCATTAAATATTGAATCAACTTTTACGTTGAGTTCAATATTTCCAAAAACAGAATTAAATGTAATCTTTGATTTAACATCTTTAGTAATTGTAGTTTTTGGGCATACAAATATTACAGAGGTTTCATTTATATGCTGTAATAATATAAAAATCTTTTCCTCATGCAGTTTTAAATATGTTGTATAAATACCAAAATGTTGTCTAACATTGGATGCAAGTGTCAGATAGTTCATACGATATTTCTCTCCTTATATTTCTCAAAAATATATTCTAAATAATTCAAATAATTTTTCTTTCTCAAAAATACATTTATTTCCTTAAAAAAAAGAGGATTTATAAAATATAGAAAATCATCATCCCGTTTTGACTTTATAAATTTTACAAGTCGCATGCATTCTTTTTTATCATACAATGCTTCAACTTTGATCTTCTCTTTTACCTGGACCAGATTCTGTTTTTCTTCTTGTCCGTTGATTACATATATTCTGCAAAACTTGTTATAATAGAAAATCAAAAAAGTATTGGTATTGTCTGCATATTCAATTGTTGTTCCGTTATAACCTATTTCTTTTCCGATCGAATAAAGTCTTACAAATTCATTATTCAACGAACAAACTGTCATTAAAGCCCCACTATAAAAGTTCGTTCTAACGAACTTTTTATTTCAATACTTGAAATATATATGAATCCATTATAATATATTAATGTCAACCGTGCAAAGAAAGATAATATTTTTTATTATAAATCAGGAGTAAAAATTGGATACAGTAAAAAGTAAAAGCAGATTCATTAATCTGATGAAAGAACACAAACCTGTTATGGATGGAAATCAACCAAGAAATGGTCAAGAATTTATTGTGTTTGAAAATAAGTTCGGTCAGGCAAAAGTTGCTTGCATCTTAAACTGGAAAAACGGGTTTCTTCATTCTGAAGAAAATATTCCGGCAGTACAGATGGAAGATTCACATACAGAATATTGGAAAGACGGCTATCTTCATAATGAAAAATACGATGAAAACGGAAATCTTATGGCTGCTGTATATGCCGATTATGGAGAATCAAAAGAATATTGGATTAACGGTAAACGTATTTCCTAATTATTCATAATTTTAATTAAGTATATTAGTACGTTGTACTTAATATAAACCTTGATAATGCTTATGCATTAATTGATTTAAATGTAAGGATGGTAACACAAATGGAAAAAGAAAACAGCACAGAGAACTACGAGAGCAGCTTGGTAAGAAAGTTCGTTGACGATCTTAATAAAGGTCAGAGCTTCTTACAGGCATCTAATCAGAAACCTGATTATGTACTTAATGCAAGTACAAATGAAGTTTTCCAGGGAATCAACATGATTATTGTTGGTCAGGCAATGCGTGACAACAATAAAGTATCAGCTCAGGCTCTTACTTTGAATCAGCGTGATTCTCTTGATTATATGTCAGCTCCTGGAACAAAACATATCGCTACTGCTATTTACGATAAGTATGATGCATGGTGGAGAAAAAATGATCCAGAAGTTATAGCTGGTAAAGAAGTTGCGGGAACTCACAAAAAGAATGCAGATGGAACTTATGTAAAAGATAAGATTTTCTCTCTCATTTTTGCTGCAGATGATATTCGTAAAAGAAAGTTCGTTGCAGAACGTGATGAAGAGGGTAATGTTGTTCATTATACTGAAGATATCTACAAGAAAGATAAAAATGGTAACAACATCCTTCATACAAGTGATGGAAAAACAAAGCTCAAAGATGGTACTGAAATCTCCTTTAAGAAAGGTGATCCAATCATTGAACACCACAAAGGAGCAGTTAAGGGCTCTTACAAACCATCTGATGAAAGAATTGTTTCTACTCAGCCAGCAAATCTTCCACCTCTGTATTCAGAAGAATTGGCACCTATTCCAAAACGAAAGGATGATTCCACAAAGGAAATGTTTGTTGAGAAATTAGCAATTGCATTCCGTGGAAAACTCCAGGGTAATTTTGAAGGTATCAATTTTTCGAAGAAAGAAATTGCTGCAATTGCAGATGAATATCTAGGTCATCAGAATCAGTTCATTAATGCCGTAAAATCTGCTGAAAACAGAGCAAATATGACAGTTAGTGAATACAACAAAATGATGGAAAACATCAATGCTAAAAATAATTCTATGACTGAAGTAAATCAGAATGTACATGTTAATGAGAAGAAAGCTTCTCGTAAACATTAATTTTCTTTTTTCAAAAAATGGGGGGAAGGAAACTTCCCCTTATTTAATTAAAAAATAACTTAGAGCCTGGTTATATACAAATACAAATCCTATCTTATTACCAAGTATTTCAAAGTTATAATTATTTTTCTTTAAGCTTTTATAGAACTGGAGACTTACACAAAATGGAAGATAATGAATTTGATAAATACGTAGAATCAATGCAAGAAAATGGCGGAATGTCCGATGCAGCAATAGAGAAAGATATTGAAGCTTCTTTTGTTGATAAACCTGATTATTTTGATGAAGATGGTAATCCACATTATTTCGATGAAGAAGATGATGATGATATTACAGAAGAAGACAATACATCTGAATTAACAGAAGAAGACCTTGAATTATGCCGACAAGTTATTCCTGGTGCTCAATTTGCTTTTACAAGAGAATTGTGTGAAGGTGAAGAGGGGGAATTCTTCAGAAATAAACTCAAAGAAATTGCAAATAAGTGTCGTAAGATTACTACCAATGAAGATTTATATAATGAAGATATGACACATGATATAGGTTTCAGATATTTCTTAGGTAGTACTGAGATCTATTGTACCCAGCTTTATCCAGATGAAAACAATCCAAAAAAAACTGATGGTTATGGTTTTGGTTATGTAATATTAAATGGTGATTTACAAATGTCTGAATGGGGTGATATTCCTATCAGTGAAATTAGAGAT
Organism: uncultured Spirochaetaceae bacterium; assembly: GCA_902789325.1. Classification (GTDB taxonomy): domain Bacteria; phylum Spirochaetota; class Spirochaetia; order Treponematales; family Treponemataceae; genus Treponema_D. The sequence continues at coordinate 23,621 of CADANN010000035.1, forward strand.
ATTGATTTTATGGAAATGGATTATCATATTCCAGAAGGAAAAACAGTAGAAAAATATCTTTTTGAACGGCATCCAGATTATTTTGATGATCCTGATAATAAGGATAAGTCAGTTCTTGAAAACTCTACTTTATATAACGTAGAAAAAAAGAAAATTAATGTTGTTGCAGAAGATATAAAGAAAGATTTTATCGACCCATCTATAACTGAAGAACAACTTTATCAAAGCAAAAGAGAACTTGAAAAAATAATTACCCCTGTATTGAAAATTAAAGGACAAAAATCCGAAATGCAGCAGGCTTTCCAGACTTTCCGTGAACATGGCGTGTTTGATATCACAAATAAAAAGATAGATATGAAAGACGGTCAAATAACTGCAAAAGGACAACAAGAATTAGCTGCTGCTCTTGAAATATACCGCAATAAAAGTTTCGAAACTTTCAGATATCTTTTTATTGATAGAGAATCCGGAACAATTAAAGACCAGCTTGCAGTATCTAGTTATTTACCAAACCGTTCTGTTGTGGGAACTACTGAAACTTTACAAAAAGTCATATCTCATTTTATTGAGACAGATACTGATGTTGTAGTCTGTCATAATCATCCTTCGGGAAGAACAGAGCCATCGATGGATGATATATCAACTACAGAAAGCCTCAAAAAATCTCTTACAAATTCTAATAATGAATGCAGACTTCTCGGTCATATCATTATAGACCATGATACTTTCTCTTATTACAATCCTTCTAATAGCGAATGGAATTATGTTGTTAATGAAAATAATAAAGGAAAAGAAGATCCACTTCTTAATAAGAAAGAAGATTTTCCAATAAAAGAAACAACTTCTTTAAAAAGTACAACACAACTTGAATCTATTGCACAACAAATAAATGATTCTAATAATTGGAATGACGCTTTTATTCCAGTTACATTTTTGGACAGTGATAACAGAATTAACGGGCTTCGTTATTATTCTTGTAATTATTTTGACAAAGATGTTTCAAATATAAAAAAAGGATTGAAAAAAACAGCCCTTGCAAATCATTCTATTAATGCAATTCCTTTCTTAACAGAAAAAGTCTGTACACAAATTGAAAATCAATATGGAAAGGAATCTCTTCGAAATATTGAACAAAAAATGAAAGATTGTATTAAACAAGATGCATTCCTTGATGTATATTTCAAAGATGGCTCTCTTACAAGTACATATGATTTGAAACCTGGAAAGAATTATCAATATCCAATAAAAACACGCTCAGAAAAATTAACATTTATTCCATCAATAAATGAAAGACTCTTTACAAATTCCGATAAGCTTGTAAAAGAAGAAAATACTGAATATAAAACCAAGAAAATTAAGTTATCACAAGAATCTATTGATTTTTATCGCAATATGGCTCAGACAAGGAAAGAGCAGGAAACTGGTATTGTAAATATTCTTTATAGAAAAGACTTAAAGGATGATACACTCTATGCTATTTTTCCGGACCATAAATTCTCAAAAAAAGATTTCTGGGAATACTATTCTTCATCTAATGAGAATAAGGCTATAAGTCCAGATTGTTTGAGCAAAAAGACTAGTGCATGTACAGAATCAGAAAAATCGAAAATTGAAACACTTGTTAAAGAAAATATCCTAAAAGGAACTGGCATTAAAATAAATGAATATCAGAATCTTGATGATGTTCCTTATTTTAAGGACAAGAAAATTAGCGATCTGACTGAACAAGTTAAATTTCTTAAAAATCAGAATACAACATTTTTAGATTCTCTTGAAAAAAAACTAAGTACTGAAGCAAATACTGCAAAACAAGTACTTAATCTGCAGCTTACAAATAATCTTACAAAGGAGCAGATTAATATAATTATTAATAATGCAGTAAAACAGGCAAATGATTTTCGTGCAGAGAATCAAAATATTAATTCTATTAATCATTCTTCAAAGAAAGGTAGGAAAGCATAAATGACTAAAGAAATATTTGATAGTATTGATTTTAAGAACAATTTCAAAAAATATGAAATAGAAGGAAATAAATATTATATAGCATTATTTAATGACCAAGAAAATCATACTCGGAGAATCATCCTTGATACTGATTTAAAAGAAATTTCAAATACTTTTGAATTAAAAAATGGTTTTAAAAATAATAATAATTTAAAACCATTTGAAGAAGATGAACTTAGCAATATTCAAAAAAAATTAAGAACTTCATTAAAAAATGAGAAAGACAATCTAAAAAGAGTAAAAAAGACTGAGAATAAAAATACATCTTATACAAAAATGTCTCTAGAAGAACGTCTCAATAAACTTGATGAAGCTGGAATCAAAGTTGGAAATATTTATAAGTTTGAAACAAAATATGATAATGATATATCTTTATCGTATTTTGAAGTTTTTCAAGCAGATGATAATGAATTAAGACTCCGCCGCTATTCAAAGAATCCTGAATTCAGAGCTCAGACAAATCTATATCAGAAAGCAAATGCAGATAATATTAGTGGTATTAATGCTGTCGCAATTTTACAAAATGAGTTTGCAGTACATATGCTGAATGCAAAATATCAAGAACATCCAGATAACGAAGAAGCTTTTGTTAATAATAATGTTTATGTAAACTTTACTGATATTACAAAGGCAGCTAAAGAGAGTGAATTAAAGCAAAAAAAATCTTTATTAACTAATAAGCATCAACAATCTGAAGAACTTGATAATGATACTTTTGTTTGTATTAATACAATTCCAGAAGATGTAAAAAGATATTATAAGCAAAATAAAAAAATAGAACTATCTCCTGAAAATTATACTAAGAAGCTTTTTGAAATGACTAAGGCTCTGAATAAAGTTGATTATAATTATCAAAATATATCAGATGTAGATAAAAAATTAATTAAACCATTGCTTGATAAATATAAGAAAACAGATGGCTCTGATTCAGAACTTAAAAAAGTTTTTAATCAATTTATTTTCGATAACCAGGATGATGAAGTACTTGATCGTTATGGAATCCTTTTCATGAAAACTCGTGATAATCATTTTAATGGTTATGAAAAGAAACATAGCCAGCATGTAAAAAGTGATATGGATGATAACTTACGGGCAATAAAGGAAAATAAGCATCCTCTCCAACAGACAGGAGTAGTGCCTGATTATATTTATAATCCGGTAAATAATGCAATCTATCGTGGAAACAATCAGATGGCCCTTGCTCGTAATAATTTGCTGAATGGTATTAATACACCAGCATATGTTCCAATGAGTAATTTATTAAATCAAAATGCAAACATTTCAAATATGAAAGCAAAATGTATGATTATTGCTAATGGAATGAATTCCAATGGACAATATGTATATACATTATGCGTTCCTTGTAAACCAACCAGAGCAGAAAAAAAGGCTGCAAAGGAAGAAATGAGAAGAAATATATTTGATGCAAAATACAAATATAAATATGGCAGTCTTCCAGAGTTTAATACTAAATTAGCATTGATTCCTGAAAAACAACCACCTGTTGAAAACACTGAATTACTTCAAAGACCAGAGGCAATTGATTTAAGGAAAGCTGATATTGAAACTCAATTAAACTATGATATTGCAAATTACATTTACTGTTCGCTTACAAAAGAACCATTCCAAAGCTGCAGAGATTGGAAAAAAGAACCTGCCAAATCTGAGTTCTTTAAATTTGCATTGAATAATCCAGAAAAAATGATGCGTATTTCAAATGTCGCATACGAAAACACTGTAAAAAATGCAAGGCCAAATGCAATTAGTAATGAGAATTCAAATACAAATAATAATGTTCTTGTAAATATGAATGAAAATGTTGAGAAAAAAGGAAGAAAAAGAGCATGAAAAAAAATAAAGTTACTTTAGATGAACTTGAAAATAAAGATATATTTCAAAAGTTCCTAGATTTAAATAGTGAAGAATTGATATATCATAAAAAAGACAATAATGAACCTCTTTATAAACAGCAGTCTTTTATTGAAAAGAATAAAATTGAAGGACTGCAAAGTATAATTCTGGAAGATCTGAAAAAACATAATTACATTGCTATAAAACAATTTGGAAATGTAAATAAATGCCAGGTCTCAGAAAGTTTCGAAAATGCTTTATTGTTTATTTCAGATTCAAATTTAAGTAAATATGAATTTGAATTTTATAAGGATACAATCAAACTTTTAAATGAAAAAAAACATCCGCTGCAAAATAAGGCAACACCTTATTTATTTTACAATGTTAACTCATATCTGATTTATAAAGGAATATCTTATTTTAATATTCTTTATCGCAATTTTCAGAATAACAATGAATGTCAGATGTATATAAATAATGAAATGTGTCTATCGCACAATATCATTATTGAAGATAAAGCTTATGAAATAATTATTCTTTCAAAAAAAGACATTTTGAGAAACAAAGATATCTTTGAATCTATCATACCTGTTAATAAAACTAATTATGGTACTTCAGACCTTATATATAAGATTTCAAACATCAACTATGAAAAAAGTCTGCTTCTAGAAGATGATAGTCCAGAAATTAAGTTGACAAAAGTTATTAAAAATTATTTTTATAGCGTTTTGTCTAATAAGGAATATGAACCTGATTGTTATACAACAAGCCAAGAGTTTATTGATTTTATAAAAGAACATCCGGCTTTATTTATTCGAATTATAAATAATGTATGTTTCAATTCTTTTGGAGAATATATAACGGTAAATGAAAATATTTAAAGATAAAGATATTAAAGGTAATATCTTTAATTATGTTCCATACGAACATACAGCACCTTCATATAAACCACGTTATATTCTCAGTAATACAATAAATCATTTAGGCATGGAAAGTTTTTTATTTAGAAAAACGGATAAAGCTTATTTTGTTTTTACTAAATTTGAAAAACCAGAAAATTCTTTTTTTTCTCAAATTTATTTCAAAACCTATAATGATGCAATTAGATTAAAAACAGGAAAAGAAGAACATTGTTTCATTCCTTATAATGATGTTACCAAAAATCATTTAAAGGAATTGAACGATCGAACTTTTAAGACTGCTCCTTTCAAATGTGAAGTAGATTATTTTAATAATATAAAAGAATACCTTCCTTTATGTGATGCTAAAGATTCTCTATTAAAGAACAAAGAATCTTTTCAAACTTCAGATAAAATTAAAGGTATAAAACCTTATCAAAAAGGAAAATATACTTTTGATGGAGAACATCCTCAAAATAATCTAAGTCATTTGATTGAAATTAATCTAAGATGTTGTGCGAATCTTCAGCCTTTTAATCCTTTGGATTATATGAGTAAAGATACATTAAAACAAATAATTGATTATTCTAGAATGCATCCGGACAAATTATTTGAAGCCTGGAAGTATAACTGTAAAAAATTAGATAACGAAAATCTTGATTATAAAAGATTGTTAGCTGAAAAATCAAAAGAAATTTCTAATCAAAATATTTTTTCAAAAATACAAGGGAGTATTAAAAAACGATAATGGCATACAAAACACTTTCAAAAGAAGAACGACAGAAGAAAAGAGATGACTATGAAAAACAAGTTGCAGACATGTTTATCAAAGGTATTCAGGAAGGTACAGCCCCTTGGAGAAAACCTTGGGTACCTGGTGTAAATAAGCGTGATTACAATCTCTTCCAAATGACAGATAAAAATGGAAAGCAGATAAATCATTATAAAGGAATTAATGGACTTATCTGTGAAATAAACCGTAGCTTACTTGGTTCTGAAGATCCTCGCTGGTGTACTGTAAATGAACTAATGGAATACAATGGAAAAATTGAGGATGATAAAGAACATTTATGGGTAAAGAAAGGCGAGAAGGGTACTACAATCTCTTTCTTTGAAAGACGTTTCTATGATAAGGATGGTAATCCAATCAGATATGATGAAAACAATCCAAACTATGAAGGTGTAGAAATTGCATACTCTAAACCTATTTTAAGAAGCTGGGTAATTTTCAATGCTGCTCAAATTGGAAAATATACCTATGATGAAAATGGAAATAAGGTTAAAGATGAAAATGGAAATGCAATCTATAGACCTGGTTTTGAACCAATGAAAGTTGAGAAAGAAGATAAAAAAGTTATTGAAACTTTAATTGAACCAGAAACTCTTATTAAAAATACTGGTGTAAAAATTGTTTATGACCAGATAGACCAGGGCTATTATACAGAAATGGATGATCATATTCATCTTGTACCAAAAGATAAATTTAATTCTCAAATCGACTACTATAGTACTGTTCTTCATGAATTGACTCACTGGACTGGAGTATCCTGGCGTTTAGACAGAGAAGAATTTGCCAACTATGGAAAATCTAAACAATGGAGAGCAAAAGAAGAACTGGTTGCTGAAATTGGAAGTTATCTTCTTGCAAAAGATTGTAACATTATGTTCAAACCAACAGATAATAATTTATCTTATGTAGAATCCTGGTGTAGTTCTTTAAAAGAAAAACCAGCATCTATTTTTGAAGCTTGTCAGAAGGCCAAAAAAGCTTCTGATTATATTCAGGATTTTACAAGAAATAATACTAAAGAAAAAGTAAATGAATCGACAACTGAGAATGTTGAAATTCAGATTAAAGGCAGGAAAGGTAGATAAATAATGAAAAAATCAAAATTTATTGCATTAATTATTTTATCAGCAGCTTTTCTTATTACAAAAACTACTCAGCTGATAAATCGTAACAACAATGCAGAAATAGTAGAAGAAAAACTAACTCAGGAAGAAAAAAACAAAACTTATGATGCTATTGTAACAAAGGTTGTAGATGGTGATACTATCAAAATCCGTTTTGTAGGTACAATTCCTGAAGAATGCTCCGCAGAAGAAACAATAAGGCTTATAGGTGTTAATACTCCGGAATTGAATATCCATAAAAAGAAAGAAAAAGAATATTATGCTACAGAGGCAGCGGACTTTACAAGCAAATGTTTATCTGGGAGAAGTGTAAAACTTCGTTTTGATACAGTTTCAAGCAGAAGAGATAAATACCAAAGACTAATTGCCTACGTTTATCATGAAGATTATTTATTTAATAAAATACTTATTGAGCAAGGTTATGGAAACTATTATCCAAACTTTAAATTTGAAGATTATTATATGAACCTTTTCAGAGGTGCAGAATTTTATGCAAAGACAAATCATAAGGGGAAGTGGAGTTAATGAATACCAACTTTACAGATTTTATACAAACAGTTCCAGAGGAAAAAGGGAATAGAAAAACTATTAGCCTTTACAAATTAATTTATCAGAATTGTCCGGAGACAATAAAAACAATCAATAAAAGAATTAATGGTAAATCTTTAATTAATAAAATTAAAAAAAATAAGAACTGGTATATCATTATAATCAATTACCTTACAGTAAATGATATATTACGTACTGAGAAAACTGAAATAGGAACGTTCCATAATGTTACAGAGAAGTATATTAAATATTTTAATGTACCAAAAAGCACTGTATTTGCTCAGGTAAACTTTCTACAGCACCTTAATTTATATAAAGATACTGCAGAAGAATTCTTAGTTGCAGTAAAATTAAAAACAAAAGAAGGTGAAGAGTATTTTAAGACTCCCAAAAAAGATGAGAGCATAAAAGTACCAAAAAAACTAAAAAGAATCTTACACATTTCAGCATATGCTCTTTTATGTTGGTCTTTATTACAATATGGAATTATGATTCCAAAATATGGGTACTTAAATATGCTGCCAATGATAATTAATTCTATTCTATTTTCAATTTCTGTAGTATTATTAATTCAAGACAAGGAGTAGGGGAAATGAAGTTAAAAGAATATATTGAAGAAAATAAAGAAATACTTTATAAAATCGAATGTTTTGTAAATACAAAAAACGTTCCAGATATTAGTGATGAGAATACACGTGAGTTTTTTTCTGCAAATGATGGATTTACTGAAACCTATGCAAATGACATGAAATTGAGTCAAACATTACTGGAAGCTGAACCGGTCAAAGTTTATCTTATGGATAAAACAACTTACGAAAATGTAATTTATAATGATTTCAGAGAATGTCATATTCCAGAAAATAAAAAAACACTCGTAGCTTTGTATTCCAATGATATTATTGTACCTGGGATAATTGAATAAAAACAATTATAAACGTTAAAGGAACATATCATGTTACACCTACAAACAATGGAAGCCCAGAACTAAAAGGGAGAAAATAAAAGTGAATAATTTATATAATCCACAATCAATTGAATTACCATTTACAAGATTAAATTCAACAGTATTTGAAGAAATGGTTTATTCTCTGGTAAAAAAGGATCCTCCTAATATATATAAGGGACAAGAACTTGATATACAACTTTTAGGGCATGCTGCTGATAAAGGTAAGGATGTACAAATATTTATTAATCAAAAATGTAATGGAATTATACAGTGTAAAAATCATTCGACACCTTTTTCTAAAGATAATCTTTTAATAGAGATATTTAAGGTCTTTTTATATAAAATTCAAGATAACGATTTTGTTTTTCCTAAAAATTATTGGATTGTTTGTACTAATGGTTTGACAAAAGATGCAAAGTATTTTAAGGAACATTTTAAAGAAGAGATAAAAAAACTAGACTTTGAGTCATATTTTAATAAAACTCTTGAACTTTATAAATCTTTAAATAATTTAAATTACAAAAAAATTAAATCAAAACTTTCAGGTATAAAAAAACTGAATATTTATGAAATAAATAAAGTGGATTTAACAAATGATTTGACTGCAAATCCAGAGATTATGAATAATTATTTCCAGTGTTTATCTATTTGCGAGACAAAAATTGTATTAGATAAGATAAATGAAAAAACTGATGAAATAATTTCGTGGAATGAAAGTAATCAACAAAAAATACTTGAAGAAATTCAAAAAACTAAGATTTCTGATGAAGATGTAAAAATTGTATTTGATGAAATTAAAAGGTTACCAGAAGAAAAACGAATTAGATTGCTAGGAATAGATTTTTATGGAATAGATCAATCTATAATTAACTATAATGACCCTGAGTTTAAAGAACTATATAGTATATTAATAAAATGTCGAATGAATTTAATTAAAAAAGTTATAAAGAAAGTAAATGATGAAACGGGACATTACTTAACTCAAGAAGGGATAAAACAAGACAACGATTTATTTTCATGTTGTTTTTTTGACTTATGTAATATGTATATAACAAGAATTTTGTTTCAGCATATTCACAACATTTTATTGGCAACGTATGAATTGAAGGAAGATGAAATAGTAAATGATAAATATTGTAAAACTGTTCTTCAAGAGATAATTAATGAAGGAAAGCAAATGTATGAAGTTGATTTTACTGAAATCGAAAAGAAGTTTTATGAGATGAAATCTATTATTGAAAGTATTATCGCTTCATTGAAAGATAAATATATAACTCAGGCAACAATTATCATACATACTGCTGAAACAATTAATACTGATGAATATTTAGACAAAACTTTAGATACCTTAAATAATATGATATAAAAACTTCAACAAGCCTGAAGGGATCGTTTTCGAAAGAAAATTCAACTTATGCTAAAGTAGGGGGAATTTATCGATTAGATGGGAGCCCTTCATTTATAATAATCTAGATTTCGTAATAATGTACGGCCAGAAAGTGAATTTTGACGATTTTTTTAAACTTTTTTTCAAATTCTTTTCCTAAAATGATACATCTTTGACAATATTATATATGAAAACTTTTTATGTTCTAAATTATTGCCGGAGGTATTTATATGGCTGCAGTATTTAATCCATCAATGATTATGACAAGTGATTTTTACGAGGAGAATTATTCTGACGATAAATCGCCATCAAGCAGAGAAATTGAACAGATTCTTGGAGAGAAACTTGATCCAAGTTTTGCAAACATGATTGACTCTATGACAGGAAAGGAAGCTGGAGAGCTTCTTGTTAAATTGCTAGAACCTGAGAAATAGAAACTCTAGTTATATGCAAAAAAAGTGCCTGACATGAAATTGAGTCAAACATTGCTAGAAGCTGAACCTGTCAAAGTTTATCTTATGCATAAAACTTTGTATTCCAATGATTTATTGTTCCTGGTTTTATTGAATAAAAAAACTTTTTATCTCCTATACTTCAAAAAGAAAGTGTAGGGGACAGCCCACTCTGGAGCACCATCGTTTAAGCGATACTGTTCATCTGTCTCATCATATGTATAAAAAATCTTTTCTCCAATATCTCCATTTTTTGCAACAAAATTAAATACAAGTTTTACAGCACCCGTGTTAAATAACTTTCTATATACAAGTTCATCTATTCCACCATATCCTTTTAGATCATGAACTGCCATTAATTTATTATAATTCCAATCCATCTTATATTTTACTGGTTCTGTAAGAGTTCTTTTTGATATTCCATATTCTTCAATAGATACAGATTTCTTCAGCTTTTTCATTATTTCGTTACCGATATATTCATCAAATAATGAATTAATTTGTTTTTCCAATTTTGCTTTTTCTTCAAAAAGTTCCATTGAGTTTTCTTTATATCTTTTGTTCTTATTTTCTTGTAAAGCATCCTGTAAATTATTATATCGTATAATAAATGGACTACGATCTTCCGGATTAATAAAAATTGTCGATGAAACTCTTATAGTTTGTCGTGTAGAGGTTGATAGAGATCTCTTTAGTAATGATTCAAAATCGCTTGTCTTATACCAGGCAGATTCTGTTATCTCATCATTTTCAAGTATTTTGCTCATCATATAGACCCAGTTCATCCCAAAGGATTTACTTGTATTTCCTTTACGTCCGCTATTTAAATATATCTTATCAAGATATGGTAGAATATATTTAGTAACCCAAGGTCTATACGTTTTTAATATCTCACATATTTTTCTTGTAGATAAAGTATGTGTAGTTTTTAAAGCTTTTGCAGCCTGTTCAAAAGTCATTTTAGAATTGGATTGTTTTCTAACATTCTTCTTCGGTTCCGGAAATGGATTTCCTTCATCATCAAATAATAATCTTGTTCCTGGTAAATCTTTCATAATTCTGCCTCATCCATCATTATATGTTATATTATACACTAACATATAATGATGGACAAGAGAAACTACTTATAATAAAGGTTCTGTCTACCAGTACGCTATATTTGGTGATATCTTTGTAAAATAGCACTGTATATAGTGTTTTTTTTATAAAACTGCACTATTGGATTATATATTATATCGTAATAGTTTCAAAAATATAGCCTTTATCTTCTGTGGAATAATTTCTGATTTTTTATAAAAAACCAGTATTTTGTAATCAGAATTGCATAATAATAGTTTTTGAAAATCTTCTATTATTTCATCGTCTTTTGGTATCCATTCACTTTCCATAACAAGCTTTGTAGATGTAATATTATATGGAGAACTATTATTTTGTTCGCAAATAGTTAGATCATAAAGCCATTCTCTCCAATCAGCACCTTTTGTTTTACAATAAACTTTCAGATTATTTTTATGAGCAAAACTTATGAATTCTTTATTTAATCTTTTTGTCCATATTTTATTCGATGATGAATGTATTGATTTATTTGCTGCATCTATAATAACTTTTTCTATGTCTTGTATATTCATCTTATCTCCTGGTCTTTTCAAAGTTCGAATATATTCACATAATTCTACAGATTATTTATGTATAAAATTATCCATTAAGTTTGTGAAGTACATAACGTACCCTTCCACCTATTTGTAAATCTTCATTACCTTTTTTAAAAATAAAACTTTTCTAATATTTACAAAATATTTTTGTTATCTTTTCACCATATGTTTTTGTATCATTGGCCGCCCAAAACAGAGAATTAGAACTATATCCGTATGTTTTAGTAATTGAATCAAAAATAGGAAAATTGAAAGTAAATAAAATGGCTTTGACTATTTCTACATCAATAATGTCTTTGATACTATTATTTTTATTTCTGATGTAATTAGACAAAAACATGAACGGGTCTTCTTTTGTTTTTTTATAAGAATCTAATAATAATAAATCTAAACCTATAACAATGATACCAATTCCTTTACAGTTTTTGATCTGTGTTTGTGCATTTTTTATTTGGTTTAATATCATCTTTTCGCTTGAAACTCTTTTTACAGCAACGTAATGTTTTTTATTTATAAATATTATTGAAAAGTCTGGTTCTTCTATATAAGTTTTAAATGCCTTATAAAATAATGACATGATATATAATTGGTATTGAATGTTTCTAGAAATTTTATTGGTATCGTTGTCAGGTAAGTCTGCTCCTCCAAAAATCTTATTAATTTCGTTTCTACACATTTCTGTATTTAATAATTCAGTACATTCTGTTATACATGTTAATTGATATAAATCATTAATGCCTTCAATAAGTTGGCGAGATATAATTTGTTCTTCTTTCAGTTTATTTATATTTTTATAATTATTATAAGCTTTATAGAATCGACAATTTTTATTTATAGAATATTCTTTTTCTAATATATTTAATGAAGTTTCAATTTTAGTTATCATTTCTTTATATGACAAAGGCATTTTGTTTTCCTTACTGAAATCGTCAATTGAGGGTTACATTCATTCCATGTTTGTATGTGCTATTGCACATTCTAATTTATCCATTAGCTTTTTATATGCTTTTAATACTTGTTTTACTTCTTCATTTTTGAGTGAGGAATCAACAATATTGCAATACTCTGTTTTTAACAATTCGTACAATGTTATGCATTCCCAATTTGTAAGGTTTATAATATCTGTTTTCATATAATCCTCTTATTAAACACCAAAATATCTTTCGAAGAATTCTGTAAGTTTTTGAATTACAGTCTTCTTCACTTCACTTCTATTACCACCACCAAACCTTGATGTAGGTGGAAGAATCTTATCGATGTCGGTTCCAGTTGTTCGTAAACTTCCATCTCGGAAAGAATTTTCAATGAAGACTTTTGTTTCTTCAGGCTTAAGTTTTAATTCTTCTGTAATGGCAGCAAGTTCCTCTACCTTCTTTTTCTTTATGTATTCAAGCCAGTCTTTCTGAATATCTGTAGATGTGTTTATCTGAGATATAAAGTCCTCAATGAGATCCTTCTTGCTACGAAGCTCAATACTTCCGCCAATGGCCTTTTTGATATCTATGAGGATTGTAGAATCCTGGCAATTTGAATCATGGTATTTCGCTACAAGCATAAGGATGTAATCAATATTGATATCGACCTGCTTGATAAGTTCCATCTCGAAAACAACATCATCATTGATGTTTTCTTTTGCACCTTTTTCAGGACTTGTTATTTCATCATGAATGTCGATGTAATGGCTCTGATAGTCTTGAAGGTCATTTATCTGCAGTAAAGTATCGCCATCAAACTGGTCGAATGTAGAAAGAATGTTTCTCATTCTAAGAATTGCACCGTAGAGCATAACGAATTCTTTTTTCTTTTCTTCGCCCAGGGTGGCTGTCTGGAAATCATCAAGAGGGAATTTCTGCAGAAGTTCATCTACAAGCTCGGTATAGCCTTTATGATATTTATTTTTTTCATCAGTAAATCCGTTGTAGTAATCTTTGAAGCTTCTGAGGAGAATTGTTCCTTTTGCATTTTTATCTCCGAACAAAGCGATTGCTTCATCTGTTTTAGTAGAAAGGTCTCGGAAACAAACGATATTACCGAATGTTTTTATTGAATTCAGAATACGGTTCGTACGGCTATAGGCCTGAATGAGACCGTGCATTTTAAGGTTTTTATCTACCCAGAGAGTATTCAATGTTGTTGCATCGAATCCTGTAAGGAACATGTTTACAACAATGAGAATATCAAGTTCACGATTTTTCATACGTAGTGATACATCTTTGTAATAGTTCTGGAACTTATCACTTGATGTATCGTAATCAGTATGAAACATTGCATTGTAATCTTTGATAGCTGATTCAAGATGATCCCGGCTTACAACATCAAGGCCAGTTGTATCGTCTGAATTTTCATCATCTACAAAACCGTTATCGTCTTCTGCCTCATTGGCACCAAAACTGTAAATCATTCCGACTTTTAAGCCGCATTGTGGATTTTCAGCAATCTGCCTCTGGAATTCTTTATAGTATTTGATGGCAGTCTCAATGGACTGCACACAGAACATGGAATTGAATCCTGAAAGATGTTTAGTTTCTTTCTTTTCTTCTACACTACTTCGGTCTTTTGCCTTTGCGTTTTCTGTAATATTTGTAAGAGCTTTGAACTCATACATACCGCCGTTTGTGTTACGTTTTGTTTTTTGGTCATAATGCTCAATGATGTAGGAAACAACGGCTTTTATGCGTTCATCTGCAGACAAAGCTCCTTCTTTATCGATTCCGGCCACATCTTTGTCTTTTACTCCGTCTTTCATCCTGATGGTTTTTATGTAATCAATACGGAATGGAAGAACATTGTGATCGTTGATTGCATCAACGATTGTATAAGTATGAAGCTTTTCTCCAAAGGCCTGGTCCGTTGTCTTTATTCCCCCTGCCCCATTGCTTCCTGCATTCTTCTGGAAAATTGGAGTTCCTGTAAATCCGAAAAGATGGAATTTTTTGAAGTTTTTAACAATATCTTTGTGCATCTCCCCGAATTGGGAACGATGGCATTCATCAAAAATCATTACGATATGACTGTTGAAAATTGGATGGTTTTTGTTTTTCTTTATGAATATTCCAAGTTTTTGAATAGTTGTGATGATTATTTTTTTTGTAGGGTCTTCAAGCTGTTTAGTCAAAATAGCTACAGACTTATTAGAGTTTGCAGCATCCTTTTGGAATCTGTCATATTCCTTCATGGTCTGATAGTCCAGGTCCTTGCGATCTACAACAAAAAGGACTTTATCTATACAGTCGAGGCTGCTCGCTAAAATTGCAGTCTTAAAGGAAGTTAATGTTTTTCCAGAGCCTGTTGTGTGCCATACAAAACCGCCCGCTTCTATTGTGCCTTCCTGATGGTAATTTGTAGAAATCAGGATTTTGTTTAGGATTCTCTCAGTGGCCGCAATCTGATAAGGACGCATAACTAAAAGAGTATTGTTTGTATCGAATACGCAGTATTTAGTTATGATGTTCAGGATTGTATGTTTTGCCAGAAATGTTTTTGCAAAATCGTCTAAGTCATTGATGATCTTGTTATTGGCATCGGCCCAGTAAGAAGTGAACTCATAGGAGTTACTTGTTTTCTTTCCACTACCCTTTTTATTGTTTAATTCCTTGATATGACTGTCACGAGTTGTATTTGAATAATACTTTGTGTTTGTTCCGTTTGAAATAACGAAAATCTGAACATATTCAAAAAGGCCGCAGCCGGCCCAGAAACTGTCACGGTTATATCGCTTAATCTGATTGAAAGCTTCACGGATGGCCACTCCCCTACGCTTCAATTCACAATGAACTAAAGGAAGTCCGTTTACAAGAATTGAAACATCATAACGGTTATCATAGCGGCCGCCGTTTTCATTTTTCTTCTGATCCTCAACGGTATACTGGTTCAGGACCTGCAGAGAATTGTTGTGAATGTTGTTTTTATCAATAAGGTAGATGTTTTTAGATTCTCCATTGTCCCTTTTAAGAATCTGAATATGATCTTCCTGAATGCGGCGAGTTTTCTCTACGATTCCATCGTTATTGGATGCAATGCACTGGGTAAAGAATGTTTTCCATTCGTTGTCAGAAAACTTGTAATCGTTGAGCTTTTCAAGCTGCACACGCAAATTGTCTATAAGTTCTTCCTCACTGTTTATATGGATGTACTCATAGCCTTCTTGCTGCAGAATATCAATGAAGGCCTTTTCAAGAGCTGCTTCACTCTGATATTCCATCTTTCTGCGTTGTAAAGGTGTGTATTCAGCAACTACTGTTGCTTCGTTTGATTCCAGGACAATGTTATACATATTTATCTCCGAATTAAGCCGACTTTCTTTTGAATGTCAGAAGCTTATCTCTGTAGTATTCATACTGTTTATGACGAGCTTCAATTTCTGCAGGAAGGCCGGAAGTAATGTCATTACAAAGAGCTTCAAAGCGATCTAGAACAGTTGCAATCATTTTTTGTTTTTCTAAATTTGGAATTGGAACTGGAGTATTTCTTATTTGTATAATTGTGTAATGAGCAATTGTAGCATCATGAGTGATTTCAGATAAATATTTCCTAAACTGTCCTGATAAAAAATAGTGATAAAGAAATCTACTATCCAAAAAATCATTATGTTGAATACAAAGTAAATCACCATCTTTTACATATAAAGGATCATTAGTAGGAACAATATATGGAATTCCAATAGTTCCTCCTCCGGTAATAAGGATATCATCCTTCTGTATTTTTCCTGAAATAGCAGCTAATGATTCATATAATTCTTCGGAAATATAGGCTTTACCACGGGTATTCTCAACACCATTAAAAAAGGATATTAAATCGCTTGATCTCCAAAATGGAACACCTTGTTTTTGCCACTGATCTCTATAAACTCTTTTGGCAGAAAACACATTTGTAATGTCACCTATAGTTTTCCATTCCACGCTATCATCAAAACTAAGAAGCGAGTCGCGGTAATATTCGTATTGTTTGCGGCGAGCTTCGAGTTCCTCTTCGAGTTCCTCTTCGAGTTCGGTAAAATTGTCAAGAATACGGACAATTTCATTCTGGATTTCTAAAGGTGGAACTGGGATTTCTATATCTTGTAATTTACCAGGATCAAGATGTCTGATAGTAGTTCCTTTTACACATTTCATTTTTAAATTTTCAAAAACAGAACCATTTATCAAATACATGAGAAAATCTGGATTGATGTTTTCATTGGGATAAAGTGATATTGCATCACCACCTAAATAGCATTCGTCAACTTTTAAAACAGATGCTTTTCCTATTTGAGCTTCTTTTGTAGTGCTCGATATAGGAAGGAGTAAAGAACCTTTTTTTATTTTTACAGAAGTTTTTATAAATTCATCTGCAGCAAAAGAAGTTATTGACTCAATGTAATTTCCATAAGTTGTATACAGTTCACCGTATAATATAATGGGATTGTTACCAGTTCCTTTTACTTCTTTTGATAGACCTTTACCTCTTGTGTAAGAAATTATTTCTCTGATTTTCTTCCACTCTACCCCATCAGGACAAAGCTTATTTATTAAATCATCAAATTTACTCATTATCCTTCAATCTCCTTGATGATCTTATCAATTTCAGAACGGAGAACATTTTCCTTTTCAACAATGTCTGCAATCTGTTTATTCAGGATTTTAATATCAATTACTTCTCTTGTGTTCTCAGCTTCAACATAACTTGAAACAGAAAGGTTGTAATCGTTTGCAGCAATTTCATCGTTCTTTACAAGGCGGCTTATATAATCAATCTGGTCCTTACGTTCTGTAAAGATTTTGAGGATGTTTTCTATGTTTTCAGGACTGAGCTTGTTTGAGTTTGTAACCTTAACGCATTCTTTTGAAGCATCAATGAAAAGAGTCTTGTTTTCTGCTTTTCCTTTTTTCAGAACCATAATACAAGTTGCAATTGAAGTTCCAAAGAAAAGGTTATCAGGAAGCTGAATAATACAGTCAATGTAGTTGTTATCAACGAGATATTTACGGATCTTCTGTTCAGCCCCACCACGATACATGATTCCAGGGAAACAAACGATTGCAGCCGTTCCGTTAGTTGCAAGCCAGCTCAATGAGTGCATGATGAAAGCAAGGTCCGCTTTTCCCTTTGGAGCAAGAACTCCGGCTGGACTGAATCGCTGGTCATTTATAAGAATTGGATTGTCATCCCCTTCCCATCTAATTGAATATGGGGGATTAGACACAATTGCCTCAAATGGCTCATCATCCCAATGTTTTGGATCTATCAATGTATCGCCAAGCTTGATATTGAATTTGTCATAACCTACATCGTGTAAGAACATATTGATACGGCAAAGGTTGTAAGTTGTGATATTTATTTCCTGGCCATAAAATCCAAGACGGACATTATCTGTACCAAGTATTTTAGCAAACTTCAAAAGAAGTGAACCTGAACCACAGGCAGGGTCATAAACCTTGTTTACAGTCTTTTTTCCAACAAGGGTAATTTTTGTAAGAAGTTCAGAAACTTCCTGAGGAGTATAGTATTCTCCTCCACTCTTTCCTGCATTGGATGCATACATACCCATCAGATATTCATAAGCATCACCGAATGCGTCTATTGAATTATCAGAGTAGTCATCATTTCCAAGATTCATACTTGCGATGCCATTCATGAGCTTTACGAGCTTTTCATTGCGTTTTGTAACAGTTGCACCAAGTTTATTGGAGTTTACATCAATATCGTCAAAAAGCCCCTTGAAATCGTCTTCACTTTCAGTTCCGGTTGCAGAACCTTCTATTTCCTTGAAGATTTTTTCGAGTTTTTCGTTTAAATCAGTGTTGTCTTTATTGGCTTTTTCAAGCACATTACCAAAAAGCTGCGATGGAAGTATAAAGAACCCCTTCTCTTTTACAATATCATCTTTAGCACTTGCAGCTTCTTTATCAGAAAGTTTGGCATAGCTAAAATCTTTATTTCCTGCTTCAATTTCGCCTTTTGAGATATAACGATCCAGATTTTCTGAAATATATCTGTAAAAAAGCATGCCGAGTACGTATTGTTTAAAATCCCATCCGTCTACACTTCCACGGAGTTCGTTCGCAATACTCCAGATTGTACGGTGGAGTTCTGCACGTTCTGTTTCTTTTTTGTTATCCATTTTTATCCTCTAGAACATAATTATAAAGTACAATTATGCCAAATAATGACACTATTATTTTTATAAGTCTATATTTTTATTATATCATGAGAATTAGATATTTGTAATAAATGATTACTTATTTATCGAATGAACAATAATCTTGTAGATACGGTCAGTACTTTTCCAATAGTTTGT
Organism: uncultured Spirochaetaceae bacterium; assembly: GCA_902789325.1. Classification (GTDB taxonomy): domain Bacteria; phylum Spirochaetota; class Spirochaetia; order Treponematales; family Treponemataceae; genus Treponema_D. The sequence continues at coordinate 42,551 of CADANN010000035.1, forward strand.
TTATATATATACAATTTGGCTCTGATATAAAAATATTTCTAATTTCATTGTTTATATCTTTTTTCTTAAATATATAATCCATTATTAATTATTCTACTATTATAAAAGCTTTTCCACACTTAGAGCAAACTATTTCTAATCCAGATTTCCCCCAGACGTTCGAACATCCGCAGCTGTATTTTACTCTCTTGCCTCCAGTATAAGATTTAATTTCGATTGTCTGTGGTATTTCTTTTTGTTCATTATTATAAAATGAATCAGCCCATGGAAAAGAAAATCCGGAACTTAAAAGTTTTTGAGTAGCTTTATAGAAAGGTCCATTATTATCAATAAGCTGCGTAATTGCATATCCGGTAGTCTTGCCACCTTCAAAGCCTGTATCAGTCGGAATAAGTCCAAAAGAAAGCATAATAGAGGCCCACTTCTTATTATGATACCCTACACTACTTTTGAATCCATTTATTTCCATATATAAATGTGTCATTTCATGAACAATAGTTGCAAGCTCTTTTTCTAATGGTAGCACTCCAAAGTAATTAGGATTCAAACACAATTCATGTTTAACAGTTTGATCGGAATTATTAACAAAACGCTTTGGAGAAAAATACCCGATAGTATCTGTTGTTCTGCTGAGAGTAATAATACAATCGGGTAATTCATTG
>CADANN010000036.1 GCA_902789325.1 uncultured Spirochaetaceae bacterium
TCCTTAGCATATATGACGAACAGATGCCTGGGTTCCGCTGAATCACTTCAGCGTATCACATTACCGCTTGTTCGTTTACCTTTTTATCATGCCTCCTTGAGATTTTAATCTCTTTATTAAGATGTCCTAAATCTACAGGAGTTGTGTTAAGTTCCAATGTAAAAATTGTTAAGAACATGTAAAAAAGATAATAAAGAGTCCAGAGAACATCGGTCTTTGGCAAATAATCCAAAAAGACAGAGTCTTGTTGGCGGAGGATTAGAAAGGGCAACGTTGCCCTTCTCGGGTTTCCAAAGGGCAGAGCCTTTTGGTGGCTATGAAGTGGAGAAAAAAAGCGGTGAAAGATTCCTTTTGGGGAAGCTTTCATTTGCCCGCGCTTTTCGGAACGGAAGAGACAAGGGGTCGAGGGGATATGCCCTCGCACAATAGAAGTTTGTTCGTAGATTTTTGTAAAAAACGCGGGCAAACTTCTATTGTGTTAGAACTTGGCTACAAGTTCTGGGGGAGTGCCGAAGGCTTTTTTTCCATGCCTTTACGGCTCATTTTCTGTAAGGGAAACGGTGCGCTAACTAAAAAAAACGCAATCAAGCAGTATTGCAAGATTGCGTATTTGTTGAAAACTGGAAGAATTACCGCTCAATGTCGTAATTACGCGAGCGGATTTTTTTTCTGCGTTCCTGAACTTCTGGAATTGCTTCCTTAATTTCACGAACTTCCTTAATCTGGCTGAGGGTGTTTCCTCTCATGCATTTTTCTACGTAATCGCCTAAGTCGGTGCAGTAGCTGTTACGCATGTCTTCCGCAACTATCATCAGTTCATCTGGTGTCTTGTTCCAGAAGTGTTTTGCAAAATACTGCGCCTTATGAAGCCATCCGCAGAACTTTTCTTCAAGGCCGTTAAACCATTCGCAAAGACCTTTACCATCCCTTCGTCTTGCCATAAGTCTTGCATCGTCAAACTTTATGTCATCTGCAAAAGTGAAGTATGGGGTAGCCGCACTGTTGTTGACTTTCTCGGCCCTTTCTGCGAGTTCCTTAGTTTCCCTCAGCATCTGGTCTAAGGCTCTGTCTTTTTCTTTTACCTCCTTCTTTTTCTTTTTCAGTTTCTGCACGAACTTGTGAAGGGATTCGGAAGCGTGTTTTCTGGCGTTCGCTAAGAAAGTCTCTTTTTTTGCAACATTTTCCTCGCGCTCTATTAATTCATCTTCCCTGTCGCTCAGTTTGAATTCCCTGCTCTTAATGTCATACTCCTTTTGTACAACATACGCGTTATGCTCTTCCTTTTCTTTTTCAAGGTCCTTTGCCTTCTGCTTGTTTTCTTCAGCTTGTTTCTGGTTGTCTTTTTCCCATTCAACATTTTCAGCCGATTCTTTATCAACTGCCTTTACGTTTTGAAGAAGCTTTTCTCCAAGTGCATAAACTTCACTTTTAAGACTCGGGTCTTTTGAATAAATGTAATCTTCCGTTGTAAGATGGTCTCGCTTTTCATTCGGATTCTCGATTTCAAGGCCATGCTCACGAGCGATTTTTACTAAAAGATTCCTCTGTGCATTAGTCCATTGAATCAGGTTTGTAACCATGCGCGATTTTGAGGTTTTCCCGCCTTCGGCTTCTGCTTCTTCAGTCTGTTCTGTTTGCACTGGCTTATCTTTAAGACTTTCAAAACATTTCATACGCTCGTTCAGCGGAACTTCTTCAAGCGAAGGCTCTTCCTTCTTTTTTCTGCGGGGTTTCTTCCTCAGACCGTAGACTTTCTCTGCGACTTCCGGATCAATCTCTATGTTCATGATGCCTTGTTCAAGTAAAGCACTGTTCATGGAATTTTGAATCTTCTGTCCGCGCTTGCAGTTATAGGCTATGGGGATGTAGTCTAAGTGCATGTGGGGCGCCCCTTTTACAAAGCCACCGTTTCCGTCCTTCCGCATTTCATCCGCATGATAGTAAGCACCGATTACTTTCATGTTTGGATTCTGCTTTTGAAACTCTTCCAGAAAGGCCTTGTAGATTTCTTTCTGGACTTCTGGATCTGGCATCTGTTCAACGTTTCCGATTGTAATAAGGGCTTCCCTTACGGGTACAAGGTCTTTTGATTTTTTTACCTTTTCCCAATAAGAATTGAACTGCCGTTCCTTCTTTCTCTGTTTAGAATTGTATTCCTTAAAAGCTTCTCCAAAAATCTGCTCATAGGCTTCTTTTGGTGGAATATCAATCCATGTTTCATGCAGACCGCCTTTTACAATATGCTCCTGCTTATCACAATATTTCGGGTCACGGATATTGTGTTCTCGGCAAGCCTGATAAAGTTTACTTCGTTTTCTCCCGCTTGAATCAATTCCATCTTTTTCCATTCCGCCGTTGTGGAAAGATGCCGTATAGCTTTCGCTCACTGTTGTACTCCTTTGGGCAGGCTCTTTCACTTTTGGCTTTTGGAACAAAGGCCCTGGGAGTAGCCTTTGTTTCCGCTTTACCTTGTGTTATGCGCTCAGGGATTTTTCAAGGTCTTCAAGACTGATTCCTTTTCTAATCTCACTGATTGCGTAACGAACACCTTTTGCAAAGGCTTCATCCGTCTTTGTTTTGGATACTGACTTTGCAGTTGATTTTTTTGCTGCAGGCTTTGCTTTCACTTCTTCAGCTTTAGCTTCTGTCTCCGCTTCTGACTCAGGCTTTGGAGCTGCTGGGGAGACAGTCTCTTTGTCGACCTTTTCTTCAGACTTTGGCTCTGGCTTAGGCTTTTTCTTATCCTGAATCTGCTTGTAAACCTGATTCATGCTGATTTCATCTTTCTTGATGGCTTCCAACTGTTCAGGGCTTGCTTCCTTCAAAACAAGTCTTGTCTTTTCAACAGTCTTTGCTGAAACTCCAATCTGCTTTGCAATGATTTCAGATGCCTTCCCTTTTTCGCCGACTACGTTTCCTTTGCCTTTTTCAAAATTGAAGTTTGCGACTGCATCTAAAAGAGCTTGTCCGCTTAAGTTTCTGCGGTTTATCTGCTCTTTGATTGCAAAAGTCTTTGCTTCTTCGATGTTTGCAAAGTTGTGGATGATACAAGGAATTGTCTTGTTTCCCAGAGATTCCCATGCGCACTTTCTTGTGTGGCCGTCAATCAGGATGTATTCCTTTCCGCGCTTCCAGATGTGGATTTCATGTCCTGACTTGAAGCCCTCTTCTTTCATCGACTGTTTCATTTTTTCGAGAACATCTTCTTCCATGACCAGAAGTTTCTGGAACTCTGGAATGAGAACAATGTCTTTGATTTTGAGAATTTTCTTCTCGCTGATTTTCTGTGTGGTGTCTTTCACCATGCTGATAATATCGTTAAGTTTCATATATTTATCCTTATGTGTTGTTTGTGTTTGTTTTTCACTGACAGTCAGAAAACTTCCGGACTGCCAGTGCCGACTTCTAAGTACTTAGGCTGATGTCTGTAAGCGTTCAACGAATGCCAGAACATCAGAATTCTTGTACTTTCTTCTGCGTCCATCTTTGATGGCCCTTTCTTTCAGCCAGTCATAGCGTTCGCAGGAATGAAATGAAGAAGGTGCGCATCGTAAGTATTCGATGACTTCCTTCTGGAGCCAGAGTTTATCTGGTGATGTTTCATTTTTCATGTGCTGCTCCTCCAAAAGATAAAGTTTTAACTCTCTCCGATTATTCTCAAGCTCCTGCCTTCTCAGGTAAAAGCTTCAGTGCATTTTCTTCTTCATCCTTTATGACATAAACTGCATCCGAGCTAAGTTTTTTAAGGATTGGTGAAAACAAATGCTCCGTACTTTCTGCAATCTTATTCAGGGCAATTTCTTTCTGAATATGATTTGCATAATTGTTGAATACACTTTCAGTTTTATGGCCTGAACCAATCATACAGATTCTCTGGTCGCCGATATCAGAAAGTGTATTTGTACACCATTCATGACGGAAACTGTGGAAGGTAATTTCTTTGGGATTCGGATACCCGATTGATTCCAGAGCCCTTCTGAGATATCTGTTGAATCTTTTAGGTGACAAAGGCTTATCGGGACTTTGAGGACTGAAGAAGATAAACGATTCAGGTCCTGTTCCCCACGGATTAAAGGATGCCTGATTCAATATCATGTCTCTTAATTCAGGCGGGATTCTGAATTCTCTTTCTTCTCCGTTCTTTGGAGATTTGAGTCCTTCATAAGGGCTGTATGAATGGCGGATAAAAATTCTGTCTTCACCGATATCACGAATCTGAAGTGCAAGAATTTCTCCCTGCCGCATTCCAGTAAAACAGGCAATAACGCATGCAAGTTTTACACGGTCGTTATCCCATTCAGCGTTGAAGAGCTTTATAGTCTGTTCAAGTGAAAGAATAACTTTTTTCTTTGGAGTGCTCTTAGGAAGAATGATTCCTGAATAACAGTTGTTTTCCGTCATTCCGTTCAGGTGTGCCCATTTCAGGGGAATTGTCACCGCCTGAAGAACTGCCTTTACAGTTTTTGGTGAAAGTTTCTGAGTGGACTCAGCCATAAAGATTTTCTTCACATCATCTCTGGTAATTTCTCCAAGAAGCTTTTCTTCCAGAAGAGGTTTCCAGTAATGCTTGATAATGTTTCTCATGTTCAGGATATGGCGGTTTGTTTCAGAATGACCTTTTAATTCCATTTCACGAAGATAAGCAGATTTATCCCGCGTCCAGAAATCAATAAGGTATTCCATTGCATCACAGTCACCTTTTGCATTTGTCCGTACAGCGGCTTGAATGATTTTTCGGGTTTTCATTACCTCGATAAGATCATTAATTTCCTGCTCAGACAAATCATTCGTCCTGAGATAGTTGAGAATAGAAATAAATGTGAAGGATTGTTTGCCGATTGCTCTTCCAGTTCTGGATGTTCGTTCAGGTACACAGCCTTTTACAACCCATTCCATTACCGTACGTTCGGCATCAGTTTTGTTTTCTTTTCCCGTACTTTTGTTGCGGGAAATTGTTCCGTCTGGGAGACGGACTTGAGCATACCAAAATGGTGAATGCTTTGTTTTGAATAAAAGATAAGGTTTATTCAAGTTCCTTTTCCTTACCTCGGGCAGGCAGAAAAGGTATTTATACTTTATCATTATGGTTTCTAAATGTAAAGTACATTCTGACAAATACGCGTATTTTTAATCCTTATCGTTTACTTTATATTCGAATTTTCAGTTTTAAGCCCCTGAAAACAGCAAATATAAGTAAAGCTAATTCCTTATACCATATAGAATTAAACCATCCGGATTCTAAGTGGCATAAAGAGGGCCATCAAGGTTCGAGTCCTGCCCCCGCTATAATAAAGGCTTACACATCAAAGTGTGAGCCTATTTTTTTGCCATAATCTGTGTTATAATAGAATAAACAAAAAGAAAGGAAATAATCATGGCAAAATCAAAATCCCCAAAAGCTAAATCATCTTCCGCCACAATCGGATTTGAACAGCAGATTTGGGATGCAGCCTGCGAACTTTGGGGACACATTCCCGCTGCAGATTACCGCAAAATCTTTACAGGACTTATCTTCTTAAAATACATCTCAACCGCATTCGAAAAAAAATACGCAGAACTCCTTGCAGAAGGCGACGGGTTTGAAGACGACCCGGACGCTTACGAAGCAGACAACATCTTCTTCGTTCCACCGGAAGCCCGCTGGTCAGAAATTGCAAAGGCAGCCCATACACCGGAAATCGGCACAATCTTAGACAAAGCCATGATAGCCATAGAAGCCGACAACAAAAGCCTCAAAGGAGTCCTTCCAAAAAACTACGCAAACCCCGAGCTGGACAAACGTGTCCTTGGTAATGTAGTAGACGTATTCACCAACATGGACATGAGCGATACCGAAGCAAGCAAAGACCTCTTGGGGCGCACCTACGAATACTGCATCGCCCAGTTTGCATCCTACGAAGGAGTAAAAGGCGGCGAGTTCTACACACCAGCCAGCGTAGTAAAAACAATCGTAAATATCTTAAAGCCGTCAGAAGGAAAACGCGTTTACGACCCATGCTGCGGTTCGGGCGGAATGTTCGTTCAGTCCGTAAAGTTCATTCAGGAGCACGCAGGAAACAGAAGCAACATCTCAGTCTTCGGACAGGAAGCCAATGCCGACACCTGGAAAATGGCCAAGATGAACATGGCAATCCGCGGAATCGATGCAAACTTTGGCGACCATCCAGAAGATACCTTTTTCAACGACCTTCATTCAACACAAAAGTTCGACTTCATCATGGCAAATCCGCCCTTCAACTTAAGCAACTGGGGACAGGATAAATTACAGAACGACCCTCGCTGGGCATACGGACTTCCACCCGCAGGCAACGCAAACTACGCCTGGATAGAACACATGATTTACCACCTGGCTCCAAACGGAAAAATCGGCCTTGTACTTGCAAACGGCGCACTCAGCACCCAGACCTCAGGCGAAGGCGAAATCCGTAAACGAATAATAGAAGCAGACCTCATAGAAGGAATCGTCGCCCTGCCAACCCAGCTTTTCTACAGCGTAACAATTCCGGTAACCCTCTGGTTCATCACCCGCGACAAAAAGCAGACCGGCAAAACCCTTTTCATAGATGCCCGCAACATGGGCCACATGGTAGACCGCAAGCACCGCGACTTTACAGAAGAAGACATCATCCGCCTTGCAGACACCTTTACTGTCTTCCAGAACGGCACCCTCGAAGATGTAAAAGGCTTCTGCGCAGTTGCCACCACAAACCAAATCGCCGCCCAGGATTACATCCTCACCCCCGGCCGCTACGTTGGCATAGAAGAAAAAGCCGAAGACGACGAACCCTTCGCCGATAAAATGACCCGCCTGACCACCGAACTTGGCGGAATGTTCGCAAAGAGCCACGAGCTTGAAGAAGAGATAAAGAAAAATCTTGCAGGGATTGGGTTTAAGATTTAGGGCGTGCCCCTCGCGTTGCTCGGGTCGGGCTTTGCGCACTTCCGCTTTCGCTTCATTCCCCGCAAGCGGGGAACGCCTACGGCGGTGCTCCAATCCCTCACGCATGAAAGCGGCACAGGCGGACCCAAAGAGACATCTTAAAAAGATGCCTTGTAGTGAAAAAGAAATACGTCATTCTGAACTTGCTTCAGAATCTATAATAAAAAGGAATGAAAATGGAAGAGTGGAAAGAATATAGACTTGGAGATATTTGTAAAACAAATAAGAATTCCTATTCATTAAACGATGGATGGTCTTTTGTAAATTATCTAGATACAGGCAATATTACAGAAAATAAAATTTCTGAAATACAATTCATTGATTTGACAAAAGAAGATTTACCAAGCAGAGCAAAACGAAAAGTTTCCACAAATAGTATTATTTATTCCACAGTTCGCCCAAATCAAAAACATTTTGGAATAATTAAAACCCAACCAGAAAATTTCCTTGTTTCAACAGGTTTTGCTGTTTTAGATATTGATACTAAAATAGCTGATCCTGATTTTGTTTATTATAATTTAATTCAGAATGATAATACTATTTCTTTACATGCAATAGCAGAACAAACAACTTCTGCTTATCCAGCAATAAAACCATCAGATATTGAGAATCTTTCAATAAATCTTCCCCCTCTCCTCACCCAGCAAAAAATCGCCGCCATCCTCTCATCCCTCGACGACAAAATCGAACTGAACAACAAAATAAACACAAACCTCGAACAGCAAGCCCAAGCCCTCTTCAAAAACTGGTTTGTAGACTTCGAACCATTTGGTGGTAAAATGCCAGAAGGGTGGAAAGTTGGAAAACTGTCGGAATATTGCAATTTTCAAGAAGGATATGTAAATCCTGCACAAACACATAATGAATATTTCGATGGCGATGTCAAATGGTTACGTGCAGTTGATATCAATGAGTCATTTATTCTCAACACTTCAAGAACACTTACAAAATGCGGATTTGAAAGTGCCAGAAAAAGTGCATTTTTATTCAAGCCTGGCTCAATCGCAATAAGTAAATCTGGAACAGTTGGTAGATTAGGAATCATTTCTGATTTCATGTGCGGAAACAGAGCTGTAATCGGAATAGAATTAAAAGATCAACAGAATCTTTCATATATCCATCAATATCTAAAATCAAGACAAACAGAATTTCCAGACATGGCAGTTGGTAGCGTTCAGAAAAATTTATATGTATCGATTCTAGAAAACTTAGATATCATAATTCCATCAAAAGAAGTTCTAGAAAAGTATGCAAAAATCTGTATACCGTTATATGATCAGATTAAAACAAATTGCATTGAAAATAATAATTTATGTTCTATTCGAGATACTTTATTACCAAAGTTGATGAATGGAGAAATTGAAGTGGGTGAGGTTATAATATGAGAAAAATATATTTTGATGAAGCTGGTTATTCCGGAAATAATTTACTCGATAATTCTCAACCACTATATTGTTATTTGGGAATTGAAGATGTTGACGGAAAATTAAAAGAAAAATTTCTAAACTTGAAGAATCTGCATAGATATAAAACGGATTTAGAAATAAAAGGGGCAAATCTTTCTAAAAGTGTTAAAGGTCAAAAATTTCTAATTGATTTGTGGAATACGTTTGGAAATGAATGTAAATTTGTTCTTCACGATAAAAAATTCGCATTAGCTTGTAAAATGTTTGAATATGTGTATGAACCTGTTTATTCAAATGTAAATACATTATTTTATCAAATAAATTTTCATAAGTTTATCGCGACATCTATGTACAATCTTTTTATGAATAGTGACCATTCTGCTGAACAACTGTTTAATGGATTTTATCAATTCATAAAAAACAAGGGCAATGAATCATTAGACAAATATATACAATCTTGTGGAATTGTAGAAACGTCTCCACTTTATTATTTTAGTTTATTTTGCGAAAAGCATAAGACGGAAATAGCTTCTGATATTGATTTTACAGACAAAAGAGAAAAATTTATTTTAGACTTGACTCTTACATCCTTATATAACCTTCTTGGTATTTTTTCAAATGGAAATTCTGAAGCCATGGAAATACATTGTGATAATTCAAAACCTATTGCTAATGACAAAAGTTTCTGGAAAGCATTTGTAGGAAATACAAGAATTGTATACGATACAGAACTTGGTTCTGGAACTCAATTAACATTTAATCTATCACAAGAACCAATTTTGGATGATTCAAAAACTATTATTCAATTACAAGTCGCAGATATGCTTGCATCTTCAGTTTATCAAGCATATTTACATCCAGATTCTGATTTTTCAAAAAAAATAAATGATTTTTCAAAAAATTCTTATGTAGAAGCATATTCCGTTGCACCTGTAGATTTACAAATGGCTTATGATGAACATGAAAAACAAGTTTTTCATGAGATAATACGATTATTGTCTAGTTCAAAATCTAAAAAACAGAAAATTGAAAAATTAGCGGAGAAATCATACTCTTTAAAGTATTATCAAGTTTTAAGAAATCAATATATTGCAGAATATATAAAAAATTTTAAATTAATAAAGTAGTATTATACGGAGACTATAATGAAGAAAGTTGATTTTAATCTAGAAAATTGTTACGGTATTAAAGAATTTAAAGAAACAATAAGCTTTGGTAATAAGAAAACTATTGTAATATATGCTCCAAATGGCACTATGAAAAGTTCATTAGCCAATACGTTTAGGGATATAGCTAATAAAAGAACTCCCTGTGATAGAATTCATAAAAACAGAAAAACAATATGTAAAATTACTGTTGATAATTCAACTATATCCCCAGATTGTATTTTTGTTGCAGATGCAGAAGGTGACTTAAACTCTGAAGAAAAAGTCTCAACTTTTCTTGCAAGTTCAAACCTAAAAAAAGAATATGATGCTATTCATAAAACTTTAGATGAAAATAAAAACAGTTTTCTTTCTAAATTAAAAGAAGTATCTAAATGTAAAGATTGTGAGAAGGAATTAATTAGAGTTTTTGGAAATTCATATAATAATGATTTCTTTTCTGTATTTGAAGAAATATGTTCAAAAGCAAGAACTCGAACTCAAATATATAATATTGATTATTCAATTTATTTTGATAAAAATGGAAAGGTAAAGAATTTTATAAATGATTATGCAGTAACACTAAAAGAATATTTAAAAATATATAATAAGCTAATAAAAAAATCGATGTTATTTAGTCGCTCCAAAAATCAGAATGAATTTGGAACATATCAATTAGATCAATTAATAAAAGCGTTAGATGATAATTCTTTTTTTGAAGCAAATCACTATATAATTTTGAAAGATGGAACCAAAATAAATAAAAAGGAAGAATTGAAACAAATTGCAGACAAGGAATATGAAAATATTATAAATGATTCCGAATTGCAAAGAATATTTCTGGAGATAGATAATGCTATATCTAAAAATAATGAGTTGCGAAATTTTAAGAATGCCATTGAATTGAATCCAACTTTATTAACAAAGTTGATCAAGTATGAAGAATTTAGAAAAACTGTTTGGTATGGTTATTTCTTTCAACTGTCATCTGAGTTTACAGATTTATTAGATTTATATAAACAAAACAGTAATAAACTATTGGAATTAATAAATAATGCAAATAAAGAAAACGAAACCTGGAAAAATATTATTTCAATTTATAAAAATAGATTTTATGTTCCTTTTGACATCTCTATCAAAAATCAAGCTGATGTGATTTTAAAAAAATCAACTGCACATTTAAATTTTATTTTTGAGGATGATGGTGATAAAGATAGTTTCGAAGAAAAAGAAGCGTTTTATAAAACTTTAAGTAAAGGAGAACAAAGAGCTTTTTATATCCTTCAACTCTTATTTGAACTAGAAGCTAGAAGAAACTTAAAAACAGATAATCTTATAATTTTCGATGATATTGCAGATTCCTTTGATTACAAAAATAAATACGCTATTATTGAATATATTGCGGATTTAATAAAAGATCCAAATAATAAGTTTTATCAAATAATATTAACGCATAATTTTGATTTTTATAGAACTATAGCTTCAAGGCTTGGTATACCTAGAAGTGATTTATATATGACTTATGAAAAAAATCATGGATGTATAAAATTAAATCAGGGACAATATACACAAGATGTTTTTGGAAAGGTTTTGTCTAAAAATGTAAATGACCCCAAAATTTTTATAAGCCTTATTCCATTTGTACGCAATATAATTGAATATACAATGGGAAATAAATCCAAAGAGTATATGAAACTTACTTGTTGTCTTCATAATAAATCAAAATCAGGAAAAATTCATACAACTCAAATTTTTAATATATATAAAAAAGTTATAAAAACTTGTAAAAATGAAACATTCAAAATAAGTAAAAAACAAATAATTCCTTTCATTTTAGAACAAGCTATGTCTATTGCAAATGAAAGAAGCATTGATGAAATTTTGTTAGAAAACAAAATAGTACTTGCAATCGCCTGTAGATTACTTGCTGAAAAATATTTAATTAAGATTTTAAAACCTAACACAGACTTAATTACTTCAAATCAAACAAGCGAGTTAATAAAACAATATAAAGAATATCCAAATAAGAGAAAAAATAATCTATTAGTTTTGGATAAAGTAAATTTAATGACACCTGAAAATATTCATGTTAATGCATTTATGTATGAACCATTAATTGACATGTCTGTTTATCATTTACGAGATTTATATTTTGAATGTCTGGCATTAAGTAGGAAAAGGAAATAATCAGTGTGATGAATCAAATACAAGACAGCGTTGCGGGCGGCGTTTGAGCCCGCAGAAGGGGTAGCGGAAAACTGAATGTTTGAAGCGAGGGGAAGGCTTTCCCCTCTTATACTATAATTTCAGCGAATTTCTTCTTTTTTTTGCGTTTGCTTGAGCCAATCAGTACTTTTAGTATTTTACTTATACTAGTTGAGATTCTTCAAATGCTTTAAGTTCATCATCATACAGTTCCTGTAATTTCATCCAGAAATCAGCATCGATATTTAATGTATTTTCAAGTTTTCTTGCAAAGTCAGCAGAAATGTTTTCTTTGCAATTCAAAACAGCATTAATATAATCCTGCGCAAAACCTGTGGATTGTGCAAGACTCTCTACAGCTATATTTCTATCTTCCATTACTTCTTTTAAGGTTTCTCCAGGATGGATAATCATATCATTTGATGGAATTAATCGTTTAGCATTAAGACCCCATTGCTCCATACGAAATCTGATTGCCGCTTTAGGACTTGGTTTATCAATGGGATAGTTTTCTTCTTCATACTTTTCTACTAAGCCTACTAAATATTCAAGTTCATTACCTTCAGGAGTATTCGGTTTTGAATCAAAAATTTCTTCAATACGTTTGAGAATCTGTTCGTATTCTTCTTCGGTTTTTATAACTTTGATATCAGTCATGAATTAATCCTACTCAAAATCTTTTGTTTACAATTTATCATAATTATATTATATTTGTAAACATAGTTAACTTTGTAACTCGGGAGGTACGAAAATGCCAACAGATAATAAAAGTGAAATCGTAATTTTTAAAACTGCTGATGAAAAGATTTCTGTTGATGTTCGTTTTGAAGGTGAAACAGTCTGGCTTACACAGGCTCAGCTGGTAGACTTGTATGGTTCGAGTAAGGCAAATGTAAGTGAACACATAAAGCATATTTTTGAGGAAGAAGAGCTTACAAAAGAGGCAACTGTTCGGAAATTCCGAACAGTTCAAACTGAGGGTGACCGAAATGTAGAACGCGAAGTTGAATATTACAATCTCGATATGATAATTTCTCTTGGCTATCGAATTAAGTCCAAGATTGCAACGCAGTTCCGGCAGTGGGCGACTAAGCGGTTGAATGAATATATCCGTAAGGGCTTTACGATGGACGACGAACGCCTAAAAGAAGCTGGTGGCGGGGATTATTGGAAAGAACTTTTGGCCCGTATTCGGGATATTCGCTCTTCGGAAAAAGTAATGTATCGACAGGTTCTGGATTTGTATGCAACAAGTGCTGATTATAATCCTAAATCTACAGAATCGATTGCGTTCTTTAAGATGGTTCAGAATAAACTTCACTATGCTGTGAACCGTCAGACTGCGGCAGAAATTATTTACGATCGTGCAGACAGCGAAAAAGATTTTATGGGGCTTACTTCTTTTAAGGGTGCAGATGTTACTTTGGAAGATGTTCGGATTGCAAAAAATTATCTTTCTGAAAAAGAGCTTAAGAAATTGAATGCCCTTGTTTCAGCCTTTTTTGATATGGCAGAGTATCAGGCTGAAAATCATAATGTTATGCACATGAGCGATTATGTTGAACAGTTGGACCGCACAATAAAATCTGTTGGAGAAGAAGTTCTGGAAGGCGCCGGTAAAATCAGCCATAAAAAAGCTATGGAAAAAGCCGAAAACGAATATCGAAAGTATCAGGTAAAAACTCTCTCTTCTGTTGAAAAGGCGTATATTGAAACGCTTAAGGAGCTGAAGAAGATAGAAGGGAAGAAATGACTCAGAATGAAATTTTTGCACAGCGACTTAAAAATGCTCGGGTGATGAAAGGTTATTCTATGGATGAACTGGTTGCCGCTATGGGGAACAGTCTTTCTAAAATGGCCATTTCTAAATATGAAAAATGTCAGCTCTCTCCTAGTAGTAGTGTTCTTATTTCTCTTTCTAAGGCTTTGGGACAGCCGGTGGATTATTTCTTTCGTCCTTTTACTATGCAGATTGAATCTGTTAAGTTTCGAAAACACAAAAGCAAGCTTGCGGTAAAACAGGAAGAAAGCATTAAGCAGAATATTTCTGATATGTTTGAGCGCTATATCACTATTGAAGAGATTTGCAATGCTTCCGTCAATTTTGTTTCTCCTTTCAAAAAGCAAGTTTCTTCTGCCGAACAGGTAAAAGAGGCTGCCCTGAAGCTTCGCGATTTCTGGAATATCGGAAGTGATGGAATTATAAATGTAATTGATCTTCTGGAAGAACATGGCATTAAGGTTATGGAAATTGATGCTCCAGAATCTTTTGATGGGTTAAGTTCCATGGTAAATGATTTGTATCCTGTTATCGTTCTGAACAAAGCATTCCCTTCTGAACGAAAACGCTTTACTGCTCTTCACGAACTTGGCCATCTTATTCTTAATTTTGATGAATCAGTTTCTGAAAAAGATGAAGAGACTCTCTGCAATCTTTTCGCAAATGAAATGCTTATTCTGGAATCTATGTTCAGACGGATTATTGGTGATTCCCGCCGTGAGATTACTTACCCTGAACTCCGCGCTGTTCAGATTCATTTTGGTATTTCCTGCGATGCCTTAATGTATAAGGCAAAAACCTGCAGAATTATTTCTGAACCTCGTTACAAATCTTATTGCATTCAAAAGAACAGAAACTCTGCATTCAAAGATCGAATTGAACAGTCATATTATCCGCAGGAAGAATCAAACCGTTTTAATCGTCTTGTTTATAATGCACTAAGTAATGAACTGATTACTATTTCTAAAGCCGCAAGCCTCCTTCAAACAAGTGTTGAGAAAGTTCAGGAAGATTTAATATTTTTTGCTAATTGAAAAAACATATTTTGGATGTATAATTAAACCTTAAGGAGTTTTGATTATATGTCCACCGATTACAACGAAGAAGCCTATGAAAATGCTCTGATTGAGTTGTTCCAGAATATGGGATGGGAGCATGTTTATGGGCCGGAAGTTGAAAGGGATGTACGCTCTCCTTTGTATGATTCTGTTCTTGAAGATGCTATCAGGCGCTTGAATCCTAAAGCTCCTGCACAGGCAATTTCTGAAGCGCTTTTGAAACTTCGTAATTTTGAAAATGCTGAACTTGTAAAAAAGAATGCGCTGTTTATGGAATATCTTCAAAACGGAATTGAAGTTAGTTACAGCGCAAACGGCGAAACTAAATCTCAAATCATTTATATTGCCGACTTTGAAAATGCCGGAAAGCCTGGCGATAAAAACTCTTACATAGTTGCTAATCAATGGACATTTATAGAAAACTCAAACAAGCGGCCGGATATTCTGCTTTTCTTGAACGGACTTCCTGTCTGTCTTTTTGAATTAAAATCTCCAAGCCGTGAACAGACCGATGCAAGCGAAGCTTACACTCAGATCCGCAACTACATGCACGAGATTCCTTCCATGTTCATTTACAACTGTATCTGTGTAATGAGCGACCAGCTTACGAGTAAGGCGGGAACCATCACAAGTGGTGAAGACCGCTTTATGGAATGGAAAACAAAAGACGGCAACCTGGAATCCAAAGCCTTTGCAGATTTTACTACTTTCTTTGAAGGCATTTTTCAGAAAGCCCGCCTGCTTGATATTATCAAAAACTTCATCTGCTTTAATAATGACGGCATCAATTCCTATAAGATTCTTGCGGGTTATCATCAGTATTTTGCAGTTCGTAAGGCTATAGAGCGCACAAAGCTTGCAGTAAGCGGCGACGGAAAAATCGGTGTTTTCTGGCACACTCAGGGATCCGGTAAATCGCTTTCTATGGTTTTCTATGCTCACCTTTTGCAGCAGGCAATTGATTCACCAACAATCGTTGTTATTACAGACCGCAATGATCTTGATAATCAGCTTTATGGGCAGTTCTGCAATTGTAAAGATTTCTTACGCCAGGAACCTGTTCAGGCAGAAAGCCGCGAACATTTGAAACAACTTCTTGAAGGTCGCAAAGCAAACGGAATCATCTTTACAACTATGCAGAAGTTCGAGGAAAGTGATGAACCTCTCAGCAACCGAAAGAATATCATTGTAATGGCAGATGAAGCTCACCGAGGCCAGTACGGACTTACAGAAAAAATCAAAACCAGCCGCGACGAAGAGGGCAACCTTATTGCCCACCGCACAATCGGTACCGCCCGCATAATCCGAGATAGTCTTCCGAACGCAAGTTATATCGGCTTTACCGGTACTCCAATTTCGCGCGAAGACCGCAGTACAATCGAAGTTTTCGGTGACTACATTGATGTTTATGATATGACTCAGGCTGTTGAAGATGGAGCAACCCGCCCTGTTTATTACGAGAGCCGTGTTATCAAACTTAAACTTGATGATAAAGTTCTCGCCCAGATTGATGCCGAATACAGTGCTCTTGCTCAGAATGCTGATGAAGAAGTTATTGAAAAGAGTAAACATGAACTTGGCAAGATGGAAGAAATTCTCGGCCACGAAAAAACTATCAACTCTCTTGTTGATGATATTCTTAATCACTACGAAAATGAACGCCAGTATCTTTATACCGGTAAAGCAATGATTGTTGCCTATAACCGTTCTATTGCAATGAAGATTTTTAATCGTATTCTGGAACTACGGCCATCCTGGGCGGGAACAACTTCACAGGTTACAGTCGGCTCAAAACAGATTACAGTCCCTGGTGATGACGCTCGCATCGCTGTTGTAATGACAGAAAGCAACAAGGATCCGGAAGAATGGCGTGCAATAATCGGTAACAAACATCGTAAGCAGGAACTCGCGACACGCTTCAAAGATAATGACAGCCCGCTCAAAATTGCAATCGTTGTTGATATGTGGCTTACAGGTTTTGACGTTCCTTCCCTTGCAACAATGTATGTTTACAAGCCTATGGAAAGCTACAACCTTATGCAGGCAATTGCCCGTGTAAACCGTGTCTTCAAAGATAAGGAAGGTGGCCTTGTAGTTGATTATGTTGGAATTGCAAGTGCTCTCAAACAGGCAATGAACGACTACACCGTTCGCGACCGTCAAAATTACGGTGAGATGGATGTTGCAAAACGCGCCTTCCCTAAGTTCCAGGAAAAACTCGAAATCTGTCGTAATCTTTTCTTTGGATATGATTACACTCCATTTTACGAAGGCTCAGACTTACAGCGCGGTATGACAATCAGCGGGGCAGTAAACTTTATTGTTGCTCCAGATAAGGAAGAACAGAAACAGGCATTTATAAAAGAAGCTTTAATGCTCAAACAAGCACTTTCACTTTGTTCATCTATGGTAAAAGAGCATATGCGCCTTGAAGCTGCCTTCTTTGAATCTGTTCGCATTCTTGTAATGCGCATTCTGTATAATCCATCTGGCAAGAATTTTTCCCTCAAAGAAATCAACGACCGCATAAACGAACTTCTTAAACAGTCTGTTAAATCAGATGGCGTTATAAACCTTTTCTCTGATGTTGGCGAAAAAGTAAACCTCTTTGATCCGACCTTCCTCGAAAATATTTCAAAGATGAAAGAGAAAAACCTCGCCGTAGAAATGCTCAAGAAATTGATTGATGAACAGGTAAAAGTTTACAAACGCACAAACCTTGTAAAATCAGAAGCCTTCAGCGAACTCATCCAGCAAACCTTGAACCGCTACCTTAATGGAATGCTTACAAACGAAGAAGTTATTCAGGAGCTCTTAAAGCTTGCAAAAGAAATGCTGCATGCAAGCGAAGAAGGAAACAAGCTCGGCCTCACAGATGAAGAACTTGCATTTTACGATGCGCTCACAAAACCGGAAGCTGTAAAAGATTTCTATTCCAACGAAGAGCTTGTTGCACTCACAAAAGAACTCACCGAAACTCTCCGCAAAAACAAAACAATAGACTGGCAAAAGAAAGAATCAGCTCGCGCAAAAATGCGAATGATTGTTAAGAAACTTCTGAAGAAATATAAATATCCACCTGAAGGTCAGGAAGACGCATTAAAAACCGTTATCAGCCAGTGCGAACTCTGGACCGATAATGTTGCGGATTATGAAGAAGAAGTTTACCAGAGCAATAATCAATGGGATGAATTAAAAGTAGCAGAAAATTCTCCTAAATATGGAGAAAAGCCTTCCCTTCCCTAAATCCCAAACAACTTCTGAAAATTCGTCTCTACAATTTCACTAAGCTTGCGACTGGTGATATTCCGTTTTGAAGAAATATATTCATACACATATTTAATATTCTGCGGAATATTAGAATCATTTTTTACCGGAACTGGCGGATAGAACGGACAGTCTGTTTCAATCAGGAGCCGGTCTTTTGGAACGTAATTTACGAGCTCTGACATATCGCTGAAGGATTTTTTGCCGGCGTAGGTAACTGTTCCGCTGAAGCTTATATACCAGCCTAAATCAAGGAAAAATTCTAGTTCTGACTGACTGTATGAAAAACCGTGGACCACTCCCCTATTCCATTTTACGGCTTTCAAAACATCAGAGGTTTCTTTAAAACCTTTTCGGCTATGAAGAACAAAAGGCATGTTTAGTTTTTTGGCCAGTGTAAGCTGAAGGGCGAACAAGTCTTTTTCGTCACTTACTGTGTCGTA
>CADANN010000037.1 GCA_902789325.1 uncultured Spirochaetaceae bacterium
ACTGCATCAATATGCATACCTGCCTTGTGAGCAAAAGCATCTGAACCAACATAAGGTGACTGAGGATTTACGCGGATATTTGTAAGCTCGGCAACCCTTTTACAGATTGCAGTAATATTTTTAATACTTTCTTCAGGGACAACCTGATATCCCATTTTAAGCTGAAGATTTGGAATTATAGTTGAAAGATTGGCATTTCCGGTTCGCTCGCCAAAACCAAGAAGAACTCCCTGAACATGTGTGGCACCTTCTTTTACAGCAACCAGAGAGTTCGCAACTGCAAGCCCGCAGTCATTATGAGTATGAATTCCTATTGTTACCTTTTTTCCATAAAGTTTTACAACTTCGCTAACAGCGCGGCGACATTCATCAATCATAAAGCCGCCCTTAGTCTCGCAAAGACAAAGCACACTTGCGCCACCCTCAACGGCAGCACGAAGAGTTTTCAGGGCATATTCTTTATCATCTTCGTAGGCTGTAAAAAAATGTTCGGCATCGTAAATAACCTTACGGCCATTTGCAACAAGAAACTCGCAGGATTCTTTAATCATCAGAAGATTTTCTTCGGGAGTTGTTTTTAAAATGTCGGTTACCTGGAAGGTCCAGGATTTACCAAAAATAACAACAGTATTAGTTCCCGCAGAAAGAAGACTTTTAAGATTGGAATCATCTTCACAAGAGCAGTTTTTGCGTCGTGTTGAACCAAAAGCACAGACAGTGGCGTTCTTAAACTTAACGTCTGCAACTGCCTTAAAAAATTCCATATCCTTAGGATTCGACCCCGGATTTCCGGCTTCAATATAGGTAACACCAAGCTCATCCAGTTCATGACAGATGTGAAGCTTATCCTGTACAGAAAAGCTGATACCTTCGCCCTGAGCACCATCGCGTAAAGTCGAATCAAGAATCTCTATTTTCTTCATAAAAAAAAGTATAGCATACCTAACAATTGTAGGGAATGACAAAATTATGAAATTCAGTATAATTTAGGATATGGCTACAAAGAACTCAGATTATAGTGTTATTTACGCAGACGACGATTTTGTTGTGCTCAATAAACGAAGCGGTATTTTGATTGCCGCAGACAGATA
This sequence comes from uncultured Spirochaetaceae bacterium, assembly GCA_902789325.1. GTDB lineage: Bacteria > Spirochaetota > Spirochaetia > Treponematales > Treponemataceae > Treponema_D. The sequence goes on from CADANN010000037.1 coordinate 1,092, forward strand.
TAATGAAGATGCACCTCGTCTCGACCTTCTTGCAGAAAAAGAATTCGGAAAATTATATGCAGTTCACCGAATCGACAAGGATACTTCCGGCCTGATTATTTATGCCCGCAATACAGACTCTCAGCGTGCCCTTTCAATGCAGTTTGAAAAACGTGAAGTTCATAAGACTTATCATGCACTCGTATATGGACATCCTCTTTGGGAAACCCTCGAAGTAAAACTTCCTCTTCTCCCTGATGGTGATGCCCGCCATAGAACTGTTGTGAACAAAAAGATTGGAAAACCTTCTTTTACTTCTTTCCGTCTGATTGGAACCTGTGGTCCATATTCATGGATTGAAGCGATGCCAAAGACTGGCCGCACACATCAGATTCGCGTGCACCTTGCAGAAAACGGATTAAGCATTGTCTGCGATCCTCTCTACAGCGGAAATCAGAAACCAGTGCGCCTCAGCGAAATCAAAAAGAAGTGGAACGGTGATGAATACGAAGAGCGCCCTCTTTTGAGCCGCCTTGCCCTTCACGCTTACAAAATTGAATTCACTCATCCTAAGACTGGCGAAGCAGTAAGCTTTACAGCCCCATATCCAAAAGACATGGAAGCAACAAGAAAACAGCTCGCTAAAATTTTTGGAGTAGATCCTTTTGAATCCTAATCATTGCCAGAGAGAGCAAATGAAGAAAAACTATTTTTGCCTGATTATTTTCCTGACTATCTATTCTTCAATTTTTGCGCTGGATAATAATTATTTATCATTTAGAATTACACCTCGTTTTGAGATTGTGAATGGTTCGATTAATGAGTTTGTTTTTAACGAAAAAACAGACAATAAGGATCACAAATTAAGTCAACTCGACTGGGATATAAAAACTATTCCAGTTTTTGGCATTAATGCAGATTTTAATCTTGTTAAATATATCAACATTGGCCTTGACGGCTCAGTCGGAATACCTGTAAAAAGCGGAAACATGCAGGATTATGACTGGATGAATTATTCAACAGAACTCACAAATTATTCTATACATGATAATTATTTATTAAAATATATGACCTTTTCTGTTACTGGCGGAGGGAACATAAAAATACCTGCAAAAATAACCATCACTCCTAAAATAGCATATTATTATGAGTTAATTTCCTTAGATGGGAGATATGGATACAAAACTTATAAATCAGAAAATTGGATACCAGAAGAGTTCTCTGGAAAGGTTATATCTTATCTGCAGGAAATGAATGCATTTTTACTAGGTTTTTCTGTAACAGTAGAAACTTTACCACAAGCATATTTTTATGCAGACTTTTTTATCAGCCCGTTTACGACTAATGCATTAGACTATCATTATTTAAACTCTAAAACGGAAGGTTACGGAACTCTTTTCTGGGATAACTGCTCAAATATTTTTCAGTTACAAACACACATAAAAGCACAATATAGGTTTAATAAATATCATAGTGCCGGACTTTCCGCTTCATTATTTTACATACCAATAAGCAAAGGTGACACTCGCACAAAAACAATCGACAGTGAAGGTAAAACCATTTCTACGATTTGGACTACTCCAGTTATAAATGGTGGCGGTACCAGCCGCTTTATATGGTCCCTTGGAATTAATTACTCTTTTTCACTCTAACAGAAACAATGCGGCGGCCGCTTACGTCTTCTGCTGTAAACAGATTGCGATCTTTTATGAAAACTGTACCTGAAGCTGGAAGATAGCCAAGCTGTTCGAGAAGCCATCCGCCTACAGTATTCATTTCGTCTGATTCCAAGGCGAGTCCTAAAATCTCATTTGCATCATCAATTTTCATATCACCAGGAACAATAAAGGTGTTAAGAGAGACTAACTCAACCTTATCTTCCGGAGCTGTATCATCATAAGTATTTTCATCTGTCATGTGTCCGAACACAACCTTGAGGATATCTTCCATTGTGATAATTCCATCTGTCTGGCCCTGTTCATCAAGGACTACTGCAAACTTATGTTCGCTGGTACGGAAGAGCTGCAAGATATCGAGCACGCTCATTGTACCAGGAATAAATAATACATCTGCCATCTGTCGTCCGGCAAAACCTTCCGAACGATCGATAGTTTCTGAACAGAAGAGTACCTTTTTATAATTCAGAACGCCAACTACATTTTCGCGGTTTCCGCTATATACGGTGAGTGTTGAAAATCCAGATGTCAAAAACTGATTAATTACCTCATCATAATCTGCTTCTTTTTTTATCATGCTTACCTGAGAACGATGCTTCATTACATCGTTTACAGCAAGGTCATTAAACTTAATGATTTTATTAAGCATACGGCTTTCATCTTTTTCTATTGTACCTTCGTGGGAACCAACATCAATCAGAGTTTTTAATTCTTCTTCTGTTACAATTGCCCCTGCAGGCTTCATAATCTTTTCTACAAGAACAACAGCCCCATGAGACAGACGCTCAAAAATCCATACAATCGGGAAAAAGACTTTTTCGAGAATCATAAGAGGAATTGCAGAAAAACAGGTAAACTTATCTGGATGAAGTCCGGCAGCTGTCTTAGGAACAATCTGAGCAAAGGTTGTAATAAAAAAGGCAGTGACGAATGGTGCAATAGCAACACCTCGTGAGCCCAGAACTTTTATTGCAAGCGCAGTTGCAAGAGCCGAGGCAAGGGAGTTCAAAAAGTTAGTTCCAATTAACACCGTAGTAAGCAGACGGTTCATATTTGATTTCAGACTTGCAACTTTTTTTGCATTTGTCTTACCCTGCTCTACCATACTGCGAAGCTTAAGACGAGACAGTGACAAATATGCTGTTTCCGAAGATGTAAAAAAGCCTACGCACAAAATCAAAACTAAAAGCTCAGCGGCAGTTCTTATGTAATAACTCATTCTTCTGCCTCCTCATCTTCTTCGTTTTGAATTTTTGAAATCTGAATACGCTCTACTCTGTGTGCCTGAATCTTTTTGATTGTAAAGAGCCAGCCCTCAAAATCAACTTCATCATCAACTGCTGGCATGCGGTCAATCTGCTCTGCAAACCAGCCGCCAATTGTTTCATTGATATTTGATTCAAGAGGAATATGTAAATCTTCTTTTAAGTCTCGTAAAAGAACCGAACCGTTTATTTCAAAGCAGTTTTTATCTTCAACATTATCAAAATCAAAAACTTTACCACGCAAAGAATCTTCGCCCGGCAATGCAAAAATCTCACGCGAAATATCTTTTTCGGTGATAACTCCATCGGTACCAGAATACTCATCTACGATAATCGCCATAGAATCATGGCTTTCAAAAAGCAATTCCTGGACCGATGTTATTTTCTTAGTTCCAAGAATAAAAAGCGGAGGACGCATCACCTTGTTCAAATCAAAAGTATTCTGACTTTCCTTATAGGCAAGCATATCCTTGAGATAAATAATTCCGATGATGTCATCAATTGATTTTCTGTAAACCGGAAAACGTGTATAACCTAAGCGCTGAGAAAGTTCTACAATATCGCGGTAGGTTGCATCATGCGGCACTGCACGAATCTTAGTTCGCGGCACCATAATATCCTGCGCCTCAAGGTCGGAAAACTTAAACACCTGGCTCATCATGCGGTTTTCATTTTCTTCGATTACACCGCTTTCCGAGCTCATATCAAAAAAGGTTTTAATTTCTTCTTCTGTGTAAGACTGCTTTTTTGCATTGGTTTTAATTCCAAAAACGCGGAGCACACAGCGTGCAATAAAAGTTACCACTGCAACAATCGGATGCATAATCACAACAACAATCTGAACAAAAGGAGCAAGTGCATACGCAATTCTGTCAGGACATCGGGTAGAAATTGTCTTAGGAGTAATTTCACCAAAAATCAAAAGAAGAAGAGTCGCAATTAAAGTTGCGATTCCAACTCCCTTCTGCCCTACCATATCTAAGGCTATTGAGGTGATAATAGATGAAAGGAAAATATTTACAATATCGTTCGACACAAGGAGAGTGTTTATAAGTCTCTCCTTGTGGTCGAGCAGACGCCCCGCAATAAGGGCGCGCTTGTCTTTATTTTTGCGAAGGATTCTAAGCCGTAGTTTGTTCATTCCAAGAAAGGAGCTTTCCGAAATGGAAAAGAGCATGGAAAGAACAATCAATACGGCGAGAAGTATAAAAATCCAGGGCGAGGGGCTTGAGTCCATATTATTTGAAGTAAGCTACGCCGGCTGCAAAGAGGTTTTCGCAAGTGGTTTCGCTTTCGTTTGTAAGTGGACTTCCACCTACGTTCTTGAACAAGTCAAGAGAAGCACCATTAACTTCCATACCTACTCCGCGCTCTGAGTGGCCCATCTTTCCAAGAACGTGTCCGTCTGGAGATGTAATACCTTCGATTGCAAATGCAGATCCGTTTGGATTATCAGGCTCTGTAATTGCAGGACGACCAAACTCGTCTACATACTGTGTAAATACCTGACCATTTTCGAACAGACGTTTTGCAGTTGCTTCATCACAAACAAAGCGACCTTCACCATGGCTGATAGCGATAAGGTGATTTCTCTGGTCGATTACACTTGGATGCATTGCCCAAGGGCTTGTTGCAGAAACGATGCGTGTACGAACAATGCGGCTGATATGACGGTTGATTCTGTTGTATGTCAAAGTTGGCATATCTGGAGTCATATCGCGGATTTCGCCATAAACAGCAAGACCTGTCTTAACGAGTGCCTGGAATCCGTTACAGATACCAAGTACAAGACCGTCACGCTTCTTCAAAAGATTCATAACTTCTTCGCTGATGTTTCCAGCTTTGAGTACGTTTGCAATAAACTTAGCAGAACCATCTGGTTCATCACCTGATGAGAATCCACCACTGAGTGCGAGAATCTGTGCATCGCGCATTTCGCGGGCAAGATTATCGAGAGATTCTGTAAGCTGAGCCTGTGTACGGTTCTGGAGAACTACAATCTTTGTTTCAGCACCTGCGAGGTTGAAGGCACGTGCCATATCGATTTCACAGTTTGTACCAGGGAATACAGGGAGCAATACCTTTGGACGGCTAGTTGGCTGAACAAAAGCAGGAGCCTTACGAATTTCGCTGAGAGACTTATGAACATCTGTTGCCCATTCAGGAAGCTCTGGCTGAAGTTCTGCTCCACTTACGCGTGGGAATACATCTTTAAGCTTATCTTCCCATTTAGCAAGGCAGTCATCAAGGCTGATTTCAATTTCTGGATTTGTAACCTCACCAAGCTTTGCATTCTTGATTACGATTGCAGGCTTGTCGATTGTCATACCAAGCTGAGTCAAAGTTCCAGCAACAAAACCTGCCTTTTCAAATTCTGCAACATGAGCAGAAGGAACTTCTACGATGATATTTCCGTAAGTTGGGATAAAGAGTGACTTAATGTCTGCAGGAGCATTAAGCGACATACCAACCATATTACCCATTGCCATCTTTGTAACTGCTTCTGCAATACCACCGGCTGCAACAGGATACATTGCGGCAATGCGCTTATTCTTATTCAATTCATAAAGAACATCTGAGTTCTTAAGGAAGGTTTCGTAATCTGGTTCAAGCAAATCAGAGTATGGAACGCTTACCATATAAACATTGTTTCCACTTACCTTGAATGAACCTGAAAGTACATTTGGAGCTTCGTCGTGAGTTACGGCAAAACTTACAAGTGTATGAGGAACGTTGATATCTTCAAATGTACCAGACATTGAGTCCTTACCACCAATTGAAGCACAACCAGATTCTACCTGAGCGTCTACAGAACCGAGCAAGGCAGCAGCTGGATAACCCCAGCGTTTTTCGTTTACTGCACGGCCAAAGAATTCCTGGAAGCTGAGGCGTGATGTACGAGCCTTACCACCAATACAGGTGATTTTAGCAAGTGAGCTCAAAACTGCTGTTTTTGCTCCGTGCCATGGAGACCAGTTTCCAACACGTGGGTCAAAGCCGTATGTCATGAGGCTGGCAGTGCTTGTTTCACGCGGTGTCATTACAGGAATCTTTGCAGACATACCTGCTTCCGGTGTATTCTGATATTTTCCTCCGTATGGGAAGAGAACTGTGCTTGAACCGATAGAGCCGTCGAAGCGTTCACCAAGACCGCGCTGAGAACAGCAGGCAAGGTCGTTAATATTTGCAAGCCAAGCGTCTGTAAGATGATTCTTTACGCAGCCTTCGCACTTAACCGGCTTATTGAGTTCAGCGGCGGCAGAATCAAGAGGATTCAACAATGGAGACTTAGCTGGCTCTGCCGGCTCTTCGATAAGGGCTGTTGCTTCGTGATGAGCACCAGCGGCATCAAGGAACTCGCGCCCAATATCAACGATTGTTTTACCGCGCCATTTCATAACGAGGCGGTTTGTATCTGTAACTGTTGCAACAACAACAGCGTTTAAGTTTTCTTTCTTTGCTTCTTCAATAAAGCGTTCTACATCAGCCTTGCGAACAACTACAGCCATACGTTCCTGGCTTTCTGAAATTGCAAGTTCAGTTCCATTCAAACCTTCGTATTTCTTTGGAACTGCATCAAGGTTGATATCAAGACCTGGAGCAAGCTCACCAACAGCAACTGAAACACCACCGGCACCAAAGTCGTTACAGCGGCGAATCATAAGGCTTACTTCTTTATTGCGGAAGAGGCGCTGAATCTTACGCTCTTCTACAGCGTTACCCTTCTGAACTTCGGCAGCAGCAGTAGTAACAGATTTTACAGTGTGAACCTTTGAAGAACCTGTTGCACCACCAATACCATCGCGGCCAGTACCACCACCAAGAAGAATGATGATGTCGCCCGGCTCCGGACGTTCGCGGATAACTGTATCTACAGGAGCGGCAGCGATAACGGCACCAAGCTCCATACGTTTTGCAGCATAACCAGGATGATAGATTTCTTCTACCTGACCTGTTGTAAGACCAATCTGGTTACCATATGAGCTGAAGCCCTGGGCAGCCTCGCGGCAAAGTTTAATCTGAGGGAGCTTACCCTTCATAGTTGCACTCAGTGGAACAGTCGGGTCTGCAGCACCGGTAATACGCATTGACTGGTAAACCCAAGAACGGCCAGAAAGTGGGTCACGAATAGCACCACCAAGACAAGTAGCAGCGCCTCCGAATGGTTCGATTTCTGTAGGATGGTTATGTGTTTCATTCTTGAACATCATAAGCCAGCGTTCTGTAGCTTTTGGATCATCAGCTGCCAATGGCTTACCATTTTCATCAGCTGTATAATGTACGTCTATATAAACCGAGCAGGCATTGTTTTCTTCAGAAACTTCCATATCTTCAAGCTTTCCGTGCTTTTTAAGATACTTCATTCCGATTACTGCCATATCCATAAGGCAGACTGGCTTGTCGGTGCGGCCGGCATACATTTCTGTACGCATAGTCTGGTAGTTTTCAAGGGATTTTTTGAAGAGAGGTGCATAAGGACCGTCTTCAATTTTGATATCCTTAAGTTCTGTAAGGAAGGTTGTATGGCGGCAGTGGTCTGACCAGTAAGTGTCGAGAACGCGGATTTCTGTTTCAACAGGGTCGCGGCCTTCGCCCTTAAAATAATCCTGAAGGAATACGATATCAGCATGATCCATAGCAAGGCCCATCTTGTTTCGGTATGCTTCAATCTCTTCATCATTCATCTTGATAAAGCCTTCTACAACAGGAATGTCTGCAGGCTCTTCAACATGCATTTTTAATGTTTCAGGTTTTGTATCATCTGTAAGGCGGGAATCAACAGGGTTAATAAGATAGTTCTGAATCTTTTTGATTTCTTCGTCGGAAACGCTGCCTTCAAGAAGAACGATTTTTGCACAACGAACTACCGGTGGTTCAGAGAGAGTTTTTACTCCCTTAAGACCTGCGCGAAGCAAAGAAAGACACTGCTCAGCAGAGTCGGCGCGCTGGTCGTACTGTCCAGGAAGGAACTCCCAGATAATTTCTTTTCCGCTGTGTTCAGGCAACTTTTCTGTAAAAACAAAGTCGCTCTGTGGCTCAGAGAAAATGCGGGTTGCTGCAATCTTTGCAACTTCGTCACTAACATTTTCAATGTCGTAGCGGTTGAAATAACGAACTGCCTTTACTCCGGCAATTCCCAAAAATCCATTGATTTCAGAAAGATAACGGCGAGCCTCGTTTTCAAAACCAGGTCTGCGTTCAACATATAAACGATACATAGAGCGATTATATCAGATTTGTCGGTCTTATGAAATAGGGATAAAAGATTGATTTTTTCTATATAATGGTGATTGTTTTTATAATGACGTTTTTTACATAGTGTGATATAATGGAAAGGTGAATAATGTTGATTTAACACAGATTAAGGCTGTCGCATTTGATATTGACGGAACTCTATACCGTGCATGGAAGTTCAATCTGCGCATTACGCCTTACTTTCTTTCGCATTCAATCTTCTTTCTCAAATATGGTCTTGTTCGCAGCATTATGCACAAATCAGAAGCTACAAATGAATTCATAAAGGTTCAGGCAACTCATATGGCAAAGAAGCTTAAATGCTCACCGGAAGAAGCCGAAGCAAGACTTGAAAAAGTAATCTACAAAGGTCTCGAAAAATACTTTGTAAACATTAAGCCTTGTAAAGGTGCAATTGAATTCATAAAGCAGCTTAAAGACAACGGATATAAAATCGGTCTGCTTTCAGATTTTCCACCGGAACAGAAGGGAGCAATCTGGGGTGTAAAAGATATGTGTGATGTTGTTCTTGGTTCTGAAGAAGCAGGTGCCCTTAAGCCGGATTCAACACCATTTCTTCGACTGGCAAAGGAATTTAACCTTCCGCCGGAACAGATTTTATATGTAGGAAACAATCATAAATACGACATTCAGGGTGCGCATAACATAGGCATGAAAACAGCCTGGCTGATTTTGCCGCATGAGGGTTTATTCGGTAAAAAATCAAAAATTGCAGACTTTACATTCTGGCATTACGACCAGATTTCTGAATGGTTTTTCGGAAATAAAAAAGATAATAACTCTGATTTAAAATCAGATTGATATAAAAAAAATTGGGTGGGGATAAAAAATGGAAATCGTAATCGCAATTCTCTTTTCTACTGTCATATCACTTGGGGTATCTTTGTACTTCCGTATGCTTGGCAAGAAAGAAGACCCTCTGGAGCGAATCAACAAATTTGCAAACAAGAAGACAAGCGAACTTAACGAGGCTTTTAATAAGATTCAAACCAGATTCAATACGATTATTTCAGACTTCAATGCACAGCAGACTCAGGCAAATGCTGCCGTAAAACTTTTAAAGCAGCAGAATGAGGATTTTAACGCTAAACTTCAGACTTTTGATCAGAGCATTAATGCCGTAAAAAACATCAAGGCTCAGATTGACGGTTACTCAAAAATTCTTGGTGAACTTAACGAAATGACAGCTCAGGTTGAAGAAAACCTCGAAAGACTTCACAAGGAAAGCGGAGTAATCACAACATTGGACAACCGTCTTTCAAAACAACAGCAGCAGATTACCCTGATTGAAAAACGCATTCCAGAAGTAACTAAAGAATTCTCTACAAAAAATGCTGAACAGCTTAAAGCAGTGGGCACTACCCTTCTTGAAAATTATGAAGGCTATGCATCTAAGCTTGCAGCCGATATTAAGACCTCTCAGGCTAATGCAGAAAAAGCCCTCACTGAAATCAAGCAGAATATTCAGCAGGCTTATGATCAGGCAGCTGCAAGTGCAGAAAAACTTGAAAATACTGCCTTTACACACCTCAGCCAGCAGGCTCAGGAACGTTCTGATAACTACCTCAAAAATCTTAATGAACAGACCAGTCTTCTCCAGAAAGAACTCGAGAAAAAGATTCTCGAAATCAGAAACGATATTACAAACCGCGATGGAATTATCCACGACGAACTCGAAACAAAATCAACTGAACTGACAAAAATGTTCAATGAAAAAACTGCAGCAGCAGTTGCCGCATACAAGGATTCAGAAAACAAACTTATCACAGATGCAAAGGCAAACCTTGTACACATCAATGAAAAGTTCAACGAAAAACTCGAACAGCTTTCTGGTGCTTTTGCAGAAAAAGTCGAAGCACTTCAGACAAAATACCAGCAGCAGCTCGAAAGCATTGGTGGACGCAACGACGGTCTTATTGCAAAAACTCTTGCCCGCTTTAATGAAGATAACAACAAGCTCGAAGCAGAATACGCAAAACAGATTGAAAACATTCAGAAAAAGCACGACGGAAACTACACAGCCTTTACAGAAAAGTTCGAAGCTGATTATAAGAAATTCCAGGAAACTTATGCCGCAGCTTTTGAAACTGCAACAGCAACAAACAACACAAAGATTAATGAATTCAACCAGCTGTTTGTAGAAGAACACAAAAAGTTTGCCGAAGAACACGAACGTCTTGTAAGCGACTTTACAGAACTTCTCAATAATTCTCAGGTTGAAAATGACAGAATGCTTAACACCCTCAAGGATGAGCAGAATCAGCAGATTCAGAATCTCAATGACCTTTACAATACAGAATACACAAAAATCAAGGAAGAATACCTTGGTCGTTTTGAAGGACTCCAGGACGAATACTCACAGCAGATTGACGGACTCCAGAATGTATTTGGCAACCGCATAGAAGAACTTTCTAATACAGAAGAAGATTACAAGGCAAGAATAGAAACTCTCCGCAGTCAGCTTGAGACAAGTCTGCGTCAGTGCAACGAACGTTCACTTTCAATGCAGACAGAAATTACAGATATGCAGAACAACCTTTCTGAGACACTCAAACAGGTTGCTTCTGAAGCAACAACTTCTGTAGAAAATGCACAGGCTTCCGTTGCCTCAATCAAGGCTCAGTGTGATGAGGCTGAACGAAAGGCCGCAGAACTCAAGCCGGAACTCGAAGAAAAAATCAGTCAGATGAATATGAGTCTGGATAATGTTCAGAACGAAACAATTGCAAAACTCCAGAAACTTCAGACAGCCACTGCAAATCAGATTGAAACCATTCAGTCTGAAACCTCTGCTAAAATTGTCAGCTTCCAGAGCGCCGCAGACAGTAAGATTGAAAGTATTCAGGCAGAGACCTCTGAAAAAATCAGCAACCTTCAGAGTTCTGCTGATAATAAAATTGAAAGCATTCAGAATGAAACAAGCCAGAAAATCAATGCAATTCAGTCAAAGACAGACGAACTTCTGGCTTCTCTTCAGAATGATTCAACCCGTCAGATTCAGGACATCAAAGCAGACACTCTTTCTACTCTCGAAAACTTCCAGGGTGGAACAGAAAAACAGATTGAAACTATAATTGCTCAGACAAAGGCTACAATCGATAAATTCCAGAATGACGCACAGAGTCAGATTGAAGCAATCAAGACTTCTTCTGCCACAAAGATTGATGCACTTCAGTCTGCAGCTGAAAAACAAATTGAGACCATCAAGACTGAATCAGCCACAAAAATCGGAGCTCTGCAGAACGCAACAGAAAAGCAGCTCGAAGCAATTCAGCACGACACTTCTTCTAAAATCGAAGCTCTGCAGAACGCAACTGGAAAACAGGTTGATACTATTATTAACGAAGCAAACACTAAGTTTGGAAACTTCCAGAATGATACAGAACGTCAGTTTGATGGCTTTAAGAATGACACAACAACTCGCTTAGACAACTTCCAGAACGAAACTAACGCTCGTTTGGAAAGCCTCTCAAAAATTATTACAGATTCTGTTCGCAAGGCTGTCAGCGAAAGCGAAGTTAAACACCTCAACATTCTTGAAAATGTGGACAGCCAGCTTAATGCTTACAAAAAAGATATTGAGTACAAGCTCTCACAGATTCAGCTTTCAGAAAGCGACATCGATACTTTGGAAAAGAGTCTCAAAGCTGCTATGGGTGAAGTACAGAACAGAGTTTTGCGCGAGTTCGATACCTTTACTACAAGTCAGAAACAGAAGCACGAAGAATTCAGCAATACTATTAAGGAAGATTCTGCAGAAATTGAATCAAAGATTACAGAAATCAACCGCTCACTCGATGCCCTCAAAGAAACTGCAACCGGCAGCATGAGTGCAAAGATTCAGGAATTCGAATCTGATTTTAATCAGACCCTTTCTACAAAGAGCAATCAGATTGATTCAGACCTTGCAGAATGGAAACACGAACTGGATACAAAGCTCAATACTCTTACAAATACTTATGAAGATTCCCGCAAAAAGGTTGAAACAAAATATCTTGAAGATTTCAAAACTGGAATTGAGGGACTTCAGACTCGTGCCAGCGAGCAGTACACAAAGGTTGCCGCTTCTATTAAACAGACAAAGAATGACATGCAGGATTCCATCAAAGAAATCAAGGAATTCATCAACAAGTTCAAGAGCGACACAGACTCTTCTATTTCTGCCCTCTCTCAGAATGCAGAAAAAGAACTTACAAGTGAAATTGAACACAGCAAAGCTCTTGTACAGCAGGAACTCAGCAAAACTCAAAACGAGATGCTTTCTAACTTCAAGGCTCTTGAAGAAGAACTTAAAGGTCGACAGGAAGCAAGTGCATCATCAGTTGAAGTTGCCCTTTCTGATTTTAACACCTGGAAGCAGCAGATTCGTTCACAGTTCGAGGCTTCAAACAGAATCTTTACAGAAGATTTCTCTAAGTTTGAAGACAGCACAAAAGCTCATGTTGAAGAAATGAGCAAAGAGCTTATTCAGAATATGAATAAGTATCAGACAGTGGTTCAGCAGCAGCACAACGAAATCAACGAACGGCTTGACGATCTTAGCAGCAAGACTAACGAATCAATTAAAGCTTACGAAGAAAAGTCTGCAGCAATTATTGAACAGATGGATTCTATGTACAATCAGATGCTTGCCGAAGCTCAGCATAAACTCGACGCTCAGAATGAAGAATCTGCAGCCCGCGTTGAAGCATTCAAAAAAGATATTCAGGCAGCAGAAGACAAGAATACTACAAATCAGTCTAACTTCATGCTTCGAATGCAGGATGATGCAAACCTCATTCAGACCCGAATGAGTGATATTGAAAAACAGCTCCAGGATGTAAAGGCTAACATTTCAAGCTATGAGACAGCAGATAAAATGCGCCGCCAGCTCGAAGAAAATGTTCAGAACCTTAACAATGCATTTACGAAGCTCCAGGGCTATGCAGATACAGCTGATAAGATGAAGGTTCAGTATGCTTCTATAATGAAGATAAATGAAGAAATCACACGTCAGCTTACAGGTATTGAGGCACAGAAGAGTCACGTTGTTACTCTTGAACAGCAGTTCAACAAAATGTTAGCTCTTTCTAACACAATTGATGAACGCATTATGTCACTTAACACAACTAAAGATGACCTCCAGTCTATGGAAGTTACAGTGCGTAATTACAACGACCGCTTGCAGTATGTTTCTGAGCAATACGAACGTCTTGAGAAAAAAGATGAAGTTGTAAACCGCATTAAAACTGATGTTGATTCTCAGTTTGAAAAACTCAAGGATCTTGAGCAGAGACTCACAAACTGTAACCGTCAGGCTGTTTCACTTCCACAGGAAATCAAGGAAGTTCAGAACAATGTAGATAAGATTTTGCAGAATGGTCCTAAGATTACAGATGCAATCGGAAGACTCGAAAGCCTTGATTCTATCATCGCTGATACAGAAAAACGTATTGATGCACTCAACTCTGTACAGACCGGAATTAAGAAAACAGAGCTTGATCTTCAGGGACTTTCACGAGATGTTGATAACAAGTTCAAGGTATTGAACCAGATGACAAAGCAGGATCTTGCAAAGAATCCTAATAAGAAGAGTGCAGGAATTAATCCTCGCACAAGTGAGGCAATCCGTCAGTTGAAACGTCAGGGCTGGACAATTGCAGAAATTGCCAAGCAGCTTGAATTGACTGAGAACGAGGTTGATTTGGTATTGCAGTTACCGGAGTGATTCTAAGAGGCACACAGCTTGTGCCTCTACTGCTTCTGATGTACCGACCGGTGGGAGTTTCTCACCGGTTTTTGCTTTAACAAAGATTTGGTCGGGCGCGGCGCCGAGTGTTGCAGCAATGCTTTCGATAACTTCGCGGCGGCGGGGTAAGAACTTAGGACGTTCGAGTTTTACTACGCAGTCTAAGTTTACGAGATGCCAGCCGGCTGCTTGTATGTCACGCCATACAGTGCGAAGGAGCTCGGAAGAGTCGGCATTTTTCCATTTCATATCTTCGGGAGGAAAGTAAGAGCCTATGTCGCCAAGACCAGCCGCGCCAAGCAGGGCATCGGTGATTGCGTGAAAGAGTACATCTCCATCTGAATGGCCGTCCTCACCTTTTTCAAAGTCGAAGGCGACGCCGCCGAGAATTAATTTGCGGCCTTCAATAAGGCGATGTAAATCGTAGCCAAGTCCTACACGAATCATTTCGTACCCTCCACTTTCAATTTCTCCAGATCTGACGGATATGTAATTTTGATATTATTTACTTCGCCGGGAACAACTTTTACACGGCCGCAGTATGCGCCCCAGATTTCTGTATCGTCTGTGTATTCGCGTTTGTCGAGTGCGGCCCGTTTGTGAGCGGCAAGAAGTTTAGAGAACTCGAAACATTGTGGAGTTTGTACGGCGCTTAATGAACTGCGTATGAGATGTCTGACAATAAACCCGTTCTCGTCGATTTCTTTCTGGGTATCGGTAGGTGTGAGGCCAGGCACTGCAGCCCCAAATTCCTGTGTGGCAGTTATTGTTGTACGAATTAATTCTTCGCTTACAAAAGGACGCGCACCATCATGAATCAAAACAATATCAGGATTTCCGTGAACAGCAAGCAGCCCGTTATAAACAGATTTCTGCCGTGTATCCGCACCTTCAACAATCTGTACTCCTTGTACACCACAAAGAGCTTTCTCGCATTCCGCCCTGCCCCCTTTAGGACAAGTCACAATAAAATCTGTAATTTCAAAATCGCGGCTACAGGCATTTAAAAAAGTTTCAGCACAGCTCGAAAGAACTGTACCTTTATTATATGGAAGATATTCTTTTTTTATACCACCGCCAATTCTTGTTGAAGAACCGGCAGCAGTTATGATAATTGCAATTTTAGAATGAATCATCCTCGTCGTCAAAATCGTCTTCTGCATCCATTTCGTCGGTAGAATCATCCGCATCATCAGAATCATCTGAATTACGTCTTCCATTACCTTCAGAAAGATCATCCATCAAATCATCATCTTCATCATCATCAAGAATCATTGTATGTTTGATTTTTGGAGCAGCTCCAGGAGGCTCAAGCTTTGTATGAATTTCTGCTTCGATTTCTTTTGAAGATTTTCCAAGTGCAAATGCAATTTCATCTTCAAGAAGTTTTTTTGCAGAATCATAAAGTTTGCGTTCAAGAATTGGAAGTTCCTTAACCTTACTGCGGTTATAAAGACAGCGAACAATAGTAGCAATGTCTTTTACTGTACCTTTTTTGAGAAGATCAAGGTTCATCTGATATCTAAGTTTCCAGTCCGAAGTAATCGGTTCAAAATCATCAGAAAGGAGATTCAAAGCTTCCTGCGCTTCTTTTGCCGAAACAATCTGGCGGATTCCAAGGTTCTCAGCATTATCAACTGGAACCATAACAACCATGTCAGAGGCCTCAATATAAATCTTATAGTAAAGAACGGTATTATCCTTAAATGTCTTTTCAAAAACGTCCTTTACAATTCCAACACCCTGACTAGGGTAAACGACCTTCTGGTCTACTTTGAATTTTGTTGCCATACTTTCTATATTATACATCAAAAATTATTAAAATTCAATCTTTGCAAAATTTTAGATTTTCTCTGATAATGACATTAAATTATTAACGTGATAAAATCAGCATATGCCTCAAAAGAAAACTGCAACAAAGAAGTCTGTAAATAATTCGCGTAAATCTAAAACTTCGCGCCATACATCAAAAAAATCAAAAGTATATATTCCAGCTTATAAGGCAATTATTTTATGCTGTGTAATTATTACTATATGTATGGGACTTCTCCTTGTTACAACTTTGAAAACTCCAAATCAAAGACTCACAGATTCAGTTGTAGAAAGATATCAGGAAGAAAAAACTGAAAAGAAAACAGAAAATACAGCTCCAGCAAAAGAGACAAAAAAGCCAGAAACTGTAAAGACTGAACCTAAAAAAACAGAGACTAAAAAATCTGAGCCTCAGAAAACAGAATCTCAGAAAACTACTCAAAAGAAAGTTGAAACACCTCAGATAAAAGAAGAACAAAAGAAAGCTCAGGAAAAATCAACTGAAACAAAAACTGCCTCTAAAACTGAAGAAAAAAAATCAGAAACAACAAAACCTGTTCTGACTTCTCCTCAGCCAGAAAAAAAATCACAATACAATTTTCCTGCTGCAAAAAATGGAGCTCAGCTGATTTTTGTTTTTGATGATGGCGGACAAAATCTTGCACACTTAAAACCATTCCTTCAGCTCCCCTTCCCAATCACAGTAGCTGTTCTTCCACAAATAGCACACTCTGTAGAATCAGCTGCTCAGGTACGCGCATCTGGAAATGAAGTAATTTTACATCAGCCTATGCAGTCGGTTAATGCAAGCGTAAATCCGGGACCTGGTGCCATTAAGCCGGAAATGTCTGATGAACAAATCAAAACAATTCTTTTCAATAATATAAATGAGATTGCGCCTATTGCCGGAATGAATAATCATGAAGGTTCGGGCATTACAGCAGATGCAGAAAAGATGGCTGTAATTTTGCAGATGGCTTCTGAAGAAGGAATATATTTTCTGGACAGCCGCACAAATGTTGAAACAAAGGTTCCGTATGTTGCACGAGAAATGGGTTATTCATATTATGAACGAAACATCTTCCTGGACAACGAAAAGACTGAAGCAAATGCTCTCAAAGAACTAAAAAAAGGCCTTGACCTTGCAAATAAAAATGGAAGCGTTATAATGATAGGCCATATCTGGTCAGCTGATTTTTTACCGGCATTTTTACAAAAGGCATACCCGGAGCTTAAGGCCCAGGGCTACACATTCAGTACGGTAAGTAAGTCAAAGGCTAAGAAGTATTAGAGGACACGATGAAAGTATTAGGTATAGAAAGCAGCTGTGATGAAACAGCCTGCGCAATTGTAGAAGACGGAAAAACAATTTTAAGCAACGTTGTTGCAACGCAGATTCCTTTCCATAAAATTTACAAGGGCGTTGTTCCAGAAATTGCAAGCCGCAAACATGCTGAATGGATTTTACCAGTTGTTCGTCAGGCACTCAAAGAAGCAAACATGTCTCTCGACGAAGTTGATGCGATAGCTGCAACTAACAGACCTGGACTTATGGGCTCACTTCTCGTTGGCTTTACTTTTGGAAAGACTCTTGCATGGGCAACAAATAAACCTTTTATCGCAATTAACCATATGCTCGGTCACTTGTATGCCGCTCAGCTTCAGACTCCAGTTGAATATCCATTCCTTGGATTGCTTGTAAGCGGTGGTCACTCAATCATCTGTAAAGTAAATGGATTTGATGATCTGGAAATTCTCGGAACCACAGTTGACGATTCTGTCGGCGAAGCTTTTGATAAGGTTGCAAAGTTTTACGGTCTTGGTTACCCTGGAGGAGTTATCATTGATAACCTTGCTAAAAATGGCGATCCTAAATCAGCTAAATTCCCGGTTCCTAAACTTGATGAAAATGAACACCGTTACGACGTTTCTTTCAGCGGATTAAAAACTGCAGTAATCCATCAGTGTGATCTGTTCTGGCAGCCAGGCTATGAACATACAACAGAAAACATGTGTGCTGCATTCCAGGAAACTGCAATCAAGACTCTGGTAGGCAAACTGCTCAAAGCTGCAGACGACACAGGACTTAAAACTGTTGTTTGCGGTGGTGGTGTTGCCGCAAACTCACGTTTACGTGCTATGCTCGCTGAACGTTCTGACTTAAACTGCATCTTCCCACCACTTAAATTGTGCGGTGACAATGGCGCAATGATTGCCGGTGTTGCCTACCACTTCTTACAGCGTGGCGACCGCAGCGACATGAACACAGTTACCTGTGCACGCATTCCACAGTTTAAACGCGGCCTTGAACAAGTAAGACACAACAAATAATTTTTGTTCTATTCTCATAGATATAATTTCAATTATTTCTCTATATGCGGTTTATAATTTACATAGGAGTTCTAGATGACATACTATGTAAACGCGAAAGCAAAAACTAACGGAAACGGAACAAAGGCATCGCCTTTTAAAACTATTAATCAGGCTGCACAAGTTGCACGCGCAGGTGACGAAGTATTAGTCGCACCAGGAATCTACAGAGAACAGGTTCTGTTGTTTTGAATGACCTGATGATGTATGAAACAAGAACTCTTGAAGAATGTATCGAAGGCAAAGCAGATCCATGTGCCTGGAATCAAAAAAGGCCGTTACACAGTTTTCTATTGTAACTTCAAAGGCCTCGATCCAAACAAAGAAAAGGTTGAAATCCTTGCACGCCGCAATTGATGTCGTAATCCGCAGAAATCATATTCACGATTGTATTATGGGTGTATGGCTCGACTGGGAAGCACAGGGAGCACGCATCTCACAGAATCTTATGTACAACAACCAGAGACCAGAAGGCCGCGAAGCTGCAAAAGGCGCAATGTTCAGCAGTTTGCAATAAAAGATGAATCAAAAACTGCCGCTGCAGCTGATTATGAAGTTGTTGGAACAGCTCCATTTGATATTTTCCCAACTTACGACGAATGGATTAAAAACTTTATGATGGATAGGGAACCGGATATGGGACCACTTGCAAAATATCATTTTGGTCACTTGCCGGTATGGCTTGGTGGAAACGTTTATCTGAATGGCGCAAGTGTATGCAAACACGAAACAGATAATCTTGTTGTTGCAGGAAAGTCGAAAGCTAAAGTTTCACTGAAATCAGGAAAACTGACAAGCAACCTCAAAGAGCTTTTAGGCGACTACACAACAGGCGTAATCACAACTCAAGTTCTTGGTTCTGCGTTTGAACCAGAACAGCGCTTCGAAAACCGCGACGGCACAGATATCATCTTTAATGAAGATTTCTTCGGTAACCACCGCGGCACTCACGTTCTGCCAGGTCCATTTGCTGAGCTGGCAGATGAAATTAAAGTTCTTTAGAATTTAACAACCTGAGGTGCTGCACTAAAGCTTGCGATTGTTGCAGTTGCATTCTTAAAGTAAAGCACTTCA
>CADANN010000038.1:0-17630 GCA_902789325.1 uncultured Spirochaetaceae bacterium
CCGTCTGTCCAGATACGGTGCATTGCATTTGTATCGTCACACATGCGGGGATATATAGAAAAATCTATATCAGAATAATCAGGTATGATTTTTGCAGTTATCTGATTTTCGTATTTTTCTGATGCCGGGTCCTGCCAGAGCGGTTCAGTAATTTTTACTGAGCCGTCAGGCTGTTTTGTGAAGAGGCGGAGCTTGTATAAGGCAGATGCTGAACCAAGTTCAGTATGACGGCTTTGGAGTAATGCGTGGTATGAGCCGTAGCCACGGTCATAAGAAATTGCGTCTATGTATTTTGCAAGTGCCGGATCGTTTGCTTCACGAAGTTCAGTGTTTACAAAACCACCGCCAATGCATACGAAAACTTTTTCTCCAAACTTCTGTTTGAACCAGCGCGCTGTGTAAAGTGCCGGCAAAAAAGTTCCTGCGAATGGGATGGAAATACAGATGAGTACCCCCTTGTCATTCTCGGACTTGACCAGGGAATCTGCACAAAACAGCCTATCTAAAACCGGCTTATAAAAATGCTCCATAACAGGAGAATCAATCTGTTTTTCGAAATCTGCAAAACTTCGGGTATCTACTGCAAGAGACTCTGCATAACGCACAAGAGAAAACTGAGAATCAAAAGCGACGGTGATATAATCAGACAAATCTGCAAGAGCAAAACTGCACAAAAAGCGCATATCATCAACGGTAGGTTCGCGACCGCTTTCCGAAACTTCCGAAAGGTAGTTTTCCATGCGGCTACCGCGCGGTGTAAATGGTGAATACAAAAACTGATGTTCTTTTTCGCGTGCACCGCCACCACTTAAAACGGCAGTTATAAAATCAATCCATTCTATCCAGGCATCTTTCTGGCTGATATAACGGCGAAGATTAAAAGCGGTATTGTCATCACCTTTGCGTTCTGCTTCCGATGCAAGCTGCAAAGCGCGTTTTTCTGAAAGTTCAAAAAGTTTTGTGAGACCGCTGCGACTGAAAATTTCATAAAAAAGGCGGATGCTTAAATCTGTCCAGTGAGCATCATATCCTTCATTCTTAAAAAATGCTGTTAGATATGCGCCCGATGGATAAGGAGAATTCAGTTGCAATAAAGGAGGAATAATCGTAATTACATTTTTTATCGAATCCATATGCTAACTAAGCTTAGGTAAGACTGTAATTCCGAGAACCTTTTCTTCGGCTCCATCAGGCATATTCACAAAAAACAATCCTGTTACGGCTGCCTTTGCAATTGTCTTTACTGGATTTTCTGCTGTCTGAGATTCTTCTATATTTTCTTCGCTTTCATGTTTAGATATGAAATCTGAAATTATTTCGTAAGCACGGTCATAATCTGCTACAAGAATATAAACTTTTATAGAGAATGCAGAATTGCCAGAAAGTGCATTCAGAGAATACATACTGTTTACATGTTCATTTTCTGTATAGGTTGGAATATTTTCAGCTGAAAGAAGACTGCGCAAAAAAGAACACATCATATTGCTTCCAACTGCAAGAAACTGCTGTGTCTGTTCACCGTTTCTTACGCGTTCAAAATACCCTTTCTCAAAGCTTTCAATCTGCTTAATTGCTTCATCATGCTCTTTTTCATCCATGTAATAGTCTGGAGACTGCTGGGCTGCTTTTATTTCCTTCTGTTTGCGAACACCAGAAACAATACAATAAATACCAAAAATACCAAAAGCTACATAAGCAAATACACTGAATAATACCATAAAATTATTTTACAATTATGCAAAAGAATATGCTATACTTATTTTATGCTTACTGTCGAAACTAAAGTGAAAATTCCGTTTCTCTGGGGTAAGACCGTTTTCAAAAAATCTAACTGGGCACAGATAAATCTTATAGTAGGTCCAAACGGCAGCGGTAAAACTTTGCTTGCTCAGAAGATTTCGGAACAGTTTGAAGCAGCAGGTTATTCTGTAAAATTCCTTAAAACCGACAGAAATTATAGCGATCAGATTCAGATTCTAAAAAGCAACGAAAAAATCCGGGCAAAAATCGAAAAAGTTCTTTCAAGTATGTTTGGAAAATCTATCTCTTTTATAGAAGATATTGATGGTACTTTGATTCCAATTGTTGAAAACAAGGCCTGGAATGTTGAATATATGCTCGAAGATGCTGAATGTCATGGTCTTCGCGAAATAATTTCCCTGCTTGTAAATCTTTATGATACAACAGGCGATGACTGTCTTTTTATTGATGAACCGGAACTGCACCTTCACCCTCAGTTTCAAACTTTCTTTATGAATGAAATCAGAAAGGAAGTTTCTCATAGCAGCAGGCGGATGTTTTTTTTGATTTCACACTCCCCTTTTTATATTGATTTAAGAACTCCGGAAGAATTGACTGGTGTTATAGTTTGTCACGTAAATAAGGCGCCAACCAGTATTGAAGAATTAAATGATGAGGATGATGCTCTATTCCGCAGATTTTTACCTCGCTTTAATACCTATCACAAGCAGTTCTTTTTTTCTGATAACCAGATTTTCGTGGAAGGCTATACCGACCAGCAGATGTTCACTTACCTTTTGACTTTTATAGAAAATGAATACAGCGCCGCAGGTACAGGAATTATCGACGTAGGCGGAAAAGATGAACTTGGCGTTTTCTGTAAGGTGTGTTCGTTATTGGGAACTAACGGTAGAATTATTACAGATCTGGACTCCCTGTTTTCCGGCAAGTTACGCGACGTTGCAAATGAAGATGAACGGGTTATCAGCTGGCTTGAAAAACAAAGGGAACGGCAGGAAGATTTTTATTCGACTATTTTTTCCCCTAAAGAAATGGCCCAGGAAATTACACTAAGCAAACTGATTTTCAGACTTGAACGATATCTGATTAAAATTGGACAGGAACTGGATCCGCTTATTGAAGAAACTGATAATGAAAAATCCAGCAAAAAGTGTCCTGAAAAAATGAACCTCTTCCTTTCAAAACTTCATTCTCTCAAAGACAAGCATGAAAATGCAGAAAGCGTAGACACATATAAAACTGTACTGCTTCAAGGAGTAAATATTCTTGGAGATGAACTTATTGAATATCTGACTCCGCAAACTGCATCCACTCTACCAATTGTAAAAAATCTGGTTGCATTCATTCTTGCAGCTGCAGAAGCGGCCCGAATATACATTTTGTCTAAGGGATGTATTGAACACTACTACTCGCGAACCAGTATTCAATACATGCCAGTTTCTGCAAAAGACAGACTTTTCAGAACCGAACTGGAATTTATTCAAGATTCTCATCGTAAAGTTGTACGAAAAAATTATCCGGAACTTATAGAACTCCTTGAAAAGGCTGCTGGCAAAAACTGATTATCTCAGACTAAAAACAATATTCTTTGACCTGGCAGTTATCAATATTTGTAGAACTGAACTCTTCGTTTGTTTCTGAATTGAAATAAGAATGTATCATTCTGGCAATTCCACCGTGAGTCACAAGCAGAAAAATTTTGTTTTCTTTTTCGCTGCGAGCTTTAAGTTCATCAAGCAGGTTGTAAATTCTTTGTCCCAGTCGCAGCATAGATTCACCGCCGTTATAATCATTTGCAAACTGCTTTTTTGCTTCATGGAAAACACCAGGATGCTTTGCCCATTCGTGGCCTTCGAACTCTCCGAAATTCTGTTCTATAAGGCGTGGCTCAAGAGAGAGCGGTACCCCATTTTCTTCTGCAACGATTTTTGCCGTATCACTAGCACGGCTTAACGGAGAATATAAAATCTCATCAATTGTGATTCCGCTCTCTTTGATTTTCTTTGCAAGCTCATGTGCCTGCTCTATTCCTCTTGCAGTAAGCGGGGTATCTGTTACTCCCTGAACCTTACATTCAACATTCCACTGTGATTCACCGTGTCTGGTAACATAGATTTTTTTACTCATAAAATGATTATAGCAGATTCGTTTTCTATATTAAACTTATCGTGAGTATGCTATAATTCTGATATTCAAATAAAGAGGAAAAATGAGACTTATTTTTATTCGCCACGGCGATCCTGATTATACACACGACAATCTTACAGAAAAAGGAAAGCGCGAAGTAGAACTTCTTACAAAACGTGTCTGCTCCTGGAAAAACATCACACAGTTTTACCAGTCTCCCTTAGGACGTGCAAAAGCAACCGCAGCACCATCTTTGGAAAAACTTGGACGCACTGCAATTACCTGTGACTGGCTTCAGGAATTCAAATATAAAACCCGCATGCCAAAGAATTATCCAAACAGAAAATGGATTGGACAGCAGGTTATGTGTTGGGATTTATTGCCGGAGTTTTTCACTTCTGATAAAAAGTTCTTTGATAAAGACGAATGGGCTGACTCTCGCTTTATGAAGCCTGGTCACATTAAAAAGCATTATCAAAAAGTATGCGAAGGGTTTGATGAAATTCTTGCAGAATACGGATACATCAGAAACAAGAAAAATTTTTATAATGTTCAAAATCCAGTGCCGAATCACAACTGGAGTGAACCAATTGAAAAGTATCATTTAAAATCTGT
The DNA here is from genome assembly GCA_902789325.1 of uncultured Spirochaetaceae bacterium. Taxonomy (GTDB): domain Bacteria; phylum Spirochaetota; class Spirochaetia; order Treponematales; family Treponemataceae; genus Treponema_D. The sequence continues at coordinate 4,504 of CADANN010000038.1, forward strand.
AAAAGATGATTACCCGGAAGAAACGACTCTTGTATTCTTCTGCCACCTTGGTGTTATGTTTACGATTATTGCACACCTCACGGGACTCAGTCCTATGCAGCTCTGGCAAGGCTTTTACGTTGCGCCTACTTCTATTACTGTACTCAACAGTGAAGAACGTTTGCCGGGTCAGGCGTGGTTCCGGGTTGAACGTTTAGGTGACACAAACCATTTAACAAACGGTGGCGAACCAATAAGCTCAAGCGGCTATTTTGCCAACGTACTTTCTGAAACTTGATAATAACAAATTTTTCATTTATAATTTTATGTGGGTAAGGACTAATGTCCTATTAGGGGAAATCAATGGCTTATGTAAAAAATCTGTTCGATCAGAACTTTATTCAATATGCGAGTTACGTTATCCGTGACCGCGCGATTCCTGAAATTACAGACGGACTTAAACCAGTTCAAAGACGAATTATTCATACTCTTATAAAAACAGACGACGGACGCTTTGTGAAGGTTGCCAATGTGTGCGGTAAGGTTATGGCTTATCACCCGCACGGCGATGCTTCTATTTATACTGCCCTTGTAAATCTTGCAAACAAAGAAATCTTTATTGATAAGCAGGGAAACTTTGGTAACATGTACACAGGCGACGGAGCATCTGCTCCCCGATACATTGAGTGCCGCCTGCGCCCAATAACAAAAGACATCTTAAATACTAATCCGCGAATTACTCAGTACGTTGATACTTACGATGGACGTGATGTTGAACCAACTGCTTTCCAGGCAAAGCTTCCGCTCGTTTTGATTATGGGCGCCGAAGGTATTGCCGTTGGTATGAGCACAAATATCTTGAGCCACAATATTCACGAAGTAATCGACGCAGAACGAAAATGCCTGCGCGGCGAAAAGTTCCAGCTCTTCCCTGACTTCCCAACCGGCGGTCTCATTGATGTAAGCGAATATCAGGACGGTCTTGGAAAAATCATCACCCGAGCAAAGATGGACACCAGCGATGATAAAAAAATTGTCATCACAGAACTGCCTTACGGCTCGACAACCGAAAGCCTTTGTAACTCAATTGAAAAGGCTGTAAAAAATGGAAAAATCAAGGCAACCTCAATTCAGGACTACACAGCCGACAAAGTTAATATCGAAGTGCGTCTGCAGCGCGGTGTTTACACAAAGGATGTTGTAGATTCTCTCTATGCCTTTACCGACTGTGAGCAGACAATCTACTGTAACCTGCTTGTAATCAAAGACAACATGCCGGTACAGATGACCTGTACTCAGGTGATTGAACATCACTCAAAACAGCTGGTCGGAATCTTAAAGGCAGAGCTCTTGCTCGAAAAAGAAGACCTTACAGAAAAGCTGCACCTTCGCACCCTCGAACGCATTTTCGTAGAGGAGCGAATCTATAAAAAAATCGAGCAGCAGAAAACAGAAGAAGGCGTAATCAAAGCTGTAAAAGACGGCTTTAAGCCATTCGCAAAAGAACTGATTCGCCCGATTACCGACGAGGATGTTGACCACCTGCTCAAAATCCCAATCCGCCGAATCTCCCTTTATGATATGAGTAAAAACCGTGCCGAGGTTGAAGCAATCAACGCCCGTATTAAAGAAATCAATAAGCTGCTCAAGCACCTCGTTGATTACGCAATCAGCTGGCTGGACGGAATTGAAAAGAAGCTGGCTGTACTTGGAGAGGATGCTCTTGTACGCCACACTGAAATTACAAACATCAACGCCGTAGACGTAAAGGCCGTTACAAAACGCGACCTTGCACTTCGCTACGACGAAAAAAATGGAAACCTTGGAACAGAAGTTTCTGGCGGAAACGAACTTTTCAAAGTTACCCCATACGACAAGATTCTTTATGTTCGAAAGAGCGGAATCTATTCTGTTTCAGAAACTCCGAAAAAACTTTTTGTTGGACCAGAAATGCGCTACTGCGGATTTGCTGACAAGGAAAGCCTTTCCAAGGTTCTCTTTACAATTCTCTATCGCGATCCTGCAACTCAGTTTGTTCACATCAAGCGCTGTAAAATCCAGGGCTTTATTATGAACCGCGACTACTTTTTTGCACCAGAAGGTTGCGAAGTTCTCCACGTAGATACCCGCAAGTCTTTCACCTTCCAGCTCAATTATGTTAAGAAGCCTCGTCTTAAGGTACTTACCGAAAAGTTCAAGGCCGACAAGTTTGAGGAAAAGTCTCTTAAGGCAAAGGGCATCCGCGTTTCAAATAAGGAAGTGCAGGATATCACTGTCGAGTAAATTCTGTCATCCCGAACTTGATTCGGGATCTTCATTATAGATGCTGAAACAAGTTCAGCATGACTACGTTGATTTATGGAAGTTCTAAAACAATACATCAATTATGAAGAAACCATAAAAGGTTCGCGCTTTCTCTCCGAGCTCTTTCCGTGCAGCAGCCAGGCAGAGGCACGCGAACTCGTAAAATCGCAGAAAGCTAAGTATGCAGATGCAACTCACGTAGTTCACGCTTTTGTAATCGGACCTGGTGCAGAAGTAATGGGAATGAGTGACGACGGTGAGCCAAGCGGCACTGCAGGCCGGCCTGCCCTCGATGTATTGCGTGGCCGCGGTTGTACAAACACCGTGCTCACAATCACCCGCTGGTTCGGAGGAACTCTGCTAGGTACGGGCGGGCTCGTAAAAGCATACGGCAACGGTGCAAAAGGAGTTCTTGCCGCAGCCGATACAGCTGGACTTTTTGAAGAACTCGTTGCAAGAAAATCCTTCACCTTCACAACAGATTATTCTCTCTACAAACTCATCAAAAATAATATGGAGCTTTTCCACATCTCAAATCTCACAGAAGATTTCGGGACAGAAATCTCTATCACCGGCGAAATCCACGAAAGCGAGTATCAGAGTTTTATAAGTAAACTCCTTGATATCTCGAACGGAAAAATTCTAGTACACTAGTTCCTAGAGGAACTAAAATGAAAAAACTATTAACCTTAACCGTAATCTCATTTGCGGTATTTACTCTTTTCTCATGTACTGGAAAATCAAAGAACAACACTGCTGCACAAACTGAAACAAAAAAGCAGGAAGAAACAGTAATGTCCCCTGCAGCAACAGAATCAAATGGAATGGCTGCAAAATTTATGAAATCTGCAGAAAAAGCAAAAGTGGAAGCTGAAGCACAGTCTGCCGAAATAGAAGGGTTCGAACAGAAGGAACCTATTTTTGAATCGGCAGCTCGCCATGGTTTTAAATTTGGTACTGTAATCAATCCACAGAATCTTCAGAAAAAAAGTTATACAGATATGGTAAAGGCCGACTTCAACAGCCTCACCGCAGGAAACGAATTTAAGGCATACTCATTGCTTAGTCAGAGTGGCAGCCAGAAATCAGAAAACGGCATGCCAGTTATGAACTATTATAATGCAGACAATATTGCAAAGTTCGCACAGGAAAACGGCATCGGAATCCGCGGTCATGTTCTTGTATGGGATGCATATATGCCATCCTGGTTCTTCCGCGAAGGCTACAAAAACGATGGGGCTTTTGTTTCTTCTGATCTTATGAAAAAACGACTTCAATATTATATAGAAGAAGTTATTGCACATTTTGAAACAAACTTTCCTGGCGTTGTTTATTGCTGGGACGTTGTAAACGAAGCAGTTGGAGATGGAGCAAATGAATACAAGGAAGGAGATGAACGCCATGTCCGCACAAGCCGCGGTGGTACCACAAACTATTTCTACGACGTAATTGGCCCAGACTATGTCGAACTTTCTTTCAAATATGCCCGCCAGGCTGCAAAAAAAGCAAATGCAAACATCAAGCTTTTCTACAATGATTACAGCACCTTCTACTCTCCAAAACGAGAAGCAATCGGTAAACTCATTGAAAGCATCAACAAAAATGAAAAACTTTGTGACGGAGTTGGAATGCAGGGCTATGTCGGTGGTTATGGTCAGCAGGCTGGCTGTATGAGTGCAAACGATATCAACCTCTTCAAAAATGCAATTGTCTTTTACAGCAACCTGGGCCTCGAAGTTCATGTTACCGAACTTGCCCTCCGCAACTACGACAAAACAAAAGCTGTACAGCATGCCAACTACTATGAAAACTTTTTCAAAATGTTAGCTTCTGTTGCAGATGAATATAAAACCCTCACCTGTGTAGCTATCTGGGGTATCTGCGATAATCCATCTCTTCCAAAGAATGATTACAGTTATAAAATGAACGGTCCATACTGTGGTATGTATAATTATGACTGCTCAAAGAAACCCGAGTTCTTTAAAGTAATCAAAGCATTGGAATAATATTACAAAACTGATTTCAACCCATCGAGCGAATCAAATATGTTACAACACATTTTTTTGATTTCCTCGGTGGGTTTTACTTTGTCTATTACCATAATCGGATGAAGGCCTGCTGCATATGCACTTCGGATTCCATTCAGACTGTCTTCAATTGCAGCACAATCTTCCGGATTCATACCAATTGATTTACAAGCCATAAGATAGATTTCTGGATTCGGCTTACTGTGTTCTACCATCTCCCCTGTTGTACGGGTTTCAAAAAAATCAATTACACCGGCTGCTCGTAACTGACGTTCTACAGTAGGACCACGGGTTGATGAAGCAAGGGCAAGTCTGTAACGAGGCTTAAGATATTCTAGAGTTTCCTTTGCATAAGGTAAAAGTGGAATACCATCCTTTTCTTCGATTTCATGGAAGAGTTCTGAAGTACGTTCAAGAAATGCTTCGCTGTCAAAATCCTGACCATAATATTTTTTCAAAGTCTGAATTGTATCGTTTTTGTTTGAACCACGGCAGGCATTTAAAATTTCATCATTTACAAAAAGACCTTTTTCTTCTGCTGCTTTTTTCCAGGTTATATCAGAAATTGATTCAGAATCGAGAATTACCCCATCCATATCAAAAATAATTGCTTTTATATTTTCCATCTTATTATCGTTCATAATGAGCAGATTTTATCATAATAGAAAAATCGCCTCAATAATGATATATTTGAAATATGAAAAAGATCTTTACAACTATTGCCGCACTTGTGCTTTTTTCTATAACAGCCACCGCACAAGACGCTACTATATATCTCTGGCGAAATATAAAAGGAATGGAAAAACAGCCTTCTATTATGTTTATGCATAAACCTTCAGAAGATGTAGAAAATACTCACACAGCCGTAATTGTATGTCCGGGTGGAAGTTATCATCATTTAGGATTAAAAGGTGAAGGCAACACAACTGCGACATGGTTTGCAGAAAATGGAGTAACAGCCTTTGTATTAAAATATCGTACCGCAGAAAGTTTTTATCATCATCCTGCAATGCTTCAGGATATTCAAAGAGCAATTCAGTTAGTTCGTAAAAATGCAGAAGAATGGGATATCAATCCTGAAAAAGTTGGAATTATTGGATTTTCTGCAGGCGGACACCTTGTAACAATGGCAGGAGAATTCTGGCAGACACATGATGAAATTGCAAAGCTTGGAATTGAATGCCAAGTGTCGCTTCGACCTGATTTTGTAATTCCAGTATATCCGGTAGTAAGTATGCAGGATGATATTGCACACCGCTGGAGTCGCAACAGCCTGCTCGGAAAAGGAAAGAAAAATCAGACACAGGAACGAAAGGACGAGTTCTCTCTAGAACTTAATGTTCCTGCCGACATGCCGCCAACCTATGTAGTAGTCTGCGATGACGACCCGATTGTAATTCCAGAGAACTCACTCCGTCTCTACGCCGCTTTACAAGATGCAAACATTCCAAGCCGCCTCGCCCGCTACGAATGGGGCAAACACGGCTTTGGAATGAAAAACAACGCGTTCATGAAAGAGTTCCATTGGAACCAGTCTTTGAAAGAATGGCTGGTAGAACTCGGTTTTATGAAATAGATGTCCGGGTCAAGCCCGAACATGACCTTACTTTACCCCTAGCGCGATTTCCAAGACTTCCCTCACATCACTCACAGGAATAAACTTAATTCCCTGCTTTACGTGTTCTGGAATATCTTCCAGGTCTCGTTCGTTTGCTTTTGGAATAATAATAGTCTTTATCTTGTTACGCTTAGCAGCTACAGTCTTTTCACGCAGGCCGCCGATTGGCAAAACCTGACCTGTCAAAGAAAGCTCACCTGTCATTGCAAGGTTAGGCTTAATCTTTTTATCAAGTAAAAGCGACACAAAAGTTGTTGCCATTGTGATACCGGCACTTGGGCCATCTTTTGGAGTTGCTCCCTCAGGAATATGCAGATGCACGATGTTTTCTTCGAACCACTTTGCATCTTTTACGCCACGTTCAAGAACAAACTTTCTTGCCCAGTCAAAAGCAATCTGGCTTGATTCCTTCATTACGTCGCCCATCTGCCCCGTAAGTACAAGTCCTGCTTTTCCGGCAAACGAAGTTGATTCAATCAAAAGTGTATCGCCGCCCATGCTTGTCCAGGCAAGACCAATTGCAGTTCCAGGAACAGCAGCAACTTTAATCTGACTTTCGTCAAATACTGGTTTACCAAGATATTTGAACAAATCTGGAGCATCAATAGTAATCTGCTTTTTCAAATCACCTGAAGCATTCTTTGAAGATTCTTGTTCCGTAATCATCTCAGTAACAAGCTTTCTGTGAATCTTGTCGAGACACTTTTCATAGTTACGAACACCAGATTCACGGGCATATTCTTCTGCAATTTCAAGAAGAGCCGCCTTTGTATATTTTACCTGATTTTTTGCAAGTCCGTTTTTTACGAGATTCTTTGGAATCAGATATTTCTTTGCGATCTCGAGTTTTTCCTGATCGATATATCCGCTCAAATGAATAATTTCTGCACGGTCAAGAAGCGGCTCCGGTACAGTGTCCAGAGAGTTTGCAGTCAAAATAAAGAACACATTGGAAATATCAAATGGCAAATCAAGATATGTATCGCGGAACGAAACATTCTGCTCCGGATCCAATACTTCGAGTAAAGCACTTGCCGGGTCACCATTGTGACTTGAGCCCATTTTATCAACTTCATCAATCAAAAAGACCGGAGTACTGCTCTTTGTAATTTTGAGTCCCTGAATGATTTTTCCTGGCATAGCACCAATGTAAGTTCTGCGGTGCCCCTTGATTTCTGCCTCGTCTCTCATGCCGCCAACAGAAAAGCGGTAGAAAGGCTTATTCATTGCATTCGCAATAGATTTTCCAACAGATGTTTTACCAACTCCCGGAGGTCCAACAAGCAGCAGAATAGAACCTTTTGCATTCTTTTTCATTTTGCGAACGGCAAGGTATTCTACGATTCGTTTCTTAACATCTTCAAGTCCAAAGTGGTCATCATCCAGAACCTTCCTTGCACGAGTCAAATCAAAATCATCTACAGCAGGAATCTTCCATGGAAGCTGAGTAATAAGCTCAAGATAATTGCGGGTTACAAGCCATTCTGAAGAATTCGGATCCATCATAGAAAGCTTTGAAAGTTCACTTTCTACAGTCTCTTTGATTTCGCCTTCAAAGGCCAACTCTTCAATCTTTTTCTTAAACTTCTGATAGTCAGTTTCATTTCCATCAGGAGTTTCACCAAGTTCTTCCTGAATAGATTTCATTTCTTCTCGCAGGAAATATTCACGCTGATTTTTTTCTATGCGGTCATTGAGTTCACTCTGAATCTTTTTCTGAACGCGCAGCAGCTCCTGTTCTTTTTTGATAAACACAAGAACCTGCTCCATACGCTGACGTACATTTACGGTCTCAAGAATCTTCTGTTGTTCATCTTTATCAACATTCAAAATAGAAGCAATAAAGTCAGCTATTTTTCCTGGATTATCGATGTTCACCATATTAAGGCGCATTTCTTCAGAAAAAAGAGGATTATTCTCACTAACCTCTTTCATTTCAGAAATCAACGCGCGGGTTAAAGCCTTAACCTCAAAAGTATCAGCTTCTTCATCATCAAGATATTCAACAGCAGCGGCCATTGGAGACGTATTATGCAGGTTTTTACGGATTTTAAAACGCTTTACGGTAGAAATAAAAATATTAATTCCACCATCAGGAAGATTTACCTTTTTGATGATTCGGGCGGCAGTACCAACCTTATGCAAATCAGTTATAGATGGAGTTTCTGCTTCATTTTTGAGCATAACGATTCCAATAAAGCCTTCATTTTCGTAGGCTTCTTCCACTACCTTCACATCGTCTGCAGAATTAATCATCAGCGGGGTAAAAATTCCCGGAAAAATAGGACGCCCCGCAAGAGGAATTAATGTAAGTTTATTCGGAAGCAACTGATCCGCTGAAATTATAGAATTCTCATTAGAGTTATTATCTTTAGACATACTTAAAATATAATGATATTTTGAGCATATCGTCAAATTTTTCGAGTAACTATTCTTCTTTCTCCAGCTCCGAAGAAATCATAAGTGCATCCTGATACCAGTCTATCAAAAGTGAAAATTCCTCGCTCTTATAACCTTCTGCTTCTGCACGAATTTTCCATACAGTGCCAGATTCCAGCGTCTCAACAGGAACTTCTTCCAATGGCTGCCACTTATTTTTATACAGAATCTTAAACTGCGACTCCTCAATTACAGTGCCTAACGAACGGTCGTAAGCTATAGTCTTTATAGAAAGATTGCGCTTTGCGTTTTTCAAGAAATCACAGTCAAGAACACAAGTCTCGTCACTGCAGGTAAAACTCTTCCACCATACATAAGGACCAACAACAATCTTAATGCGATAATCACCTTTTTTAAGATAAACCGGACGTACACTGTATGTTATATTTCTGGAAGCCGGACGTTCTGCAACTACTCGTGGTGACCAGAAAATCAGTTTTTCATACAATCCTTTTCCGCGCTCACCAAAGATTCTACGAGTTCCCTCAACCTCTGGAATATCATTTCCATCATTTTCAAAGAAAAAAGCTCTCGCTGGCAAATCCATATTTTCATAAAGGGAACGAGGCATCTGCAGCTCTACATTTACTTCGGTATACCACTTCTTCAAAGCAATCTTGTGTACAAGTCCACAGTACCAGAGCCCCGCAAAAACAGCAGCCGCGGCGGCAACACCCAAAACTACACGTCTGATAATGCGACGAACCTTATCTTTTTGAACAAGAGCTTCTGGCGAGAACTCATATAGTTTTCCAGCCACTACACTCTTTGCAAGCTGTACACGAAGCTCGTGGGTATCATAATGCTTAAGATATTTTTTTACCTGGCGAAGCACTGCATCAATCGACTGATATCGACGTTTTGCCTTAGGTCGTGTCATTTTATGAATCAGATGACATACATCCTTAGGTACTGACTTATCAAGTTTTCGTGGACTAATATACTTTCCCTTACGAATAACCTTCAATGTTTCCATTGAAAGAGTTCCAGGATACGGCTTAGTTCCCGTAACCATTTCGTAAAGCATAATACCGAGTGCATAAATATCAGCCCGATGATCAACCCTTGCACTATCTTCAAACTGCTCAGGCGGCATATAGGCAGGAGTTCCCAAAGCAACACCACTTTGCGTAAGATCCCCTGTCGTAACGGTTGATTCACTAACTGCATTCTTTAGACTTGCAGCACCAGCTCCTGCCCCGCCTTCCGCATGATCACTTGCGATTCCAAAATCAGCTAGTTTAATTTCACCACGACGCGACAAAAGAATATTCCCTGGCTTAATATCGCGATGAACAATTCCCTTTGAATGCGCATACTTCAAGGCATAGCAGGCATCCTGCATAATGAGCATCGCAATTGGAACCGGCAAAGCCTTCTGTCTTTTGATGAGGGAATCAACTGCAATACCATCAACAAGTTCTTCTACCATATAGCGGTAGCTGCCTTCGGTAAAATAATCAAAAAGATGAACGATATACGGACTCTGCAAATCAAGCAGCAGCTGAGCTTCCCTCTTAAAACGACCGGCATCACCTGCATGTCCACGTGCCGTCATTTTCTTGATTACAACATAACGCTTCAAAGACGGATGAATTGCTTTATAAACAACACCCATTCCGCCTTTTGCAATAATGCCCTGTACCTTGTACTTTCCAATCATTGGTGGAAACTCATCGCTCATCTACCGACCCCCAGAATATCACTTTCTATATTTATACTTTGTTCCGGTTGTACAAAAACAATATTCTGTTTTCCCGGATTATGAATCTGAATATATGCCCCATTCTGCAAAAGCTTATAATTTCCAGTAACAGGTCTGTGTCCGCCAAGACTCACATAGCCCTCTGGAATACTAGTGCTGCCTATCACCCCGGAACTCTTAAAAAGATTGCTCACCGTACCAGCTGCACTTCCTTCTTCAGCTTCACCGTTATTTGTCCAGATCAAACCTTTTACGACACCTGGATACATTCTTGCATCTATAAGTTCCTGTCGGGTAAAAGCCCTCACCGGCTCCGCATGAGACACACTGCATCTTTTTCCAAAGAAATATAAAGGCAGACTTCGCTCAATACAATTCATCAGATACAAAATATCATCGCCATAATATTCCTGAACAAAACAACGGCACATCTCTCCCTCATCAGCAAGCTTACGGAATGAGAAATCTCCGCCGCCAGTTTCGTTCAAAATGTTTTCATGATTTCCCTTGAGAATATGGACTCTCTCTGGAAAGTTCTTTTTTAACTCCATAAGAGCGCACCAGAGACTAAGCCCCTCCTGCATTTCTGAGGACATAGCCGGCCCAGTAAAAATTTCATTGTTAAATTCAGCCTCTGCCGCAATCCACCTTTCACGAGTTCCACGCTCTGTATGAAGAATATCACCAACACTTAATAGTCGTAGTTTACCCTCAGCAAGCGCTTCAAATACAGTAGCATCATCAAAAATCTTATAATCAAGAATATTCTGCAAAAAATAAGGACGGGCATGGAAATCCGGAATAATCACAAGCGGAAGTTCATCTTTATGAAAATCTATAAGACCTCCAACCCCACCGTCAGAAGCAATAGGTCGATATCCAGCTACATCAGTTTTTTCATTTTCAAGCACTTCTGAAGCCTCATTCAAAAGTGTAAAAAAATCATCATAAAACGGAAGCATGCTAGAGGAAAGAATATTTTTAATTTTCTGATAGATTGAATTCACGCAGCACACCACGGAAAGTTATGAAATCACCAGACTCATATTTCCGATAGAAATTTTATCTCCTGGATTCAGTTTTACATATTTTTCATTCGGAATGCGTACGCCATTTATAAAAGTTCCGTTCGTACTTCCTACATCCTTAATAAAATATGCATCTTTAATTTTCTGAATCATAGCATGATGACGGCTTGCAAGCTTATTGTCCACAACAACATCGTTATCGGTATCTCGGCCAATAGTGATTTTTGCAACCAGTTCAACCTTTTTATGATTAAACATAAGGTAAGATGCTGGCTTTCCTTCACCAAGAGAATCAAGATGGCGTCCAACAGGACTGCCTGTTACAATAGTAGTATCGCTCATAGTTAAATTATAAGACCTCAACCTAATATTCGCAAATTATTTTTAAGCAGTACAAGAGGCTTAAAGATTGGGATATCATCTGCAATTACGTCCTTGAACATGCTTAAAATCTCATGAAGTTCCTTACGCTTTTCTCGGTTCATTTCTGCATAAGCAGCCAGCATTTTTGCAGTAGCCTTTAAGGTTTCTCTTTCAATATCATTGTTTGTTTTGGCCCCGGAAGCTTCCAGAATACAGAACATTGTTTCTACAAAATTCTTTTTCTGCTCAGTATCGAGTTTATCTATCCATTCATTGAAGGCGCTATAAAAGATTTTACTCTCGTCTGTAAAATCGCCGGCGTTTACAAAATCTTTTCCAGAAATCTGCCAGTTCATCGCATCATGCTGCCAGAACGCGAATCCATCACTTTTAACAATTTCATAAAATTTCGGATGATGAAAAATCATTCCTACAACTGAAAATTCCGGATAAAAGGAATAGATTCTGTCTTCAACAGCTTTGTACGAAATTGATTCGAAAAACTCCTTAGCAAAACCAGGCCCATCAAAATTATAAACCTTATCAATACGCTGCTGAAGTTTGTCACCACACCCTACTGCAGTATTAATTACAAGATTTCCACCTTTAGAATGCCCAACCAGGACAAAGTTTTCTTTAAAAGCAGCCGCAGCCTCTTCAAAATATTCAAGTGCATCCTTCTGAGCTGGAATTTGTGGAAGCCAGGCAATATTAAAATCTTCCTTCCAGCCTATAATCGTATCATCAGTACCTCGCAGAGCTACAACCGGTTTGCCATTAACCAGATAAGTTACAGCAGCAAACTGTTCGACATTTTCTTCATTATATATATTTCTAAAACCACACAATTCTACATTTCTAAAACGTTCTGATTCTGCCGTCTTAAACATAAGTTCAGCTGTTCGCTTATTAATCAAAAAGCCAATATTAATGCGTGACTCGTAATCCGGAGTTTCAGAAAAATCCTTTGCAACCTGTGAAAAAGTTTTTTTCTCGCTGAATGATTCCGGTACAACTCCATCAAAAATTGAATATGTTAAATGCGCCAGCAAAAGAGCATCAATCTTTCCAAAAGGAACCTGCTCAAAACTCAAATCCCCACGCCAGGTAAGATAATCAAAAAAATCAGCCATTTAAATCCTCCGAAATTAAATTTCAAAGCTTATTTAAAATATAATACAAAAATCTATCAAATCAAAATAAAATCCGATTGATTTACTTTATATCAACTTATTATAATAGAAAAGATTAACCAACAAATAAGGAGTATATAAAATGGATTTGATTTACGGAATCAAAGACAAACCGAAATTCGGTAAAGTTGTGCTGTTCGCTTTGCAGCAGCTTCTCGCAATTATGGCAGCAACAATTGCAGTTCCAGCCATCATCGGACACGGACTTACTGCTTCAGCCGCACTTTTTGGTGCTGGTGTCGGAACAATTGTTTACCTTTTGTTCACAAAAAGTTCTAGTCCTGTATTCCTGGGAAGTTCTTTCGCTTTCATCGGTTCTATGTTCAGTGCCTTTGCAGGAGCAGCAACACTCGGCCTCTCAGAACAGGCTGGCTACTGGGGTCTCATCATTGGTGCCCTTATGGCAGGTCTTGTATATGTAATCATAGCAATCATTGTTAAAGTATGCGGTGTAAACTGGATTAACCGCCT
>CADANN010000038.1:17652-22251 GCA_902789325.1 uncultured Spirochaetaceae bacterium
GGCAATGCTATTGGTGATCTTATGAAGTCAAGCGTAGAAGGTGGAAGCACATATGTTGCACTCATCTGCGGACTTTTCACACTTGCAGTTACAATGCTCTATTCAACATATGGAAAAAAAGTTGGTCGTCTTATTCCGTTCATTCTTGGAATCCTCGGTGGATACTGTCTTGCAACAATCTTCGCAATCATCGGTAGCCTTACAGACACCCCTTCACTGATTGTAATCAATTATGGTGCAGTAAAAGCTTTGGACTTCACAAAGTTCTCTGGCTACCTCTCACTTCCAAAGTTCACATTCCTTTTGGGCGGAAGCGAAGGTCTCAAAGCAGTTACTGGTAAATACCTTCTTACATTGTTCACAGCTTATGTTCCAGTTGCTTTTGTAGTATTCGCAGAACATCTTGCAGACCACAAAAATCTTTCTGCAATCGTTGGAAAAGATCTTCTTAAAGAGCCTGGTCTTACACGCACACTCCTTGGTGATGGTGTTGGTACAATGGTTAGTACATTCTTTGGTGGATGTCCAAACACAACTTACGGTGAATCAATTGGTTGTGTAGCAATTACACGCAATGCTTCTACAATTTCAATCTGGGGATGTGCAATTATCTGTATTATCTTCTCATTGATTTCTCCACTCGTAGCTATTCTCGAAACAATTCCTAGCTGCGTAATGGGCGGTGTTTGTGTTGCACTTTACGGATTCATCGCAGTATCTGGATTCAAGATGTTCCAGACAGTTGATCTCAACAAAAACAAAAACCTCTTCGTTGCATCAGTTATCTTTATTACAGGTGTAGGCGGAATGGTAGTAAGCTTCGGCGCAGTTGAAATCCGTACAGTAGCATGTGCTTTGATTCTCGGTATTTTGACTAACTTGATGCTTTCTAAGGAAGTTGACGAAGATTAGTTTCTACACAAAAATGCCTCAGAGGCGAGCCGGCGAGCTGACTTATTAAGGCTCCCGGCTTTTTTATTTTACTTTAAGAGCGCCGCGATTTCCGGCCTTCTCCAACGAACTGCTATTGTATAGGCTGTATCACCGCTTACATTTTTAATCGATTTATCAATTCCATAAGAAATCAGAGTTTTTACCATTTCATCATCACTAGTCTTAGCTGCATAGTGCAAAATAGTATTACCCTGTGTATCAGTCATCTTACCGGCATATTTTACAATATTCGAAATCATCGACTTATTCTTTTTATCAAGTGCAATCGAAATACCGTTCTTTCCTTTTTTATCAATCATCTGGAAAGGATTTGCCCCGTTTTCAAGAAGCACAACAGCAGTTTTTACATCATTATTTTCAATTGCATAATTAAGTGCTGTATATCCGTCAGCATTTCTTGTATCAACCGGATATCCTTCCTCAATCAATACCTGAAGCAACTGAGTAGAAGCTTTTGACTTTACAACAATATGGACAGGTGTATTTCCATCACTATCTGTAATTGTATAATTATTTCCAAGAACCTCACGAATTACAGAAATATCTTTTTTGAGAACAATTGAGAAAGGTGTAGTGCCCTGCTTATCACGAGAAAGTGGATTTCCACCAGCTTTTCTGATCAGCTTAATAATTTCTTTCTCGCCCATAAAGGCCGCTTCATGATAAGCATTGCGTCCGTTTACTTCCTGAACATTTGGATTTGCACCATAGCTAAGCAAAAGCTGAACACTGTCTTTACTGCAACCACGAATTGCATCCATCAAAACAGTTACACCGTTAGAATCACTTGTATTTGGATCAGCACCAGAAGCAAGTAGTTTCTTTGCAATTTCAAACTTTCCGGCAACGACTGCTTCTGCAAGAGGAGACTTTCCAGCAGTATTCTGAGCATTTACATTAATTCCAAGAGCCAAAAGCTTATCTATAGAAGCAGGAGCATCCCAGCGAACAGCAGTGTGCATTGCAGTACTTCCAAGATTATCGCGAGCTTTAATATCAGCTCCACAGTCAACTACAGTCTGAATTATAGCAGGATTATTAGTTTTTACTGCGCTGAACAAAGGAGTTTCGCCGTTAGCATTTTTAGCAGAAATATCAGCTCCCTTCATTACAAGCCCATTGATTGCATCCTTATATTGCCATTCAGCAGCATAATGAAGCACTGTATTACCAGTTCCGTCCTGCTGTTTAATAGTCTTAGAAGTTATGAGCCAGTCCTGTACAGAACCACCATACTTAAGGGCAAGACGCAGCGGTGAATTATTATTTGTATTAGTAGAGAAAATATCAGCATTCTTAGCAAGAAGCAACTCTCCCACTTTCTGACGGTTTTTCAAGATTGAAAGGAATAAAGCTGAGTTACCATCTTTATTGCGGGTATTTACATCCTTCATCAGACTGATTATATACTGAATCTTAGACAACGGAGCATCGCAAATAAGAGCCAGATGAAGCGGAGTATTTCCGTTTGAATCTGTAAAACCGGCATTAGTTTCATTTACAACAGCTTCGAGCATTTCTGAAGTTCCTGCAAGCGCAATTGAAAGCGGAGAGTTTCCATTTGTATCCTGAGTGTGAATATCTGCACCGGCAGCTGTAAGAAGTCTTACAGTTTCCAGATCATTTTTCTGAACTGCAATTGCAAGCGGAGTTACACCTTCCTTATTGCGGGCATCAACATCAGCTCCACCATCAATAAGAATTCCAAAAGTACTTGCTCCCACATTCAACATTGAAGCAGTATGCAAAACAGTGTCACCAAACATATCTTTTTGAGTAAGATCAGCACGGTGAGCAATCAAAAGTTTATAGATTTCAGCAGTTTTATCCTTTGGAAGAATAAGCATTACAGGTGTTTTTCCAAGATTATCTCGAGCATTTACATTTGCACCTGAATTAAGAAGAGCTTTTGCAATTTCAACATTTCCATAACGAACAGCCTCGTGTAATGGAGTTGCTCCAGAGCTATCCTGTACAGTTGTGTCTGCATTATTTTCAAGAAGATACTTTGCAATTGCATTGTGGCCATAAATTGCAGCCAGATGAAGAGGAGTCTGACCATCATCAAAACGAGAATTTACATTACGGGCCAGCATTGCATCCTGGAAATATGCGAAATCAGTTGCAACTTCATCAGCACCACCCATTATGAGTTCTGCAGCAATTTCAACAGATTCTTCATCATCAAGATTTTCAAAAGCTACATCAAGCGGAGTCTTTTTATTATCATCTTTTACTGAAATAGGAATTCCTTTAATTATACACTGACGAATTCCTTTAAGATTCTTTGTACGTACAAAATAATGAACAATAGACTGACCTTCAACGTCGCGAAGTTCACCAGCTTTAGTAGTAATAAAAAGGTCATAATAAGATTCATCAGCTAAGAGTCCACGATCAAGAGCTGTAACACCTTCTGAATCACGAGAAAAAAGTGTACTGCTAACAGCAGAAAGCGCCTTTGCTGCTCTCATAGAATGGTTTTTAATTGCAACATGGAGCGGAGTATCACCTTCAAAATTTTTGAGTTCAGGATCTGCGCCCTTAAAAATAAAATAAGTTACAAGTTCCTCATCATCAATTTTAGCAGCAATATGAAGAACAGTATTTCCGTCTTCATCTGCTGCATTGATATCTGTAGGCATAACAAATTCTTGTTTTGCTTCTGCCTTCCTATTCTGCATAATGAGTTGCTGAGGTGTCAGTTTTGATTCTGGTTTTGCTGATGCACAGCCAGTAAGTAAAATAAATCCAGCTAATGCACAAAAATTAAGGTATGATTTTTTTCTATTCATAATTCCCCTCAGAATATAGATATCTATTCTCTTTATCGGGGAAAAATGAAGTTCAATTTACTGATTTTTTAATAATTCAAGCATTTTTCTAAAAGCACTATCAGCCTTGTTTAATTCGCGTGAGCCGCGTGTAATTTTACAAAGTGACATGCTGAATTTGTTTGCGATTTCTCGCTGGGTAGTACCAGCATCAATTTCCTTTACCAATAGCCAGCGATTAGCAATATCTTTAAGTTCAGGTTTTGTAAAAAGACAATTAAAAAAATCATAAATAAATGACTCGTCACCAGATTTCATAATAAGATGACAAAGTTCTTTTATGGTAGAGGCAATTTCTTCTTCGGAAATTCCTTTTTTTGGTTCGTTATTATCCATAGAAACAATTATAGCAGAAAATAATGAAATTGAAAAGAGAATTAATTTTTTGATATCTAATAAAAAAAATCCTGTGTGCTCCCGTTGAAAACGCCCATCGCAAACGAGAATGATGTTTGCGTCGGTCGTTTTCCACTCCGCACACAGGATTTTTCAGTTAATAACTACATAAAGTTATATCTTTTACAAAATTTCAATATTTTCTTAAGTGAAGAGAGCGTGTCTTTGCGAGGAATGCAGTGATGTGGCAATCCATTTACTTCTTCAACAATTTTTCTACAGCTTCAGCGGCAGGAGAGAGTTCTGGGATATCGAGGCTTTCAATATCTCCAGCGTCTACTGCGCGGCTTGTTTCTTCCTGCATTGGGATGCGGGCAAGTACTGGAATATTAAAATTCTTTGCAATTTCATCGATATTACTCTTGCCGAATACTGTAATTTCTTTACCGCAATCAGGACATTTTACATAGCTCAT
>CADANN010000039.1 GCA_902789325.1 uncultured Spirochaetaceae bacterium
CTACCAATGATGGTTTTGCAGACCAGTCCCTTACCGCTTGGGTACCACACCGAAAAAATGTATGTTTAATATATAGAAGAAAGATAGGTTTGTCAATACATAAATCGAAAAGTTATATAGCAAAATCAGACTCCAGAAAACAACTCGCTCAGCGGGGATGATGCTTCGCGAGGTTGTTTTCTGGAGTCTGATTTTGTAAAGAGTTCCTTATATATGAAAACTAACTACTTTTATATATTAAACATGCAGT
This sequence comes from uncultured Spirochaetaceae bacterium, assembly GCA_902789325.1. Classification (GTDB taxonomy): domain Bacteria; phylum Spirochaetota; class Spirochaetia; order Treponematales; family Treponemataceae; genus Treponema_D. The sequence continues at coordinate 251 of CADANN010000039.1, forward strand.
TTTTCGGTCAACGCAGATACTACTTCATTAACTTCGTTTGAATTATCGAAAATTAGAGTTCGGGGATTCTGAACACCTGTAACTTCCTGCATTTTTATGATGTCGGTGCCGCTGATTATCAGGTTTTCGTATACGCCATTTACTGGAAGAAGAGTGCTTTCTTTGATTGTGATAAAGAGTCCGAGTACTGCGCAGTATGGAATAACAAAACTGAGTTTTCCAAAATCAAACATGATTGAAAGAATCAGAAGAACGTAAGCTGTAGGAATTGCTATCATCTGCAGTTTTGATTTTCTATTTGCGAGAGGAACAATTATTTCGCCGGTTTTTGTCATCAATTTATTTTTCCAGAAGGGCATTATGACAGAAATTGCGAGCATTAATAATCCGGGAACTATTGCGAAAAAAATAAATTTTAATTGCATTTTTTACCTACCAGTTGTTTTAGTGTATATTTTGAGCTTTCAAAAGCAAGTGGGATTTTTTCTACATCTTCAAAAGTTTCAACTTTATATGATACAAAACTCTCAACTTCACTTTCTTCTGCCTTGAGGCTTTTTATAAAATCATCAATTGTTTCGAACTGTGGCGGAAGCTCTGTTGTAAAAAAGATGTCGCAGGTTTTGTATTCAATGTTTTTATATTCATAGATATTTGGGGCACTGCAAAGATATTTTACTTCGCTTACTTCTGCACCAATTTCTTCGCGGCATTCGCGGATTACTGCCTCTTCAGCGCTCTCGCCAAAATCAACAAAACCACCTGGAAGAGCAATAAAGCCTTTTCTTGGATTTTTTGCACGTACTTCGAAAAGCACATTGTTGTAGCGATCTCGGATTACAACACCAACAGCCGTAGCTACATTGCAGTAAAGGTCAAAACCACAGTCCGGGCAAATCCACTTGCGGTTTCCGTGATTTTCAATTTCTTTACTGCCACACATAGGACACAGCTTAAAATCATTTTTGAGACCGTTTATCTGTTTTGTCATTTAAAGCACCTCATTGTAATTGCATCAGCCAGAGCTTCTGAACGTTTGATTGACTGAATAATCAGCGGAATGATTAATGGAATCACAGCGCGGATTTTAGCAAGCTTTCCTTTAACAGTTCCAAGGCCGCCACGGATTGCCTGCGTTTTTAAGATTGATACCGCCTCGTCTACAAGCAGCGGAATAAATCTGAAGATAACTTCAATTATTAAGATGAAGTAACGTACCGGGACGTGACAAAGGCGGAGCGGAGTCAAAAGAATATTCAAACCATCCATAAGATCATATTCTGGAGTTGAAACAAAGAAACCTGAAATACAGGCAAGAGCCGCATCGGTTCGTAAAATAGTTGCAAGACAGAATAATAATTTTGATGGTGTTACGGTAAACCATCTCCAGTTAATAAAATGAACTTCATCTGGAAGAGCCTTATGGAATATCATTTGGAAAACACCGAAAAATATAAGGAATGGCAGAATCTTCAACCAGGCTGATAAGAGACGGCGAAGTGAAAAGCCAGATATTTTGCAATACAAAGCGGCAACGACAATAGCAAGTGCACAAAGCCAGAGCGGTCGTACTGCCAGTGAAAAACTAAACAGAGCAAAGAACAAAAGGATTCTGAGCGCGGGCGAAAGTTTTTCAACCGGGGATTTTTTTGAATGGCGCGAACGCGACAATCCAAGCGAAAGATTTTTTAAACCTGCTATTAAACCTGCAGATGGAGAAGCTTCCATAACAGAGGCTTCATCTGCTTCTGTCTTTTCCAGTAATATAGAAGGAGTCAGAGAATCTGCAATAACACGACCATCTTTTATTACAACTTCACGGTCAGCAAAATCTGCTTCGTCACGTTTATGAGTACTAAAAATAACAGTCTTACCTTCGTCTGCAAGTCTTCTTAATAAGTTCATTACTTCTGCTCGCGAAGGACTATCCAAACCGGCTGTTGGCTCATCAAACATAACAACATCAGCATCCAAAGCAAGAATTCCTGCTATTGCAAGCCTGCGTTGTTCACCACCAGAAAGCTCAAAAGTTCTTCTTTCACCAAATTTATCGAAAGGCAAAGCCGCTTCATCCATACAGCGTTTTACTCTTTCAACAAGAGGCTTGCCGGAGAGCCCTCTGTTTCGTGCACCAAAGGCTACATCATCTGCGGCAAAAGGTTCAAACAAAGCAGCCTGTGCATTCTGCTGAGCAATTACTGGCCATGGCTTTGCATATACTTTGCCACTTTCAGGTTTCTGAAGTCCTGCACATACTTCAAGCAAGGTAGATTTTCCAGCCCCGGAAGAACCGGTAAGTGCAGTTAGAGTCCCCTTGTAAAAATCAAGATTTATATCAAAGATTCCGTGTCTATCTTGTTTATTATGAACGAAGTTCACATTCCGAAGGCTCAGCGCAGCCTCTCTGCCCTCAAAAGAAGTGCGGGAACATTTTTGCAAATCTTCTCCGCAAATGCGTTTTACATTTTCTTTATTTTCAAGAAAAGCCCGTTGTGTTCCATAGAAAAACACTTTTCCATCTTCAATTCCAAGAACAGTATCTGCATCAGCAAGTGTTTCCAGATCATGCGTAATCTGAATAATTGTGTTTCCGCATTTATGCCAGTAGCGGATAAACTCAAGGATCTCTGCTCTGGAAACCGGATCCAGCATAGAAACTGCTTCATCAAGAATTAAGATTTCCGGGCGCAATGCAATTACACCACTCAAGGCAACCTTTTGAGTTTGTCCAAGAGAAATAGCTGAAGTTGAAGAACCTGCCCTGTCGAGCATATCAACTATATTTAAGGATTCAATAACGCGGAGTTCAACCTCACCCGCAGGTAGCCCAAGATTCTGAGGACCAAAACCAACATCGCGTGAAATCATACTGCTTACGAGCTGGTCTTTTGGAGACTGAAAAATAATTCCAATTCTGTTGTTTGGTTGTATTTCGATAGTGCCTGAATCAGGCTGTTCTAGTCCACAGATAAGACGTGCAAGAGTACTCTTGCCACAGCCGTTATAACCGACAATAGCAACATAAGAGCCCTTTTCGATGCAAAAAGAAACATCGGAAAGGGCCGCCTTATTATTCTGCGGATATTTAAAGTTTAGATTTTTAACTGTTATTACGCTCAATTATCTAGTCACATTATTCGTCAAATTCAATATTTACAACTACAGTTCCAGTAGTAACCTGAGATTTTGAATCTTCAGAAGCAATTACTGATGGAGTTTCGTTTGTTTCAACAGTAGCAACAGCTTCTTTTTCTGAGGCTGTCTTTACAGCAGAAGTTACATTGCTGACTGTTGTTACAACTGTATTTATAGGTACAGAAACCTCGCTTGTAATAGAAACTGTTACAGACTGATTAGCCTTTACAAGGATTCCATCATTTGTAGTTGGAGTTTCTGTTACAAGAGTTGTTGTCTCTTTAGTTTCTGCAGAAGATTCTGATTCAGCTCCTGCATCTGCAACAGCAGGAGTCTCTTCTGTAGATTCTTCTGAACCTTCGCTCTCACCTTCTGCATCTTCCTTTTTACCAGAGCCAGATTTATTATCCAGATAATTCTCAGGAGGAACATAGGCTGCAACAGCAACAGTTCCTTCAAAACAAATGATATTATTTGAATCATCAATAATCCAGTCTGTACCACGGCAAGACGCAACGGCAACTGCTGTATGAACCTGGTAATTTACACGCTTGTTATCAACATGCTTTACCTGAGAACGAGCAGAACCGGTTTTAAGGTAAACATTTACATTATCCTGCTTACCTGTAGTAGAAAGCTCTTCAAGAGTAATACGGGTAACAGGACCAAGATACATTACAGAATCCATCATCTTGATTTTTGCTTCAGACTGGAAACCTGTACTTATTGTTTCTGATTTAGCTACTGTATCACCTTTCTGGAGGGCAACCCATTTTCCGTTACGCTGAACTTCAACCTTTCCACTTACAAAAGTTACTGTTGCATCAGCAGCAAACAAACTTGCACTAAAAACTGTCAAAACTGCTGCAACTAAAAGTCCTTTAAATCTTCTCATTTTCATCCTCCAAATTAATTAGAATGCCAGAGATGCCTTTAATGTTGCGTAATAAACATTACTCTTACTTGCTTTGATTGCATCTTTTACATCTTTATCAACAGCAACAAATGCTCCTAAATCACAACCAACCTGCAAATCACTGAATACGTTACAAATCAAACTTGCAGTTACATCAACACCATGGAACTTTGTTTCAGCTCCCATCTGTATAACACCTTTACCAGTAACAGAAGTCAAAACATTGCTCTGAGCATAGATGAATGAAATCTTTGGAAGAATTCCACCTGCAAAGAATGGATCAGTTGTTATAGTACGTGTTGTAATCGGAGTAAAATAATGCAATGAATCTTTTTCAAAAGAAACGAATTCACCACCAGCAACCATAATTGCTTTATTAGCAATATAGAAGTTAAAATCAAGGCCACCATCAATCATCAGATTCTTAAAATCAGAAAGTCCTACAGTTCCCTTCAAAGTATAGGCACCAATAACTCCGATTGGACCATTCAACATAAGGGTTCCATATGCATATTTTGTTTTATCTTCAATATTTGCAACAGGGATAAAAGCTTCTCCCTGAATACCAAGTGTCTGTGTTTCAAAAAGTGTCTTATAAGTAAAGTTCACCATTACAGGAACGTAACCAGCAGTAAGTGCATAGAAGTTTGCATCATCCTGAGGATTGTTAAGCATTGTAAGATCAAGTCTGTTCTGTAAACCTGTATAACCTGCGTATGCACCAACTCTAAATTTAAGAGCGTCATATGAAAGGCTCAAACCGTCACTCTTCTGTGCAAATACATTTCCAGAAATATCAGAAATCATAAAGCGACCCAAGTCAAGGGCAACAATTCCTTTACCAATATTCCATTTTCCAGAAAACTTAAACAGATCACAGTTTGCAATCATCTTTAAGTCACTTGTTTTTGCATCAAAATTGCTTGTAAGTTTATATTTGAAAGAACCTTCTGCTACAAACTTTAAGGTACCTGTAGTATTAAAAGGTGCATTTATGGAAAGGTGAACGCCATTCGACTGCTCTAAAGTCAAAGCAGAAAGATCATCATTTGAACTTAACTTAGAGGTATTATCAATAACTCCATTCCAGGTAAATGCAAATACAGGGGCAAGAAGACAAGCTAAAATGCCGCTAAGAATCAGTTTTTTCATTAGTCTGCCTCCATTGAAACATTTTTCATATCAAAATTACTGTATTTGTTTATGCATGAAGTATAAATACTCAGTGCCTTTTCTCCGGATATATAATTTGCAGGGTCAACATCAACACCTATAATTCCGTCTGACTGAAACTGTCTGAAAGCGTATCGAGGAGAACCTTTTGTAAGGCGATACATTAAACCGCCCTTAATATTCCACAGCTTTGAATAAAGATAGGCCAAATCTACAGCAGGAACTGGAACCAGAGCATCCTCTAAAACTGGGATATATCCCTTTTCATACAAGGCAGTAACTGCATCCTCATAAGAAGCGGAATCTTCAACAATGTTCATCTGAACTGCAGTCAGATAACAAACCTGTCCGAAGGTTACCTCTTCGGTCTCCAGAATGTCCGTAATTACATCTGCGGACTGCGCATAAGCTGATAAAACCAGAAAAAGCGCGAACAATAATGATACAATCTTTTTCATGGTAATCATTTTACAGCACATTTTGACAGTTGTCTAGTTTTAACGCTATAATGGAAAGTAATGATTACTTTAAAAGAAATAGCAGAAAAATGTTCTGTCTCAATAACAACTGTATCAAATATTCTCAACGGTAAGTCAAATGTTTCTGAGAAAACAAAGCAGCGAGTTCTCGAAGTAGTCAAAGAAACTGGTTACCGTCCTAATTACATGGCAAGAGGCCTTCGTGCTTCAAAAACAAATTCAATTGGTATTATCATTGATGACCTTACTGAGTTCAGTTCTACCGGAATCATCGACGGTATTATGTCGTATTTTGATGAACACAAATATAAGGCAATTCTCGAGAATCTTCGTTTCTATTCAAAATGGGGCACAAAGTGGTACCACAACAAGGGCTATGAAGATTCTGTTCAGCAGGCTATCGATGAGTTTGTTTCCATCAAAGTAGACGGAATCATTTACGTTGCCGGCCATGCAAGATGCATTTCGTGCATTCCTGAAAATCTTGAGGTTCCACTTGTTATTTCTTATGCCTTTACTGAACAGCCTGGTATTTCTTCTGTAGAATTTGATGATATTCAGGCTGCCTGTGACATGACCACAAACCTGATTAAAAATGGTCACAAGAAAATTGCAGTTATTGCAGGAAGCGAAAAAAACATTCATACTCAGCGCCGTCTCGAAGGTTATAAAAAAGCCTTGAGCGAAAACGGACTGGAAGATCCAAAACTCTTAAAATATGCAAACTGGGATCGCACCTCTGGTTATGAAGCAGCAAAAGAATTGCTTTCTAATACAGACTGCACAGCAGTTTTCTGTTTTAATGATTTGATGGCAGCCGGTGTGTATGACTATCTTAATGAAAAAGGGCTTACTCCAGGAAAAGATATTTCTGTAGCAGGTTTTGATAACCGTACAATGTCGCAATTCCTAAATCCTGCCCTTACAACTGTAGAAATTCCGCTTGTAGAAATTGGCCGAAAATCTGCAGAACTGATTCTGAATCAAATTGCTTCACCAGATGATTTTGAAACTCAACAGTGCTTTGTTGAATGCAAGATTATTGAACGTGATTCTGTAAAAGCAAAATAATATCGACAAATATAAAAGGAGTCTCTTATGAACGAACAACTTATAGTTGATTACAAAAATTTTTTAAATAACGGAAAAACTGAGCGTGAATGCGTTGAGCAGATTGTAAAAATGGCTCAGAAACACGGTTATAAAGACATTTCAAAAGTAAAAAATCTTAAACCAGGCGACAAGGTTTACATCACAAAAATGGATAAGGCCATTGCTCTTTTTGAAATCGGTTTTGAACCTATTGAAAAAGGTATGAACATTTTGTGTGCACACATTGATTCACCTCGCCTTGATGCAAAGCAAAATCCTCTTTACGAAAAAGACTGCATCACTTACATGAACACTCACTATTATGGTGGAATCAAAAAATATCAGTGGACAACTATTCCGCTTGCAATTCACGGTGTTGTAGTAAAGAAGGACGGAAAAACAGTAAAGGTTGTAATTGGTGAAAATCAGGATGAACCAGTTTTCTGCATTTCTGACATTCTTCCTCACCTTGCTCAGGAACAGATGAAAGAAAAGGCAAGCGATTTTATCAAAGGCGAAGACCTTGATGTAATTATGGGTTCTGTTTCTCCAACTTCAAAAGATGAAAACCTAACTAAAGAGGAAAAGAAAGACCTTAAAGAAAAGAGCAAAAAGATTGTTCTTGCACTCTTAAAAGAAATGTATGGTATCGAGGAAAAGGATTTTGAATCTGCTGAACTCGAAATTGTACCTGCAGGAAAAGCCCGCGATATGGGACTCGACCGCTCAATGATTCTTGGTTACGGACAGGATGATCGTTCATGCGCATATGCTTCTGTTGCCGCTATGCTCGAAATGAGAGCTGGAAAACGCACAACCTGTTGTCTTTGTGTAGATAAAGAAGAAATCGGAAGTGTTGGTGCAACCGGTATGGCTTCTAATCTTTTTGAAAATATGACTGCTGAAATTATTGCTTTAACTGATGCTCAGTACAGTGACCTTGTTTTGAGACGCTGTCTTGCAAATAGTAACATGCTTTCAAGCGATGTAAATGCTGCTTATGATCCTATGAATGCCGGTCTTTACGACAAAGAAAATGCAAGTATGCTCGGTGGCGGAGTTACCTTCCAGAAGTACACAGGAAGCCGCGGAAAATCTGGTGCAAGCGATGCAAACCCAGAATTCATAGCAAAGGTTCGTGCCGCAATGTACGACGCAAATGTTTCATATCAAATGGCAGAACTTGGAAAAGTTGATCAGGGTGGCGGCGGAACAATTGCCTACCACGCAGCTAAATACGGAATGAACGTATTGGACGGCGGCGTTGCAGTTTTGAGTATGCATGCACCTTGGGAAATTACAAGCAAGGAAGACATTAGTCAGATGTATGAATGCTGTAAGGCGTTCTTGGGGTTAAATTAAAAGACCCCGAAACAAGTTCGGGGTGACGGCTAGACTGTCATGCTGAACTTGTTTCAGCATCTATTTTTTACTCATCAAGACTTCGTAGATTCTATCGAAGTCTTTCTTATTATCAAATCCAATAATAATTGAACCTTTGTTGATGTCGCCCTTAAGTGAGACATCGCGGGTTCCAAAAATATTGCGGAGTTCCTGTTCAAAGGCAAGAACATCAGGATCTTTTTTTACAGTTTTCTTTTCTTCTTTTTTGGATGCTGCGCGGCCACCGCCATTGTAAGTGTCGGCAAGAGCCTCTGCTTCGCGAACAGAAAGTCCGCTTCCCAAAATCTTACCAAACATAACGCGCATATCAGCATCGTTCTTTACCATAAGAAGGGCTCGTGCGTGACCGGAAGTAATCTGGCCACTTACAAGTGCATGCTGAATATCTTCAGGCAGCTTCAAAAGACGGATTGCATTTGCAACTGTAGCGCGGGCTTTACCAACACGCTTTGCAACCTCTTCCTGATTAAGGTCACCCATCTGGATCAAATTATAATATGCTGTAGCTTCTTCTATAGGATTTAAGTCGGCACGCTGAATGTTTTCGATAAGTGCCATTTCGAGCTTCTGCTGTTCATCAAACTTGCGGAGCTGAACAGGAACCTTTGTAAGTCCTGCCATTTTTGCAGCACGGGTTCGTCGTTCACCGGCAATAATATAAAACTCACCGTCACCGGCATCTTCAATAATAATTGGCTGAAGGATTCCGTTTACTTTAATGGAATCGCAAAGCTCATCAAGCTGTTTCTGATTAAATTCAATACGCGGCTGCTTAGGATTCGGCTTAAGAAGTGCCGGATCAATCCACATACTGCCGTCTTCTTTCATATCGATGGCAGCTGGAATTTTTGTTTTTTTTATTGTGGTTGCATGAAGTCCACTTCCTGTTGAAACTGCAACTTCCTCTTGTGCTGCCGGATTTTCATTCAGCAGGGCACCGAGGCCTTTTCCCAATGCATTCTTAGCCACGGCGAATCACCTCTTCTGCAAGTTTAGCATAGCTGCGGGCACCCACACATTCAGGGTCATATTTACAGATTGGAAGTCCATGAGATGGAGCTTCTGAAAGACGTACGTTGCGTGGAATAATTGTGTTGAAAACTACATCTTTGAAATATGACTTAACCTGCATTACAACGTCCTGTGCAAGACGTGTGCGGGAATCATACATTGTAAAGAAAATACCGCCAATCTTAAGGTCAGGATTAATACTCTTCTGCACTTTCTGAATTGTCTGTAAAAGAAGAGTAATACCTTCAAGGGCAAAGTATTCACACTGCATTGGAACAAGAACTGAATCTGCAGCGGCAAGGCCATTCAAAGTAAGAATACCAAGGGAAGGTGGACAGTCAATCAAAATATAATCATAAATAGCCTTAAGCGGTTCAATTGCATTCTTAAGATAGAATTCACGATCTTCCTGATCTGCAAGCTCGATTGCAACACCCGAAAGGTCAAGAGAAGCACTGATTGCATCAAGATTTTCTACAGGAGTTTTCTTTACAGCTTTTGTTGCTTCAACTTGTTCAGCAAGTAATTCATAAACGGTAGGCTTATCTTTAGAAACTCCTACACCGCTGGACATGTTTCCCTGTGAGTCAAAATCAATAAGAAGGACTTTTTTACCGGCAAGCGCGATATAAGCACCGATATTTATAGCTGAGGTGGTTTTTCCTACACCACCCTTCTGATTAACAAAAACAATACACTTTCCCATATAATTAAATGTATCATTTTTTGAAAAAATAGTATACTGTTAGGCATTATGATTTTAAGTGTTACACTTTCTAAACCGGTAAATAATATTGAAGAAACTCTCGAAAAGCCTTATACAAAGATAAAAATTCGTGCAGTGAACACAGCTGATGGCGCTTCTTATGCTGCTGAAATGTTTACTAAGACACAGGTTTTTCATAAAAAGTTCAGTGAGGCTGAACTGGATGATTTTCTGTCGGCTAATGCTGGTGTAACTTTTAAGAATTGTGTAAAAAGAACTGAATCTGAAGAAATCACTCTACTTACAAATAAAAAGGGCAAGATAACTGAGCTTAAAAAGAAGCTTGATAATTCAATAAAAGCTGCGGCCCCGCTAAAAGTTTTGCCACAGGCAAAAAAGAAGAATTATCTTTTACCGGAAGGAACCCCTGTTCCCTTCCTTGTGCTGCTTGGAATTATGAATGATGAAGGCAAGGTGATTTCCAGCCGTTACGATAAGTTCCGTCAGATAAATCGCTTTCTGGAATTTATTGATGATATTTTGCCGGAGTTTGCTGATAAAACAGAGGCCGGAGAGCCAATACGTATAGCTGATTTTGGCTGCGGAAAATCTTATCTTACATTTGCGGTTCATTATTTTTTAACCGAAGTGAAACAGCTGCCCTGTGAAATCGAAGGCCTTGATTTGAAGGAAGAAGTCATCAATTACTGCAACGATATGGCAAAAAAACTCAATCTTAAGAATCTTATTTTCCATACCGGTAATATTGCTGATTATTCTGGCAAACAAAATCCGGATATTGTAATCACTTTACACGCCTGCGATACTGCAACTGACTATGCCTTGAAATACGCAGTTGAACGTGATGCACGTGCAATCTTAAATGTTCCTTGCTGCCAGCATCAGGTAAATACACAGCTGCAGAACCGAGGAAAGGCCGGCGGAGCCACAGGCCAAGTTTCATCAGAATTTGAACCACTTCTAAAATGGGGAATCATCCGCGAAAAGTTTAGTTCGCTTGTAACAGACGCTCTCCGTGGAGAATGGCTGGAAAGTCAAGGCTATAAGGTTCAGATGCTTGAATTTATTGATATGGAGCACACACCGAAAAACATTTTGATAAGGGCTATCAAAAAAAATGGCAGCGCCGCAAAGGGCACTACCACTCCAAGTTTAATGAGTTCTCTGGGAATACTGCCAGAAATATTTACAACACATACTTCTTAATAAACTCGCCTACTCCGTCGTGGTTGTTATCAAAATCTGTAACATGGTTCGCAATCTTTTTGATTTCTTCGAGGCCATTGCACATAGCAACTCCGTGGCCAGCCATGCGTATCAAACTTTCGTCGTTCATACTGTCACCAAAGCCCATAACTTTTTCCATGCCAAAACCAAGTTCATTTGCAAGCCAGCTTACAGCCTCACCCTTACCGCAGTTTGGAGGAAGGATTTCGAGGAAGTAAGGTTTACTTGTAAAGATTACTGCACGTTCACCGAACTCGGCTCTTAACTCTTTCTGCAAATCTAAAAGTTCTGCAGGTTCACCAGGTACCAGCATTTTTGTAAAACCGGTTTTCAAGAACTCGTCATAGTTTTCAACTGCGGCACCTTTGAGTCCACATAAATCAACATCGAGTTTTGTCCACTTTGTTTCTTCGCGGTAATAAATTGTATCAGGAGTATAAACTTCACTACGTAGTCCGCGGGCTTCTGCAACTTCATTTGTACGAATCAAAATATCAGCTTCAACCTTGCGGCAGAAAATCTGCTGGCGTTTATGCAAATCAAAAATCGAGCAACCGTTTATCGCAATCAAAAAACGGCCGGCTTCCATACCTGCAATCTCGAGTCTCCTAACGAACGGTAGTATAGCATCTTCTGCACGACCAGAACACAAAACAACATAAATACCACGACGTGCACATTCTCTTAAAGCCTCAACTGTTCCGTCTGTAATCTGGCGCTCATCATTCAAAAGTGTATCATCCAGATCAAGGGCAATCAATTTAACATCAAATTTACTCATATTGGGCAAGTATATAGAAGAATTCATGGAAAAACAATAAATACAAAAAAATTTTCCATATTTTGAATTCCGTGTTAAAATATAAATTCACAACGATAAGGAGAGGTATCTAAAACATGACAACCCCAAATGAGCTCCATCTGAGAGCTGTAATTAATGTTGATAAAGAAAAGTGCTGTAACTGTCATCGCTGTATTGCTGTATGTCCTGTAAAACTTTGTAATGATGGTTCTGGAGACTATGTAACTCTTAATCCAGACTTATGTATTGGCTGTGGTTCTTGTATTGAGGCCTGCACCCATGGCGCACGAACAGGAATTGACGATTCAAAACAATTCTTTGCAGAATTAAAGAAAGGCACTCCTATAGTTGCAATTGTTGCCCCTGCAGTTGCCGTAAATTTCAAGGGGAGAGATCTCGAACTAAACGGATGGCTTAAATCTATCGGCGTAAAAGCTGTATTTGATGTTTCTTTTGGTGCTGAATTAACTACAAAATCTTATGTTGAACAACTTACTAAAGAAAATCCTAAGTTGATGATTTCTCAGCCTTGCCCTGCCCTGGTTTCTTATATTGAAACCTATCGTCCAAATCTTATTCAGTATCTTGCAAAGGGTGATAGTCCAATGGCTCATACTGTTCAGTACATCCGTCATTATCATCCTGAATATGCAAAACATCTGATTGCCGTTATTTCTCCATGTTTTGCAAAACGCCGTGAATTCGATGAAACCGACCGCGGAGATTTTAATGTTACAATGAAATCTCTCGATGCATATTTCGCTGAAAATAACATCAATCTTTCTAAATATCCTAAAACTGAATATGACAATCCGATGGCAGAACGAGGAACCTTGTATTCTATTCCAGGTGGACTTATGCGCACAGCAGAACGCTTTGTTCCTGGAATAGGAGAAATGACTCGTAAAATTGAAGGTCATTCACAGATTTTTGAATATCTGAAAAAGCTTGATGAATCTCTTCAGGCGGGAAAACAACCTTACTATAAGCTCATAGACTGCTTGAACTGTGAGAAAGGTTGTAACTGCGGTGCTGGTACAAGTAATCAGGGTATGCCACTTGATGAACTTGAAAGCTACGTTGAAAGCCGTTCAAAAGAACGCTGCGAAAAATGGAACACACTTAGTGATTTCAGACGCAAAAAGGCACTTAAAAAACTTAATGCGACAATTGATGCAAACTGGCAGCCAGGAATTTACGACCGTACATATCTGGATCGAAGCAGCGTTTACAGCAGTCTCATTAAGAAACCAAACACAGACGAGCTTAATGAAATTCTTTCACAAATGGGTAAGCATGGCAAGCAGGATTTGTATGACTGTGGTGCCTGCGGTTATAAATCATGCGAACAAATGGCTATGGCAATCTTCAATGGTAAAAACAAACCTCAGAACTGCCACCACTATGTATTGAGAAAAGCAGAAGAAAGCCATACAGAAGAGCTTACAAAGCGAGCACGTGAAATTACATTGGAAAGTGTTGCTATGCTTGAAGAGACACGTGGAAATGTAACTTCGCTTACTCATGTAACAAACAGAATGATTCAGAATGTTGCTGATTCTTCTTCATCTATTGAAGAAATGCTCAAGAATATTTCATCAATCAACAAGATTATTGATAACAACTTTGTTATTGTAAACGAACTTGAAGATGCAACAAGCATTGGTCGAACAAACCTTCAGGAAGTTACAGCCCTTGTTGGTGAAATTGAAAAGGAATCTAAACAGCTGGTTGAAATGAGTAAGGTAATCGGACAGATTTCAAGTCAGACAAACTTACTTGCTATGAACGCCGCAATCGAGGCTGCACATGCCGGTGAATTCGGTGCGGGCTTTAGTGTCGTTGCAGACGAAATCAGAAAGCTTGCAGAAGACTCTGGTCGCCAGGCTAAACAGATTGGTGAAGTTCTTAAGTCAATCAAACAGATGGTTGATAATGCCTACTCAAAGGCCGGAACTGTTCAGTCAGAATTTGATTCTGTAGTTTCTCTTGCTGGTCAGGTAAAAGACCAGGAGCTTCAGGTAAAGAATTCTATGGCTGAGCAGAATGAAGGAAACTCTCTGCTGCTTACATGTATCTCGCAGATGCGCGATGGAACCCATGCTGTAGAAGATGCAGCTAAGAACCTCCAGCGCGATACCGAAGAGATTATGGGCCGAATCTCAAAGATTGGACAATAAACGAAAAGGAATCCTGTTGTCAGTAGATGCTGAAACAAGTTCAGCATGACATCAATAACAGGGTTCCTTTTTTATTTACTCTGCCTTCTCCCAGGCATCAATAAACTCTATCATAAACTGCTGAACATCAGAAAACCATTTTTTCTGGAACTGGCATGCCTCTACTCCAATGTAGCGGAAGTGCCAGCATTCCCAACGGTATCCGGTTACATCTTCATAACCTTTTGGGAAGCTTAATGACCAGCCGTATTTTGCAGCATTTGCATAAACCCATTTTCCTCCAGGAGTCTGATCAAAAGCATCGTCTACAGGTGCAAAATCCAGAGCCATACCAAGCTGATGCTGACTTGTACCCGGGCGGGCACTTTCGCGTTCAGCCTCTTCAAGTCCATCTACCCTAACCCAGTAATCAAAAAGATTTTTCTGATATTCATACGAGCGGTAAGTTGAGCTTACTGTCAGAGTTACGCCATCTGCTTTTGCGGCTGCTGCCAGAATCTTTAATGCTTCAAAGGCTTCCGGGCGAAGACTCAGGTTGTTTTTATTAATTGCAAACAGATTATTTTTTTCAAGATGAATAAGACCTTTTGGCTCATAATCTGCACTTACTTTGTGAGTTTTATCTATCAGATAAAAAGGACTCAAATCTTCATACGAAAAATTAGTGCGGGTAGCAAGAACAGCTTTTAAGTCTGCAAGAAATTCTTCTGGATCACCATTAGGAATTGCTTCCTTGCAACGAGGGCTCATGGAAAGAAGAACTCGATTAAGTTTTTCTATCTCAGGATTTATAACTTGCTGCACCTTAGTCTCAGCAGGCTTTTCTGTAACTGCATTTTTTGATTTAGCGCAGGCCGTAAAGTTTATCAAAACTAAGGCTGCGAAAATAATAAAAGATTTTAAATTTTTATTTTTCATAATTAACTCCATGCTTTTTGTTCAAACTCTGCTACCGGAAGCGGCTTAGAAAAATAGAAGCCCTGAATCAAATCGCAATCCTGTTTTGCAAGAAAATCAACTTGCTCTCGGGTTTCAATTCCTTCTGCTACAATTTCCATTCCGAGTTTTTTCGCAAGTGAAATTGTTTCACCTACAATCAGATTCGAACGTTTTATATCATCTACACTGCGGAAGAATTCCGCATCAAGTTTAATTATATCAAGAGGAAGTTCCTTCAGCGAATTAAGAGAAGAATAACCCGCACCAAAATCGTCCATAGAAACTTTGAATCCAAAATCTTTTAACTTACGAACGGTTGTTAGCAAAACGGCTTTATCATCAAAGAAGGCACTCTCTGTCAATTCAAGTTCAATATATTTATGTGGAACTTTAAATTTATCGACAATTCCACAAATATGTTCTGCAAGATTATCCTCTGCAAAATGAGCGCGAGAAACGTTTACAGAAATTGGAACGAGTTCTTTCCCCTGCTCTGCCCAGGCTGCCTGTAAATGAGCAACACTTTCGAGCATATAATCATCAAGCTGCAAAATAAATCCATTCTTTTCGAAAAGCGGAATAAACTTTCCAGGAGAAATAAAGCCAAGCACCGGATGAATCCAGCGAACAAGTGCCTCTGCAGCAGAAAGTTTTTCACCTTTTGTAGAATACTTTGGCTGAAGACCTGTTCTTCTTTCATGGAATCATCAAACCAGACAATTTCATCCTGCATTTTTAATGTCTTAGGAATTGCAATTCCAGCACAGGTAAGAATCAGTGAGACATCTTCTGATTTTGTTCGCACTGGGCAAATACCTGCTGAGAAAGTAAGATGCTGACCGCCCTGTCGTTCACGCAAAATATTCATTATGTTTTTTACACGAATATTCAAAGTGTCTTCTTTCTGATAATTCAAAAGAAGTGCAAAGTCAGATTTTTCAACATGTGCAACCAGCTCTTTTTTACCAAGCATCTGCACCATATTACAATTCAATTCTTCAAGAAGATTTTCACCCTGCTTGATTCCGTATGCAGTACAATAATTGCGGTACTTTTCAAGACGAAGCTGTACTACAGCATAACCATGCTTTGAACGTACTATTTCTTTATTCGCCTTCTGAATAAAATAGTCTTTGTTATATCCGCCAGTCACTGTATCTGTAGTAACAAGTTTATTTACACGCTTACGTTCATGAACAAGGTTAACCACTTTTGAAATTTCATAAACGCCGGAGAAAATAAAAACAACAACCAGAAAAATCATCACAGTCAAAAGCAGATTCATCTGGAAAGTGTTGATTCTATAAACATTTCTAAAGCAAAGATTTATTCCTGGTATATCAGTTCTGTAAATCGAAATTGTATGCAACTGCAAACTTACTTTCTTTATTAGACCATTCAATATATTTTCTGTCATTCAAAAGGCGTTTAACATCAAGCGAACGATACATGTTTCTTGGATTAAACAGTATTCCTCTCAGCTCCATTCCAAGTTGATGACCAAAAGCATCGGAATCTAAATCTTTGTTAGCACTATCAATAAAATGAATCATTCCGATTGCTTCAAACTGACGCTTAGCTTCTTCATCAAAATCAAATTCCAAAGACGGAAAATATGAAAGGAAATTATTTTTATCATCAATAATAATTTCGTTTATATTACTGAAAGAATCTTCAAAAGCAGAAAGTCTGCTTTTTATTTGCTCGCGACTTTCTTTATTCCAGTTTTCATTTACTGATTCAATTACAGTATTACAATCTTTGGCCATATTAAGAACAAGCGTATTAATAATACCAAAGATTGAAAGAACGCAGATGAATATTGTAAGTACAAAAATCACAAGCTCAGTTATAATCATTTCAAGCACTGCAGGCCAGATAGGAAGCTTCTGCAAGCGCTTTATTCTACGTTCTTTTTTCTTACTCATACTAAGGCACCATCCTGTAAAATTGTTTTAGTAGTACCATCTCCGTAAGTCAGCACAATTGTTGGTTCCCGAACCACTCCATCAAGATGAATCAAAGAAGGAGCATCGTTATCGTAATTTTCACCAATTGCAAAATGGCAGGTATGGAAGGCTTTTTCATCCTCGAGCATATTTCCTGTAATTGTTGCAGCAGGATTTAAACCAATTCCAAGTTCACCGATATTGCGAGCATTCTTTTTATAAATAGCAGCCTGCCCCTGAGGGAGCTTTCCTTCTTTTTCAAGAACAAACGGTCTGAGTTCTGCTTCTGTAATTGTCTTAAGAAGTCTGCGGGCTTCGGCCCCACCAGTAATATCTGTTACATAACCTTTTTCAACTTTACAGGTAATTGGAGTTTCAATGATTGAGTCTCCATCAGAGAAGGTCATTGAACCGTCATAAACAATTACACCTTCGCAGCCATCGCTCTGCTGTTCGAGAACTTTTCCGTCTGCAGATTTGAGTTCACTGCCACCAACTACAGGACTGATAAATACTTCGCCGGCTGGAATATTTCCGCCGCTTCCAGGTTTTGAAAAATCGCCGTCGTCATTCATGAGGGCGCGGCCATTAATCGGAATCAAAAGATTTGTTCCAGCAGGAGCAGTTACACGAACGCTTACAGCACCCTTAAAATATTCACCGAGTTTTGCACAACGAGCCTGAAGTTCTTTGTAATCAATTGCAGCAGTGCGGTTCATCATGTCTACAGTGATTCCCGGAGTCCATACACCACGCAGTGTCTTTTTTCCTTCCATCAGATAATCAGCGATATGAGTAAATTCCTGTCCATCATCTGTTTTATATGGATTTGCAGTTGCAGCTGCATCTTTACCAAGTTTAATATTTGAGATTGAAAAATAAACATCCGGTTCAGTTTTGAAGGCTGCAATTACTTCTGGATTTGCGTTATCAAAACTTGTTTTATCCTGCTGGAACATAAGAGTTGTCTGTGCACCTGAATCACAACTGGCAGAATACAAGTCCTGTGCAATTTCTGAGGTTACAGGATTTGCAACAATTAAAACACGCTCACCTTTTTTAATTTTAACTACATCCTGTACAACTACCTGAGCGGGAGTTCTATTCTTATCTTTCTTAGATAATTTAAATTCCATAATTTACTTCCTTATAATAACGAGATTTCGTTCCGAATCTTCCAGACCTGGAACTTTAAGAGGCTGAACATCATAAGTTGGAACTAACGATGAAATTGCAGTCATCTCTTCTTTTATATTTTCCTGCTTTGCTTTGTAAGCACAAAGGTATCCTTTATCTTTAACAATTCTCAGCAGAGTTTTTGTCATTTTTTTATCGAGCGGACGGAAGGCGCGGAAAGTGATAAGATCATAAGCTTTTTCCGGAACACGTTCTGCCTCGCTGTTTACTACAGTTAGATTTTTTAAACTAAGGATTGCGGCACAGTTTTCAAGAAAGGAACAGCGTTTTTCCATTCGCTCAACGAGTTCAAAACTGACATCAGCAAGCTCTTTATTATCCTTAGCGCACACAAAAAAAGCAGCCGCAAGTGGAATACCTGGAAGTCCACCACCGCTACCAATGTCGGCTACAACAATCTTTTGGCTAACTTCCGAACGTTCGTTAGCTAAATTTTCACACAGCTTTGTAATTTCAGAAAAAGCTGCAAATGAATCAAAAATGTGTCTTACAACAAGTTCATCTCTATCGCTTGTATTTGTCAGATTATATGCAGAATTAAAAAGAATAATCTCTTTTATATAAGCTTCCATTTTTTCTGCAAGTTCAGCGCAGTGTGCTTCCGGGATTCCACACTCTGCGAGACCTTTAATCATATCTACCATAATTTCATTTACCCTTAATTGCTGTCTATATCCAGGAGAAGATCTGCATTTACAGAATCTCCAGAATAGTGAATTACAACAAGATTTCCAGTTTTTTCAGCTGTAAGATTTTTCACTCCAGCCAGTTTATAAACATAGGAGTTTTCATTTTTATGATCCTGCACAAGAGTAGGTTGTACTCGGTAAGTCAAAGTAGATCCGTTTGAACCTATCGTCTTAAAGAGCATATAGAAGGTTTCTGTACGAACCTGCTGATTTACAAAATATCTTCTGTCGCCGGTAAGTAAAAAACTTCCATCAGGTTCTGTATCACTAAAGAAAACCTTTGTAAGAGAATCAGCAATATTATATCCATTGATTTTGAAACGCAGGATTGAAGGTTCACGTTTTTTAAAATTCTCAGAATCTGTCTTTGTTGCATTGAGCTCATTTTTTTCTTTAGCACTTGCATTCTGCTGCTGTTTTTTCAAATCATTCAAACCATTCAAAACCTGTTGCAAAAGAACATTTGTAGAAGAGGTTGTGTTATAGTTTGACATTGTTGAAGTTGTATCAAGAGAAGAAAGATTGCTGAAAAGTCCAGAATCATAAAGCGATGAAATATCGTATGCTGTCAGAATATTTCCTTTTGTCAGATTTGAAGTGAGCACACTTTCTGGAGTAATTGATTCTGTGAGCACAGTTTCATTTTTTTCTTTTCCATTCTCTGTTGTATTTTGATTTTGAGTATTGTTCTTTACCCTTGTTGGAAAACTCGGAGTGTAAAAGCCGCCGCCAATAGTTGGCATAGACGGCATTTCCGGCAGCTCGGGCATATCAAGAGATTGTGCAAAAATAGAAAATGTAAGGCCACTCCACATCAAAAAAACTGATGCAAGCACTGCCTTTTTTGATTTACATATTTGCAAGACTTTCCTCCACGTATTCAAGACGCTGAGTTAGCTGAGCAATTGTTTTTTCGAGGCGAGACTTTTCGCGTTCAAGTTTTGTTTTAGGATCCGAACCAGATGCCTGTGCAGACTTCTGTTTCATCATTTCGCGTACAGTTGAAGGGCTCTTACCGCCAGCAAGGAATTCCTGTTCTACCTGAGCACGGTCGTCCTTCTTTTTTACGCTGGCAACAACTTTCATATTTTCAAAACCGATTGCCGGATTTACTTCTACTGCACCAACCTTGCGGATATCTTTTGCGGCGTTGCGCGGAATGCAGAGAACGCGGTCGATATAATCTTCGTAACGGATATCAGCTTCTTTACAAAGGTCAAAAGCACGAGCAAGTTTTTTACCAAACTCCTGCATGAGCTGACCGTTTTTAGCAAGATAGTTTTCTTTAATATCCTGAGTAAGAGTCTTAAGTTCTTCGTTATTTTCCCAGCCGATTGAGTAATAGCCTTTTTCTTCAGCAATTTTCAAAAGCTCACCGAACTTTGCCCAGAACTCCTGAGTGTGAACCTTGCAGGCCTTACCGTAACTTGGGTCATTTTCCTGCTTTTCGATTGTACAAAGATGATGTGTGTACTCGTGAACTGCTGTATAAACCAGCATATTATCAGATTTAAAATTCAGATTATGAAGATAGATTTCATGTGTGTCCGGCTGATAAAACCCGTTTACACGTTTGCTTTCTTTACCTGTCTGGATTACGGTAAAATCAATCTCACTAGGAGCAATATCCAGAAGGATTTCTTTAATTCTTTCGTTATTCAATTCAAAAACCTCTTCTCCATTTTAACCGTATTTATACTATTGGGGAAGAGGTTTTATTGTCATGCTGAACTTGTTTCAGTATCTATTTTTTTAGAACTGATAGTTTGCGCCAATGCTTACGAAGCTGTTCTTGCGCCATGCGTAGAAGTCGCTGTCTTCATCTGCGCAGTGAATGTACATTCCGCTTGCTGTAAGTGTAAGGTTCTGATCAGGTTTGAATGCAAGTTTAGGCATAACAACCAGATCGCCGCGTTCAATTCCATACATTACAGTTACTTCTGGAGCAACTTTATCATTCAAGAATGATGTAGTTACGTTAGCAACAATTTTATTGTTTGTATAACCAGTTTTATTGTAGTCTACATCCATTGTATTCTTGTCGCATTCATCACCATTCAAAATAAAGCTTCCTGTTTCCTGAACATTCAAGTTTGCATTCCAGAATGGGAGATCAATATCAAATCCACCAAGCCAAGCGATAGAATTGTTGTGTACCCAAGGATCTGTTCCATCAGTATCATCAGTCAAGTTATAAGCGAACTCACCGCGAACATTGAAGTGCCAGATTATTGAAGACATCTCAAGTCCAAAGGTCTGTTTTCTGTCGTATGCAAGGAACTTGTCTGATTCAGAAACTTCACCATTTGCAAGATATGTCTCAAGGAAGTTGTTCAATTTGCTTGCATTGAAAGATGGTTGCTTGTACCAGCCGTAGTAATAACTCAAGCCCATATCAACCTGACCAAGTGTCCAGGTAGCGCGGGTACCAAACTGACTGTATTTAAGAGTCCAGAGGTCTGGGTAGATATTATCTGCAACTGATGTAACATTGTTTAATGCCAAAGTATATGCTGTATCAGCGGCAGTAAGTTTAGCCTGATATTCAGCAGCCTGTGCAGCTGCAGTTGTAGCAGCACTTGTATACTCTGCAGCAGCTTTTTCCTGTGCAGTTTTTTCTGCAGTGCAGTGAACGATTGCCATAGTTGCCTGCTGAAGCTGGCTTTCCAATTCTGTTGTATCCTGGCCAGCAGCAGTAGCAGCTGCAATTCCAGCCTTCAACTGAGCGATTACACTTGTATATTCAGTAATCTTATTACCATATTCTGTGGCCGCAGCACTTGCAGCAGCAGCCTGTAACTGTGAACTCTTTGCAATAGTTGTTGCAGCAGCAAGACCAGTTCTTGCAGTTTCACAATCTGTAACAAGTTTCTTTACATACAATGCGGCAGAAGAAGTTGCAGCACCTGTCAAAGCCGATACCTGCGCAGGAGTCCAGCGGCCATCTGTTGCAAAGCGGTCTACTGGTAAAAGCGGTGTATAAACACCCTCAATATTCATATTAGCAAATGGAAGACTATATACAGCACGAATCATTGGCGTGCTTATGCGGCGATCCAGATAATCTGGAATGATGAAGTCTGAATAATCGTCTGCATTGAAGTTGTCGAGAACATGGAGTTTGTCACCCTTGCCCCATACAACTTTCATTTTACCAGCCTCGAGAGTGAGGTTACCAGAGGTTACCAAAATAGCCGCGGAGAACAGCTTCATCAATTACATCAGCCGGATGATTTTTGATTGTATCCTCATCAATTTTAAGGCTGAGCTCAACATCAGATTTTGTTCCGCTATATTTTAAATCGAGTGCAGATGATGGAATTGCATCCATTTCAACTTTGTCTGCATCAGCTTCATCAACATCTACATAAGCGCGGATTTCTGAATCTACGCTTCCGTTTACTTCCAGTGCTGATGTTGCACCTGAAGAAGTGTCATCTCCAAAAGAACCGAAATCTCCAAAACTGTCGAAGTCATCGGCATAGGCAGTAGCTCCAACTAAGAGTGCTGATGTAAAAAGAATATATTTACTAAGTTTCATAATTACCTCGAACATATGTCATGCTGAACTTAGGGAGCGGCACTGCAAAAGCAGGGCAAAAACAGTCCAGTGGACTGTTTTTAGCGAGTCTCCGAGCAGCTATGCTGCGAAGGTTCAGCATCTTCGTTATTGATTCCGAAACAAGTTCGGAATGACGATTATTATTTACCTGTAGTCAAGAAGTTCTGTGTGAACACTCTGTCTGGGAGTGGCTTGTCTACTTCTACCTTAAGAATCTTAAGAGTTGTGCTGTGACCAGTCTGAACGTTCTTAAGTTTGTTTTCCATTGGCATGTCATAACCATCGATTTTCTGGATATTCAAAACTTCGAGAACCTTTACAAGCTTGTCATTCTTGTCATACATCTCTGTGTGGATTGGGTACATTGTTTCTTTATCAACCCAAACCATGCGGTAGTTGTACTGAGTTCCTTTTTTATCGAGAGGAACTTCTTTGATTACGTAGCAGTCGTAAGCCTTTCCGCTTTCTACAGTAATTGATTCCTCACGAAGATACTGGTGGTCGTCTTCTGAAACATCGCGAGTTGAAAGGTCATCGTAAGTTGCATCTGAACCCATGAAAGATTTTGAACCTTCGCTTGAGTTTACACGACGAACTGATTTCAAAGATGGAAGATAGATGAACTTGTCATCCGGACCATTGTCATTTGTAATCTGAAGGAAGCGAGTATCCTTTACGTTAGCAGGTCCCTTGAAGTCCATTACAACGTAAGTTTTTCCATCTGCTTCTTTTCCGTACTCAATAATCTGGCGGTCTTCTTTTGCACCGCTCTTGTCCTGCA
Source organism: uncultured Spirochaetaceae bacterium (assembly GCA_902789325.1). Lineage (GTDB taxonomy): Bacteria > Spirochaetota > Spirochaetia > Treponematales > Treponemataceae > Treponema_D. Next base: position 23,514 of record CADANN010000039.1, read on the forward strand.
GGCTCATGATTACCTGGCTGCGTGAGAAGCTTGGCTTTTTGAAGTCTGCTACAGTTGTCATAATTTCAGTTCCCTTTGCATCTGCGAAAGCTGAACCAGCGAAAATTGTAAGTGCAGTTAATACTGCAAGTGTCTTTGAATGTTTCATATTATATCTCCTTATTTCTTTGATTTTTTGCTAATAAACTTAGGTTCGAACACGTTCAAGATTCCTGGAATGATTGTCATTGCGAGGTAGCTTGAAGTGAACATTACGATTGCAACCAGTACACCGATGTAGCGGAGTACGACGAACTTACTGAAGCACAGTACGAGGAATCCAAGTCCTACGGCCAGTGCATTTGTTACGATTCCGTGACCAGACTTGCGGAAAGTCTCGCGGGTAACAATCTCCAGGTTGTCTGTCTTAGCACGCTCTTCCTTGTAAGTTGTAAGGAAGTGGATTGTATAGTCGATACCAACACCAACTGCAACAGAAGCGATGATACTTGTTACCAGGTCAAGGTTGATTCCGGCAAAGCCCATTACCATGTAGTTCAAAAGAATTGCAAGGGCAAGTGGAACAGCACCAACAAGACCAGCCCAGCCAGAACCGAAGGCAATTGTGATGATGATGAATACAGAAATCAGGGAAATCAAAAGGCTCTGAACCTGGCTTGATACAATCATCTTTGTCATTGTGTATTCCATTTCACCAGCACCAGTTGCTTCGATAGTGTAGCCTTCTGGGAAGTGCTCTGCGGCAAAGTTCTTGGCAGCTGCAATGATGTCTCCAGTTTCTTCTGTTGAGTGATTGCGGAGCTGACAGGTAACGCGCATTACACGTGGGCTCATTTCATCATCAACAAAGCGATCAAGAGAACCACTGAGCAATGTAAGATATCCATTTACAACACCTGCAAGTTCTTCACGACTTGGAACAGGATACTTTGCAGGATCATAAGGAATCTCGTAGTAAGCCATTCCGTTGTAGTTGCATTCTTTTTCAAGTTCGGTAAGCATCTTTTCTGGAGTTGCATTTTTTGCACCAGCAGCTACATAAGCACGATTGAGCATTGCAAGAACTTCCTGAGTTGTCATTGGCTTAGCAAGCTTTTCAGCATATTCGATATTTGGGTCAATCCAATCTGGATCTGCAGCGGCGGCACTTGAAGAAGCATCTTCTGAATCACCGAAGTCTCCAAAATCATCGAAGCCATCGTCAGCGGCAAAATCATCTCCAAAATCACCGAAATCATCAAAACTGTCAAAATCATCAAACCCATCAGTGTTGGCAGTCTGTGGCAAGAGCATTGAATCATCAGCGGCAGCAGATTCCGCAGTCTCCAGAGTTTCAGTGCTAGGTACATGCCATACCTGATTGATTCGCTTAATGAAAGTTGTAAACGAAACAATCTTTCCGATACCGTCATAATTTTCTGCAAGATATTCCTGCATATCATCTACTGCCTTTAAGATTTCAGGATTTGTAAGATCACCCTTTTCCTGACCTGAAATTGTAAAATACAGACTGTTAGTACCGGCAAAATTTTTATCAATTGATTTTATATCCTGACGAAGTTCGCAGTTCTCCGGGAAGTAATTTACAATTGCTGTATCAATCTTAAGCATACGCAAACCAGCATAAGAAAGGGCACAAATCGCAAGTGTAAAAATAATCAAACGAACACGGCTACCACAGAAGAAGTGATAGATGTTATAAAGTGTATTACCACTTGCATCTTTCATTTCCTTTCCACCGGCAAGCTGACGGGCACGTTCAAGACGACGCTCAACTTTTTCAGTGATGTGCTTCATCTTTTCACGGCCAGCCTGAACCTTCTTAAAATCCTTAGTCAAAAGCAAAGCCGGAATAAAAGTGATAGAA
>CADANN010000040.1 GCA_902789325.1 uncultured Spirochaetaceae bacterium
CATGCGCCGTTCCAGAAACTGGATTGATTATATTGCCGATTGTAAAGTTACAGAAAGTCCAGGCGCGGTTCACAATTACAAAGAATTTGATGTAATCCTTCTTTTGGCAATTCTTTCAAAGGTTACCGGAGATGCTTTTGATTATATAAATGAAAAACTTTTTAAGCCTCTTGAAATTTATAATGAGCGATGGATAAAAAGTCCGGATGGCGTTTATTACAGTCCTGCTTTAGACAAAGAAGAGGAAGCTGTATCAGCCTTAACCGCAAGAGAAATGCTTAAAATAGGTCAGTTATTTTTGCAGAAGGGCATCTGGAACGGAAAGCAGATAATTTCAAAAGAATATATTGAAGCTGCGGTTTCTCCATCTCCTCAGAATTCCAACTACGGATATTTGTGGTGGCTTGGAGAAGGCTGGTATGGTTGCAGAGGTTATGGCGGGCAATCAATTACAGTCTTTCCCGGGCAAAATAAAATTGTTGTAACTCAGGCAACAGCAACTTCAAGGCCGCTGGCTTATGAAGATATTTGGTTTGGGGATTTATAAATAAACCCGCAACCTGAAGTTGCACTATTCTTCTAAAAAGCACCTGGAGCTTGGTGGAAGTTGCAGCGCATCTTTGTTAATCTATAATTACAAGGAGGGCTCAACATGAGTTTTGGAAAGAACCTTCAATATTTTAGAAAGCTTAGTGGGAACATGACGCAGGAAGCTCTGGCGGAAAAACTGAACGTGAGCCGTCAGACAATTTCAAAATGGGAAATAGATGCTGCAAATCCCGAGATGGAAAAGGCACTTGAAATCTGCAAAATCTTTAACTGTTCTCTGGATAATCTTTTTAGAGATGAAATGGATAAGCAGAGCGACTCCTATTCCAACTTGCGGCTTGAAGACGTTCCGGGCTTTCGTTATGTGGAGCACACGGTAATCAGCACAGAGCCCGAAAGCGATGCAATTGGCAAAATGTACAGACTTGCAAAAGAAAATGGAATAGAAGTTCCCCGTGTTGTCGGCTGGGATTTTCCAAATCTTTCTCAGGAACAAATCAACGTTTTTAACATGCACGGATACACGGCCGCTTTGATTCTGCCTGATGGAGTTGCGCCAGATGGTTGCAAAATCAAAGAGCAGCCTGCTCATAAATATGCTGCCATTCACATTGACCGCCCCTATGAAAATCCTTTCGTGACAATTCCGGGTGCCTATCAGACGCTTGGAGATTTTATGAGAACCAATGGCCTTGTTCAGTCTGCCGACGGAGCCATTCCTTGCTTTGAAACCGATGGTGAGAGCATGGATATTTTTATTGCATGTAAGTAGAGGAAGCCTATGAGTTTACAGTTTTTAAAAGCTGGTACAGCTGATGCCGTAAGTCTGATGTGTATTGCAAAAAAAGCCTTTGACAGCGATGTTGAAGTTGGAGCTTCTAGTGTTGTCGGTCCACCCGGATATGCGACACTTTCCTTTCACACAAAAATGGCCAGGATGAATTGTCTTTATAAACTGGTCGATGATTACAAAATCGTTGGCGGAGCTCTTTTATTTCTAAAAGATAATGAACTCAATATTGGCCGAATCTTTGTTGACCCGGAATATTTTCGCAAGGGCTATGGCATTTTTATGATGCAGCAGATTGAAGAAAGTTTTGCGGAGGTAAAAGTTTTTACACTTGATACGCCAATCTGGAATGTTAGGACAAATGCCTTTTATCAGAAGCTTGGATATGTGGAAGTTCGGCGCGATGGAGATTTTGTTTATTATGAAAAACTGAGGGGTGAACCGATAATCTTATAGGAGTTAAAAATATGGCATCCTGGATGGTACATTTAAGAGTGGCAGATAAGCTTTTTGAACAAATTGGAAATTTAGATGAACAGGCCTTTATTATGGGTAATATCGCTCCAGACAGCGGCGTCCCAAATGAGGACTGGACAGTTTTTCAGCCGCCAGAAGACGTTTCCCACTTTAGTGAAAAGTCGCAGAATAAGAATATCAATATAGAAAAATTTATCTCACAGTATTTCAACGACTATCTGATAAAAAAATACAACAAAAAAGAGTTTTCATTTTTTCTAGGCTACTACACACATCTACTCACCGACATTGAATGGGCAAACAATGTTTACGAGCCACTTTTACAAGCTTATCCCAAAGAAGCCGCTGAAGATAAATACAAGCTTGTCTGGACTGCAAAAGGCGACTGGTATGATTTAGATTTTTTGTATCTTGAGCAGCATCCGGATTTCCACGCCTTTTCAATCTACGAAAAATCAGTAAATTATGAAAATGTTTTTATGGATATTTTCAGCAAAGACGCTTTTGAAAACCGCCGCCAATACATCACGGAATTTTATCACAGTGACAATCACGGTGACCTTCACCGGGATTACAAATACTTTAGACCAGAACAGGCAGAAGATTTTGTAAAAAGGACGGTTGAAAAACTTGCACCTATAATTAGAGAAAAAGCGCTAACCGGCAGGGAAACTGTACTTTATCGAAAAGCAGTTTGTGATTTCAGTAAACAGGAAAAATGAAAATGCAATTAGCTTCTATAAAAAAAGGGGTGGCTTTGTACTTTCAGAAGATGATAATCAAAAGCATTTTGTAATTTTGTGCAATAATGGATGAAAATATGAACTACACAAACACACACAAAAGTTTATACGAAGACATTGCCCTTTGGGAAAAAACTGACGGCAGGGATTTGTTTGCCCAGATGCCACTTGCACCCCATGTAAAGGGCTCTCCGACTGTGCTTGATTTTGGTTATGGCTTTGGAGAAAATCTTTTTGCCTTGAGTAATGCCTATCCTAATGGAAAAATCTACGGCATTGATTGCAGTCCGGTTTGCCAGAAAGAAGTGGGCGAAAAAATTGCAGCGCGCGGGATTAAAAACATCACTTTAATCAATAAAGAAGTTCACAACCTGCAGGATTTTGCAGACGACTCTCTAGACTTAGTGCTGCTTTATGATGCCCTTCACGGTGGCGACGGCAAAGGTAAGTACATGCTTTACGAAGAATCTCATCGCATTCTAAAAAGAGGAGCCTGTCTTTCCATCCTACCTGTTCACCTGAACAACTGGCGCGACCACCAAGGAAAAAAGAAAACCTACACCCCCGCCAAAATAAAAGCCGAACTCGTCGAATACGGTTTTGAATACGCCGGCAGCTGCCCCCAGAAAGGCGTCCACTGGGAAAAATGCCACACCCTCTATTACATCAAAAAAGGCAACATCACCTTTGACATCCTCGAAAAAGTTGATGTGATGAATTTTGTGAAATAGGAGTTTAAAAATGTCAGATATGTTCAAAGTTTATCAGAATTATTCAGACTTGTATGATGAATTAGTAAATCACGAAGATTATAATAACAATCTTTATAAATTTCTAAACAGCACCATTCAATGGAAAAATAAAATTGTCGGTGAATTTGGAATAGGAACTGGCAGAGTTACCAGAAATTACATAGATAAAGTACAAAAAGTTTTTGCTTACGATAACGCACAGCACATGATTGATAAAGCAAAACAAAATCTGTCTGTATGGTCAGATAAAATTGAGTATGCTGTTATCGATAACAAACAGATAAAGTCGCTTGAAAATAAATATGACATAATTATCGAAGGCTGGAGTTTCGGGCATTTAGTAGTTCAGGATGATGAAACTAGAAATCAAACTATTCAAATGCTCATTGAAGAAACTATAAAAAGAGCTACTACCGTCATTTTTATTGAAACGCTTGGAACAAATGTTGAGTCTCCAAATCCACCCGGAGAAAAACTCTCTCAATTTTATCATGCACTTGTAAACAAGGGCTTTAAGGAACATATAATTGAAACTGATTATAAGTTCAGCAGCTACGAAGAAGCCGGAAGAATAATGGGCGGCTTTTTTGGAGATTCAATGAAAAATGATATAATTCAACGAAAACTTGAAATCATCAAAGAATACACTGGAATATGGATATATAATGACAAATAGACAAAACTCCGCAAGAAAAGACAGGAACTGCGGCGAATACCAAACTATAATACAACCATCAAACAAAGGACGGAAACGAACTGAATGGAATGGGTAAAAGCAATTAATGACGCAATCGAATTCATGGAGAAAAATCTGACGGAAAAAATCGGGCTGGTCGAAGTTGCGGACAGCGTGAATATTTCTGCGTTTCATTTTCATCATGCGTTTACGATTATGACGGGGATTACGCCGGCTGAATATATCCGGAACAGGCGGCTTTCTCTGGCAGGTGCCGAAATTGCAAAGGGCGACAAAATAATCGATGTTGCATTCAAATACTGCTACGAAACTCCCGAAAGCTTTACCAAGGCTTTTTCCAGGTTTCACGGCTGTTCTCCAATGCAGGCGCGCAAAGGAAGCCCGCTCCAGTTTATGAGTCGTTACACCGTCCGCATTTCCATCGAAGGAGGTTGTATCATGGAATTTAAAATCGAAAAATGGGATGCAGTTGACCTGCTCGTTCATGCAAAAAACTTTCACGCCGAAACAAGCGACAATGAGATTCCGGCATTCTGGGGCGAATACTTTTCAAACGAAAACACAAAAAAAATCCCGGGCTATCTTGGAGTATGCGCACAGGGTTCTGCTCCCGACGGACAGGCTACCCCAAGCGATGTTTTCAAATACGGAATCGGCTGTCGTGCAAGTGATGTAGAAGGCGCCCTCAGCGGAAAGATCCCGGAAGGCTTTGAGCTTCTCCACATCCCCGAGTACACCTGGGCCGTTTTCAAATGCGTAGGTCCAGCAGGCGAAGCCATCAGCGACATGTGGGACCGCATCTACAAAGAGTGGCTCCCAACCGCCGACTACGAACGCATCCTCGACTACGACATCGAAAATTATCTCCCCGGCGACACCGACTCCCCAGATTACGTCTGCGAGATCTGCCTGCCGGTTAGAAAGAAGTAGTATAAAAATACGGGCGTTCACATATTAATTAGCAAACGGATCTTTGCTCTGATCTACGGTCAACAGTTCGTCTACGTGAACGCCGTAGAGTTGTTTCCGGAGGTTGTTGACTACTTCATCGTAGTTGTAGGAAAGTTTTTCAACCATCTGCTCATCGAGAGCAGCCTTTACAAAAGGAGATGGATTATATTTTTCAGCACGGGCAAAAAGATTGTTTCGGTCAACAGCTTTTTTTGTGACTTTGAGTTGTTCTACGATTTTAAGAACTTCGATATCGTCTTCTTTGTTGCTTGTATTTCCCTGTTTTATAAATCCACTTTGAACAATTTTTTTGCTTGTATTGTAATAAAAGATGTTTTCATATGATTGAGGCTCTGAGCCTTGAGTTTCTGGCTGAGGCTTTCTTGCAATAACTGTACCAAATCTTAATTTTGTAAGTCCATCGTTTTTTGGAGAAATCAGATCAGCATCTTCATACAAAATAGAATCAATAATAACAACGGCACTTTCTGAAGAAAGAGCAATATCATTTTCCGGAATCCAAAAATCTACTGAATCATAAACGGCATGAAGAAAAGTTTCATTTCCTAAATTTGTTTCCGGTTGGTCTGAATTCTTTGCAAGAAGAATTTCTATAGCATCGTTGTTTTTTAAGCGGAAAATTGAATGCATATTATTGTCGCGTCCCTGCAGATAAAGCTGAGTCGAAGGCGAAAGAACAATGGCAGATACAAAACGGTCAGGTTCAGAAATTTGTTCTTGTACAGCTTCCAAATCAAAATAATCCACAGGTTCAGTATTTTCAATGGCAATTTTATCTTTTTTCGCACAAGAAGCAAAAGTTACAACCAAGGCACATAAACAAAAAACAACTCGAATTTTCATACTATTAATTTTATAAAATAGGATGTAATAGTTCAATATTTTTATATTCCAGTGTATTTACATGTTATAATAAACAACTCTTGCCTGGTCGCTCTGGCATACATTCCGCATTGAAGATATTGTTGCGCACACATTGATTTAGAATGATAATCAGATTCTCTTTTCTAATGATACGAATAGGAAATAAAAGGAATAAATAACAGTTTTGTAAATCTCAAAGATTTGCTATGATATAAAAATGAAACCGATTTTTAAGACTGAATACAAAAACAAGCTTGTAAAAATTTTTGTCCCAATCATGCTAAGTAATCTCATTTCGCAGATTCAGATGTTTATTGACCGAATCTTTTTGGGACGAATGAACATTTTATATATGAGTGCGGTTGGAAATGTAACCGCTCCAATCTGGACAACAATGTCTTTTGTTATGTCGCTGTCAATCGGCGCTTCTATTTTGATAAGTCAGTCTGTCGGCGAAAAGGATTTGGATAAGGCAAAAGAGTATGCGGCATCAATGATTAAGTTCAGCAATGTGCTGCCTGTTCTGCTTTTCTTTTTCTGGACCTTCTGCAGTCCGTTTGTTTTTCGTCTGATGGGTGTTTCGCCAAATGTAATGAAGCTTTGTGTTACCTATACAAGAATTTATTCACCGGTATTTTTGATTGTAGGACTTTACGCGGCCTACGGTGTAGTTTTCCAGACTTCAAATTATACTAAGCCTCTCGTAACTTATGGAATCATCCGTTCTCTCCTGAATATTTTCCTGGACTACGTTTTGATTTTTGGTAAGCTTGGTTTTCCGCGTATGGAAATTACTGGTGCAGCACTTGGAACAACAATTGCAGAATACGCAGGGGCCCTTTATCTTTTGTATATCACAATTGCAAAACGAAAAGAGTTTTTCACAAGTCCTGATTTTAAATCTATTCTCACGGCAAAGTTCAGCCCATTTATAAAATCTGTAAAGCTTGGACTTCCTACCGCCTGCGAAGATCTTTTGTGGAATGCAGGAAATCTTTGTATCATCCGCATTCTCAACACTATCAATGAGGTTGCTGCGGGAATCTACTCTATGGTCTTTACCGTAGAAATTATTTTCGTTGTTGTTATCGGAGCAATTGGTAACGGAACTCTCACTCTCACTGGTGAAGCAACGGGCGCTAAGGATAACAAACTTTATCGAAATATTGTAAAGACTAGCATAAAATGGTCCTTCCTGGTTTGTGGATTTGCACTGCTTTTTATTTCAATTTTTCCACGATTTACGCTCAGCCTTTTTACTACAGACAAAGAAGTTATAGAAATGTCTGTTGTTTACATAATTCTTGTTGCAGCAAATCTTTTTGGAAAATCCGGCAATATAATTTTTGGTAGTGGAATCCGCGGTTACGGCGATACAAAGTGGATGCTCTTTACTCAGATTCTTGGAACCTTTGGAGTTGTAGGTCTTGCAGCTCTGTGCGTTTTTGTTTTCAAGCTTGGTATGCTCGGTGTATTTATTGCAGTTTTGTGTGATGAAGGTTCGCGCGCGCTGATTAATTTTGTGCGTTTTTCAAAAATTAAATTATGACAGATTTCAAAAAAGTAAAACACTACGTACGTTGGAGAAAAGAAATGAAATCAGATAACTTAGACGTAAACAAACTCCCTTCTTCAATTCAAAAACTGATTTTCAGTAAGTCATACACGGTTGATTCTTTCGGCAAGTCTGGTTCGGGTGTATATGTTTTTGACGATTGTGTTTTGAAGATAGTTGATGCACATGATAAACAATTCCGTGAACATAATGATGTTTCTGTTCAGGTTATGGATTCCAAAGGTTCTTGCTTACGAAGCTGATGATGATTTTCAGTATCTTCTGATGAGCCGCATATCCGGCAAAATGTCCTGCGACGAATATTATCTGGAGCACCCGCGTGAGCTCTGCAGACTTCTTGCTCAGGCTTTTAAAATGCTCTGGAGTGTAGACCTTACCGGTTGTCCACGCGAGCGCACAATTGAAAATGAACTGGAAGATGCAAAGTACCGGGTAGAAAATAATCTTGTAGATTTGGATGATGCTGAGCCAGATACTTTTGGTGAGAACGGTTTTGAAAATCCTGAGGCTCTACTTGTCTGGCTGCAAACTCACAAACCACAATATGAGCCGGTTCTTTCTCACGGAGATTTCTGCCTGCCAAATATTTTTCTGAAAGATAATCAGGTGAGCGGTTTTATAGATCTGGGTGCTGCAGGAGTTGGTGACAAGTGGCGCGATATTGCCCTCTGTTATCGAAGTCTCAAGCATAATTGCGACGGAACCTTTGGTGGCAAAATCTATCCAGATGTAAATCCAAACCTTCTTTTGGAAGAACTTGGAGTTGATCCAAATAACGAAAAAATCAGATATTACATCCTGCTGGATGAATTATTTTAGAGGAGAAAAGTTATGGAAATTAAAGACAGTAGAATTGATGACGGTAAGGCTTTTGACTGGGGACGTACTTCAAAAGATTACGCAAAGTTCCGCGACGTCTATCCGGAAATCTTTTATAAGAAAATTGCAGACAGAGGACTTTGTATTGAAGGACAGTCTGTGCTGGACCTTGGAACAGGAACTGGTGTTGTTCCACGTAATATGTACAAATATGGGGCGCGCTGGACAGGAACAGATATTTCGCCGGAACAGATTGAACAGGCAAAACGTCTGGCAAGTGAAGCCGGAATGAAAATCGATTTTCTTGCAGTGCCAACCGAAAAACTTGATTTTCCAAAAGAGAGCTTTGATGTAATTACTGCCTGTCAGTGCTTCTGGTATTTTGACCATGAACACGTAATGCCAAAACTTGCAGAACTCCTAAAACCGAATGGCAAGCTGGTTATTTTGTATATGGCATGGCTTCCTTTAGAAGATAAAATAGCAGGTGAGAGTGAAAAACTCGTTCTGAAGTATAGTCCAAAGTGGTCAGGAGCAGGGCAGACAAGACGACCTAACTGGGTTCCAGATGTGGCTTATAAGAATTTTGAAATGGAAGAGCATGAAGAATATGATTTAATGATTCCATTTACTAAGGAAACCTGGCACGGAAGAATAAAAGCCAGCCGTGGTGTTGGTGCATCATTATCCGGTGAAGAACTTGCAAGCTGGGACGCAGAACACAGAAAACTTCTTGACGAAATTGCTCCTGAAAAATTTGAAATAAAGCATTATGCAGCAATTACAGTGTTGAGAAAAAAGTAATAAAACGAGGATAGCAAAATGAAAAAAATTGGACTTGTAGGTGGAACCGGACCGGAATCAACTTTGATGTATTACAAGGAGTTGAATAGTCGGATTGATAAAATGTCTAATGGCACTCAGATGCCTGACCTCGCAATTGAAAGCGTAAACTTTCGTAGAGCCTGGGATTATGTTTCTGGCGCCAAGTATGATTTATTAACTGATTATTTATCTGAAAAAGTTGAATGTCTTAAAGCAGGTGGGGCTGAGATTATCGCACTAACAGCTGCAACAATGCACATAGTTTATGACGAAATTGTTCAGAAGACAAAAGTTCCTCTTGTAAGTATTCCAAAATCAGTTTGTGAAGAAATTCAGAAGAAGGGGTATAAGAAAGTCGGACTGTTGGGCACAATCTTCACCATGGAACAGGATTACATGAAAAAGGATTTGCTTGAAGCTGGTATAGAAGTTCTTGTTCCAGAAAAATCAGATCGCGAGCTTGTCGCAAAAAGAATTCTGGAAGAACTGGAAGTTGGAATCGTAAAGGAATCAACGCTCAAAGAATTCACTGCGATAATCGAAAAAATGAAAAACGAGCAGGGGATACAGGCACTGATTCTCGGCTGTACAGAACTCCCGCTTCTTTTGAACAAAGAAAACTGCCCAGTTGATTGTCTGGACAGTGTCGAGATTCATCTTCAAAAGTTGATAGAGCTGGCTTACTAAATCTCTGTATTCTTTGTTATCGAGTTCTTTCTATCCTTCAACTTTTTATTGATCTTTTTTGCATCATTGAAATCCAGAAGGTAGACAAGAACCGATACAAAAAAGAAAACAAGTACAAACATTATTTCCATGATTACGATGGAAGAAATTTCTTTTTTGAACCAGCCGACATTCAGGCCAACAATCCATAGGGTCGCATTAATAAGCAAAAAATATAAAAGCTTACAAAGGAAAAGCAATCTGTTAGATTTGTCCTTTTTAATATAGAAGATTCCAAAACCGAGTCCTGAAACGACGCCAATCAAAATTACTCCCCAGATATCTTTAAGTGTCAGTATTATTATTCCGTCTGGATCAAAGGCCTTTCTAAAAATTGTAATCATAATAAAAATTATTGTTACAACGCGGGTGCAGATATTTATCATTACGGAAATCATTCCATCGTTCTTTTCATCGTTTTTCATAAACCTAACAACTCCTTTAAAGTGTTTAAGTAATTTCTTGAAATCATAACCTTGTAACCGTTTTCAAGAACAGCTTCAAAACGGCCTCCGAAAACTGGAGTAAGACTGTCAATCTTATCCAGATTTACAATTACAGCTTTGTTGGCCCTGAAGAAAATGCTTGCCGGTAATTCTTCTTCCAGCTGATAAAGTTTTGATTTAGTTTCGTAAACAGAATCTTTGGTATAAGCAAAAACTTTATCATCAACTGATTCAAAATATAAAACTTCTTCAGGATCAACAAATACGATTTTGGAGTCCTTGTAAAAGTTCATTTTACCTTTTCCGGTCTTAAACTGATTGATGAGTTTAGTCAGACTTTCATCAAGATAGTCGCACTTTACGATTAATTCGTCTTCCTCATCAGCCTTCTTTTCAAGAATGGTTACTTTCATTTTTTACCTCAAATAGCCACATTGGCTTATTGATATTGTACCATCTTTTGAGCTTCTTGCAAGGCAAGAATTGCCTGAGTTTCTTTTCCGCATTTCTGATAACATTCGTAAGCCATAACGTAGCTGTAGGCTTTTAGTGTTTCGTTCTCGGTAATGGAAACTATGCGCATAAAATCTTCTGCGCCGACTGCCGCTTTTCCGAAAACCTGTTCTGGAACTGAGGCACTTACAGAGGCTCGATTCAGCAATACATCAATTTCACCTTCTTTACCGTCTGCAAGTTCTGCGGCTTTGTCGAGATAGGTGTAAGCTTCGTTTACAAGGGCAACGGCTTTCATTACAGATGATTCACCGCCCTTTACGGCGAGCCAGGAGCCGTAGTAGGCAAGACTAACAAAATCATCCGGATTTGTATTGATTTTATCTTTGAAGTAAGCAAGGTTTTCGTCTGTGGTTTTTCCTTGTGGCATTTGAATCTGTGTCATTAGAGAAGCCTGCTTTTCTGCATAGAGTTGTTTTACGTGTTGAATGTATGCTTTGTTTTTTGCTTCTTCTTTTTTTGATTTTTTGTGAGCCTTCATAGAAGCTTCAATTGTAAGAGGAGCGTAATCATCCAGGAGAACGTAATGAATTGTTTGTTTTGCACCAAGAAGTTTCTGGACTTTCTTGTATTGGAGGGGTATACGGATTTTAATAAGGCTGCCATTTTGAAGTTTGTAATACTCAGTATTGCAGATTAAGTTGCCTGAGTTGTCGTAAAGTTTTCCTTCTGTGTCAGTAAGCTGAAGTTCAAAATCTTCATCAATGAAAATTTTGATGATATTGAAAGCAGGGGTTTTGTCTTTGAATTCCAGATCTAACTGCCAGTATTCTGCAGACTGCTGCCAGCGGGCATTTGTTACCGGCTCATGAACTGTATAGCGGAGTAGTGGAGAACCATCATCAGAGGAATTGATAAAATCTGCACAAACAAGTCCACCGGTATACGAAGGATCTACATGAAGAAAATGTGCAAAAAAGTTTTGTGGAATTGAAGAACAAATGAAAAACAAACTGATTCCAAAAAAACAGGTGAATACTGTTGTCAGCATTTTCCAACTATATCTGATTTTTTCAAGAATTGTCTTAATCATTTTTTACCTCCAAAAAGTCCGGCAATAAGATTCAGGGATTTAATCATAAAGTCTGATGACATAATTACTGCAAAAGAAAAAGCTGCAAAGCGGAAAAGGTTTGCAGGATGGAGCAGCTGCTGGATAATGCGGCCGGCTGCAGTTTTTGGTGGATTTTTTTTGTTGCCACAGGAACAGCCAGATTTTTTCATATTAAAACGGAACTCATAAGAAATAGCTTTGTTAGGACAAACTGACACACATTCACCACATTTTGCACAGGTGATTTCCGGGTGTCCTTTTTTCTCCTGAATTGTTTTGATATCAATTGCACTGAAAGGGCAGATTGTAGCACACTTCATACAGCCGCTGCATTTGTCTGTATCAATCTTCATCTGGAAAATACTGAAGCGATCTGTAAGGGAAGCAAAGGCTCCGAATGGACAGAGACTGCTGCACTGAGTTCTTTTTTTTGTAAGAATTGGAAGAACTATGACAAGGCCGATAAATAGACCCACAAACATTATTGTAGCAATCAGACTTGGAATAGAGTTTACAGGACTAAACTCAGTTACAAGTTTGAACGGACAGAACCATTCGCAATAGATGCAGGCAAGCTCGCAAAGGGAAGCTAAGATTATAAAGAACATAAATCCAAAATGAAATTCGCGGAGTTCTTTGTTTTTTGGGAGAAGCTTAATGCGTGGCTTTTTCGCAACGTGTGAAAATCCTTCTTCCCATCCACCGTAAAAACAAATCCAGCTGCACCAGCCACGGCCTACAGTCAAAGTGCAGACAAGCCAGATTAAAATCATGCTTGCAACCGAAGCATAGTGGCCCGAGATTCTTGCAGGGAAAATGATATTTTTTGTAACGAGCAGTGGAACTAATACCTGAGGAATTGCAATGTGGCAAAACGGAAGTTCTGAGTTACTCATTGCTTCACTTGTGATTGACATACTACCGCGTTCTGCAATCAGGTCGGCAATAAAGGCAATACAAAAGCCTACTGCAAAAACTGTCTGAAAGATTCTGCGGTAAATGACCCCAGTTCCAATTTTTTTATTTTCTGCAAATGTCATTCGTACAAAAAGAAACATAAGGAAAAGTGCATACAAAATTGCAGCAGGAGCAAAGTTATGCATCAGAACTACAAAGAAAAAAACTATGAATGCCATCATGGCGGATAAAATCAAACTTGAAATCATTTTTTTGCTCCTTATTCAAAAATCATTGGGATTAAGCCCAGGAAAATCATAAAGTAAATGCTTACGCAAAATTGCGTAACTCTTGCAATACGTTTTATGCTACCTGCTCTTTTTGCAATGAATGGAATGCCAAAAAGCGGAATAAAAAATGGCAGTGTTCCTATGTAAAAAAAGATGAAGTAGAAGAAGCCGACAAGACCGTGTCCGCCAAAAACAGAGCGCAGCATTGCTGTCCACAGCGGCGGGCACACATGAAGTCCAACGGCGAGTCCGCTTAAAATCGCAGTTACCCAGTCATTTCCGAGGCGACGGAGTTTAGGAACTTTGCAGCCACAATCTTTGTTACATCCCCACGGAAACTTCACACCAAGTGAGTTTATCAGCAAGGCAATTCCACTGAAAAAATATGCATAAACCGAAAGTCTTCTGGTGAGCACTGGATCAATAAACTCATTTACAAGAAGTCCAATTGCGGCAAAAACTGCGCCGAGAATAAAATACATAACAAGACGGCCGCTAAGAAAAGCTCCGATGAGCCCGGAGTTTCTTTTGTAGCTAACTTTGTCTGTACCACTCAAAAAAGGAATCAACACTGGTGCACAGTTCATAGTGCAGTAGGTTCCAGTTGAAAGTCCTAATGAAATCGCTTCTAAAATCATATTCACCTCTTTATGTTTGAATGATAAATCAGGATAGGTGAGCTCGCAATATGGTTTTTGGTAAGATGCAGGGCGATGGGGGTATGATGCAGAATGATAGGTGTGAAAATTTTCTTTATTTACGAAAAAACACTGATTTGATATTATTAGCGCAAATGAACAGAGAAATAACGATTATTAATAAAGAAGAAGCATACACTTATGATGAATTAGACTTGATTGAAGAAAAACTTTTGCCATTGGTGAATGAAGGACTGAAGGGGGCTGTCGCAGATGTCCTGCATAGTCTCAAATCAAGTCTTGAAAATCAGAAAACATCATCAGCCATTTTCTTTATGCCACAGAATACCTTCAATATTTTTTCTTTGATTCAGGGCGATAATTCCATTTGCAAAATTACAAAAGAAAATATTGAAGCGTTGTATAAGGCTTTTTGTGTTATTGATGATTGGGCCAGCCAGCCGATTTTAAGACATCTTCAGAAAAAACTAAAAACTCTCAATGACTATCTTCAGCAAGGAAATGCCGTGACCCCAACTGTAATTGCGGCAGATAATTTTTCTGTTATTAAAATATGACATGTGTATGTCATATTTTTGTGCTATAATGTATTTATGCAAATTGATCAGCTGTTTGAGTTTGTTTATATTCTGATTGATAAAAAGCGTGTTACCGCAAAAGAGATGGCTGAGCGCTTTGGAGTTTCTATACGTACAATTTATCGCTGGCTGGAAGCATTGTCTGTTTCTGGAGTTCCAGTTTATTCGATGAAAGGGCGGGGCGGTGGAATTGCGATTTCTGAAAAGTTTGCGATGGATAATACTGTCCTTTCGGAAGATGAGAGGCTTGCGATTGTTTCTAGTGTAAAGGCTCTGGAAAGTCTGAGTGGGAAAAGAGGGGCAGCAATTACTCCGGAGAGAAAAGCAGCCGATAAACTTTCGCGTCTGGTTACCAGCGATACCGACTGGCTTGAAGTTGATTTTGCGCCGTGGAGTCCGGAAGGCGGTGAAGTAAGAAATCTTTTTGGTATTCTTCGCGATTCAATTTTGAAAAAGCGTCAGATATCTTTTGATTATTTTACAGGTGATGGCCGGAGTGAAAAACGAATTGTACATCCCTGGAAATTAGTTTTCCGTGGGCAGTCCTGGTATCTGCTTGGCTGGTGTACTTCACGAAAAGCGGAACGATTTTTCAAACTTACACGTATGAGAAATCTTGTGATGACTTCAAAAAATGCAAGCGTTAGCAGAAACACAGTTACTTCCAGGTCTGCACAGATACCGGAATATTCTGCTCCTCTCATTAAGATTAAAGCAAAAGTCACACAGGAAAAAATCTCCTATCTTATGGATTCGTTTATCTGCACAGAAATCAAGCCTCAGAAAAACGGATTTGTAAATGTAACTTTTACTGCTCCAGATTCGCCATGGCTTTGTGAAATACTTTTGAGTTTTGGGGCTCAGATAAAAATTCTAAGCCCGGCAAAACTCAAAAATAAAATTGTAGAAATGGCAGGAAAGATTTCAGATTTATACAAATAAGATTTTTCCTTCATTTCCACTACGTTCTGAGTGCAGATTTTCATTAGCAACTTTTGACAAAAATGCTCTGTCATGACTTACAACAAGAAGTGCGCAGGAAAGTGATGCTAAGGCATTTTCTAAAGCGAGTACACTTGTAATATCCATATGATTCGTAGGTTCATCCAGAATTAAAAGAGAAAGAGGTTTTTCAACTGCAAGAGAAATCATAAGCTTTCGAAGTTCGCCGGGGCTCACAGAACCTTGCTGAAGATTTTCCGGTTCGCTGCCAAGACGATATAAGGTTGAAAGAACTGCTCCTCGCTCCGCATCCTCCAGAGCCTCAAATTCAGCTAGGATCTGCTGCTCTTGTGAGGCTGGAATTTCCTGAGGCAGGTACATGATTTCTTGTGTGCGATCGGCCTTTTCCAGTTCAGAAATCAGATGCTTGATGAAAAGAGTTTTTCCTGTTCCATTCTGACCGGTTAGCGCAATTTTTGATTCTGGATTAATTACGATGCGCGGAAGGTGAAGTTTGTAAGAATCCTTTTCTTCCGATGCAAAAATATCGGTTTCTTCTAAAACAATTGGTTTTGCAAAAACAGCTGATTCTACAGAGAAGCCTTCCTTACGCTTCAGCGATTTTTTTATTGCATCACGCGAGGCTTCTGTTCTTGCAAGCTGATTATCAAGATGCGCTTTTGCATCACCTGTGCTTCTGTCTTTTCCACTGATACGGGCCACATCAATTTTAGCCTGTGCATCATGATCTTTTGGGTTCAGGGACTTTTTTGCAAGACGGTTCTTTGAACGCCCGTTTTCTTCTGCGAGTTTCTGGCTTCTTTGTTTTTCAGCAGATGCTTTAGAATCAAGTCTTTCCCATTCGCCGCGATTGTGAGACGCATTCTGCTGACGAAGCTCCAAAGCCTTTGTAAGGCCGCCAGGATAGCTTTCGCAAACTATGCAGTCTCGTCCACCGGAAAAAGCTCGGGCTTCGTTGTAAAGATAAACTGTGCGATTACAAAGAGAATCCGTAAATGTACGGTCATGACTTACCATTATTCCAGTTCCATTAAAAAGAGCCAGCGTGTCAGAAATCATCTGAACGGTAGCTTCATCAAGATGATTTGTAGGCTCATCCAGAAGAAGAACTGCTGGTCGGTCCGCAAGGGCACAGGCAATCTGAATTCGTTTTTTCTCACCGCCAGAAAGTGAATCATAACGTTCAATCATTTCTTCTGTTACATGAAGCATAGAGAAAAATCGACGTACTTCATTATCATCGCTCCAGAAAACTGAATAAAGATTTTCTGGCACCTCGGCTGTTTCCTGAGGACAGTAAATTATTTCGTCGTTTGAATTATCACCTGCTCCAGAAATCTTTCCACTATCAGGAATAAGTAAGCCTGCAATCAGTTTAAGCAGTGTGCTTTTTCCGCAGCCATTGCTTCCAGCCACACAAGTCCAGCCGTCATAAAACTGAAGTGAAAAATCTTCAAACAAAGTTACATGAGAAGTTGGATATGAAAAATAAAGCTTTTGTATTTGTAATAACATTATGACCTCCTGAGGAAGTCAGTGATAGTGCTTTGTGAGCGCAGTATAATAATTGCAGGGAAATAACTTAAACAGAAAGGTTTAAGACACATCGACAAATATAATACTGTAACTGACTTCCAGAAAATGAAATCTCAAAAGAGAATTAAAAATGTACGGAAATCAGATTTACAGTCTCATCGGCAATGCGTCTCCTTTAGAAAAGATAATTAATTCTAATCTGAAACTTTATTATTTGTCAATGTGCGAATAATGTTTTCTAAATATGACATTTAGTTGTCATATTTTATATGTTACTCTAAAGACATGAAAAAGCGACCACCATTTGATGAAATTAAAAGCTTTGAAGAGTTCTCAAAATATTACTGGTACCGCGAGGAACTGCAGAAAATCTGCCGAGAGCATGGAATTAATGCGGGTGGTATGAAGGCGGAACTGAATCACAATATTGAAGAGTATTTTAAGGGGAATGTTATTCGACCTGAAAAATCCAGCCAGTGTTTTGGACATTTTAAGAACTCTCCCCAATCAACCGATTCAGTTCCCCTGACTCTGCAGACCGGTCTGCTTGAATGTAATTTCTGCTTCAGCCAGCGCTTCAGAGATTTCTTCTCAGAACAAACCGGAATCAAAAACTTTAAGTTTAATGTTGATATGGTTGCCACGGTACGGAAAGTGAAAGAAACAAAAGATACTTCTTTTACACTAGGCGATTTGCTGGATATTTACTACGGAAAAACAACTTACGCAAAATACGACAAAGTTTCTTTACAGTGGAATAAGTTCGTACAGGACTTTTGTGCAGACCCTGCGACGGAACGCTTTCCAAATAAACTCAAAACTGCCGCCAGACTCTGGAAAATAGTTCGAGAATCAACTCGAGAAAAAGTGTATAAACATGACTTACTGGAGTTGTTAAATGAAAAATGATCTGATAGAAAATATCGAAAAGCTACACACAACCACAATGGGCGTGGAGCGTATCCGTCGTAATCTCTCGCTTGGCGAAGATGTAAAAGATGTTGTTGCGTTCTGCCGCGGAAAAATCCTTGAAGACAAAGCGGAAATCTCACGACAGGGAAAAAACTGGTACGTCAAAATTGATGGCTGTATTATTACCGTGAATGCTTACAGCTACACGATAATCACGGCGCATTCTCAAAAAAATTAAAAAAAGTCAAACAATTTTCCAACCTTTTCACAAATCCCCGCACTATATAAGCAAACCGGTTTGTAGTAAAATGGGATAGCGATGGAAAAAGAAAAGGCTGACAAGTTAATCGTAAAGTTCTCGTCGAAGGTGTATGGCTTTGCTGTGAAAAAATCGTATTCGTATGATGAAGCAGAAGAGCTTTCTGGCGAGATGCTGAAGGAACTTTATCTTTCTATGCTGCACGCGGAGGATATTGTAAATCCTGAAGGCTATGTCTGGCGAATCTGCCAGCATGTTTACGCAAAGTATGTGAATCAGAAAAAGCTGCAGAAAGGAGTCTCTATTGATGGAATTGAGCTGCCTTATTTTGACCAGCATGACTTTGGAGAAACTGAAGCAGAAATCAAAAAGCTCCGTAAGGAGATTGGATTTTTGTCTGCCAGCCGTCGCGAAATTGTCTATTCCTTTTATTACGAAGGCAAGTCCATTGTTCAGATTGCGAAAGAACAGGAACTGCCTGCCGGTACTGTAAAGTGGCACTTAAACAAAGCTCGTAATGATCTAAAGGAAGGATTTAATATGGAAAGAAAAATTGGAAGTCTTGGTTTATCGCCTGTAAAGGCAATTGGTTTCAGTCATAACGGACGCCCTGGAAGTAATGGAGGTCCGGAATATTATCTGCAAGATAAAATCAATCTGAATATTGTTTACAGCGTTTATGAAACTCCAAAGACAATGGAAGAAATTGCTGAAGATTTGGGAATGACGCCTGTTTTTCTGGAAGACAAAATTTCATTGCTTGTGGCAAACGGATTTCTTGTTGAAACAAAAGGTAAGCGTTACACAACCTATGTTAAGTTTACTCCAAAAGAGTTCTCTCTTGAAGCGGGGGTAAATGGAATCAGGATGCAGCTTAAGGTTGCAAAAATCCTTGCTGAAAAATATGTACCTCAGGTTCGTGCTGCACTTGCGAAACTGGAAATTGGAAAAGACATTTATATTCCGGGTGGAAACAGGGAACTTTTTGAAGCAGCTGCAATTTTTGATGCTGTTTTTTCAAAATGCTCTGTTCATATCGATAAGGATATTTCCAAGCACAGAATCAAAACTTTAGATGGTGCAGATTATCTTGTGACTGTTGAAACTGAATCTGAAATCATTGATCCGGATTACAAATGCGAATTTGATTTGTCTGAACTCGAAACAAAATATAAATGTTGCGGCGAAATGACAAGAAACTCGCAGAAATATCCATGCCTCTTTTCATGGTCAATGGATTCAAGATTCGACAGTCGCGAAGGTTACTGGCAGAATAATCTGACTTCTGATTATGAAAGCCTTTACGAAATAATCACCGGTGCAATCACAGAATCAAAAGCAACTTCGGATAAGTTTGCAAGACTTCGTAAGCGCGGCTTCCTTACAAAAGACGGCAAAATCAACATCATGATTGTAAAGAGCAGCTGGAATGATTTTAAGAATATGCTTCCAAGCCCTGATAAAAGTCTTCTTGATGAATTTGCAAAATACGCACTGGAGCATGCAATGATTCAGGCAAAGCAGTATCCACCACAGATTCAGGATAGATTTGTTTATGATTTTATGGATTGGGCAGTTGGAAGCACTGTTGCCATGATGGTTCTTGATGAACTTTATGACAGCAGAACTTTCCGCCCACTCACCGAAGATGAAAAAGTAACTGCAAATCTTTTGATGTTCGCAGACAAACTTCCGGAGTAATACAGAAAATAACAAATAATTTTCGCAGGCATGTATTTTTTTAATTTCCCGAGCTCTTATAATACTTAATGCTGAAACGCCAGAAGACATAAGCCAGCAAATACATGACCAAGCCAACAAGCGGTGTGATATACATAAAAACCGCCGGGTAATTGGCCATGTCGTCTTTCCTCAGCAGGTATTGAGCCGGGAAATAATTTACAAAAGCGAAAGGTACTACAAAGGTCATCAAAAACTGAATGGCCTTATGAAAAATGCTGATAGGGCATCCAGCAAACTTTCTGATATCCCAATAAAAAACTTCTTTGATTGCATTTGTTTCTAAAAGATAAATATTCAGTGTTGCAAGAAATAAAAAGATTGCTCCCTGAATCAAAACTCCGCCTGTGATTGTCAGAATGTAATAGATAATTCTAACGGGTGTCCACACAACTCCAACCTTTGAAGCAGAAATGATAAACAGAACAATTCCAAGTCCCCCCTGTCCAACTGCCGCAAACCAATCTGCATTCGCAAAAATCAACTGATACAAAAGTCCACGTGGTCTTAAAATATATCTGTCAAAACCGCCGCTGCGCACAGTGTTTCCAAAATCACGAAGGCCGGTAAAAAAGATAATCAGAATACCGTAGGTTACATAAATCAAACTGGACAGAAAAAGAATTTCGTAAACATT
The DNA here is from genome assembly GCA_902789325.1 of uncultured Spirochaetaceae bacterium. Lineage (GTDB taxonomy): Bacteria > Spirochaetota > Spirochaetia > Treponematales > Treponemataceae > Treponema_D. The sequence goes on from CADANN010000040.1 coordinate 20,275, forward strand.
CCATCCATTCAAAGTTTCAAACTTCAAAAGGGCAAAATACATTACAATGATTGCAGTTGCTTCACGCAGAAAAACTGCGAGCGAACGAAGAATTGCATCAACCTTATATTGAAACCACGAGCGGAAAATCATCCGCGTGTATACTGCTGAAAGACTAAACAAATCAGATTTCATAATTAACCTCCCTGAACCACAAGTTTCTTTTTGCCCTTGTTCCATAAAATAAATCCGCAGGCCATAAGACATACAATCCAGATAAACTGCTTGATAAATCCAGCTACAACTTCGCCGCCGCTAATGCTTCCAAGATAAATCTGAACCGGTGTAAAATAGATTCCTTCAAAAGGTGTAAAAGAAATTATCTTTTTAACCATCTCCGGCATAAACCAAAGCGGAATCATAGAACCGGATAAAATATTTACAAAGACATTTTTGATTGTCATGATTGCCCAGACATTTATGAGCCAGAAGGAAAACATCTGGAACATAAAACTTAGACTCCACAAAACTCCGTAACCAAAGAGTGCACTTAGTACAAAGAGCCCGAAGGAACCTGCACTGGCTGGTGCCGCAATTCCGATAAAAAGAATTGCAACAATCATGGCCGGCACAAAATGAAAAATCAGTTTGAAGGCAGCAATTCCAAGATTGTCCGCCAGCATCCTTCCGTGAAAGCTCACCGGTAAAAGCATTTCTGTTGCAATACTTCCATCATTTATTTTGTAAGAAAGATAATAATCATTTACAACAAAAAAAGATTCCAGTCCCAGAGACAAAATAAAGTTTGTCGTTACCATGCTCATTGTAATTCCGTCCACAGCTTCGCGACCGCCATACAAGGCATGGTAAATCTCAACGTAAATCACAAGGCGGATAAGCGTGTTTAGAATACCCATCCAGTGATCCAGGCGGTAGGCACTTTTTTGCAGAAAACTTTTTTTTGCAAATGCCAGATAAGGTGCAAGCGTCATTTTACACCTCCCCGTTATACATCTTCTGAATGATGCTTTCGATTTCCGGTTCGGCAACTGTAACGTCGTGTACGCTGTATTTTTCCAGAACCTCGTGCATCAGTTTGTTTACATCAACAACATTGTTATCAAAAGTAAAGCTGACCTTTCTGTCTTTCAAATCTTCGATGATTACATTTTTGATTGGAGCAACGGTAGTCTCCTCGTTGAACTCTGCGATAAGGCGGCGGCTGGTTCCATACTTGTTTCTGATATCCTGCAAGGAGCCGTCGTACATAAGAGAGCCCTTGTCGATAATGATGATTCTCTTACAGGTCTGCTCGATATCCTGCATATCGTGAGTTGTGAAAATCATCGTTACCTTATCCTGCTCGTTCAGTTCCTTAATAAAGTTACGGATAGTTTCCTTTCCGATAATATCAACGCCGATTGTCGGTTCATCAAAGAAAACAATTTCAGGGGAGTGGAGAAGGGAAGCAACAATATCAGATCTCATTCTCTGACCCAGTGAAAGCTGGCGCACCGGCTGATTTAAAAACCCCTTCATATCCAGCATCTCGGTAAAGCGTTCGAGATTTCGTTTGTATTTCTCTTCCGGGATACGGTAGATTGCGCGGAGGAGTTCAAAGCTGTCGATTACTGGAAGGTCCCACTGCAGTTGAGATTTCTGGCCGAAGACAACGCCAATATTTCCAACATAGGCTTTTCTCTGTTTGTAAGGGATGTAGCCCGCAACACTAATTGAACCTTTGTCGGGACAGAGAATACCCGAAAGCATTTTGATTGTAGAAGATTTTCCAGCTCCGTTCGGCCCTATAAAGCCAACCATCTCTCCCTTTTCAATTGTAAAGCTGAGGTCGTTTACAGCCTTTTTGATTTCGAATTTTGGGGAAAACATGTTTGCAATCATTCCGGGAATACC
>CADANN010000041.1 GCA_902789325.1 uncultured Spirochaetaceae bacterium
TTCCGTTTTGAACGCCCTCTAATAAGTTCTTAATATCGCTGTTCAATCTTATTATTTGTTTTTCTTAAAAAGTGCTGCTTTTACAACACCCTTCGGATCGCGCACAAAGAGAATCACAAGCCAGATAATCAATCCAAGTGCAACAACAGAAAGTCCAAGATAAAAATCATTGAGCATATCGAGTGGGGCTGGAACAAAAGATTCAGCACCGAGTTCTGCATACTCAAAAATTGCATCAATAAGCCACATCAAAGAAGCACCCCAGTACATAAGACAAAGAGTTCCAACCTTAAGAGTTCGGGCTTCTTCATTTTTGTACCAGATTGCTGTACAGATGATTGCGGCGAAAACAGTCGTCAAAAGTGTCATGTACAGGCTCCAGTTAGAGTGCTAAGGCTGCAGGAGAATCTGTTTTCTTAGATTTTTTCTCCATCATCGAAACAACGCCGACCATAATACCCCAGACTGCAGTTACCAGCAGTGCCATGCTTACACCGGCAGTTGCCATTTCGTGAAGCATCTCCATAGCGTTTCCGTCTTTTACGGCTGTAAGGAATGGGAAGAATGGAACTACTTCTCCATGCCATACGTGTTCAAATGCGAGAAGTGCAGAACCTCCCCAGAGCATTTTGTTGAGCCAGCCGATTTTTGTAGACAAAGTGATTTTTTCTGAAACTTCTGATTCAGCTTTTGTATTAACGGCACCACTGAGTGCCATCTTCTTTTCTTTTGATTTAATGATTTTTTCTGCAACGGTTGTAATAATTGCTTCTGCTGCAGGTACTGTAAAACATGCCATTTTTGACCTCCAAAAATAAATACATTCTCATTATATAACATAAATTGTAAAAATATATAAAAATTCGACGTAAAAATTGTATTTTTTTTACACCCTCATTATAATACCAGGCATTATGAAATACTCACTTGCAATTTTTGATATGGATGGAACAATCCTTAATACTCTGGATGATATGACTGATTCACTTAATGTGATTCTTGAAAAATATAAGTTGCCTTTGCACACTTTGGATGAGGTGCGTTTTATGGTTGGAAACGGCATCCCAAAACTGATTGAACGGGCAATTCCTCAGGGGCGCGAGAATCCTGAGTTTGATAAAATTCTGGCTGATTTTATTGCCTACTATGAAGAACATTGTGCAATCAAAACTGCACCTTATGCTGGTATTCCAGAATGTATAAAGACCTTGCGTGCGGCTGGAATTAAAATCGCAGTAAATACAAATAAGGTTGAGCCTGCGGCAATTGCTCTTTGTGATGATTATTTCCCGGGTCTTTTTGATATTATTTCTGGCAGCCGCCCTGGTATGCCTCCAAAGCCAGCTCCAGATGGTATTTATGAGATTTTGAATCGAGCAGGAATGGATGGAAAATCTGAAGGCCAGAAAGCTGTATTCATTGGGGATTCTGATGTTGATATGCAGACTGGTATGAATGCAGGCCTTGATGTGATTGGCGTAGACTGGGGCTTCCGCGGTAAAAAGTTCCTGGAAGAGCATGGTGCCAAAGTGATTATGCTGAAGGCTGAAGAACTGGCAGAGTATCTTGTAAAATAGATGTGTCACCCCGAACTTGTTTCGGGGTCTTTTTTTTGATATATTAACGGCGTGTATTTCAATGGAATCAGGTGAGAGGCCTGAACTGAATGCGCAACGGTATGCAGACGATTGTCATTATCGGGCTTGACCCGATAATCTTTCTAAGGACTGTTACAACCACTGGAGCCAGCCAGTTCCGGGAAGGTTAGTCCCGAATTCTGCGAGTCCGGAAACTTTGGTACACGCCCTTCGTATGATGGGATATCTCAACTTTTGGAAAGTGCGCAAGTTCGCTTTCCGGGTAGGAAATAATGAAAAATCTAAAATTTTCTCGTTTGTTCGCAGCGGTAATGTTCGTTGCATGTTTGGCATTTGTGGGATGTAAACCACAGTCTGATGATGAAGGTTCAGCACCTGCTGCGGTTGTACTTCCAGAGAATGTTCGTGCTCTTACTAGTGAAGATGGAATTGTTGGCAAATGGGGTGATGCATATCCTGATTATTGGGCTTATGATGGTTATGGATGTCAGTATGCACTAAATAAGGTAGAAACTGCAAGTTATGGAGCCCATGATAGTACTGTGTATATATTCGAAACATCTGAAACTTCTGGTTATTTATATTATAAATTTTCAAAACCAATTTCATTATATGGTATTGTAGAGGTAGATGTAACTGGAAAATGGGGAGCAATTGCTTATCAGAATCTGACCTCTACTTCTGTTCAGATGTGTGATGCAAATTATATGGATCAGAAGTGGGCAAATTCTTTGAAAGACTGTGTATTACAGTATACTAAAGAGAATGGATACTTTACTTATATATCAACAAGTTTTCAAAGAATTTCTGAGTAGATTATTTTCCGTCATTGCGAGCAAAGCGAAGCAATCCATTTAATAAGATTGATTCGTTGCTACGCTCCTCTCAATGACAGATCATTGTTGCCCTCTACGGTCTTTGGAGCGCAGGGGGCTTTCCCCTTTTTTTCTTAATACGATGAAAAACCGTCTTTTACTTTTTTTTCTTTCAATTCATATTTTCAGTTTTCTCTGTTTTGCCGATGATGCGGAAATTCTTTTGCCGGAGGTGACGACTTTTATTCCGGCCACTGTTGAGCAGAAGTTTGTAATTACGGCAGAGGATATTGAGGCGGCACATTATGAGAGTCTGTCGGAACTGGTGGAACGCTGCGGGATTCAGATGCTTTCTTACGGGCCATATGGGCTTGAGAGTAAGGCGAGTGTGCGTGGATTTACGGATGAAACGGTGCGCGTTGTGATTGATGGTATTTGTGTGAATAATGCGCAGTACGGAACTTTTGACCTTTCTTCTATAGATTTGTCTGGGGTGGAGAAAATTGAAATTATTCGCGGTGGTTTTACGGAAGGTGTAGAAGATGAAGAAGCCGTGGGCGGTGTTATTTACATCAGAATGAAAAAGATTAATTTGAGAAATACTTTGAAGACAGATGTGTCGATAAAAACTTTTTTCAATTCTGAGCGACCGCTGGATTCTGTTTTTCAAAAGCTTGGATTTGAAGGGCGGCTTGGTGAGAACTCTTTTTTGACTGCAAGCGGCACTCTAAATTTTGCGGGTAACCGCTATCTTTATAAGATGGATAAAACCTATTCGCTTTGTGATGGAGCTTTTGGGGCTGCTGATAAAAAGGGAATCTGGAAGAATCAGGAAAATGCGTCGGTTATAGACGGAAATGCTTCATCTTTTCTAACTCAATATTTTGGTAATGGTAATTATTTTTCAATTGGTGAGATTTTTTATGGTGGACACAAAAACACACCGGGCTCTGTAAATTCCAGCGATCAGGGACTTCAGAGGGATTACAATAATAATCTTTCTTTTTCGCTCTGGAATCCTGCGATTGCAGATTTTTTCAATATGAAGAACAGTGTGGCATGGCTTTTCAATAATCGCTTTTATAAAAATCATATGCATAAAACTATGGCAGGCAGCGAAAACAGTCACCACGTTATTAATACAATTAAATATACAGGAACTGTCGATTTTAATTCACTTGCTGGGGGGCGTGTTCAGCAGACAGCTGGCCTCTCGGCAGATTTTACAACACTTGATTCAACAAATGATGGAAATCATTCTCAGGTATCTGGTGTTTTTAAAGAGACTACAAAAATTGCAGCTAGAGGCGGATGGTCATTTAGTTTACCAATGGCAGGCAAGCTTTGTATAAATGATTTGAAATCTAATTTTGCATTTGTACCTAAAGCGGGTGTGGCCTGGGAACATGAGATTTTTGCGAACGGTTCATTACAGTTGACGGCAGATGTCTACCGAATGGTGCAATTTCCAAATATGGATGATTTATTTTGGCAGGGGGGCGGCTATCATGGAAACCCGAATCTTAAGCCTGAATATGGCTGGGGTGGAGACCTTGGTGCAGTATTGAAAAATATCCGGTTGGGACAGGGAAATAGAAGTTCTGTTTTTGTTTTTGGCGTTACCGTATTTTCTGATTATTATAAAGATAAAATTAAATGGGAAGGCGGAACAACTCAAAATATTGCAAGTGCTTTTTACCTTGGCGTAGATTTTAATCTTAGTGCAGATTTATTTGCAGGTCTCTGGATTTTGGATTTGAACGGTGAATATCTTTATAACCGGCTTTTAGATAAAGAAAACAAATACACTTATGGTAAACGTATTATGTGGACTCCAGATCTTGTTTGTAATCTGACTAGCACCTTGAACTTCGAACTTGTGAAAATCTCTCTTAGTGCAACATATACTGGTCGGCGTTATACAGATAATATGAATCTATATTATCTGAAGCCTTATGTGCTTATGAATCTTGCTGTAGAATCAGCACCGATAAAAGATTGTTTTACACCGTATTTGAAAGTGGATAATTTATTAAACTGGCAGTATCAGTCAGTAGAAGGCTATACTATGCCAGGCATTTCTTTGACAATGGGGGCACGTTACATTTTTTAATAAATTTGGTATGATGTTCGCCATAGGAGTCTTAAATGAAAGTTGCAATTGTGCATTACTGAAAAGGTTGTTGAAGAATTGTGCCGTCTTTTTCCGGAAGCTGATATTTATACCAACGTTTATAATCCGGATAAAATTTCTGATACTATAAAATCTCATAAAATCTATACGACAAAAATTAACGGCTGGCCTATGGCTAAAAAAATGTACCAGAAGTACATGCCGTTTATGCCTAATGCTTTGATGGAACTTGACCTCACTGGTTATGACCTTATTATTTCCAGCGAGTCGGGACCTGCAAAAGGTGTGTGTCCTGCTCCCGGTGCTTTCCATATCTGTTACTGTCATACTCCAATGCGTTATCTTTGGGATATGTATCACGAGTACTTTAGAAAATCAAATCCGCTGGTAAAGTTCTTTATGAAAAAAATGATTCCGGGGCTCCGCCAGTGGGACGTTATGTCGAGCAATCTGGTTGATCATTTTGTTGCAAACTCTTCATTTGTTGCGGCTCGAATCAAACGTTATTATAATCGTGATGCTGAAGTAATTTTCCCTCCTTGTGATATTAAGAGATACGAGTCTGTAGTGCGTGCACCGGAAGATTTCTATTTATTCTTTGGTCAGCTGGTTGGTTACAAAAGAGCGGATCTTGCAATTGAAGCCTGCATAAAATCTGGCAGAAAGATTGTTGTGATTGGAGATGGAAAATCTAAGGAAGCAAAAAAATATGCAAAGAGCGGACTTGTGACTTTTACTGGCCGTGTTAGTGACGAAAAAATCTGCGAGTATTTTGCAAAGGCTAAAGCTTTGCTCTTCCCTGGAATTGAAGATTTTGGAATTATTCCGGTTGAAGCTAATTCTGCTGGATGTCCTGTTCTTGCATACAGAAAGGGTGGTGCCTGCGATTCAATTCAGGAAGGAAAGACAGGTCTTTTCTTTGATGAGCAGACTGCAGAAAGCTTGATCGCCTGTATGGAAGAATTTGAAAAACGTGAGAGTGAGTTTACAGACCGCAGTGTTTATACTGCACACGTGCAGAAGTTTTCAAAGGAAGAGTTTGATAAGAAGATTTTACAAGCAGTTGAAAGTCGAAAGAGGATATAAATAAATGCCTGGTTTTTATGATTATTATGATGTTGCCGTAGTTGGTGCGGGACATGCCGGAATTGAGGCGGGACTTGCTTGTGCCCGCATGGGACTTAAAACTGTTTTGATTACCCAGACTCCGGATGCAATTGCCAGAATGAGTTGTAACCCTTCTATTGGTGGAATTGCCAAGGGAAATATTGTTCGCGAAATAGATGCTCTTGGCGGTCAGATGGCAAAACTGATTGATAAGTCGATGATTCAGTTCCGAATGCTTAATAAGAGCCGCGGCCCTGCAGTTCAGGCTCCACGTTCTCAGGCTGATAAGATTACTTATTCTCAGCTGGCTCGTAAGATTTGTGAAACTACACCTAATCTCTATACATTGATGGATACTGTAATTGATATCCTGACGACTGCGAGCTCGACACCGCTTCCTCCAAACAGTGACAGTTCGGCTGATGTTGGAACTATTCCTGGTGAAAAACGTGGTGAGGCTAGAACTGCTGCCGCAAAGAGTGGAATGCGTCAGAAGGTAACTGGAGTAGTTACAGAGCGTGGCCGAATTATTCCTGTACGTTCTGTTGTTTTGACAACAGGTACCTTCCTTGGTGGTCGTATTTTTATTGGTGAATATGATGCTCCTTGCGGACGTGTAGGGGAGCCTGCTGCTTATGGTTTGACAGAAAGCCTTCACAGACTTGGCTTTACAACCGGTCGCTTGAAGACTGGAACACCTCCACGTATTTTGAGAAAGACTGTGGACTTCAGTAAACTGGACGAACAGCCTGGCGACGAAGAAGTTATTCCATTCAGTTTTGAAACTGAAAAAGTTGAGCGCCCTCTGGTAAACTGCCATATTGTTTATACTAATGAAGAAACTCATAAGATTATCCGTGAGAACATTGGCCGTTCTCCTTTGTACAGCGGTAAAATCAGCGGAATTGGTCCACGCTACTGTCCTTCCATCGAAGACAAGGTTATGCGTTTTAAAGAGCGCGACCGCCATCAGATTTTTGTTGAGCCGGAAGGTCTGGAAACTGATGAGATTTATTTGAACGGGCTTTCTTCGAGTCTTCCTGAGTGTGTTCAGGATGCCTTTATGCGCACAATGCACGGTTTTGAAAATGCAGTTCAGAGCCGTCCGGGTTATGCGGTTGAATATGACTTTGTTGAGCCGACACAGCTCTATCCTTCACTGGAAACAAAGCGTGTAGCAGGTCTCTTTAATGCCGGTCAGATAAATGGAACTTCTGGATATGAGGAAGCTGCAGGCCAGGGCCTTATTGCTGGAATGAATGCCGGGCTTTATGCTCGTGAACATATAAAAGTATGCGGTCCATTGGCTGAGATTCCGCACTCACTCAACGGCGTACCATCAAGTACCGAGGCGGGCGCCTTCCGTCCAAAAGCCGACATGACCAATGAAGAAAAAGCTCGCTTTGCTGAGATTTCCGAGCGGGAAACAAACGAACTCAATAACTATGAGCGCAAGGTTCAGATGGACGCTGGCTTTGATAAGTTTGATACTATCCCTGAATTTGAGCCGGTAATTTTGGGCCGTGACGAAGGATACATTGGCGTTCTTATTGATGACCTTGTAACTCTCGGAACAAAAGAGCCATATCGAATGTTTACAGCCCGCGCTGAGTATCGTCTCAAACTCCGCCATGATACAGCAGACCGTCGTCTCGCAAAATATGCATTCCGCTGCGGCCTTAAGACTCAGGCACAGCTTGATGCTGTAAATGAAAAATATGCACGCCTTTCTGAAATCGAAGCCATGCTTCTTAAAAAGCCAGATATGGAAAATCCTGGCTATCCTGAAGCAGACTGGGAAATGGCTAAAATTGATGCAAAATATAAGTATTATATAGAAAAGCAGGATAAGCGCGTTGAAAAGCTTCACAAAATGGAGAATGCGCGAATCCCTGCAGATTTTGACTATGGCAGTATTCCGTCGCTTTCTGCTGAAAGCCGCAACAAACTTGAAGCAATTCGTCCGGTAACACTAGGACAGGCAAACCGAATCAGCGGAATCCGAAATAGTGATATTATGCTTTTAATGGTTTATTTGAAGAGGTAACTTATGACAATCATTCCAATTATTTTGAGTGGCGGGGCAGGAACCCGTCTCTGGCCGCTTTCTTGGGGCGACCATCCAAAACAGTTTTTACCGCTCGTTAGTGAGCGCACAATGATTCAGGAAACTTTACTTCGTCTTAAGGGCCTCGAACTTGGAAGTCCTATTATTTCCTGCGGAGAGGGACATCGTTTTATGGTTGCCCAGCAGATTGGCGAGGTGAGTGAAAAGAAGCCAACAATTATTCTTGAGCCAATGGCAAAAAATACAGCTCCCGCAATTGCTGCTGCATGTTGCGCCGCTATGAAACAGGATAAGGATGCTGTTGTTGTAGTTCTTCCAAGTGACCACGTTATTGCTGATGTTCCTGCTTTCCAGAACGCAGTAAAGGCTGCTGCCTGTAACGCAGAAAAAGGAGCTCTCGTAACTTTTGGTATTGTTCCGACTTTCCCAGCTACTGGTTATGGTTATGTTAAGGCTGCCGGTAGCGAAACTGATGGAGCATATACTTTGGAACGCTTTGTAGAAAAACCTTGTCTTGAAAAAGCACAAGAATATCTTGCAAGCGGTGAATATGCATGGAACAGCGGAATGTTCGTATTCAAGGCTTCTACTTTCCTTGATGAACTTAAGGTTCACAACCCAGAAATGGCAGAGCTTTCTATTGCTGCATTCGAAAAGGCTATAGTAGATACTGACTTTATCCGTCTTGATAAAGATTCCTTTGGAAAAATAAAAGGCGATTCAATTGACTATGCCGTTATGGAAAAGACCACAAAGGGTAAGGTTGTAAAACTGAATGCCGGCTGGGATGATGTTGGTTCATGGTCTGCACTCTACGATATCAGCAAGAAAGATGAAAATCAGAATGTTATAAAAGGTGATGTAATTACCCTCGATACAACTTCAAGTTATATCCGTGGCGGAAAACGCACAATTGCAACAATTGGTCTTGATGATGTAGTAATTGTTGACAGCGACGATTCTTTGTTAGTTGCAGCTAAAGGCAAGATTCAGGATGTAAAGAAGATTGCCGAGACTATTAAGGCTCGCGGCTAATCACCGATTCGTACAATATCAACACAATGACTGCCTGCGCCCACAAGTTCCGGACGCTCGCAGTTGGCAAGCTGGAAAGCACAAAATGCTTCGAACTCTTCTTCTGACATTTCGTTGAGTTCACGGCGCATATAATCTGCAGGACCATCGGCAGAGATTATTTTGATTCGCTCGAGTCCTGTGGCTTTATTCAATCTGTTAATATCATCTAATCTTACATAATCATATAAATCATCTTCGGTACATATTGTATGGAAGTCTGGAGAAAGTCCGCCTTTCTGGGTAACCTCATTCCATTTGTGTTCCTTAAAACAATAGGAAATTACACTGTACTCATTCATTACATAAGCAATCAGAATAATGCCGCCCTTTTTGGTGATTCGCTTTGCTTCGTTGATTGCAGCAAGTTTATTTTCATCACCATGAAGATGATAGAGCGGGCCAAAGAGTAGGGTAACATCAAAAGTCTGATCTTCTAAAAAGTGAAGATCACGTGCGTCACCTTGCCAGGTTTTGATGTTTTCGTGTTTTGAGCGGAGAATCTCGATATTGTGTTTTACAAGTTCAACGGCAGTTACATCGTAGCCGCGGTGGCAGAGTTCGACAGAGTAGCGGCCGGTGCCAGCTCCGATGTCGGCTATTTTTAGTCCCTCTGTCATGCCGAACTTGTTTCGGCATCTATTAATTGATTCCTCTATATAATGCATAGTAGTACGGAATTCAACCAGGCCATGGCGCGTAGTGAGACGATGTTCTTCGTGGAATTTGTTGTAGTATTGTTCGAGTTTTGTCATAGGTTAAAAAAATAATGCTCGGGTAGTCCCGAGCATATCACTTATTTCCATGCAGCGTCAACTGCCGCTATGGCCGCTTTCTTGTCTTTGTCACTCATAAACGACTGGCGGAAACTGTTCTTAACCAGTTCCTTTACTTCATCCATTGTGAAGTTCAAATCTTTGTGACAGATCCAAAGCTCGTCGAGCAGGGTAGTCTTAAAGAAAACCGGGTCATCAGTGTTGATGTTTACTGGAATGCCCTTGTCGTAGAATGCGCGAACCGGATGGTCTTTTGCCTTCTGAACAATTTTCTTTGTAAATGTATTTGAAGTAATACAGATTTCAATTGGAAGCTGGGTCTTTTTGATTTCTTCCATCAACTTTTCATCCTGAATTGCAGTAATTCCGTGACCAATACGTTCTGCATGAAGGAAGTTGATAGAATCCCAGATTGATTCAGGGCCCACATCTTCGCCGGCGTGAACAACTGCGTGCCAGCCTTCTTTATGAGCGAGTTCATAAACAGGAGCAAAATCCTTTGCAGGACCTTTTGCTTCTGCACCACCCAAACCAATACCAATGATATCTTCACATGGGAACTGCTTTAGAAGTTCATAGTTGTGCATAGCATTTTCACAACCGAATGTGCGGGAAACATCCATAAGAAGTTTGATGGTAATTCCACGTTTTGCTTTGATTGCTGAAATCTTTTCGTGGAAAATCTTTACCATGTCTTCGTACTTAAAGCCCATTTTAAGGAAGGCTGTAGGTGCAAAGAACACTTCAGTATATGTAATTCCATTTTTTACGAGATATTTTTCCAGTTCATCAAAAACAATTCTAAAATCTTCTACAGAAGAATACATGCCCTGGATTTTTAAGAATGACTGAATGAATCCATTCAAATCGTTATATGAGAAAAGCTCTTTCTGCTCTTCTTTAGTCATTTCTTTGCCGAATTTATTCTTGTAAAGCTTTTTAATTCCGCTGATAGTTATTACTGCTTCGAGGTGGAGGTGCAGCTCTGCCTTTGGAACAGCTGATAAAAATGTCTTAAATTCTGCCTTATTCAATTTAATCTTCTCCTAACTTTTTCGCACCTAAAATAATTTTAGCACGGTTTAGCAGTTATTGCAATTAGTGTAAAATACCACCTTTTTAATATCGGAGAGAATGAGTTAAAACTTTAGAAAAAAGTGATTTATTGTATTTTTTGTGCATGCTTTATTTCTTTTTCTTCATAAAGCTTTTCATCTGCACTTGAAAGAAGTACATCTAAGTCTATTTTTTCTGGAGTGAAAGGAACATAGCCCAAACTCAGCGAAAGGGTAAGTGGTAAGTTGGCCTGTTCAGAAAAGATTTTGTTAAGTTGTTCTATTCGAGTTCTGATGGCAGAGATGTAGCCGCGAGTGAGGCCCGTAGAAACGATGGCAAATTCATCACCACTAAGGCGACCAACTATATCTGTTGCGCGGAATGCTTCCTGAATAACCCTTGCTTCTGTTTGAATGGCGAGATCACCAATTTTATGACCAAATGTGTCGTTGATTTTTTTGAGGCCATCCATATCTGCAAAGAAAACCATTCCGCTTTTTCCGCTTCTGGCTGCTTTTTTGAGTTCTTTTTCGGCCTTATCCATAAAACCACGGCGGTTCAGTACATGAGTCAATTCATCTATGCTGTTCTGGTAGTTTAATACCTGATTGTTTTTCAAAAGCTTTTCATTGCGGTTTGTAAGTGCCTGATTTTTTGAAACTGCCTGGGTAAAATCATAAGCATTTGCAATGGCATTTATAATCAATTTGAGATAAACATGATGAATATTAAACTTTGAGTTTGTAGGCTGAAGGATAATATAACCATACTGACGCTCACCCGCGAAAATCGGATGAACAATAAATACTCCAGACATTTTTGTAGCATAGGTTTCGGGAATAAGTCTCTTACGGGTATCTACTTCAATTCCTTTTTCATCATAAGGAATTATATGCTTGTTACCTTCTATATAATCTTTAAGATATGCTTTTTCCGGCAATTTAATATCTTCATTCTTTTTGAAGGCAACTGGCTCATCATATAGAGCGACGGCCATAGAAGCAACTTTCATCTGTCCACAGATTTCTGGTAGTGAATTGAAAAGCTCTCGTAATGTATGATTTGTCTGGAAGGTATCGAGAAGTGTGTAAATTCCGACAATTTCCTTTGAAGATTCTGTATAATCTTCAATAGTCTGTGAATTTATGTGGGTATTTGGAATGATTTTTCCATCCTGATTACGGCTGACAAATGAAGTATTGCTCGTTTTTATACATCCGCAAGACTGACGGTATACCGGTTCTGCAAAAACCTTGGATTCGCGAGGTACATTCTCTCCTTTAAGGATTCTGTGTGCAATTTTTGCAGCTTCATATCCCTGTCCGGCTATATCCTGATCAATAGTTGAAAGGGAAGGTGATGTAAAGGATGCACGAACGGTATCATCAAAACCGATAATCTTAACATCCTTTGGGATTTTGACTCCAAGCTGCTGGAGAGCCTTCATTACACCTTCTGCCATTAAGTCGTTTGCAGAAATCAATGCATCAAAAGTTATATCTTTTTTTGATTTGTATTTTTCGAGGGTTATGTTATAAGAGGCTTCGCGAATGAAATAGCCTTCAATTACATTTTCCGGGTTAAAATCAAGATTATGATTTTTTAGGGCTTTTTTGAAGGCATCAAGACGAGTTACTGCTTCTTTTGATTCTGTCTTAGCCGCTGAAATAAAACCGATGTTTTTGCAGCCATGTTCAGTAATAAGATGTTCAACTACCTGATCATATGCCTTATAACAGTCACTTACCGTATAATGAACCTTTTCAAAAGGTAAATCTACGGCAATTGATACAATCGGCTTATTTGTAAACGGTTTCAGGTATGAGATAAGATCTTTTTCCCGGATATAGGTCTGATACGCACTTGTTACAATCATTATCAGATCTATATCTTCGGCTTTTAAGAGTTCTGCACCAGCCCAATACTGATATTCATAAAGTCCGTACGGATAATATGGTTGATTGGTCTGTGCAATAACAAGTTTTACGTCTTTATCCTGAGTAAAATATGAAGCGACGCCCTGTGCAACAGCAAGAGAATAATCAACTGTCAAATTGTGTACAAATAAGGCAATGCGTTTCATATTTAACTATCATTTAATTATGTAACAGTTTTTCCAAATCTGCAACGATTTTTTTGAACTCGTCACAAGCAGCCTGAACTGGTTCTGTTTGAGCCATATCAACACCGGCAACCTTAAGACTTTCAATAGGATATCGTGAACCACCGCTCTTTAAGAATGCAAAATAGTCTTCGCGTTCTTTTTCGCCACCGTTTGTTACACGTTTTGCGAGTGCCATTGAGGCAGAAATTCCTGTTGCGTATTTGTAAACATAGAAAGCACTGTAGAAATGAGGAATTCTAAGACCTTCCATGTCGCTGTTTGATTCAAAAGTCATTTCAGGACCAAAATAAAGTTCAAGAAGTTCGCGGTAGATTTTGCGGAGCAACTCTGCTGTAAGAGGAGTGCCGTTTTCTACAAGCTCATGAGCCTTTAATTCGAATTCTGCAAACATTGTCTGACGATAAAGGGTAGCAAGAATATCATCTGCTCTCATAGAAAGCAGATATTTTTTCATTTCGTCGTCTTTTGCATTCTTGTAAAGATATTGGAATACGAGCTCTTCGTTAAATGTAGAAGCAACTTCTGCTTCGAAAATTGTGTAGTCATAGCACATAAACGGATTATTATGTACAGAATACCAGCTGTGCATACTGTGTCCACCTTCATGCGCCATTGTAAATACGTCACGGATATTTTCTTCATTATAGTTCAAAAGAATATATGGGTTACCGATGTAGCAGCCCGAACTGAAGGCTCCGCTTCGTTTGCCCACGTTTTCGTAACGGTCTGCCCAGCCGTTTAAGAGGCCGTCGCAGAGTCTGTCTGTGTACTCGGTGCCGAGCGGCGCGAGTGCGGCTCTACAGATTTCTACGGCCTGTTCATAAGGTGTAACGGTTTTTACAGATTTTACGAGAGGCACGTACACATCGTAATGGCGGAGTTCGCCCTTTGCCAGACCGAGAGCTTCGCGACGGAGCTTGTAATACTCGTGGAGGGCTGGAAGGTTCTTGTGAACGCAGTCGATTAGGTTGTGGTAAACGGCGGTTGGTACTTTGTTACCGTAGAGTGCCTGCTCGAGGGAGCTCTTGTAGCCGCGGGCGCGCATGCTGAAAACGTCCTGGTTTACGGAGCCGGCGTAGAGCGCGGCAATAGTATTCTGATGCTCTTCATATTTTGCATAGAACTTTTTGTAAGCTTCTTCGCGTACTTTGCGGTCCTGAGAGTGCATGAATACACCCCAGGTAGTTTCTGTAAGCTGTTTTTCTTCGCCGTTTTCTGTTACAGTGCCAAAGGTTTTGTTCATATCAACATTTGTAAGTACACTGAAGGCTGTTTCGGCTGTCTGAGCAGGCTGCATTGCAAGAGAAAGAATGCGCTCTTCTTTTTCGCTCAAAATATACTGCTTAAAATGCAAAAGTTTTTCTATATATATGCGATAATCTGCGAATTCTTTTGTGCTTATCCAGCTGCGGAGTTTTGTTTCATCAATTTCCTGGATTTCAGGATCAACAAAGCTGAGTTCTGCCTGCATCTGTGTATAAGCCATCATTGCACGACCATCGCGGTCTGTTGCAGCAGAGTCATCTTCATCTGCTTCGTGCTGGAGAGATGCATAATGATATACAGTTTCCATTGCTAGATTTGCAGCTTCCAGTTCTTTAAGGGCTGCAAGAAGCGTTACGGCAGATTCACCGAGGCGGCCTTTGTAAGCGGCTGCTTTTTTTGTAAGTTCAGGAATTGTTTTAAGGGCAGCTTCCCATTCATCATCTGATTTATAAATTGAAGATAAGTTCCATTTGTCTTTAGCGGGAACATCTTTTCTGGCTGGAATCGTTTTTGCACTCATAGTTATAACCTCTTTTGTTAGGAGTATATAACTTTTTAGAGTGCTTGTCATTCTAAGAACAGATAGTCGGTGAAATATATATCGCTGATTTTTCCGAGTGCCAAGTCGGCGTTAATTTCATCTTTTATAACTGATTCAATATGCTCTTCGGTTTCTGTGAGCAGCTGATTTTTAGTTCTGGCAGAAAAATAAGCCTGAAAGATTCCTTTGATTGCACCACTTTTGCGAGAGATTTCTTCAAAGAGAACAGTGTCGCCGGCAGGGTAGGCAAGCCATGGAGAAAGAATCATTATGCATCCATTTTCTTCTGATTTTTCGCCGGCAGTGGATATGCGCAAGGTGCCGAGTTCATAATAAGCAACATCACTTGTATCCGCAGGTGCCATAAGGCTTTCTGCTTTTCCCTGAGAAATAAGAACTTCAGTAGTATGATTCTTTCTATTTAACAGGCCAAAAATTGTACCCATTACAATCACAACTACAAGAAAAATTATGATTGCAATGAGAATCTTATTGAGTAAATTGCGGTTATCGATTTTGTCGCCAAGCATGATGCAAATCCTTGTTTATTTTTTTAGGAAAGGTGAGCAGAGGGCTAAAAGCCGTCCTGTTGCGCGGGCTGTAATGTGAACTCCGTCATCAAGCCATTCTTCTTTTTCAACACAGCCTGATTTTTTGAGCTGATTTATCAAAACAACCTGTGTTACAGGAATAATATATTCTGCCTGTTCACCATAAAGCAGTTCGTAAATGCGAGCCTTAAGGTCAATAAAACCAGTTTCGTCTTTTGCACTGATTAAAATTGCATCCGGGAACTTTAAGCGCAGCTTCTGCAGGGTGTGGTTTTCATCATCAGCCTTATCAACTTTATTCAAAAGAATAAGACGTGGATTTTTGTCGGCACCAATGTCTTCGAGAACGCTGCATACAATATCGTACTGAAGTTCTGCTTCCGGATCAGACGAGTCGAGAACCAGCAGCAGCAAATCAGCATAAACTGCTTCTTCAAGAGTAGACTTAAATGCATCAATAAGGTGATGTGGAAGATTGCTTACAAATCCAACGGTATCTGTTATGAGGACACCAGCACTGTCGTTGAGCGGCAGTTTACGGGTAAGCGGGTCGAGTGTCGCAAAAAGTTTGTTTTCTACGTAGGCATCGGCCCCTGTAAGTGCATTTAATAAGGAAGATTTTCCCGCGTTTGTATATCCGACGAGGGCACAGGCAGGCATTTTGTCGCGCTGCTTACGCTGAGTTTTTCTATTTAACTCAATTTCAGCGAGTTCTTTTTTGATTGCGCTGATTTTTTCGCGAACAAGACGCTGATCAAGTTCAAGCTGAGTTTCACCGGCCCCCTTTGCACCAAAAGCACCACCACGCTGACGTGAAAAATCCTTATTCATATGTGCAAGGCGTGGAAGTGAATAGGAAAGGCGGGCAAGTTCAACCTGAAGAACAGCTTCTTTAGTCTGAGCACGCTGCCCGAATATGCGGATAATTACTTCCTGACGGTCAAAGCATGAAATGCCGGTTAATTCTTCCCAGTTTCGCTGCTTGCGTGGTTCAAGGTTAAAATCAAAAATAATGCAGTCGGCTTCAATCTGCTTAGCAAGTTCAGCAATTTCCTGCGCCTTACCCTTTCCAATACCATAAGCCGGATGAACTTCCATTCGGTTCAAAGTAAGCCGCTGAATTACGTCCATTCCGAGCGTAATAACCAGATTCTTGAGTTCCTGTAAATTGTTTCCAGGCTCACCAACGAGCAATGCGCGTGGCACAGCCCCTTCTTCTTTCTCTACATCAATCATCACATAAACTATACTCCAATTATAGCTATTCCGCAAACAAAATTTGCAAGCTGGATGTATTTATGCAGTGCAGAAAATGGCTCCTTTTGCCGATAATCTAAGGGTAGAAATGACTTCTGGCCAGAAGATTGCTTTCAGTCTGCTTGCAGCCCTTGGGCTTTTTGCGGGTTTTGTTTTGAGTTTTAATACCACTCTTTTTAAAGAGCTGGAAACGCGATTTTATACTCAGGCAAAAATCGAAGAAAATACCGGGCAGCTCGACAAGATTTCTGAAAGTTGCGATTCGTACATTTCCGAGATTCTCACTTTAGTCGAAAAAGGCGACAATGCCTGGACAAAAAATGCCTCCGTGCGCTCTTATTATGTCCAGAATCCGTCCGAAAGCGATGTAAATACCCGCCGCCGTCTTACGGAAACGCTTTTTTCTCAGATTCCAGCCCTAAATGGCATTCGAATTGTAGATAAAAACGGGCGAAACGTGCATTACAGTTCGTTTGATGATTCTGATCTCTTAAAACAGAATGGAATCAGCAAAGTCTACAAAAATTACAACGACATTGTAAAAGACACCGGTGAAATTGATTTTGAAACGCTGCTGAAAATCACAAGCGAAACAAAATCTGTGCTTTTGTGCGATGAAAGCCGTGCCCGACTCATTCTTTCAGTTCCATTCTGCTGGGTAGATGGCATTTATTCGGGCCTCTGCCTGTTCTATCTGAACATGCGTGAGGTAGAAAAAGAACTGATTGCCCGTGATGTAATTTCACTTGGCGAAGGAATGACTCTTTTTGCTGATGATGATTACAAGGGCGGTTTTATTTTGAATCTTCCGTATGGAAATCGTGGAACTTTCCGTGAACCAGCCTTAAATTACTGGAAGAGCCGCAGTGAAGCAATGGCTCGTGGCAGCGATAATTATCAGCAGCCGGAAAAACTCCTTGAACTCCCTGATGGCCGATTCTACGTTGCTCTTTCAAGTAATCGCATTGGTAAAATCCGTGTGAGTGCGGTTTATACAAGTGATATTTTTGAACTCTCTGCAGAGCTCCGCCTGCTTATTTATATTTGTGTATTTATTTCGATTCTTCTGATTGTCTTTTTGCTTTTCAGTTTCTTCCGTGACCCGGTTGTTACCTTGCAGAAGCGAATCAAAAAACTGCAGCTTGGAATTATTGAAAATTATCTTGATGGCAAAGAAAAACGCGAATGGAATGATGTTGCGCGTCAGCTCCGTACACGCCGCAATGATTTGAGTGAAGAAATTATAAAGAGTCTTCATGTTCATTCTAAAAAACGCCGCAAAGAACTTTCTGAATATCTCGAAAAAAATTGGGATGAGATTTTTGCGATTTTTGAAGCTAAGGCTGGAAGCGAAAGTGGTGCAAACAATGTGAGTGCACCAGTTGCAAATGCCGGTGGCAGTGCAGATATTTCCGGGGCTTCAATTGCAGAAATCCGCCGTATGCTCGAAGAGGTTCTCCAGAATCGTGGTGTAACTACGGTTGTTGCAGGCGCTGCGGGAGTAGCGGCTGGGGCAGGTGTCGCTAAGGTTGTTGCGGCAAAGAAGGCGGCTCCGGTTGAAGAAGTGGATGAGCTTGATGAAGTCGAAGAACTTGCAGAAGATGTAGAAGAGCTTGCGGAAGATGTCGATGAACTTGATGAAGTAGAGGAGTTGGCTGAAGACGTTGATGAACTCGACGAAGTAGAAGAGCTCGCGGAAGATGTTGAGGATGTTGACGAAGTCGAGGAATTGACAGAAGATGTAGATGAGCTTGATGAAGTCGAAGAATTGGCAGAAGACACTGAGAATGCCGACGAAGTCGAAGAACTCACGGAAGATGTAGATGAACTCGACGAAGTAGAGGAACTCTCAGAGGAAACTGAAGAAGTCGACGAAGTTGAAGACCTTGCAGAAGACGTTGAAGAACTCGATGAAGTAGAAGAATTGCCAGAAGATGCTGAAGATGCCGAGGAACTCGACGAATTAGAAGAGCTCGAAGAACTGGAAGATGCCGATGACACTCCTCCTGCTCCTCATATTATGGATGAAGACGAAAGAAAGATTCGTGCAATCATCCCTCCTAAAAAAGAATATTCTCCTTCTGA
>CADANN010000042.1 GCA_902789325.1 uncultured Spirochaetaceae bacterium
GATATTATGATGGGCTTCCCTGGAGAAACAGAGGCTGATGTTGAAGATACTCTGGATTTAATGCGCCAGGTAAAATATGAATCTGCAATGATGTATTTTTATAATCCGCGAGAAGGAACTCCTGCTGCAAAACTGGAACAGATTCCGGTTGAAATTCGCAAGGAACGTTTGCAGAGAGTAATTGACCTTCAGCTTGAGCATACACATGAGCAGATGAGTAAGCGGGTTGGAAGTACAGTAATGGTTCTGGTAGAAGGTGTCAGTCGTGATGATAAGACTGAACTTCTTGGACAGACTGAACAGCATGAAAAAATTGCGTTTAAGGCAGATAAATCAAAAATCGGCAGTTTTGTAAATGTAAAAATAACCGAACTCAGCGGAAATACATTCCGTGGGGTGATGGAGGGATAAAATGATCGTTTCTTTAATTCTTATTCTATTGCTTATTGTCTTTATGGCATTTTTTATCGGCATGAACCTCAGCAATGCGTGTACATTCTGGTTCTTTAAGACTTATACAGATTTGCCGGTTGCAGTTCTTGCTTTGATTGCTTTTGGCGCTGGAATTATATTTGCATTATTGTTTATTCTTGTTGCCAAAATGAAGGCTCCTGCAAGTGACGCAGAAGTTCGTGCACAGAAAAAACTCGAAAAGAAAGCTAAGGCAGAAGAAAAGCTCCGTC
This sequence comes from uncultured Spirochaetaceae bacterium, assembly GCA_902789325.1. GTDB lineage: Bacteria > Spirochaetota > Spirochaetia > Treponematales > Treponemataceae > Treponema_D. The sequence goes on from CADANN010000042.1 coordinate 684, forward strand.
TTGCAAAAGAAAAGCAGGCTGAAAAAGAAGCTAAAAAGATAAAAGAACGCAAACCGGAAGCCGAAATATAATATATGAAGAAATTAGTTTTAATTGTTGCTGCAATTTTCCTTTCTGCTTCAGTTTTTGCTGCAGATCTCACAGCCTCATTTGTTACGTCTGAGGCTGCAAAAAAAGATTCTGTTGAAGAATCAGTTTCATATCTTAAATCGCAAATCTCTAAAATGACAGTGGCCGCCGAAAAACGTGCTGCTTATATTTTTCTTGCTTCACTTCAGGAACAGATGGCTTTGTATGATGATGCACAAAAATCTTATGCGCAAGCCGCTGCTATTGCTGCTGGTGATGCTGCCGGAATGCCTAAAAAGACTAACGAGCAGATTGTTCTTGATGCAGTGCGATGCGCCTTGAGCTCTGGAGATTATGCTACTGCTGACAGTTATTTGAACTCTGCTGTGCGCAATTCAAAAAATGCGACAGTACAGGCATATATTAAGCTTTACAGTCAGTGGAGCGCACTTTGTAAGGCAGATACTGTTTCAGATATTCAGGAACCGCTTGTAATGCTTCAGGCTTATTTGAAAGTTGATTCAATGAATGCAGTTAAGCCTGCAGTTTTGCTTACTCTCTGGTATGTTACTGGAGACAGCTCTTATTCAAAGCAGATTACAAAACTTTATCCAAAATCAATTGAAGCTTCTATTGTAAAGGGCGATGCTCAGTTGTTACCGACACCATTCTGGTTCTTTGTACCAAAGAGCGGTGAGGCAGAGCAGGGAACAGGAACCTTTGCTGAAGTTGAAACTCCAAAGACTGAATCTAAGAGTGGTACAAAATCTGAAGATGCAGAAAAATCTGTTGCTCCGGCTAAGTTTACAAAATGGCAGCTTGGTTTATTCCGTACTGAAAGCAACGCAAAACTTCTTGCAGATGAAGTAAAAGCAAAAGGCTTTGATGCCTATATCACAACAGAAAAACGTGCAAGCGGCACAACTTATTTTATTGTCCTTGTTCGTGAAGACAAATCAGGAAACGTAGCCGACAGACTCCGCTCTTCCGGCTATGATTGTTATGGAGTTGAATAATATGCAGAGTATTTTGATAAAAGACACAACCCGCGAACAGCGCGAACAGATTATAAAAGATTCCCTCGGCGACGACTGGGATGTAGGCTGCGGCTACGAAAGCACCGGAATCGATTATCAGCTTTATATTGATGGAAAGAAAGAACTCCGTGAATTGAATGCCGAAGCAAAGTGCGGCTTTGAAGTTGCACATCCGGAAGAAAGAAAAAACGGCTGTGGACTTGTTTAATGAAAAAACACATCAGTTTTCAAATATTATTATTGATGACTACTTTTTTCTGGGCTCAGAATATTGAAAGACTACTTTATACAAATGAGATTTATACTTTATCAAATGCAGATGAATATGATTTAGGTCCAGGACTTAATTGTATTTTTGTAGATGAAGTTTCATCTGATATTTTCATGAATCACTATGTTAATGCTGTGTGTTATTTACTTCATGATAATAAAATCATGGAAAGAAAAATAGAATATTGGAACCCAGTTAAAGATATATATATTTTAGGAAAATTCTGTATCTCTACTGTAGGAAATCATATCAGAATTAGTGATGGACAAACTGATTATGGGTTAAATACTGGAAATGGAATCTGTTTTATCTTAAAGAATCATAATGATTATGTTGTTTTCGCAGTAAATGAAAACGGCCTTCCAGAAGCAATAGACACAAATGGAAAGATTTATTCAAATACAGAAGTTTTTTATTTTCTGAAAAACTATGATAAAGAAATGTATTTGCAAAATTTCGAATACGCAAAGAAGATTGGGCTTCAGCAGGCATTTTTAAATAAAGAAGTTTTAATCTGGAATCAAACTTATTTTTCAACAATTAAAAAACTTAAACAATTCTGGAATGCGAAAAAGGATTTATTTTATAAAGATAATAATACAATTCAATATGATAATTCTGGAAATTGTTATAATGAATATTTTTCCAGTGGAGATGAATCTTCTGGCATTTTCATTATTTCTCCAGAATTAAAATTACTTTCTTCAATAAATGTAAATAACTCTTCTGCAATTTTATCAAGACATATTAAAGATAATAATTCTACAATAATATATGCAAGAATGAAAGTTTGTTACGGAGGAAATATTTATTATTTTGTCAGTGATTCAATTGAGACCGAAGTCTTCCGAATCCGTAGAACTTGGGGGGAACCAGATTTTTATGCGATGGCTATAAATGGCTATACAGATGATTCTTACGGAAAATATGTTGATAAAGTTCTTCTAAGTCTTAGCAAATCAGAGTTGCGTCTTCTGAGAAACACAATTTTTGCCTTGTATGGAGTTCATTTTAAGAGTGCGGATTTATCAGATTATTTTGATAAACAAGTTTGGTATATTGATGAAGGAAAAAAGTCTGGTGAAATCACTCTCCCGGCACATCGTCAGAAATTGATTGAGATGATACAAAAAGTAGAAAGATAAAAATGATTCTGCTGAAACTAAAAAAATAATTATTAAAAAATTAGAAAATGTGTCAAAAATCGTAAAAGTCACACCATATTATATATGAGGATTTTTATTCTCAAGGAGGTATAATATGTGTTGTGCTATTACTCATCATTTAAGTAAATTGATTTACAAATTAAGGTGTGTTAAACTAGTTCACGAGGTGGTGACATATGCCTGAGATCAGTAGATTTTTGGGCATATCGATAACGATGTATTTTAACGATCATATGCCGCCGCATTTTCACGCGGAGTACAATAATCAGGAAGCTGCTTTTGCAATTGAGAATCTTTCAATAATTGCAGGTTCGCTTCCACCTAGAATTACGGGATTTGTTATTGAGTGGGCTTCACTGCATCAAAATGAGTTGATGACAAACTGGAACTTACTTAATACAAAAGGAATTTTCAATAAGGTTCCGCCGCTTGTTTAGAGGAGTTTGCATGTTGCACGTAGAATCAGCGAAATATCACGGAGAGTACAAAATCGAAGTGACTTTTAATGATGGAAGTTCTCATCTTGTTGATTTTGAAAAAGTGATATTCAATGATTCACGTACAATTGTTTCTGATTTGAAAGATTTGGCTTTGTTTAAGGATTTTTCAATTAAAAATCATACAATCTCGTGGGCGAATGGTTTAGATTTTGCGCCGGAGTTTATAAAAGATTGTTCGATAAAAGTTCTTGGTGAGATTGCTTAAAAAAAATTAAGCCACAACTTGAAATTATAAGATTGAAGTTGTTACCTTCGAGAAATAATTCCGCTATGAAAAACTCGTCATATTTCAAATTGATTCCATAGTGGGTCTGGACTATACTAAATGTAGTTCCGGGACAAAACGGCTCGCAAAAAAAGCGGGCAAAGGAGAATCACTATGGAAAAGAATTATTATAATATCAATGAACTGGCGGTTATTTCTGGTTTTACAACTCGTTCCCTCAGAAATTTTATTACTATGGGGCATCTTAAAGGTGAAAAAATTGATGGAATCTGGCAGTTTACACCTGAAGAAATTGACGAGTTCCTTTCAAATCCGAACGTTATGCCCGGAATAAAATCAAAGGCAAATGCTGTCGTTTATGATTTTATGGCAGATACAGAAAAGAAAACAAATAAAATCTGTTCTGTTTTAGATTATGTAATGGAAGATGAGGAAGCGGCTGAACTTTCTAAGTATTATTGTAAGGCCATGAAAGACGGTGTAGATGCTTCCTTTAAATACGAAAAGCACGGAAAGAATGTCCGGGTCATCATCTCAGGGCCTGAAGATTTTGTTCTGGATGCCATAAACGGCTGGTATAAAAACTGAGTTTGCTAAACAAACAATTCCATTTCTACGCATTCCCAGTCGCTACCGAGAATGTTTACAGTTCTTGTGCTAACAGGTTTGAAGCCAACTGATTCATAGCAAGCTCGAGCTTTCGGATTATTTGTAAAAACTCCAAGCGTGATTTGTTCTGCCTGGAGTTTTTCTTTTGCATACTGAATCGTAAGTTCCAGCATTTTTCTGCCGTTGCCTTTGCCGCGGAGTTCTGGTGATATAATTACGAAACCGAACCTCACCTGAGTTCTGTCAGATTCATCTGGGTAGCGGATAAAGAGATGGCCGACAGGCGCTCCATTATCATCAACTGCTACCAATGGAATGAAATTATCTGGATTTGTGTCCTTGTAACTTTCATTCAACTCATCCCCTTTCAGCGGCCATTTGCCTATGCGGTCTGCTGACCATTGAAAGAGCTGCTTTTCATCTTTTACCCAGCTGCAGATTATTTTTGAATCTTCTTGTTTATAAGGACGTAATGTCATTATTGTCTCCTCTCAAAAAAAACAGCAGAGTCTTGCGGCTCTGCTGTAAGGTTATATATGACTTTTATTTTTAATTAACCGAAAATTGGGCGAACTCTGTTTACTGTATCACAAGCAGCGAGTTTTGCGATGATGTCATCTGTTACAACGCCGTCTACGTCGATGATGTTGTATGCTACGTCGCCGCGAGCCTGGTTGATGAAAGCTGAAATGTTGAGCTTTGCTTCACCGAGGATTGTTGTGAACTTAGAGATTGTATCAGGAATGTTTTTGTGGCTGATACAAAGACGAGTTCCGCCGGCTGGAATAGGGTTGTCTGTAACTGTCTTAGGGAAGTTTACAGAGTTTACGATATTTCCGTGCTCGAGGAAGTCCTTGAGCTGAGCAGCTGCCATGATAGCACAGTTGTCTTCTGCTTCTGGAGTTGAAGCTCCAAGGTGAGGCATACAAACAACCTTTGGATGATTCAAAAGTTCTTCTGCAGCCCACCGCGGGCAATGTTGATAATGCGAACTCCGTCCTTCATGTTCTTGATAGAAGCAGCATTAATCATTCCCTTTGTGTCGTTTGTCTGTGGAACGTGGATTGTAAGATAATCACACTTAGCATAGAGGCTGTCCAAAGTCTCAGCAATCTTTACTTTCTTATCAAGTTTAAGAGCAGCGTTTACAGAAAGGAATGGGTCATAGCCCCAAACATCCATACCAAAGTGGAGGGCGAGGTTAGCAACCATAGCACCAATAGCACCAAGTCCGATTACACCGAGTGTCTTTCCCATCAGTTCTGGACCAACAAACTGGCTCTTACCTTTTTCTGCGAGGGCAGGGATTTCGTCTCCCTTTCCTGCTAAGCCATTTGCCCATTTGTTAGCTTCGATTACAGGGCGGCTAGAAAGCAAAAGTGCGAGGAGAACAAGCTCCTTTACAGCGTTTGCGTTAGCACCAGGAGTGTTGAATACAACAACGCCCTTTTCTGTGAGCTCTGGAATTGGAATATTGTTAGTTCCGGCACCTGCGCGGGCTACAGCCTTTACATTGTCAGAAAGCTGCATGTCGTGCATTTCTGCAGAACGTACAAGGATTGCATCCGGATTGTTGATTTCAGATGCGATTTCATAATTATCACGGTCGAGCTGGTTGAGACCAACTGAAGCAATTTTATTTAATGTCTGAATTTTGAAACTCATTGTCTTTTCTCCAAATTGTCACCCCGAACTTGATTCGGGGTCTTTTTAATGAGATCCTGAAACAAGTTCAGGATGACGTTTTATTTATTCTCAGCAGCGAACTTCTTCATGAACTCAACGAGAGCCTTAACTCCATCAAGTGTCATAGCATTGTAAATAGATGCGCGCATACCACCAACAAGTCTGTGTCCCTTGAGGTTTACGAGACCTGCGGCAGCAGCTTCTTTTACGAACTTATCGTTGATTTCCTTTTCTTTTGCAACTGAAGCTTCGTCTGTTGCGCCAGTAGAGTATTTTGTAAGGAATGGAACGTTCATCAAAGAACGGCTTCCAACTTCTGTAGTTGCGTGGTAGAAATTTCCTTCGTTGTTATCAAGGTAGTTGTAAAGGTAATCAGCCTTTTCTTTGTTGCGCTTGAGCATTCCTTCAGCTCCGCCGTTTGCCTCGATCCAGTGCAAAACTTTTCCAAGAACGTAGATAGTGTAGCATGGAGGAGTATTGTACATAGAATCGTTGTCAGCATGAGTCTTGTAGCAGAGCATTGTTGGTGTGCCGGCGCGGCAAGCCTCAGGCTCACAGATCAAGTCTTCGCGGATGATTACGAGAGTAACACCAGCTGGAGCAAGGTTCTTCTGAGCACCTGCAAAAAGCAAGCCGAACTTGCTAACGTCGAGTGGCTCACTCAAAACGCATGAAGAAATATCAGCTACCAATGGAATGTTTCCACAATCTGGAATGTACTCGTAGTGAGTTCCCATAATTGTATTATTGAAGCAGATGTAAGCGTAATCGTAGTCGCCTTCAATCTTTTCTACTTTTGGAATATATGAATAGTTCTTGTCTTTAGAAGATGCAATGATATCAACTTCAACGCCGAGCTTTTTAGCTTCAGCAGCAGCCTTCTTTGCCCAAACACCAGTTTCGATGTAAGCTGCTTTTCCAGTGTGAATACCAAGGTTTTCTGCTACCATGGCAAACTGAGTAGAACCACCACCCTGTACGAAGAGTACCTTGTAGTTGTCTGGAACGTTCATCAATTTGCGAACCATTGCTTCAGCATCCTGAATGATTGGCTCATAAGCCTTGGAACGGTGGCTCATTTCCATAACAGACTGGCCTGTTCCATTATAATCCATCATTTCTGCAGCACATGCCTGCAAAACTTCTTCTGGCAGACAGCTTGGTCCTGCACTAAAATTGTACACTCTTGCCATAGTAGACTCCTTTGTCTTTTCTATATTATTAATTTCAGAGCATTCAGCACTGATAAATTTTCTACTTTTACGCCTTCTGGTACTCGTAGTACGGTTCTCGTCATATTTACAATTCCCGTGATTCCAGCTTTTACCAGCCTGTCGCACATTGACTGAGCATCCTTATCGGCAACCGCAAGAATTGCTTTTTTAATGCCTTCCTGCTTAATAACCCAGTTCATGTCACCGGCAGGGTAGAGCGGAAACGTTGAACGCAGGATTTCTACACGGTTCACATTTGAATCAAAGCCGGCTTTAATTACAAAGCCACTGCCATCAAAAAGTGTTGCGTCCAGAAGTGCTGCTCCAAGTCGTCCTAAACCTGCGATGCAAACATTTACAGGTTCTGTATTCGCTTTCCGCACTGCCTCAAGCAGGTCTGCTGTAACGTAGCCATTCGATACTCCGTCACCACCCAGTCCTGCAAGCCAGAAATCGTGCCGAATCAGCGAATCCTTCCAGCCGGTCAAAGCGCTTATATCTGCAGAAGTTATTTTTGTTTTCTGCCAGGTCTCTAAAACGCTTTCCAGTTCAATCAGTCGCCGTCGTGTAACTTTCGGTAAGCTGTTGCTTCCTGTTTGTAAATATGTGCTCATTATAGGCATTCCCCCAGTCTTGTGGAATCGAGTTCAATAGACAAAAGTGTGAATTTTAAGGAAATCTTATCAAAAAAGTGTAAAATTTGCAAATACTGTTAAATAAATAACAGTAAAAATGAGTCGTTAAATAAAAAAAACACCGGCACTTCAATTTGCCGGTGTTTGAGGTCTACTCCAGTTTATTGTTTATTGCTGGACTTTTTTGAAAACTGTGTTTTCAATAGGTTGTGTTACCCATTCGTTTGTTTGAGGATTAATGCCTCTTGTTGAAATAAAGGAAATAGTGTCTTCTGTAGCGTTGTATGCTGCGGTTATTATGAATATGTCACCTTTTTCTGAACTCCAATTGACTGGTTCTCCATTTTCTTCAGTTTCAGTTCTTTCACCGTTTGTTAAAGTGAATAGATTATCAGAAACTTTGTTGAAGATTTTTCCACGCCAGTAAATGTTTCCAGCGCTGGTGACTTTTTTCCATACATAAGTATCTCCAGTAATAGTAACAGAATCTTGAGATGCCTCAACTCCTCCAATCATTATGGCTCCTGCATAAGTTCCAGAAAGGGTATTAATAGTTACACTGCTTGTTTCAGGTTCCTGAGCTTGGTTTTCTGTTGTTGTAACAGATGGAATTTCTGCTTCAAAAGTAAAACTTGGAGTGTCAGTTGAAGAAGTTGCTGTTTTAACTTCAAAATCAAAAGTCTTTGTTTCAGAAACGGTGCGTAATTTTCCATCATCATCAGTTGTTGCTGTAACTGTGAGTGTGAGTTTAAAATCTCCTGCTGTCACGTTAGCCTGCATTGCAACAAGAACTTCTGCAAAATTAGAAACATCACCTTTATATGTACCTGTAAATTTTGGTTTATCACTGTTTCCTTCAAAGAATTTCCAGAATCCGCCTTTAGATGTATCAACAGAAGCTGTGCGGATATTGCCTGGAGCAGTTGCTGTCTGTTCCTGTGAAATGAATTCATAATGAGAGCCTGTGTTATCTGTCTTAACAGTAATTGAGCCAGAACTTGAAGTGGTAATAGTATCTGAAGCTATTGTTCCGCTAACAGAAACAACTTGTGTTGTAACTGGCTGTGGATTTTCAGATGCAGGCTTTGAAGATGGATTTGCATCATTTGGACTTGGACAAGCTGTAAAAACTGTTAATGTAATAATAAGAATCATCAAATTGAGTAATGAATTAAAAAATTTCTTTGATTTCATAGGTATGCTCCTTTTTTTCAAATTATTTGATTTATTCTATTATATATATATCAAGGTTAAAAAAAAAGAGGATCCGGAAAAACTATAAAAACCGGATCCTCAAAAAATTAGGAGGCAAATTAATTAGTGTGCGTAAGCAACTGCGATTCCAGGTGCCATTGATGTCTCAAAATATGAGGCAACCTGTTCATCAAACAGCTGATCAAGCATCTTCTGGTATGCCATAATCTTGCCAACATAATTCAATGTTGACTGTGGTGTTTTGTTTGAACGAACTCTGCTGGTTCCGGCGTTGTACATTGCAAGAGCTGAAACATCGTTTCCTGCAGTGTTCAAGCAAAACTTAAGATGCGACATACCATACCTTGAACTCACAAACGGATCAAAGAAGTCTGACTCTGAAAGACCAGGAAAGGAGTTGCTGTTCAACTGGAACAAGCCCCGGTCAATCGAAGTGTTTGCATTCCTGTTTGTTGCGTTCGCATTATAGTTACTTTCTGTGTGCGCTAAAGAAAACGCCAAAGAAAGTGGAATGTCATTTTTTTCTGCTTCTGTAAGAATAGCCTACAGCTGTGCGAGACAGTGGCTGGCGATAAAGTGCAAGACCGTTATCGTAGTCGTCTGTCAGGCGGTTCAAAGAAACTTCGGTAAAATAATCCTGAAAAGCCGCAGAAAGCTCTTCTTCAGTTTCTTCTGACAAATCAATTATAGTCAAAGGTTCAGATACTACAGGCTGAACCGGTTCTGCTGCATTCGGCAATAAAAAATAAACAAGAAAAGCTGCAGATGCTAAAACAATGCACAAAAATGCTGTGAGGAACCAGGTACCTGCAAGTCTGCTCTGTTCCTGTTTAGACTGCATACTTTTTTCCCTCATTTCTCTCTCGTTATCGCGGTGTATAATGCCATAAAAGAAAATTTAAATCAAGAGAATTTTGAAGAAAATTATCGATTTTTCGTGAAAATTTTACTTTTTCTTCGCAAATGGTGCGGTTTGTTGCGGTATGTTACAATTAGTATATCACAATGTCATCTGATAGAGGATTTTCTGCCTTGGTGAAATATACGTACTGAGCATGTTTGATGGCAAGAGTGTCCATAAATGCCTGTTTATCTTTAAGCTGTGGAGCGAGTTCTAGGCCTGCAACACTTGTACAGTCTTTTACGCGACGGGCAGTGTGATTATATGCATTAATGAAAAGTTCTTCCTGTTCAGGAGTTTCAAGAGGTTTATCTACAACTGGAACCAGAACAGCAAATTCGCCGGTTTCTTCCATGTTTTTGAGCTGGTCGCGGAGCTGTGCGAGGTATTCTTCGTTGTAAGCTTCATCTTCGATTTCTACTGTGCTCCATGGAATATCTATACGTTTAAGGGTAGAGGTGTCTACTTCTGAATTATCTGCGATTTTGTAGAGTTTACTGTTTTTTACTGTGAATAATGGTTCGAGTTTCATGTTTATTTTCCTAAAAAAAAAGACCTTTACGCACAGCATAAAGGTCTGAAATTTCTAATTGAAATTATTCTATTCTGTAAGAATATGAATAACCTGTTCTTTATCCTGTGTATCAAGAATTTCCTGGCGTTTTTCAGGACTCTTGAACAAGAGGCTTACTTCAGCAAGGAACTGAAGATGTGGACCTGTCTTGTTTACTGGAGACAAAGTCATAATGAAAATGCGGCATGGTTCCTGGTCCAGAGAATCGAAATCAACTGGATTATCAGATATACCAATGCAGGCAACCAAATCCTTTACTGTATCTGTCTTTCCGTGAGGAATGGCAATTCCGTGTTTCATACCTGTAGACATCTTGCGCTCGCGATCCAAAACACATTCGCGTGCAGCGTCTTTGTCCGTAACTTTTCCAGCTTTAAAAAGAACATCAATCATCTCGTCTACGATTTCTTCTTTTGTTGTTCCCTTCAAGTGAAGATTTACGGTGTCTGCTGTTAATACTGTTCTTAAGTCCATAGTTTTATATTATTTCCACTTGCGAAACTTGTCAAGGGTAAAACGACTTATTAAGAGAGAAAAATACAAATGTTTTATAGAAGATTTTTGATTGAATGTGATGGAGAAGGTAGAAAAAAATAGAAAAAAATTCAAAAAAAAATAATTACCTATTGACAAAGTAGGTAATAGCCTTTATATTGGGAAATGTAAAAACCTACTAAGTAAATAGGGAATCAAAATTATTAAAAAAGAGTCCGCCAGAATTCTGCGGGCTTTCAGGAGGATTTCATGAGTGATATTAAACAGAGTTCGTTGGAATTGATTGGCGGAACCCCGCTCTTGCAGTTGAATAATTATGCTAAAAAAGCCGGAATTCAGGATGCAAAAATCCTTGCAAAGCTTGAATATCTTAATCCAGCAGGAAGTGTAAAAGACCGCGTTGCTCTTGCAATGATTGAAGATGCAGAAGAAAAAGGAATCTTGAAGCCTGGTGCAACAATCATCGAGCCAACTTCTGGAAACACAGGTATTGGTCTTGCTGCTGTAGCTGCAGCAAAGGGATATCACGCAATCCTTACTTTGCCAGATACAATGAGTGTTGAACGCCGCAATCTTCTTAAGGCCTATGGTGCAGAAATCGTTCTTACAGAGGGCGCAAAGGGAATGAAGGGAGCAATTGCTAAGGCAGAAGAACTTCAGAAGGCAACTCCAGGCAGCATTATTCCTGGTCAGTTCATTAACCCTGCAAACCCTGCAATTCATAAAAAGACAACTGGTCCAGAAATCTGGAAGCAGACAGACGGTAAGGTAGATATTTTTGTTGCCGGTGTTGGTACTGGTGGTACAGTAACTGGTGTAGGTGAGTATCTTAAGGAACAGAATCCTAACGTAAAAGTTGTTGCTGTTGAACCTGCTACAAGCCCTGTTTTGTCTAAGGGTGAAGCTGGTCCTCACAAGATTCAGGGAATTGGTGCTGGATTTATTCCTGATGTTTTGAACACAAAGATTTACGACGAAATTATTCCTATTGAAAATGATGATGCTTTTGCAGAAGGTCGCGCATTTGCACAGAGTGAAGGAATCCTTGTTGGTATTTCTTCTGGTGCTGCTTTGAAGGCTGCCCGCATTCTTGCTGAGCGTCCTGAAAATAAGGGAAAGACAATCGTTGTTCTTCTTCCTGATTCAGGTGACCGCTACTTGAGTACACCATTGTTCAGCGATAACTAACGACATTAAAACTTCATTAGTGATGCCAAGCGGTTTTGTGCGGATTTTTCATAAGTTTAGTGCTATAATTATTTTATGAGCCAGAAAACTAAAGAAAATCACACAAAACCGCTTCGTCTTTTTAAAATAGAACAGGCTATTCAGAATCTGAGTTATCCGAGTGTTGAAAAACTGGTGGATGAACTTGAGGTTTCCCGCCGTACAATTCTGCGTGATATCGATGAACTTAAACTCTATTACAATGCACCGATTGAATATGACCGTTTTCACAAGGGCTACTACTACAGCGACAATACTTACTTTGTAAAAAACATGATGCTCACAGAAAGTGAGGTTTTTGCGGTTACCGGGATCCTGCCGCTGATGGAGCGCTACAATAATACTCCGCTCAAGAAAACTATAGAAAAGGTTTATGATACTCTGTCTCAGATGCTGCCGAATCAGGTTGAAGTTCAATCCAGTTTTGCAAATGATGTTGAGTTTATTGCGGACCCGATTCCTGCCATTTCAGAAGAAGTTTTTAATGATGTTTTCAAGGCGACAAAGCTTCATAAAATCATGAAGTTTGATTACCGTTCTATTAGTGCTACTGACTGGAAGCCGCATGAGCTTTATCCCTACAAGATTTATAATCAGAAGGGTGACTGGTATATTCTGGGTTATTCTCCAAAATATGAAAAGTTTGCTACCTTTACTTTGGCCCGTATGAAGAATATTGAACTTGGAGAAGATTTTAAACCGGATCCTGATTATAAAAAGAAGATTCACATCGACCCTAATTTTGGAATCTGGAACAACGAAAGCAAGCCGCAGAAAATTGAATTGATGTTTGATAAATCCGTGAACACTTATATCCTTGAGAGAACCTGGCACAAAAATCAAAAGTGTAAACAGAATCCGGATGGAAGTGTTTACTTGAGTTTTGAATCAAATCAGCTGCAGGAAACTCTTTATTGGGTTTTGCACTTTGGTGCCGCAGTTACCGTGCTGAATCCGCCGGAACTCAAAGAGATGTATAAAGAAGAAATTAAAAAAATGGCTAAAAATATAAAAGAAGTAAAAAATGATTAATGGACCTCTCGCTCTTATAATCTGCGCTGTATTGTGGAGTACAGGCGGAATCTTCATAAAAAATATTGAATTGAATGGTATCGCAATTGCCGGCATCAGAAGTTTTATTTCTGGAAGTTTTATGCTTTTAGTTACAAGACAGAGACTTCACTTTTCTATACGCGATGAAAAAGGTCGGCTGGATAAAGAGAGTACTATCGTCTACTGGCTGGCGGCCATTTCTTATGCCGTTACTATGATTTCGTTTGTGGCGGCTAACAAGCTGACAACTTCGGCAAATGCAATTCTTTTGCAGTATACTTGTCCTATTTACATCATTCTACTAGCACCTTTTTTGACAGGTGAAAAGAACAGACCATCAGATTATGTTACTGTTGTTGGAGTAATGCTGGGAATCATTCTCTTTTTCGCAGATGGACTTGAAAGCGGTAATCAGTTTGGAAATATTCTTGCGGCCTTTTCTGGAATCAGCTACGCTCTTGCAACAATCTTTATGCGCCGCTGCCGTGGTTATTCTGGAGGAGCAATGGCACTTTCTCATCTGATTACAGCAGTTGTCTGCCTGCCCTTTGTAATTCAAAACGGTGTGCCGAGTTTGAAATCATCTTTATTTCTGCTGCTTGTGGGAATCGTTTCAATAGGAATTCCTTCTATTTTATATTCGGTGGGAATCAGAAATGTACGTGCACTTACTGCATCATTTATTACAATGCTGGAGCCAGTTTTGAATCCTGTCTGGGTAATTATTTTTGCAGGAGAGGTGCCGTCTACAAAAACGATTCTCGGTGGTCTTTTGATTCTGGGATTTATAATGATAAGGTCTATAATTCAAAATAGAAAAAAGGAGAATTTAAAATGAGTTTTTTTAAAAACAGAAGTGTTGCAATTGTTGTCCGTAATGGAAAGATTTTGATGGAGCGATTGTGTTATCCTGATGCTAATAATGGTAAGGAATTTTTTTCGATTCCAGGTGGCGGGATAGAAGAGGGCGAGACTCCGGAGCAGACAGTACTTCGCGAGCTTAAAGAAGAATGCGGCCTTGATGGAACAATTGTAAAACCTCTGGCTGTTATATTCGACAAGGGGAGAAAAGAATATTCTTTTGAAGTTGCTGTTTCTGAAGACCAGCAGGCAATTACCGGTTATGATCCGGAAGAAGCCGGTAGTGAAAATCCTCCTCTCAGAGAAGTTGTCTGGAAGAGTTTGAACGAAATCAACGAAAAAGACCGCGCTTTTTTGTGGTCCTACGGCCTTATGCATGTTCAGAACTTTTACGAGACAATTGTGGGCTGGGGTGATGAGATTAGTTATCCGGGAGAAAAATAATGGAACTAAAAACAAAAGACTTAATTCTTCGTCCAATCCGTTTGGGTGACGAGGAGCAGATTCATGAATATGCGGGCGACAAGGATATTACGATGATGTTCTGGTTGCCAAATGACACCTTTGAAGAAACCTGTGATTTTGTGCGACGTTATGATGAAGACTGGAAAAAGCCTTTTGATCAGATAGAAGATTTTGAATTTGTAATCACTCTGGACGGAAAAATCATAGGTGGCTGCGACTGCGACCTTAGCCACAGTGAAGATCATACATATGCAACACTTGGCTGGATAATAAATAAAAATTACAGGGGCAGAGGTTTCGCTTCACAGGCCGGAGCAGCCCTTATCGACTTTGCTTTTAATAATCTGAAAATTGAACGTATTCTTGCGCAATGCGACTGTAAAAATGCAGCGTCTTTTGGTGTTATGAAAAAAATAGGAATGCGTTGTATTGACGATAAGGGAACTCGCACCTATCCGAAAACTGGAATAACTTCTGGAGAATATACCTGCCAGATTACCCGCACGGAATGGAGTTTAATTATTCGTCCGGAAAAAGTGGAAGATTACAAAAATACCGAGCTTATGACTATGCGCAGCTTCTGGAATAAATATTTTCCAGGTTGTGTGGAACACAATATGCTTCGGGTTATAAGGGAGTCTGCGGATTATTTGCCGGAAATCAGTCGCGTTGCCGAGCTGGATGGAAAAATCGTAGGTGCTGCTTTTTACACCAAGGCCTGGATTGTCGGTGAGGATGGCGTGCGGAACGAAGTTGCAATGCTTGGTCCGCTTGCAGTTGAACCGACTCTGGAAGGAAAGAACATTGGAGGTAAGCTGATCTGCGAAACAATTCATCTTGCAAAAGAAGCTGGAATTGCGGGAATAATTCTTTGCGGTGAACCAGGTTATTATCCTAAGTTTGGTTTTAAGCTTATGAAGGATTTTGGAATTACAGATTTGGATGGCAAGGCCTACGATGCATATTTGTGTTATCCGCTGAATGAAAAGTTTGCGACCTACAAAGGTCATTTTGAAGAAAGCCCGGATTTTGAAAAAATTGAAGATCCTGCCGCTCTCGAAAAAATCAGCAAAGAGTTTCCAGCCTACCGAAAGGTAAAAGTTCAGGAAGGCTTTATGCAGATTTTTAATCAGCACCTTGGCGTTGTCGAATCTATGGATGGAGAAATCTTTAACGTTCGTTACTGGGAACTGGTAATTCCGTGCAAACTTGCAGAAGGATTGGAGCAAATGCCTGCTGCCGGTTGCGATGTTCAGTTTATCTGGAATCACAAAGGCGGTGAATCAGAAATTACAAAGATTGTTAAAAATATTTTGGATGATGAGTGAAAATTAAGCTCAAAAACGCGCTTTCTCAAGTATAGCAAACAATCTAAAGATTTTGTACTATTGAAATGAGGAAACACAAATATGATTTTTACTGTTCAGGACAGACAGGAGACTTTTGATTTTATTCTTTCTATTGCACAGGAGTGTGAAAAAATTGTTGCTATGGTGCAGGTTGGTTCCGGGGCTGTGGGATTTACGGATGACCATTCCGATCTGGATTTTGTTGTTGCGCTTGATTCAAATGATTCGATGAAAGAAGTGATGGATTATTTTCACCAAAAGGTTTCCCAAAAATATGAAATTATTTACCATGGGCAGATTGAGCTGAGACGACTTGAGGTTTTTGTGCTTTCCAATCTGCTGGAAATTGATCTTGGTTTTGGCTGCTATGAGCAGGCCGCTGCAATGAAGCCTGCGTTCAAGGTACTGTATGATAAAACTGGTGTTGTAGAACAAAAAATGATTGATTCCCGCAAGTGGATGGACGATGCAATCTTTGGAGACAAGCAGAAAAAAGATATTGAGTTTATCTGCAGTCTGGTTTGGCATCGTTTGATGCAGGCCGCTGTTGCAATTAATCGTGGAGCGCTGCTCAGGGCACGAGGCACTATTGAGTATGTCAGAACCTTGTATGTTGATCTGCTTGGTGACCGCTACAGACTCGAAAGCAAATTGAACCGCGAAATGGATAAGCTGCCTCCAGAAGAAATTGCTAAAATCAAAAGTACTTTTATTACCGAAGACACCCCGGACGCCATGTGGACAAGTTTGCTTAGACTAACAGATTTAATTTACAAGGAACTCCAAGGCCAGCAAATTTCAATTTCAAAGGAAATGCTGCTGGAATATTATCAGGACTTAAGATAGGTGTGTCAGTTCCTTTATTCTTTTTAGTCCGGCTTTGTTTACCGAAATCGTAGTAATGCTTTTTATTATCATTGTCGAAGCGCTTATAATGCCTAGACGAAGCTGGAAGGCGTAAAGCAAACTTCCTGTTGTTATGACTCCCGCACTGATTCTGTCTGCACCCATAAACATCAGAACGAGATAACCTGTAAGTCCGAATAAAGGTATGCCTGCTGCTTCAAGAGCTTTAAGCAATGTCTTTCTGATTTCTAATTTTCGGAGCGCCAGATTTTTGTCTCTTATTTTTTGAAGAAAAAAATCAGAGCAGTCATATAAATAAACTGTATCTGCCATGTTGATATACGATGCGTACATGTCTGTGAGATCTGCGCCTGTTTTTTGAATTTGATTTTGCAGGGAATAGAGAAGTGGCGCAAATACATAACTTGAAATTAGTACAAAGGGTAAAACAAAAACTATTGTTATTAAAAAAAGTTTAACTTCAAAAAGCCAGAACAGTAGCGAAGACAAAATAAGATTTGCAATTCCGTTTACAAGAAAAACAAGGTTCCAGGGTTCTGCATAAATGGCTGCGGCCATCTGCGTGTCCTGGTTCAGTCTCATTAAAATGTCACCGCCGGCAAGGTCATCAATTTCTTCAAGGGGTTTATCAAGAAGCTTTGTGATTATAAAGACCTTGAGCTTTTTCTGCAGTCTGGCATAAAAGGTTCCAAAAAAACGCCATACAGTTCCGTTGTAAGAAAATAAAAAAATATTCGCCAAAAGAAAACCTGCGCAGACAAGACATAACCTTTTGTTGTCCAGCTCCTGAATTGCTTCAAAAGAAAATTTCAGGAAAACTGCATAAATTAAATTTCGGATTGCTTCAAAGGGAAGGCGCAAAAGTAAAAGTCTTACATATTGGGTTCGGGCTCCTAATTCTTTTAACATAAGCAGCCTCCGTCAAGATGGTAAATTTCATCACAAAAATCAAGGGCTTCTTTTCGGTGTGCAATGGAAATCAGAGTCTGACGGCACCCCTTCTGCTGACGTTTTTGCCACCAGTCCATTAAGGCTTTAATCAGTTTGGAAGAGGTTTGAATATCAAGAGCCGAAGTAGCTTCATCAAGAATCAGATTTGGAACGTCACTTGCAATGGCTCGGGCAATACATATTCGCTGTGCCTGCCCGCCCGAAACATTGTCGCCGCGCACTCCTGCAAAAGTCTCAAGCCCCTGGTCCAGAGAGTTTATCCATTCTTCAAGCTGGGCAATCTTAACTGCTTCCCATATTTTTTCTTCCGGAACAGGATGACCACAGGTTATATTTTCTCTGATTGTAAAAGGGAAAAGTGCGTTCCCCTGCATTACTACGGCAGTTTTTCCTTCTGCAAGAATTGCCCCGCTTTGAAGCTTGTAAAGTCCCGAAATCAATTTGATTAAAGTTGTTTTTCCGCAGCCGCTTTCGCCAACAATTCCAATTTTCTTTCCGTCGGGAATTGTAAGGTTTATGTTTTTTAAAATTGTTTTTTCTCCGTAGGAATATGAAAGGTTTTCAATTTTAATCATTTGTGTCCTCCTGTATTGTCGACTATTACCGGCGCATTCAACTTTTTAAGGTTCGCGCCAAAAATCCGGAATTGCATTATAAATGACGGCATGTTCATAAGAATGCCCGAAACATTTCCCGAAAGACTGATAAAAACATAAAGCTCGCCCAAAGTCAGCTTTCCCAGAATAACAAGTTTTCCGCCAATCAAAATTATAAGCAGCAGCGGGATGTTAGTAATGACGGCAGAGATGGACATTAACAGAGCCTTTTTCTTTTCCATCGAAACATTTAGTTTTTCCCACTTAGTAAGAAGGCCGGAGTAGTTTTCCAGAATCATTTTTTGAGCCTGGTACAATCTGATTACAGGAAAAAGATTCATAAGGCTGTCTGTAACAGAATTGATTTTTGAATTTTCTTCATTTGTTTTAAGCGTATATTTTTGCAGGATTTTACTGGAAAAAGAAATGTAAATTATGATAAAGAATACCGGCAGGTTTGAAGTAATTGCAAGAAAAGGATTCAGATAAATAAGCCAGCCAAAGCTACCAATAAATTTAATAAGGCTATCAAACATAAAAAACAGATTTTCAGAAATAAAATTAGAGACAGCGGTAAGTTCATTCAGGAACACAGAGGCTTCCTTTCCTCCGTTCAGTTTTTGTGTCGGCAGGTTTTGGTTCGAAATCTTTTGAATATAATTCTGGCGTAGTGAATAATTAATTCCGGTACAGGTTACTCCGGAGACAAAGGTGGTTGCCCCGCTCATCAGAATATATGCTGCAAGAATTACTACCAGATTCATAATTATTGATTTAGTTACTGTCTGGCCGCTTGTTACCAGATCAATAAGCACTGCGAGCTGCCTGTTCCAGACAAGAACAACTGCAAGAAAAAAAAGATCAAATAAAAATGTCAGAAAAATCTTTATCTTTTCTTTAGAAAAAGTCAGTGTTATAATATTCATAAGAAAACGCTAAACCTTGCCCCAGGGACAGAGTCAAGAAAAAAATATGGAAAAAGAAGAATTATTAAAAATCAGTGAAATTGCAGATTTTTTTGGGACAACACCAAAGGCGCTTAGAATTTATGAACAGAAAGGAATTATCATTCCCTGCAAAATCGATCCCGAATCCGGTTACCGCTATTATTCTGCCGATCAGGTAAAAAAACTGAACCTGCTTATTGAACTTCAGGAGCTTGGTTTTTCACTCAATGAAATCAAAAAAATCATGGATGGCGGATTAAAATCGCAGCAATTTTTAGACGCGCTTAATTCAAAGAAAATCCAATGGGAACAGGAAAAATCAAAAATCCAGAGAAAGATTGAAGCAATAGAAAAAATTGAAATCAGATTGAAGGAAAAACTAAATGCAAACAAAGACGCGGGTGGCACGACGACGGCTGAAATGTCTGCGATGACCGAAGACGAACGCGCCTGGTTTTTACTGAACGCCGTATGCATAGAAGAATTAAAAGCATCAAAAAATCTTAGCGAAGCAATCTGGGTTTGATAGAGATTTGTGAAAAAGAACTGGCGGAATGGCAAACATTATCAAGAAGCAAAATCACCTTCGGGGTATAATCATCTTATAAAGTTTTGGAGGAGATGACTTTATGGATGATTTTAAACCGCTGTTTGAATATGTTGAAAAAAACATTGAAAACAAAATTGAGTTAAAAGAACTCTCAGATTTTATGGGCTACAGTCCTTTTTACATCAGCAAAAAATTTGTGGATATTTACGGCATTCCGATTACCGGTTATGTGCGAATCAGGAAGCTGCAATATTCCATAAAGGATTTGCTGGATGGTATGAAAGTGATTGATGTTGCCATGAAATATTCCTTTGAATCTCACGAAGGTTTTTCAAGATCGTTTAAAAGTCTTTTTGGCTCTTCTCCAAAAAATATTAGAAACTATTTGCAGAAGTACGAAATTCCGGAGTTTGAACTTTTTGCAAATAGTAAAGCAAAAACAATGGAGGAAGGAAAAATGAGTTTAAGCGATGACATGCACAAAATGATTTTCACAATTCTTGGTAATTCGTTTGAAGAAATGGCTGAGGGCTTCTGTTCAAAAATTGAGCTTAGCCTGCTGCCGGATAATTGCATTAGGATTTTTGATGATGGACGCGGAATCAAGCTGGATGACGATGGAGTGATTCACGAAGAAATCCTGCAGAATCTTTTTTCCGGTAAGCCGATTACAAAGGTTGAGTATGCCCAGATGGGTGACTTGCCCTTTGATGACCTTAAGCTTGTAAACTCACTTTGCGAAAAGCTTACAATAACTGTCTGGCGTAATGGGAAAATATACGAACAGGATTACATCCGCGGAGTTCCACAGCATTCCGTCACAAGCGAAACTAATGATTCTAAAATCCCGCACGGAACCCAGATTATCCTTAAGCCCGATACATCGATTTTTGAAGACACCGAGTTTAGTAAAGAAAAACTTCAAACCTGGATCACCGAAAATCATTGCGACTTCAAGGGGAATGTAACTATAATATAATCATGTTAAAAGATTATGAAATAAACAAGCCAATTCTTGAAACAGACAGATTGATTATTCGTAAGATTAGCGAAAGCGATGTGGCTGATTTAAAAGAGTGGTAGGTATGATTGCGGTATTTGATATCCAAAATGCCAGAATGGGTGATATAGCATACAGAGTTAATCCTGAGTATTGGAATATGGGAATTACTACAGAAGCTTTGAAGGAAGTGATACAGTTTATATTTGAGAACACGGAAATAGACCGATTGAATGGACGTGCAGATGTAAGAAACATTGCCTCAAATAAAGTTATGGAAAAATGCGGATTTGTTCAGGTTTATCAGGGGACTGGAAACTATCAGGGCAAGGAAGCACGAATTTTAAAGACTGTCTGGAAAAAATAGAATTTGACTGTACGTATATCATATGTTATTCTATACGTACAGAGGTACAATCATGGACGCAAAACTTACTTTAAAATTAAAAGACGACTCTATCTCACGAGCAAAGAAATACGTTTCTTCTATAGGTACTTCGCTTTCGGCTATTGTTGAAGATTTTTTTGACGGACTTACTCTTCAACAGCAATCAGGAGATTTTAAATACAGTCCTCTTGTAAACGAGCTTTCGGGAATTATTAAGCTGGACGAAAATTACGATTACAAGTCTGATTATGCTTCTTATCTGGAGCACAAGTATGAATAGGATTTTTGTAGATACAGATATAATTCTTGACTTGCTCGCACAACGCATCCCGCACTTTCATTTTTCGGCAGTTCTTTTTACTTTTGCCGAAATGAAAAAGCTGGAACTTTTCACAACTCCTCTGATTTTCGCAAATACCTTTTACATCCTCCGTAAACAGGTTGGAAATGAAGAAGCCAAAAAAGCGCTCAGAAAATTACGAGTTCTTATTCATATAATTGATTCATCTGAAGCCGTAGTCGACAAAGCACTTAATTCAGACTTTTCAGATTTCGAAGATGCCATTCAGTATTATACAACTCAGGAAAATGGAATTAATATTCTTTTGACCCGCAACCTGCGTGACTACAAAAATGCATCACTT
The DNA here is from genome assembly GCA_902789325.1 of uncultured Spirochaetaceae bacterium. Classification (GTDB taxonomy): domain Bacteria; phylum Spirochaetota; class Spirochaetia; order Treponematales; family Treponemataceae; genus Treponema_D. The sequence goes on from CADANN010000042.1 coordinate 22,180, forward strand.
ATAGTTCAGACTCCGGAAGCTTTTCTGGTTTCCAATGGTTTGATATAATCAAAACATAAAAAATCTCATCATTTCGTGTATAATTTTTTACATTTCGTGTACCAGATTTTAATTTTTCAGCATATTATATGGTATTATCTAATTAGACTTTTATTAAGGAAACCGAAATGAAATATGTTGAAGAAAACTCACGAATTTGGGATAAACGCGCAGAAAATAATGACAGATGGTCTACTGTTGTTACGGCGGAAGAAGTTGCAAAGGCACGAAATGGCGAATGGCATATTATATTGACTCCAGAAAAACCTGTTCCACGCGACTGGTTTCCATCCGATATGAATGGCTTAAAGGTTCTCTGCCTGGCGAGTGGCGGTGGACAACAGGGACCTATTCTTGCAGCAATCGGTGCAGAAGTAACTGTTTTTGATAACAGTCAGGGGCAGCTGGAAAAAGATTTGTACGTAGCAAAACGAGACGGGCTTACAATAAATACAGTTCAGGGCAACATGCAGGATTTGTCTATGTTCGCTGATGCTTCCTTTGATTTGATTGTTCATCCGTGGTCGAATAATTATGTGGATGATATTCTTATTGTTTGGAAAGAGTGCTCTCGCGTTCTTAAAAAAGGCGGTACTCTTCTTGCAGGTTTTGGAAGTCCACTCGAATACATTTTTGACCTCAAGAAATTTGAAAAAGGCGAGCTTGAATTAAAATACTCAATTCCCTATGCGGATATAGATCATCAGGATGATGAGGCTGTCCGCGAAGTTTCTAAAGCTGAAGGCTACTCTTGGGGCCATCCGATAGAGGAACAGATTCAGGGACAGATTTCTGCCGGCTTTGTTATTACAGGCTTTTACGAGGACAGAGGCTGCTGGCTTTTTGACAACTACATCAACACATCGATGGCAACAAAAGCCATCAAAATGTAAAAATCTGAAAAATCGATTTTAAGGAAAAAAAGTTTATGATAGAAACAGAAAGACTCCTGCTGCGGGAGTACACAAGAGATGATTTTGACTCACTTTATGAGATAATGTCTGATGCAGAAACCATGCAGCATTATCCTGCTCCTTTTGACGAAGCGCGAACCAGACGCTGGATTGAATGGAATCTGGAAAACTATGCGCAGTACGGCTTTGGACTTTGGGCTGTGGTTCTCAAGGAAACTGGAGAGTTTATCGGAGACTGCGGGCTGACGTTGCAGAACATCGATGGTGAAATGCTCCCGGAGATTGGCTATCACATCCATAAAAAATACTGGCGCCGTGGTTTTGCAAAGGAAGCTGCACGTGCTGCACGCGACTGGGCGTTTTTGAATACAAAGTACAACGTGCTCTATTCCTATATGAAGTATACCAATGAGGGGTCCTGGCGCACAGCGATGGCTAACGGTATGAAAAAAGTGAAGGAATATCCGGATCCGAAGAACGAGATTTCTTATGCTTTTGCTATTACCCGGGAAGAATGGGAAAAATTGGAGAAACTTTAATTGAATAAAATTCTTGAGCAAGCAATAAAACTTTATTCTCTTAAGGATTGTAATTTTACTCCGGTATCTGGCCACGAAGGCGGAAGGAATCTGATTGTGATTGTCAGTCGCGATGGAGAAAAACTATATGTTCTTTCTCCGTGCCTCCGCCATTGGAGACCGAACAGAAAAAGACTATCTTGCTGAAACAGAGTTTGTGCGCTATCTGGCAGAAAACGGTGCGCCTGTTGCAAATGTGATCCCGTCTGTTCGGGGCAGACTGGTGGAGTGTGTGGAAGTAGATGACAAATCAGTTTACGTCAGTCTGTTTGCCTATGCCAACGGAATGCTTCTTGCGGATAACGGCTACCGATACCGCGAAGGTGCACCACTGAGCGAATATTTCTACAATACCGGAAAAGCCCTTGGTGCAATCCACAGACTGTCCAAGACATATAAGCCTGTGCATCCCCGTCCGGATTACTTTGACAAATACAATATGACATACCTGGACGGCCTGATTCCGGATGAATACAGCGAACTGAAAACAGCCATTGCCAAACGTCTGGACGCATTCCGTGCGCTCCCGAAAGACAAAAGCTACTATGGTCTGGTTCACTTTGATTACAGCGATGGCAATTACCATATCAACATGGATACGGGTGCAATCACTGTGTTCGATTTTGACAACTGCATGAACTGCTGGTATATGTTTGATCTTGCCAATCTCTGGATTCACAACGAAGGCTGGACAAGGCAGGAACCAGACCCGGGCAAACGTTTTGAGTTGATGCAACAATGCTTTGACCTTCAGTTACAGGGCTACAAAACAGAAACGGAAGTGCCGGACGAGCTGCTGGGAAAACTCCCACTCTTCATCGACATGGTGCTGATTGAAAACATTGTAGATGAGTTTGAATGCGCAGCCCGTGAAGGCGAAGAACTTGACTTTGAAGATATTGAAGACGCAGCGGAGTGTCTGAGCAACAACATTCCTTATGCGGGAACTGCAACAGGAGATAACTATGGTGATGGATAAAGAGTTTAGAGGAAATGCATATATAATTAAAAACAAAGAAGTATTACTAAACTACAGTGGTGGATTTGCAGACTTGGCAAATGAAATCCCGAATACGATTGAAACAAGATTTGCATCTGCATCTATGGGCAAGACCTTTGTTGCTGTGGGCATCCTGCAATTGATCGAAGAAGAGAAATTGAAATTTGAAGATACTATCGGCTCGATTCTGGATTTTGATCTG
>CADANN010000043.1 GCA_902789325.1 uncultured Spirochaetaceae bacterium
CTGGCAGATGAAATTAAAGTTCTTTAGAATTTAACAACCTGAGGTGCTGCACTAAAGCTTGCGATTGTTGCAGTTGCATTCTTAAAGTAAAGCACTTCAGTGTTATCATCATCAGCTGAATACATAGCTTTAAGCTCTGGATAATGCTCGAGCATATCAACTTTTGGTTCACGACGGTCATCGCGAACAAGTTCTCCTGCAAGGCGGAGCCAGCGGCCAGTTGCACCATCAAAACAGCAGAGTTCTACCTTAGGATTTTTCTGAATCTGTTTTGAAACATCCTTGCTCTTTCCAGTCTGGATGTAGAGCTTATCTTCAAAAATATTAATTGTTCCAAACGGACGGTTACGAGGCTGTCCGTTTTCATCTACTGTAGCTAAATAGTAAGTTCCGCACTTTTTAATGAATTCATATACTTCTTTCATTTTTTCACCTCGGATTTATTATATCACATTCTCCTTGTAAATTGGTAGGTATTTAATTCTAAAAAAATTGTTTCTATTTATAATAACAACCTATTGACATATTTTCTGCATATCACTAAAGTGTTAGTTATATGAAACACACATATTACGCATACTATTATTACTATTATTCTCACGATTGTTGCAGAGTTCTGGCAAAATAGATGCTGTGTGTAACTAAACAGTAATTTACAAGGAACTCTGAAAAGAGTTCCTTTTTTTTTACAGTATACGGTAAGTAAAAGGGACTCAAAAAGGCAGAGTCCTTAAATAGGAGAAACAAAATGATTATTACATTAAAACACGGAACCACAGATCAGCAGATGAATGATTTCATCGACTCATGGAAACAGAAAGGCTTTGGAGTTCACGTTTCAAAGGGTGAAAACCTTACAATCCTCGGACTCCTTGGCGACACAAGTTCGCTCGACACAGAAATGGTCAGCGCAAATCCATTTGTTGATACAGTACAGCGCGTTTCTGCACCATATAAAATGGCAAGCCGCACATTCCATCCGGAAAACTCGGTAATTAAAGTTGGCAGCACAAGTTTTGGAAACGGTGAGATTCCGGTAATTGCAGGGCCTTGTTCAGTAGAAACTGAAGAACAGGTTATTTCAATTGCAAAAGATGTAAAAGCTGCTGGTGCTAAGCTTCTCCGTGGTGGCGCTTTCAAGCCACGTACTTCTCCTTACAGCTTCCAGGGCCTTGGTGAAAAAGGACTTCAGTTCCTCGTAGCTGCCAAAAAAGAAACAGGACTTCCTATCGTAACTGAACTTATGGATATCCGCCAGTTGAAATACTTTGATGATGTTGATGTAATTCAAATTGGTGCACGCAATATGCAGAACTTTGACCTTCTTAAGGAAATGGGAAAAGTTGGAAAACCAATTCTTTTGAAGCGCGGTATGGCTGCAACTGTAAAAGAGCTTTTGATGTCTGCTGAATACATTATGGCAAGCGGAAACGAAAACGTAATTTTGTGTGAACGCGGTGTTCGTACTTTTGATAACTACACACGTAACTGTCTTGATGTAAGCATTGTTCCATACCTTCACAAGGTAAGCCATCTTCCAATCATCATCGACCCAAGCCATGCCTGTGGTCAGCGCTGGATGGTACCAGAACTTGCAAAGGCAGCTGTTGCATGTAACACAGACGGTCTTATCATCGAAGTTCACAACAATCCTGAAAAGGCCCTCTGCGACGGAGAACAGTCTCTCCACCCAACTGAGTTTGCTTCACTTATGAAGATTCTTCCACAGATTGCTGCTATCAACGGACGCAATGTATGATTTACGCAATCGTAGGATTAGGAATTATGGGCGGTTCAATTGCTAAGGCAATCCGCTCAAACATAATCGGCCACGATGACAAGGACGGCAAGATCTTTGCACTCGACAAAAACAACGAGTCGCTTTTTGCCGCCCTTACTTCAGGAATTATTGACCGAGCCTTTACTCCAAGCGAAACTAAAGAGATGCTTTCTCAGGCAGATATGATTTTTGTCTGCCTCTACCCTACCGCAACTCTGGAGTTTTTCCGCGAACATAAAGCTGATTTTAAGGATGGTGCAATAATCACCGACATCAGCGGCGTAAAACACGAACTTGCAGCTGCATTTGAAGAAATCAAACCTGAAAATGCACACCTGATTTTAGGCCATCCTATGGCAGGCGGTGAAAAGGAAGGTTTTGCCGCATCAAAAGGCGAATACTTTTTGAATCATAATTACATCCTCATAAAACCAAAAGATGGATATGAAGATGAAGTTGCTGTAGAAAAGTTCCGCAAAATCATCCGCGGAATGGGCTTTACAAGAATTACCGAAGTTGATGCTGATACCCACGACAACAAGATTGGTTTTACATCTCAGCTTTGCCACGTTGTTGCCAGTGCAATGGTAGAAAGCGCAGGTGATCCGGAAATCACAAGTTTTGGTGGAGGTTCTTTCGAAGACCTCACCCGAATTGCAATGATCAATGCTCCGCTTTGGACAGAACTCTTCCTTGCAAACCGCGAAAAACTTGTTGCACATATAGAAAACTTTGAAAGCCAGCTGGATAATCTTAAGAAACTGATTGAAACTCAGGACGCAAATGGGCTACAATCATTACTCTCAGACGTTCGTGAAAAACGAATCGCCATGCAGAAGAATTAAGGTACCATGGACAATTTACTTTCAATTAAAGCATATGCAAGCCGCGAAGCAGTTCCTATTATGCAGGACGAAGGCTGTGATTTTATCTGCGATTACATCAAAGAGCACAAGTGCAAAAATATCCTCGAAATAGGAACTGCCATCGGTTATTCTTCAATCCGATTTGCTGGCCTTGCAGACGACATAAAAGTAACTACAATTGAACTCGACATAGACCGTCACCTCAAGGCCGTAGAAAACTTTAAAAACGCAGGACTTTCAGACCGCATTACTGCAATTCACGCAGATGCCCTAACTTGCCCACTCGAAGGATTTTTTGATTTGATTTTCATAGATGCTGCAAAAGCACAGTACATCAAATTCTTTGAAAAATATAAAGCCAATCTCGCACCAGAAGGTGTTATCATCAGTGATAATCTTTCGTTCCACGGTATGGTAGATGATCTTTCGCTCACCCACAACTACAGCACAAAGAAACTTGTAAAAAAAATCCAGAAGTACGCTGAATATCTCAGAACTAATCCAGAATTTGAAACCACTTTTTACGAAGTTGGCGACAGAATCGCAGTAAGCAAACGAAAATAGTTATTTCTTATTTTTTTTCATATTTCTCAATCCTATGTTATAATTAGAGAGTTATGAAGAATTTTAAGAAGACTATTTTATTATTTTTGATAAGCCTTATTCTTTTTACATCATGTTCCTTAAAAACCGGAATAAGCGAACCAGTTTATGAAGACTGGAAAATCCAGTTTGGTGATAACCAAAGCTATTCTGCTCGTGGTTATAAAGACAGCTCATGGAAAACTATCAACGCAGATAAAATCATCACTGTTCAAAATGGAGAGCATTATTTCTGGCTCAGAAAAACAATTAACATACCTGCAAGCCTTCAAAACTCAAATATCTGTATTGGATTCCAGAAAACAAACTGTGCCATTCAGGTTTTTGCAGATGGTGTATTTGTTGGTGCTCGCGGTAATTTTCCACCAAACTTAAACGTTAAGATTGAACAGAATACTGATGTTTTAATTCCTGCAAATTGCATTAAAAAAGGTACTGTAGAAATTGCATTACGTGTTTATGCTCCAGGTTCTACTGCAAAAGATATATGCCCTTCTCTTGATGATGAAATCCAGGGCTACTTTATGAATAACATCAAAAATATTTTTAATCAGAAAATATTTTTATGTATTGGCGTTTTGTGTGCCTTTATTCTGTTTTATGCATTAATGCAATTTTTCATGGATAAAACAAATCTTGCATTCCTGCATTTTGTCGGCTGCTTGTTCTTTATCATTCTTTACTTTTATGATATGGGTTCAGAAAACACAGTAATCAATTACAACTTGCAGCGTTCATTTACAAGAGCTTGTCTGCCTGCAAGTATGATGTTCCTGATGCTCTTTTTGCATAGATTCTACAACAGAAAAAGGACAAAACTTGTTCTTTCAATTGCAGTTTCTATAACCATATTTTTCTTTGCAGCCTTCTTAATCAATACAGGAAATGATGTTGCAGTTGATAATCTGTTCTTAATTGCAATGCTTCCGACTGTTGGTGTAATCGTTTATGGATTTATCGTTACAATACAAGGAATAAAAGCAAAACAATATGATTCCATTCCTGTTTTTGTCGGATTCTTTGTAGGATCTTGCTGTGCACTTCACGATATTGTCTGCCAGGTTGCAGGTATTGTTCCATTTTTGTGGACACAGGGCTTTGCTTTCTTCTGTGTAGACCTCTCTGTATTTATTACGCTTGCTATCCGCGAATCAAATATCAAAAAAGAAGTACAGCGGCTTGCAAAAGAAACTCAGACACAAAAAGACAAGCTTTCAAGTGTTATTTCAAAAGCACAGCTTATGGCAGAAGATTCAAATACAGTAGCTCAACGACTTAACGAATCTGTAGAAGCTATGATTCAGTCTTCTTCGCACACACAGGAAAAAGTAGCTGATATTAATAATGCCATTACGGAACAGAACCGAATTCGTGAAGAAACAGCAACTGCAATTGATAATCTTACAAATTTCTTAAAATCGATTTCTGCTGAATTTGAAAACGAAACAATTATGATTCAGGATACCACAAAAGGTACTCAGGAAATCATTAACGGAATTACCACAGTTGGAGAAGGTATTTCTACAGCAGCTCAGTTTACTTCATCTCTTTCGAAGCTCACTCAAACAGGAAGCGATGACATGAAAAAACTGATGTATGTAATGAAGGATATTCAGAATTCTTCAAAAGAAATTCTTGGAGTTGCAAGTACCCTTAGTACCTTTGCACACAAAATCGACTTACTTTCTATGAACGCAAGTATTGAAGCGGCTCACTCGGGAGAATCAGGAAAAGGCTTTGCCGTAATTGCGCATGAAATCAAAGACCTTGCCGCTCAGACTTCACAGTGGTCAGGAAAAATTGCCGAAATCATTACATCGATTATTGGTTCTATTGATAGCAGTGCTGACCTTACTTCTAAAGTAAATCAGGCCCTTACACAGATTGAAGATGGTTCTGTAAAGAGTGCTGAACGAGTAAATGCTGCCTGGGAAGGAATGAAAGCACAGCAGAGTGCTGGAGATGAAATTGCAAAAGATGCATCCAGCCTTGCAACCAGTGCAGCTCATATGAAGACTGAAATTGCAAGTCAGGATAAGTTTGCTGCCAGCGTAATGAATAATATGCAGGATTTGTGTCTGGCATCGCAGGCAGTAAACGATGCCAGCAGTGGTATTTCTGCCTTTACAGAGACCTTAAGTAAAGAAGCTCAGAATCTTGCTGAACTGGCAGAAAACACTGCTAAAGTCGCTCATGAACTTATGGAAATCATGAAGACACACATATAAAGATTCCCGCGTCAAGCGCGGGAATGACACGTTACCAGTGAGCTGAGGCGCCGCCACCACTAAAGTGACCGCCGCCTCCACTGAATCCACCGAAGCCACCAGAAGAATGGCCAGAACTATGTCCACCACTTCCTCCCATCATGCTTCGTAATGCGGCATCTGCGGCAATCCAGGCGATTGTGTTACCGTTATGATAATAGCGGCCACGTCTTCTACCACGTCTTGCTCCTGCACTAATCATACTTACAAAGAAGATGAGCCATACAAGAATTGCAAAAACAGGCACAAGACTGTCATCACCAGAATTATCTTCACCCTCGCGAACGCTTCTTGAAACGGCACTTTCATCTCCGGTTGCAATTGCACCCATATTCATAACGCCTTTTTTGATTCCAGCAGAATAATTTCCGTTTTTGAATTCAGGAACAATTACGTTTCTAAGAATAAGGCCACACTTAGCATCAGTAAGAGAACCTTCAAGTCCGTCTCCAACTTCAATTCGTAAATCGTGCTCAGCATAGGCAACAATCAAAATGGCGCCATTGTCTTTGTCTTTATCACCAATATCCCATTTATCTGCAACCTTAATTCCAAAAGATGCAATATCTTCGCCGCCCAATGAAGGCATTGTAAGAACTGCAATCTGAATTCCAGTACTCTGCTCTACTCCTGCAAGATACTCTTCGATTTCGCGTTCGTCGCTGTCGCGGATAATTTTTGCATAGTCGTTTACACGGCCTTTGAGAGCCGGAACATTTGCTGCAAACGCTGGTAAAACAGTAAATAAAACTGCCACTGAAAAAATTGAGAGAACTCTTTTTATTCGATTAAATCTTACCATTCTGCATCCTCCAGAATCACAAGACCATCAGGAAGTTCATTTGAATTTTCTTCATGAGGCGGAAAGTTTTCTGCGAGAAGTTCGCCGCATTTTTCAATTGCTGTAGTAAAAGCTTTGGCAGCTTCCCCCTTGCGAAGATTTTCTGCAAGTTCATCAGCAATCAGATTCCATAAATCCTGAGAAATATGCTTTGAAATACCTGAATCAGCTACAATACGAACCTGGCGTTCCATATAAGAAACAAAAATCAAAATACCAGAATGTTCTTTTGTGTCGTAAACACCGCTTTCTGTAAAATATCGGAAGGCACGGTTTGTAACACAGGTCTTTCGCACAGAACGAGGAATAACAAGTCTGTCTACAGCCGGAATATTTGCAATGTAGAAAGCAATTACAACTGCAGCAAGACAACTGATTATAAAAAACAGCGGAAGAATCCAGCTTGGTTCATTCTGCCAGTAAAGTCTATGGTACAAAGCCTGAATCTTGTTAGAAAACGGAAGCATTATAACAAGAACAAGAGCGCCAAAGAAATCTGCAGCCAGTAATTCCCAGAAGCAGTAACGTGCGCTTTCTGGTGTAACTGCTACTGCAATTTCACCGGTAGTCTTTGCTTCTGCGGCTGCTACTGCGTCCTTTATAGCTTTGAATTCTGCATCGCCAAGCTTAAGTTTTTTTATCAATGATTTATATTTCATTAGAATTCAACCTTAGGAGCACTCTGTGCTTCTGCGCTTGCTGTAAAATATGGACGAGTCTTAAATCCGCTCATGTTAGCAATAATACTTGCAGGGAATTGGCGAACTCTCTTATTGTAGCCTTTTGCAGTGTCATTAAAACGGTTGCGGGCAACAGTAATGCGGTTTTCAGTTCCTTCAAGCTGATCCTGCAAAGCAAGGAAGTTCTGGTCAGCTTTAAGCTCTGGATACTGCTCTGTTACCATCAAAAGTCTCTGAAGGCTTGCACCAAGATTATCCTGAATCTGCTGATAGCGTGCAAAAGCTTCCGGATCATTCAAAACTTCATCACTGATATTGATTTGTCCACCGGCCTTTGAACGAGCTTCAGAAACCTGAGTGAATACATCGCTTTCGTGTTTAGCATAGCCTTTTACTGTAGAAACCAGGTTTGGAATCAAATCAAGGCGGCGCTGATACTGGTTTTGAACTTCAGCCCAGCTTGCAGAAACATCTTCATCAAGAGAAACCAGCGAATTATAAGTGTTCTTGTAGAAAGAGAAAATTCCAAGCACACACACAATAACAACAATAAGAGCAACAAGCCCCTTAGAAATCTTTTTCATCAAAATCCTCTCAAAATAGAAAAGTCCTCGTCATCCCGAATTTAGTTCGGGATCCATGACGTTACTTTAAATTTATAAACGAATTGTAATATAGTCAATGATTTTTTTTCTACTTGCCCGAAAAGCACTTTCATAATAAAATAGAAGAATATATATAAACATTTACGCGGCACTTTGGATGCCGTTACGGAGGAAAAATTCAATGAATAATTTCATTTTCTTAGGCCCACCGGGAGCTGGAAAAGGTTCTCTCGCAGTAAAAGTTGCAGAAGACTACAAAATCCCACACATTTCAACTGGCGATATTTTCCGTGCAAATATTAAGGCACAGACTCCACTCGGAGTTAAAGTAAAGGCTATTATTGATTCAGGTTCACTCGTAAGCGATGAACTCACATTCGAACTTGTAAAAGACCGTCTTGCTCAGGATGACTGCAAAAACGGATACATTCTTGACGGATTCCCACGCACAATTCCACAGGCAGAAATGCTCGAAGGTCTTGTTAGCGACGTAAAAGTTGTAAACTTTGAAATCAAAGACGAAATCGTAATCCGCCGTCTTTCTACACGCCGCGTTTGTAAGGCATGTGGAGCAAACTTCAACGTACTCACACTTCCACCAAAAGTAGAAGGTGTTTGCGACAAGTGTGGTGGCGAACTCTATCAGCGCGATGACGACAAACAGGAATCAATCCTTCACCGTATGGACGTTTACCGCGAGCAGACAGAGCCTCTCATCAACTTCTATAAAGAGAAGGGAAAAATCACTGATTTGGATGCATCAATCGAAACAGACATTTTGCTTGGTGAATTTAAGAAGATTTTCTAGTTCTATGTCATGCTGAACTTGTTTCAGCATCTATACAAAAAGACCCCGAAACAAGTTCGGGGTGACATATCATTCCCCGGACTGACCGGGGATTTTTTTTGCCTTAAACTATAAACTGTTCAACATGAGTATGAATCTTTTCTATAGATTCTTTATTACATTCCGCTGATATATCTACCTGCGAAACAGTACCCTTCATATTTTCAGTTGCTTCCAGACTTTCCTGAACCGCCATAACCGTAGATTTTGACGCTTCTACTACAGACTGCATAGACTCACGGAGCTTACCTGCACTTTCAGTTTCTTCTTCTGCAAGGTCACGAATGGCATGAATTGCTTCTACCATTTCATCTGCTGCAGCCTTAGTTTCAGAAGCATCCTGATTCTGCTCCATCATTGCATCATAAATATTCTTTACAAGCTTAGCGTTTTCAACAACATTATCGCGGATTCCCTGGAAAGCTGCACCCGCAGAAACAATAGCTTCTACACCGGCGTTAGTCTTTTCCATCATCTCTTTAATCTTAACCTGAATATCGCGGGCACTTGAAGATGAAGAAGAAGCCAGAGAACGAACCTCGTCGGCTACTACCGCAAAACCTGCACCAAACTCACCTGCATGAGCCGCCTCAATTGCAGCATTCATAGAAAGAAGGTTTGTCTGAGCGGCAATACCCTGAATAACAAGCAAAAGCTTTCGAACTTCCTCAGATACAGTCTGAATTTCTTTCATTGTGCTAACCGCATGTTCAACGGCAGTATTACCAATTTCCGAACGTTCAGAAAGTCCCTGAGAAACAAACTGTGCCTGACGGGCAGTTTCCGCAACATCAGAAATACTGCTGGTCATCTTAGAAATAGCAGCCGAAATACTCTGAACAGATTCAGTCTGCTGTGTAACGTGAAGTTTTACAGTATCAATACTATCAGCAAGCAGCATAATATTTTCATCAGTAATTTCAACAAGCTCACTCTGATGCTTACTGTTTTTATCAATATGCTGCAAAGAATGAGATACAACACCAAGCGCACCAGAAGCATACTGAGCAGACTGCGACAAGATCTTAGCAGATTCAGTTACCGAACCAGTTTCAGTCTTAAAATCTCTAATCATGCTGTTGAGCTTTGCAATCAGTTTATTAATAGAAGAAATCAATAAACCAAAATCATCAACTACAGTAATATCAATTCGTTCTGTGAGATCACCATTATCTGCAATCTTATTAAGCAGTCTTCTTGTTGCCCTAACACGTTTTGAAAGTCCGTGCAAAACCGTCATAAAAGGAACCGCACCAATTATCATGGAAAGAACAATACAAAGCGCACCTTTCTTAAAGAAAGCTTCAAGCAAATCTCCCTGGAAAACACCATTATGAGACTTTAACAAAATTCCATAAGGAACGGTAAGCATATTCATTCCAAGGAAGTACAGCGAAATAAAGAACACAATACCTATTGAAAAAGAAATACCATAAGTACGGCCCTTATAACCTGCTGTAGAAGAAATACCAAGCATCTGGCGTTTTTTAATCAAGGCATAATCTACAACTTTAATAGATGTGATTGCAGAAATACCACCAAACGCCATAGCCTGCGCAATTACAAGGAATACGCGTGAAAAATAATAAACGTTGCTTCCGTTGGCAATTCCTAGCCAGACAATAATAATCTGTCCAACAAAGAAACCAATTACGTTGGCAACAATAATTAGTGCAATAATTCCTTTATAGCTTTTAAGACAAACAAGTATTTCGTCTTCAGTAGCGCGCCTGTTTTCTGCCTTTATCTGCTTGATTACCTTATCAAAAGGCTTTGCAATAAAATACCCTATAGCAACAGCAATTAACAAAAGAAGCGAAGCAACCATAATGTTAGGGAGAGTTCCTCCCCACATAGCTTCAATTTCGTCGTAAATAAACTCAAGGGCAAACCATCTCAGAGTCAGTACACTTGCATAAGTGACTGTCAACAAAACAACTGTAAATGTGGCAAATACTGTCATAACATATAATTATAAGGGATAAATCCCCATTTGTAACTAAAAATCGTCATTCTGAAATTGATTCGTCATTCTGAACTTGTTTCAGAATCTATTGTATTAACTGCCAAAATATGGCATATTTGATAATCATTATCAAATTACAAACAGGATAGAAATGCCACAACTTGAATGTAAAAATCTTACCCTTGGGTATGGAACAAAAATAGTAATAGAGAACCTCAGTTTCAGCGTAAATAAAGGCGACTATCTTTGCATTGTGGGTGAAAACGGCTCAGGCAAAACCACACTGATGAAGACTATTCTCCGCCTTCTCAAGCCGCTTTCTGGAACCATTACTACAGGCGACGGACTTTTACCAGATGAAATCAGCTACCTGCCGCAGCAGACAGACGTACAGCGAGACTTCCCTGCAAGTGTGCGCGAAATTGTACTTTCCGGCTGTCAGTCGCGCTGTGGAAAACGCCCGTTTTATAATAAGGAAGAAAAGCAACTTGCCGCCGCCGCAATGGAAAAACTTGGCATAACAAACCTTGCAAAAAAATGCTACCGCGAGCTTTCCGGAGGCCAACAGCAGAGAACCCTGCTCGCCCGCGCTTTATGTGCCGCACAAAAAATGCTGCTACTCGATGAACCTGTAACAGGACTCGATCCAGCCGCAACAGAAGAAATGTACACACTCATTGAACAGCTCAATAAATCTGGAATCACAATAATCATGATTTCACATGACACCGCCGCTGCCCTCAAATATGCAACACACGTTCTGCACATCGGAAAATCAGGTAACAACAGCAGCGAAACCTTTTTTGGAGACGTAAAGGAATATGATAGACACCTTAGCAACATACTTTAGTTTTTCATTCGTACGCTACGCCTTTATCGTCGGCGTTTTAATTTCACTCTGCTCTTCCCTACTCGGCGTAACCTTAGTTCTCAAACGCTTTTCCTTCATAGGCGACGGACTTTCTCACGTTGCGTTTGGCGCAATCTGTATTGCAAGCGTACTCAACATAACTCAGAACATGTACCTTGTATTACCAATCACAATCATAAGCGCAATTCTCCTGCTCCGCACCGGCAAGAACACAAAGATTCAGGGAGATGCAGCCGTAGCAATGATTTCCGTAGCATCACTTGCAATCGGCTACCTTTTGATGAACATTTTTTCTACCTCATCAAATCTCACCGGCGATGTATGCAGCACACTCTTTGGCTCAACTTCAATCCTCACACTTACTCAGGGAGAAGTCTGGCTATGCGCAGGCCTTTCAATTGCAGTAATCATAGCCTATATTATTTTTTATAATAAAATCTTCTGCGTAACCTTTGATGAAAATTTTGCAACCGCAGTTGGTACACACGCAAGAGCCTACAATCTTGTAATAGCAATCATAATCGCTGTAATCATAGTGCTGGCAATGAACCTCGTAGGCTCACTTTTAATTTCCGCTCTCGTGATTTTCCCAGCCCTTTCCGCAATGCGCGTGTTCAAAAGCTTCCGCTCAGTTACCCTCTGTTCGGCAGTGGTTTCTGTTGTCTGTTCAGTTGCAGGCCTTTTAATTTCCATTCTCGCCGGCACCCCGGTAGGAAGTACAATCGTAGCCGCAGATCTCGCTGCATTTTTAATATTTACAATCATTGGAGTTTTGGTAAAATAGAAGTATGAGTTTTTTCAAAAACATTTGGGCGTTCCGGCAACTTCGTTGCCGTCGGGCTTTAGTTCGTCAGTCCTCGGCCATTCTGGCCTGCGGTCTGCTCACGACAATCCCTAACGCATTCCTCTCCTGCAGTAAGAAATCACCAATAAATACAGCCGTCGAGCAAAAAAATACTGTAGTTGAGCCAATCGAAACTACCACACGCTCAGCCAAAATCGACTTTGACCTCACAAAAATGTCCGCCACAATGATTTACTCAACAATCTTTGATATGCTCATAATGCCAGAAGATTACGTAGAAAAAAATATAAAGGTAAAAGGCTGGTTCGAAGTCTACACAAATCCAGAAACTGCCGAACTCTTCTACGCCGTAGTAGTTCCCGACGCAACCGCCTGCTGCCAGCAAGGCCTCGAGTTCATCTGGCCCGGCGATCACCACTACCCGGCCGACTTCCCCGAACTAGGCTCCGACATCACCGTCACCGGCCGCTACAAACTGATAGATAAGGATGGATTTACTTATAATTATCTGGAAGCAAGTAACGTTGAATTCTGATTATTAATCTTCAAACCAGTTTTCTAGCATAAGTGGTGAAATCTTTTGTATTGGTTCAAAGTGTTTTTTATTGCGTGTTACAAGAATCATACCATTTGAAACGGCGATTGAAGCTATCTGAGTATCATCAAACTCTACTGGAGTACCATTTTCTTTTAAGCGGGAACGAATATCTGCCTGAATCCAGGCCGCATGATTATCATATTGAATAATATCAAATTCTGCTTGAATCTTATCAACAAGAGTGTCAAAGTAAAAATCTCTTTTTTTACCTGCCGGCATTATATTTATACCATAAAGAAGTTCATTCCAGGATGTTGATGACAGTGCACAAAATCTCTCATATTCTTTTATCTTTGCAATAACATGTTTATCTGGCTGTTGTTTCATTAATTCAGAAATAATATTTGTATCTAATAAATAATAGGGTCTTATCATAATCAATCCTCAAATAAATGTTCTGAATCACTCTTACCATAATAGCCACGTTCCCTTATGCTATCGTAGTATTCTGTTATATCAAAATCATCATCCTCAAGCCCATAAGCAATACGGCTTTCCTGAATCTTTTCAACCAGACTTTTTTCCTTAGGCGCCATTGCCTTTTCAAAATCTTCTTTCGAAACAATATAAGCTACCACATCATTATGTCGCGAAATCCGAACAGGTCCGTTCTCCTCTGCCTGGTGAATATAAAAAGGTAATTTATTTTTCGCTTCGAAAATTGGTACTGCGGCTGAAGTCATATTCATATGTACCTCCTGAGATTGGTTTATTTTAACTTAGCATCTCTATAGCCATATGTCAAGCTAATAGCTATTTTTATTGATTTAAAGACATTATTCAGCGCCTTCTCCGTAAACGGAAAAAGAAGAAGCGAATAAAAAAATAGCTCCACCCTGTCTTCTACCCAGCGGTGGAGCTTCGTCTGTAAAGACGGAAAAAGAAACTGTGGGCAAGACGCTTGTCGCGTGGTGCCTTTTTTTAATATAACACAAAAAACTAAAATGTCAAGCAAAGTGTCGCTGCCGGTGATAAACTTCCTGAAAATGCCGGCGAGAAATTTCCGCTTTTAGGCATATAAAAAGAGGCTCTTAAACCTTAAAATGTTGATTACCA
>CADANN010000044.1 GCA_902789325.1 uncultured Spirochaetaceae bacterium
TAAGCCAAAGAACTGTATTGCCGACGTTGGACGTATCTTGAACATTCCGTTATCCGAAGTAAACGAGCTCAAAAAATGTATTCCAGATAATCCTAAGGCGAAACTTAAGGATGCATTCAGCGAGCCAACAGAAAAAATGCCGGACGGCGGTCAGTTGATTAAATATAAAGATGATCCGCGCTATCAGGAGCTCTTTGATCTTGCCTTCCGTCTTGAAGGTGTAAAGAGAAACACAGGTCTTCACGCATCGGGTATGGTAATTGGCCTTACTCCGCTTCCAGACTGGGCTCCAGTATTTAAGGATCCAAAAACTGGGGAAGTTGGCGTTCAGTACACAATGGATATTATTGAACCTTGTGGACTTGTAAAGTTTGACTATCTTGGATTAAAGACACTTTCGCTTATCCGCTATGCAGAAGCAATCATCAATAAACACCGCCCGGCCGGTACTCCGGAGTTCATTACAGCAAACGTAAGTGAAACCGACGAAGCAACCTTTGACCTTTTTGACCGCGGAGACTCAGTTGCAGTATTCCAGTTTGAATCTCCTGGTATGCAGAAAATTCTTCGTGAATGTAAACCACGCTGTATTGAAGAGCTTGTAGCCTTGAACGCCCTTTTCCGTCCAGGTCCACTGGCTTATATTCCTAAATATATTGAAGGTAAATGGCATCCGGAAAAAATTGAATACCCGGACCCGGCACTTGAAGACCTGCTTAAAGAAACCTACGGTATTATGGTTTACCAGGAACAGGTTATGAAGGTAGCCCAGATTATTTCAGGCTTCTCTCTTGGTGGAGCCGATATGCTGCGCCGTGCCATGGGTAAGAAAAAACTCGACGTTCTTATGAAAAAGAAGGAAGAGTTCATTGCCGGTGCCGTAAAGAACGGACATACAGAAGAGCATGCCAGCGATATCTTTGAAATCATGATTCCGTTTGCCGGCTACGGATTTAACAAATCTCATGCGGCTGCTTACTCTGTTCTTGCTTACCGCACAGGCTGGCTCAAGGCCCACTACCCTGCTGAGTTCATGGCAGCAAACCTTACAAACGAAATTACTTCTACCGACGGACTTCCGTTCTATATTGAAGAAGCACGCAAAATGGGTGTTCCAGTTGATGCTCCTGACGTTAACCGTTCCGACATTATTTTTGACGTTGTTGATGGCCGCATTGTCTTTGGTCTTAAAGGTATTAAAGGTATGGGAGAAGCCGCAGCAGCTGCAATTGTTGCAGAACGCGAAAAGAACGGTCCTTACAAAGACTTTATGGATTTTGTAAAGCGCTGTTGTGGACTTGTAGAAAAAGACGAAGACGGACGAGAAAAAACTCTCGTAAATAAAAAGGCAATCGAAGTTCTTATTAAGACCGGAGCTTTTGATCATCTTAAAGAAAAGGATGGTACAACACTCAACCGTCCGACCCTTCTTGCAAATATGGAAGCTGCCCTCGATTATGTTTCTGATTATCTTGAAGATCAGAAAAAGGGCCAGGGAGATTTGTTTGGAGACCTTGCAGAAGAAGAAAAGAACTTCACAGATTTCCAGTTCAAAAAGATTCCAGACATTCCGCTTATGGAACAGCTCAACATGGAAAAAGAATGTATCGGCTGCTACGTAAGTGGACACCCTCTGGACAGCTATCGAAAGGCAATTGAACGCGCAGTTACAGTACGCGCAAGTAACATCAACCGCATTGCAGAAGAAAGCAAAGCTGAAAAAGCAGCTATGGAAGCAAGCGGAGCGCGAGCATGGCAGATGCGTGATGCAGGAAAATCTTATGTTGCACTTGGAATGCTTACCGGAATCCATCAGATTACAACAAAGAAGGGTGCACAGATGGCCTTTGCCAAGTTGAATGATATGGACGGCCAGATTGATTTGACCTTCTTCCCTAAAACTTGGGAAACTATGCGAGGCCAGATTGAAGACGGCAATGTATATGCCTTCCGTGGAAAAGTTGATGGCTCTCGCGACACACCTTCTTTGATTGTAGATGCAATTGAAGACGTAGAACAGATGGAAACTCACGCAGCTCAGTCTGTTCACATAAAACTGGATACAAATTTCAATTCTGAACCCGCAATTGCTCAATTAAAAGATTTTTTATTTGATAAAATGGGTAAATGTTCAGTATATTTTCATATAGACACAGGAAATAATCCTTATGTCGTAAAAGCAAACGACCAGATTTCGGTATCAGCAAACGAGGAAACTCTAAAGGCACTGAGAGAAATTAACTTCGTAAGGGAAGTCTGGACTGAGTGACACTAACAGTCATTGTAAATTGCAATATTTGTCATTGTCGGGCTTGACCCGACAATCTGTACAGGATAAGTGTTATGCAGATTCCCGTGTCTAGCACGGGAATGACATAATAAAAAGCATTATGATGACGACTTTTGGAGGACAACATGATTCAAACAATTCTTTCTATTCTTGCGGGAGTTTTATCACTTTATACACTGTTGTGTTTTATCTATATTCTGATGTCATGGTTTCCGGGCGCAAAGTTTACAAAGTTCGGCCATTTTATGACCGCAATCTGCGAACCATATATGGGCCTATTTTCAAGAATGGGCTTTTTGCGAATCGGAAATATAGATTTTTCCCCGATTGTTTCACTCGGAGTTCTTTCTCTTGTTTCTGCTATTCTTGCGGGCATTCAGCACACTGGAAGGATCTTCCTTGGCGGAATTCTTGGTACAATTCTTTCATCTCTCTGGGGAATTGCATCATCTATCGTAGGTATCTTTACCCTTTTGATTTTTATCCGCTGGATTGTACTCCTCATCAACAAAGGCAGAACCTCTTATGAATCTGGCTGGAATCAGATTGATATGCTGTTGAACAAAATCTCATACAAAGTAGCCGGAACTTTTTCTAAAAAAGTAATGAGTTATCAGCAGTCACTTTTGATTTCATGGATTGCATTTCTTGTAATTCTTGGAGCCGGACACTTCCTCATCGCAATCCTCGTAAATCTCTGCTACAGAATGCCATTCTAAACTGATTTTCTGAGGCGCAGCGTGAAGGTTTCTGATATAAAAACGCCGGTTTCTTCGATTGCAGGAATCGGCCCGCAGCTTACAAAAACTCTGGCTAAAGTAAATGTTTTTACTGTTGGAGATTTGCTGCAATATTTTCCACGCGACTACGAAGACAGAACTCAAAAAGTAACCTTCCGCGAACAAGCCCAGCATTACGGAAAAGTTCACACAGTTGCCCAGGTAATCGGCCACGAATGGTTCGGTTACGGCAAAATGAAAACCCTGAAAATTATTGTAAACGACGGCACTGGCTCTGCAGAACTGATTTGTTTTAACCGCGCCTTTCTTGAAAAAAGCCTTATTCCAGGCACGCTGATTACCGTAACCGGAAAGTTTGAAGTAAAATACAATAAACTCCAGAGTACTGCGTTTGAAGCAGTGAAAATGGAAGTCCCAGAAGAACTTCAGAATCATATAAAAGAATACAGGTTTGATGCTATTCAGCCAGTTAATTGCGGAGTAATCCCGATTTATCCGCTGACAGAAGGCCTTACACAAAAAGCAGTTTTTAAGGCTATTGCTAATGCACTCCAGCAGTATGCTCACGGAATTGAAGATGAATTACCGGCAGAACTTATCCAGCAGCGCGGCCTTATGAAAAAGCAAGACGCACTGAGACTTGTTCATCAGCCGCAAAGCATTGCGCAGGCACAGGAAGCACGCAATACGCTTGCCTACGAAGAACTGTATCATTTTCAGTATATAATTGCGGAGCGGACTTATAAGCGAAAAGGACTGTCATCTCAAACTAATGCACGTGAAAGCGTTTCAGAAGCTGAGTTCGCAAATACGCTTTCTCCGCTTCAGATTGATTTTTTGAACTCCCTTCCATTCCCACTTACAGAAGACCAGCGAAAAGTTATCTTTGAAATGGATGAAGAAATTGACCGCAGTTATAAGGAACGCGAACGTGTTCTAAATCAGCTGGACCGAGGCATGCCGCCACCAACCACACCTACTTTTACAATGGCACGCCTTTTGCAGGGAGATGTAGGTTCTGGAAAGACCCTTGTTTCACTCTTTTTATGTTTAAGAATTATCAGCTGGAAAGGTCAATGTGCCTTTATGGCCCCAACGGAAATCTTAGCCAGACAGCATGCAGAAACTACGGCAAAGTTGCTCGCTCCTCTTGGAGTTAGAACAGCCTTTCTCACCGGCAATTTGAAAGCAAAAGGCCGTACACAATTACTGAGAGCTCTTAAGGACGGGGAAATTGATATTGTTGTAGGTACTCATGCACTTTTTTCTGCACAGACCGAATATAAGGATTTGCAGCTGACCGTAATAGATGAGCAGCACCGCTTCGGCGTTCAGCAGAGACAGGCTCTTATTGAAAAAGGACGTCACAGTGTTGCAGGCTTTACTTTTGAGCCAAATCTTTTGATGATGAGTGCAACTCCAATTCCACAGAGCCTTGCCCTCACTCTTTTTGGCGACCTGGACATTTCGACAATTCACACAAAGCCAGCCGGCCGTAAGGATATTACCACTTACTTAGTAAAAGAAGGTAATGAAATAAATGCATACGAAGCCGTACGAAAAGAACTCGCAAAAGGCCGGCAAGCCTACTTTGTTTACCCGGCAATCGACAGCGACGAAAATATCAAATCTGCAGAACGGGCTTTTGCACATCTTCGCGACCACATCTACCCTCAGTATAAATGCGCCCTGCTCCACAGCAAGGTTGAAGAAGAAGAACAGGTGCAAATTTTGCACAACTTCCGCGACGGTTCAATTCAGGTGCTTGCCGCAACAACCGTAATAGAAGTTGGAGTTGATGTTCCTAATGCTACCTGCATGGTAATTGAACAGGCCGACCGTTTTGGTATGGCGCAATTACATCAGCTTAGAGGTCGTGTAGGACGAGGTGATGAACAATCCTTCTGTTTCCTCATCTACAGTAAAGACATTACAGAAACCGGCATTGAACGAATGAAAGCTTTGCGTCAAAGCACAGACGGTTTTTATATTGCAGAACAGGATCTCAAAACCCGCGGCCCTGGCGAACTCAACGGCACAGTTCAGGCAGGAGAACTGGGCTTCCGCATAGCAGACCTTTCGCGAGATATGAAACTTATGCAGGATGCACGAGTTGATGCAATGAGTGCGTTAAAATAACCCAAAAAAGCAGTCGAAAAAATCAGGTGTGTTAAAATGACACATTTTTTACGGTCGTTTGGCTCTGTGTGTCGTTTTAGACCGATGTCATTCCGAACTTGTTTCGGAATCTCTTAAAAAGATCCTGAAACTAGTTCAGGATGACGTTTTTTTTATTTTTTTCCTTGACGATTTTACTTGGCACATTACTTGCTATATATAATGTATAAGGAGTAAATGCCATGACACGCGATGAAAACATTCTTGCTATGTATCTTAAAGAAATCAACAAAGTACCTATGATTACACACGAAGAAGAAATTGAACTTGCACAGAAGGCTCAGGCTGGAGATAAAGCTGCAAAAGATAAACTTGTAAACGCAAATCTTCGCTTTGTTGTAAATGTTGCAAAGAAATACCGCAATCATGGTCTTGATCTTACTGACCTTATCAGCGAAGGAAACCTTGGACTTCTTACAGCGGTAGAAAAGTTCGATGTAACTAAAGGCTACCACTTTATTTCAT
Organism: uncultured Spirochaetaceae bacterium; assembly: GCA_902789325.1. Classification (GTDB taxonomy): domain Bacteria; phylum Spirochaetota; class Spirochaetia; order Treponematales; family Treponemataceae; genus Treponema_D. The sequence continues at coordinate 5,674 of CADANN010000044.1, forward strand.
ATGCTGTATGGTGGATTCGCCAGAGCATTCTTAAAGCTATCTGCGAAAAGAGCCGCGCAATCCGTCTTCCACTTAATCGTGCAAATGAACTTGTTCAGATTGAACATGCACGCAAGGTTGTTGGAACTAAAAAAACAGAACAGCAGGAATACGAAGAAATTGGTGCAATGCTCAATATGGACGCAAGCCACGTTCGCGATATGATTAACATCAGCCGCGAAATGATCAGCCTCGATGCAGAAACAAATGATTCTGATAACGGCCGTTCTAAGGTTGGCGACTTCTTCGAAGACAACGCATTCGATCGTCCAGAAGAAAGAGCAATTGAGCAGTCTATGCACGAAGAAATTGACAATGTTATTGATACACTCCGCCCTAACGAAGCTCGCGTAATCAGAATGCGCTACGGCCTCAACGGAGCAAAGCCGATGTCTCTTAAAGAAGTTGGCGAAGAATGCTCACTTACTAAGGAGCGCATCCGACAGATTGAGAAACATGCGATTGTAAGATTACAGCACCCTACACGCGCACGCCGCCTTGAAGCGTATGTTGCATAATTAGTGGCTCATAAAAAAAGCAGCCCACGTCAAAAAAAAAGACCTTGTCAAACGGGATGATGTTTGCCAAGGTCTTTTTTTTGCCTACGCTGCTTTTTATAAAGTCAGAAATCTAACACGCACGTCAAGGCGACGTGCGTGTTCCGTTAACGAAAAGGCTTACTTCATTGCAGCAAGTTTTGCGTTAACCTCAATAGTATGTTTTTCAACGTCGAACTTGTAGAGATCATCAAATCCGAATCCCTTAAGTTCTGTTACCATTTCGTCCCACATCTTATCGAAGGCTTTGTCGTCAGCTGCAAAAATCATACGCCATGAAGCGTCGCAAACTGAATGGTTTACACTGTTGCGGATTACAGAAATATCTGCCGAATCAGAAGGCAAGCTTACACTTACACTTGGGCTTACTACAAGGGCATTATTCTTTGCCATGTAGTTTGTAGCATCTGTTGCATCATATTTCTTTTCCCAGTCGCGGCGCATCTGAGTCATATTTCTTTCTTTGTAAGACTTCCAGTACTGTGTGTTGTAAAGTTCACCTGTCTTAGGGTTTGTACATGTACTTGAAGCAATCCACTGGTTAATAGCGTTGTTACCATCACTATATCCACCGCCACCAAATTCAGCTGGAACAGGAAGGTTATCCATCAAAGCATTGTCGTTCTTAATGATGTATTTTCCATCTGAACCAATGTCATAGTTAAAGCCTTCGAGACCTGCATGCTGAATTACGAGAGATTCTGGGCTTGCATACCAGTCGAGGAATTCCATAATTCTCTTATACTTTGCATCATCAACCTTTGAGCCCACACCGAATACACGGCCACTTCCAAAGTATGTATCAGAATCTGCATAGTATTTCTGATCCTTAACAGGAATAAAACAGAATGCTGAACCGTCTGTATAGCGGTCTGTTGTGTTCCAGAATCCGATTTCCCATGTGTACCAGATAAAGTCTACCTGACCATTAGAAATCTTAGCACAAACTGAGTTCCAGTCCTGTGTACCAGAATCAGGGTCTACGACCTTAAGTCTGTATGCATCATTCAGGAACTTAAGCATCTTATAGTATGTTCCGCTCTTGTCTGTAAGTGGATAGAAAGTTTTTCCATCCTGCTTGAGAATTGCAGAACCCTTAATTTTTTCACCATACCAGGTAGTAAGCTGAACAACGTTTGCAATACCAATCATACCGTCACCACCGTCCCAATCAGGCCAGAGTGAAAGTGGATATGCAGGGTCTCCTTTTTCGTTTGTAGGGTGAATCTTTCTGATTTCTACAAATGCCTTAAGAAGGTCATCAAGGTTCTTGAGTTCTGGAGCACCAATCTGGTTGTACAAATTCCACTTGAACTGTGGAAGAGAATAGATTCTTTCCTGAGTTACAGTTGTAGGAGAAGTATCTGTCATTTCAGTTGGAATACCATAGTATTTTCCTGCAGAGTTTCCCGGAAGTCCTTTATTGAATGTAGAAATCTGATGATCAAATTTCATGATGTTAGGACAATTCTTGATTTCTGCAGAAATGTCTTTTATCAAACCTGCTTCAAGACAATCGTTGAACTGAGTTGCATCGAGAAGAACAATGTCTCCAAGATTTCCAGAACTTGCGCGAAGCTGATAGATAGAGTCGCCTGCTACCTGAGGTGCAATAATGTTCAATTCAATATTGAATTTGTCTTTTACGATTTTTGCAAACCAGCCTGACTGCATTCCCTGATAGTTTGCAGCAACGTCATAAATTTCAAGAGTCATTGGCTTTGAATTATCTGCCGCAGCTCCTGAAGCCTTTTTGCCATTTCCACAGCTACAAAGCATAGCAGTACAAACTGATAATGCCGCAATTGTAGAAACAATCATTCCTTTTTTCATTAGTTTCCTCCTAATTTTTTTTTATTTAATCGAATCCCTGATTCGTATTAACCTTTTACTGCTCCTATCATAATTCCCTTTGTAAAATAACGCTGGAAGAATGGATAGACACAAATAATCGGAAGTACAACAATTACAGAAACTGTCATTCGGATTGAAGTTGCTGTAGATGCATGTGCAAGGCTCGCCGCCATTGCAGCAGCAGACGTTGAGTTATTTACAAGAGCTTTGAGCGAACTTGCCTGATTGATATACTGATACAAAGTAAACTGAAGTGTATAAAGTTTTGGATCTGTTACAAGAAGCAGAGTATCCTGGAAGGAGTTCCACTGAGCAACCGATGCAAAAATTGCAACTGTCGCAATAATAGGTTTTATAACCGGAACAATAATGCTGAAGAAGATTTTCAGTGTGCCTGCCCCATCAATTACGGCAGCTTCTTCCAGTTCTTTTGGAACACTTTCGACAAAGGTTTTACAAAGAACTATATAGAAGGGCTGAACTGCAACCGGGAAAATATAACCCCAGAAGTTATTTGTAAGATGAAGATTCTTCATTGTAATAAACCATGGAATAATTCCCGCATTAAAGTACATTGTCGCAACTGCATAGCGGTACCAGAACTTACGCTTCCACAGACTTTCGCGGGTAAACATATATCCTAAAAAAGCTGCTACTACGACAGTAAGCATTGTACCGATTACAGTTCTCAAAATTGAAATCTTAAATGCTGAAAGAAGTCCGTTGATTTTTAATACCTGTGCATAGTTGTGCAGATGGAATCCTATTGGATAAAGCAGAACCTTTCCGCGCTCACTCAAATCATTTGCACTGAATGAATTGATAAAAATATAATAGAAAGGATATACACAAACGAATGCAAAGAAAGTGTAAATCACATAAGTTGCAATATTTATAATATAATCTTCAAGTGTCAGTCTTTTTAAATTCATTTTCTTCCTCCCTACAGCAGGCTCTCGCCACGGATTTTCTTAGAAACCCAGTTAGTAACACAAAGCAGGATAATGCTCACAAAAGTCTTAAGAATACTTATGGCTGTAGAAAGTGAGTAACCGCCGCTACCCATTGCAAGGTTGTAAACATAAAGATCAAGAACTTCGATTTTTGCCTTATTGAAGGAGTTTGCAAAAACGAAGTACTGCTCCATTCCGTTTGAAAGGAAGTTTGCAAGGCTAAGCATTACAAGAACAAAGTAAGTTGGAAGAATGCTTGGAATTGTAATGTGCCAGATTCTCTGCATACGGGATGCACCATCAATCATTGCAGCTTCCATAAGCGAATCATCAATTCCGGTAATTGCGGCAATGTACATGATTGCAGCCCAGCCGGCATTTTTCCAGGTGAGCCATACCCACTGCTTAAACCACACATGGCTTGAAGACTGCAGGAACATAATCGGCTCATCTATAATTCCCATGTTCATAAGAACACTGTTTACAGCACCTGTACTGTTGAAAACGCTGAAGGCAATGGAATAAACCAAAACCCAGCTGATAAAGTTTGGAAGTGTTGTTACGGTCTGAACAAATTTCTTAAAAGGAACACAGTGGATTTCATTCAGAAAGACTGCGAAAATCATCGGGAACCATGAAAACAGAAGGCTGAGTCCGCTCATGGCAAAAGTGTTTGTAAGAACCTGCATAAGCTTTTTTACTTTTACAGGATTTTCTACCATTGAAACAAACCACTTAAAGCCTACAAATTTTTCCCAGGAAAGTGGAAAAGGCGGCTTGTAATCAAAAAAGGCATATACCCAGCCATATAATGGATAGTAAGAAAAAACAGCTATAAGGAGCAGAAAAGGAAGCACCATAAGAAAATCTTTTAGTGAATTCTTCTGCCTGGCAGTCTTTAAGAATTTCATAATTACTCCAACTTTTAGTTTTATTTTTAGATAAAAACGTTTTAGTAAAACGTTTTACTAACTGTTAATTATAACACGAAATTCTTATAAGTCAATTTTTTTCTAGGGGATTTTTCTTATTATGGAATATCCTGAATAACTTCTTTTGGCGGCACTTCCAGTAGCTCCGGATTCTTAAGGTATTTACGGAATTCGTGCAGGGCTTCTGAATAATACTGGCCGTCACAAATCCGGTCATCCATTGTGATATTAAAATCGAGGAAGTGTTTTTTTACTATGCTGCCATCAGCTTTGGCTTCGTTTATATGGCGGTTTGTACTGAAGGTGATGAACATAGGTACGTTGCCAAAATTATAAAGATGATGAAAAACAGATGGCACTCCGAGAGAGCCGATTGAAGAAAGCACCATTGAACCATGGAATGGACTTATTTCCAGAAGTGATTTTGGAATCATTCCGTGATAATCTAAATGATAAAGCAGTCGCATAACCAGACGTAAAAGGCAGCGGGGAAATTTTACGACTGTATTCAAAAACTTATCCATATCTTCGTTTGCATCTGAATCTGGTTCTGTCTGATAGGCATGAATTTTTTCGTGCATTTCTTTATACACATCATCAATTGTATATTCAGGCATAAAGAAAAATTTGAACATTGTCTCTGGAGAGTTCAAGGTCATTTCCTTTTTAACGACCATACTTACCTCTATATTATTGCGGGCATAAATTCTGTGTCCATTTATAAAACGGTTTATGCCAGGCTTTTGACTTACTGCCCTTACATAGGCAGCCGCAAGCACGTACATTGCATTAAAACCTTCAAAGCCTTCCAGTCGCTTTTTATGAACATATTTATCTATAGAAGAAAGTTCGACGCTGTCTGTAATATAATTGTTGGCATCGTTACGGGTATTCATGATGTAAAGTGAAAAAATTGTGATTGGTTCTATTGAACGAAGAAGTCTGCCGTCTTTTCGGTCTCCACGTCGTCGTTTGTAAGCAGGAGCTGCCGCAGTTGATAATGATTCACTCATATATTTATAGAGTAAATAGGATGAGCATATCTGTCAATGGGGGTTTTAGGGGGCCCCCTCATCTAAAAAAAAGTATTCCAACACTTAAAGAAAAATGATAATATAGAAAAACATTTCATTATTAGAGGCCGTCTTGTACGGTCATTTCGAAGGAGGGTACATTTATGGTACCAGTATTGATTAAAGATTTGCTGGCTTCTGCGCCGGATGGACGCAAAGTTACAGTATGTGGTTGGGTGCGCACTGTTCGCGACTCAAAGGGTCTTGTTTTTATTCAGGTGAACGATGGAAGCTGTTTCGCTAATATCCAGCTCACCTTTGACCGCAATAATCCTTCTAATAATGCAAATGTAAATGAAATCGAAGAAGAACTCAAAAAGCTCAACACTGGAGCAAGTGTACGCGCAGAAGGTCTTTTGATTGAAAGCCCTGCAAGCGGACAGGCTGTAGAAGTTACTCTCGAGAGCCTTAAATGTCTTGGTCAGGCTAATCCGGATGAATATCCTTTGCAGAAGAACAAGATGTCTATGGAATATCTTCGTGACAATGCTCATCTTCGTGCACGTACTAACACTTTTGGTGCTGTTTACCGTATGCGTAACCAGATGGCTTTTGCAGTTCACTCATTCTTCCAGGAAAGAGGTTTCCAGTACATCAACGCTCCGGAAATCACTTGTTCTGACTGCGAAGGTGCTGGAGAAATGTTCCAGGTAACAACACTCAGCCTTGAAAAGATTGCAGAGATGGGTGTTAAGGCTGGTGCCGGTGGAATGAAGATTGAAGATGCTCACAAGATTGTTGACTACAGCAAGGACTTCTTTGGAAAGAAGGCATCTCTCACTGTATCCGGTCAGCTTGAAGCAGAAACTCTTGCAACTGCATTGAGCCGCGTTTACACATTCGGACCTACTTTCCGTGCTGAGAACTCTAACACTCCTCGTCACCTCGCTGAGTTCTGGATGATTGAACCTGAAATGGCTTTCTATGACCTCAACGATGACATGGACATTCAGGAAGACTTTGTAAAATATCTTTTGAACTGGGCTTTGACAAAATGCCGTGAAGACCTTGCTTTCTTTGATAAGCGCATTCAGCCTGGCTTGATTGAAAGTCTTGAAAAGGTTGCAAAGGCTAAGTTCACAAGAATCAGCTATACTCAGGCTATTGAAGATCTTGAAAAGGCAGCTGCTAACGGTGCCAAGTTTGAATTCAAACCTTACTGGGGCTGCGACATTGCAACTGAGCACGAGCGCTATCTTACAGAAAAGATTTACAACGGCCCTGTTATGGTTTTCAACTATCCAAAGGAAATCAAGTCTTTCTATATGAAGCAGAATGACGACGGCAAGACTGTAAAAGCTGTTGACGTTCTCGTTCCTGGAATCGGCGAATTGATTGGTGGTTCTGAACGTGAAGAAGATTACGGCAAGCTTAAGGCAGAAATCGAACGCCGCGGAATGGACGAGTCTATCTACGACTGGTACCTCGACCTCCGTAAGTTCGGTACAGTTCCACACTCAGGCTTCGGATTGGGCTTCGAACGCCTTCTGCGCTACGTAACAGGTATGGAAAACATCCGCGATGTAATTCCTTACCCACGCGCTCCAAAACTTGCTGATTTCTAATAGCATTTAGAATAACAATTCCTAAGCCGGATTTCTTATGAAGTCCGGCTTTATTTTTTACTATTCCCAAAATAGATATATAGGATTATTATATATTTATGAACTCACCAAAGGCTTACTTCAAAAAGATTTTCTCACGTTTCGGGCAGATGCTTTATCTGACCATTTCAAACTTTTCAAAAAATGCGATGTGGGAAAGTGCGTCCTCATGTTCCTTTGGTTTTATCTTTTCCTTTATTCCAATTACCATGATTATTTTTACGGTGCTCGTTGGAATCTTAAGAATCTATCCCAACATTTACAACTTCATTGTTGGTTTTACCGAACAGTTTGATTCTGTAATAAAGATTACACCGGTATTGGACAAAATGCTGGAAATCCGTTCCTTTAATTCCTTTAATATTTTTCTTAGTGTGTGGGTAATATGGATGGCCCGTAAACTTTTTAATTCCATTATCATTGCACTGAATAAAGTTTTCCGTTCGGTTTCTCCACGCAAATCCTGGTTTAATCAGATTCTTACTTTTATCATTGAGTTTTCTATAACGCTGATTATTGTTGTGGTAATTATTGCAGCCTTTATTTTTTCGCAGATTCTTTCGCTGCCTTTTTTCCAGACAATTCTTGAATACTTTCCTTTACTCCAGAAACAGAGCTCTTCCAACCTTGGAACCTTTGTACTTTATCTTATACTTTTTATAAGCACAGTAATTGCTTATCGCATAATTCCAGGAACTAAACCTCTGCTCCGTCGATGTGTATTTTATGCCGCATTGAGCACAGCTACATTCTTTATTGTTTCGCATCTCTTGAACATGTTTATGAATGTAACTAACTACAACACAGTTTACGGAACCATCAGCTCACTTGTTGTTTTGATGATGAAGGTCTATATGTTCTTTATCATCTTCTTATTCTGTGCACAGATGATTTATGTTTCGCAGTTTTTTGAAACCCTTCTCCGCTCTGAAATTTATCTGCTTCCACCTTTCAGCAGCAAAACTGTCGGAGATTATTTAAGACGTTTCCTTTTCATCAATCCATCTGAAATTCAGACTCCTGAA
>CADANN010000045.1 GCA_902789325.1 uncultured Spirochaetaceae bacterium
CAGGCCGAGCTCAAAAAGATTCTGGGCAAAGGCAATGTGACTGCTGTCTTTTCTGTAATGGAATAGAAGGAAATGCTTTTGAAAAAACTTATTCTTACACTTTTACTCGGAGGCCTTATCATGACAGGACTTTCAGCAAAGACAGCATTCGTTTACTTCAGCGCCACAGGAACAACAGAACGCATGGCAAAAAATGCCGCTAAAGAAATGGGTGCAGACATCTTCGAGATTCAGTCAGTTCACAAATACACCGACGCCGACTTAAACTGGCACGACAAAAAATCTCTTTCATCAATTGAATGCAATGACCCAAAAAGCCGTCCTGCAATTGCAAATAAACTCGATATCTCAGGCTACAACACCGTTGTGGTTTGCTACCCTATCTGGTGGGCTTATGCTCCAAAAATTGTTTACACCTTTGTAGAAAGCCAGAACTGGTCGGGCAAAAAAATGATTACTCTTTGTACCAGTGGTGGCAGCGGTCTTGGTCGCAGCGGCACAGATTTGTCTAAGTTTGCAAAGGGCGTAGACTTCAAGGGCGGAAAAGATTTTACCCGTGGCAGTGGAAGCGACATCAAAAAATATATTGAAGGTTTGTTGAAATAGGAGCAGAATAATGACAAGACCCCAGCGCTTAAGAATGACTATCGACATTACAATGACCATCCTTTCCATCATACTCATGGGCGGAAACTATTTGTTCCCGGCAGATCTTGTTCATGAAATCTTAGGCGTGGGACTTTTTGTCTTATGGGGACTTCACATTGCACTAAACCGCCGCTGGTATGGTGCAATTTTCCGCGGTAAATATAACCCCTACCGCGTAATGCAGACTGTCATCAATTGCTGTATTTTAATTTGCACAATCTTTTTGATGATTAGCGGAATCATACTTTCAAATCATATCTTCACATTTTTGAACATTCAGGGTGGTCTTGGCTTTGCCCGCATTGCGCATTTGCTTGCCAGCCACTGGTATTATCTTTTTATGTCCATGCATATCGGACTGCATGTTGGACGCCTCTTTCAGAATATTACGGCAAAAATCATTCCGCGTATTATTCTTGCCCTGGTCTGCGCTTACGGCATTTACGCCTTCATCGCTCGCGGAGTCTGGAAGTATCTTATTCTTCGCCAGCAGTTTTTCTTCTTTGATCTGGACCGCGGCTACGTCCTCTTTGCTTTGGACTACATTTCTATTATCATATTATTTGCTACAATCTCACATTTAATAGCATCAAGATTAAAAAAGAATCGATAGATCAGGAGGACCAAATGGCAATTACAGTAAATCTTCGTTACACAGGAAAAAAGGGAGCGGCTCAGGCCTTTGCACGCGAAATGATTTCCAGCGGAACCGTCGAAAAAATTCGTGCAGAGAAGGGCAATCTTCGCTATGAATATTATCTGCCTTTTGGAGAGGACGACTCCAGTGAAACCATCCTCTTAATCGATTCCTGGGAAAATCAGGAAGCAATTGATTTACACCACGCCACACCAATGATGAAAACAATTGCAGAGCTTCGCGAAAAATACGACCTGCACATGACTATCGAACGCTTTGTTTCTGATGATAAAATTCCTGAACAGGATAAGGGTTTTATAAGAAACTAATAACTTAATGCATAATTCCAGAATTGAGTTTGACGACCCTCCAGTTTGATTGTCATCAAACTCAATATTCTGATTTTACTGCGCTTTCACAGCTACAAGTTCTATATAGCCGCGTTCGCCTCGTGGTTCAAGTTGGATTCGTGGATTTTCTTTATCCCATTTGTAGCCTACAACAGAAGGATCATATTTCTTTTCAGATTCCCAGATAGCAGTAATTGCCTCTTCAAAATCTTCTTCTGCAAAAGGTTCGCCCTGGAACATAAGATAGTCACATTCTGGCAAATCAATTACATCAAAACCTTCTGGAATAATTCCTTTGTAGTCAGGTGCAACTTCAACTCCCTGAACATACTCACTTTTTCCATCACGCAATTTTTCAGGAAGCCACAGACAAACAGGTTCTCCACACAGGCTATCCATTGAAGTTAGAAGTCCCCATATGTCACAGCCTACTTCTTCGCAATACGCAAAATATTCAGTTGCTTTTTCACCACGTTTGATTATTACTTTTCTTGCAGGCTTTTTTATAACCTGAATAAATACATTTCTTGTTTCCATTTCGTTCTCCTTGCAGGCATTAAAATGCCTATTTTGGAATTTGACACCAGTTGGAATAAAGTACGAAACCGGAATAGGATGTGTTGAATATGTCCCCGGGTTACAGCCAAACTCCCGGTAAAAAGCACGCTGAAAGCCGTCTACGCTTTCAAAACCAGAATCCAAGGCAACATCAATTACCTTTGCATCAGATTCCTTTAGACGACGTGCCGCACCTGTAAGCTTAAGCCGTCTGACATAATCGCTCACGGACATTCCAGTCAGTTCTTTAAAAATCCTATAGCAGTACCAGGGCGAATAACACGCAGTATTTGCCATTTCTGAAAGGTTAATTTCTTCCATCTGGTGTGCTGCAATGTAATCCTGCATTTTCTGAACTGCTTCTATTTTTGGTGTCATTTCATTTAACATGGCTTTAGTATAATAACAGAAAACAAAGCTAACTCGACTTTTTTTGCTAAAAAATCACATTTATCAAGGAATTTCATTTCGCAAACGGGCATCTTGCGCATTTTCCCGGATTATTTCTTCAACTTCTTCAACTGCGGCAGCAACCATTTTAGGGCAAAAGTCTGTGAAGAGTTTATTATCGCGGCAGTATTGGACTCCTTCTGCTGTAGACACATCGCAGCCCAATAAATCATTACAGATGTAAGAACCGCATTTTTCTTTGAAGCGATCCATCATTAAATCATTTACTTTGTTTGAGACCTGGCGGCCTTCTGTGTCACCGGCAGACTTCTGACCATACAATAATCCTAATACCATCAGAGCTCCGGTCACAGCGCCACACACCTGGCCCTTTCGCATGCCGCTGCCAAAACAACTGCCAAGCTTAAAGGCCTCTTCTTCTGTAATTCCACACTCTTTGGCAAAAGCCGCTAAAACAGACTGAGAACAATGTAATTTCTGCGAAAAATAATTCACTGCTTTTTCTTTGTGATTCATCGTACAGACCTCGTTTATCATTCAAAATCTAACAGCAGCACTTTTCATCAGTTTTTTTTTCTGATGTAGTTTTACAGGTAAACTGGGAGACAGCACTCTTAAACTCCGAGAACTTTTTGCAGTTTATTGAATAATATGTCCACTTTCCTTCTTTTCTCGAATTAACAAGATTGCAGTCAGTAAGAATCTTCATGTGATGAGAAAGAGTGGGCTGAGTAATATTAAAAGCGTCAAGAATTTTACAAGCACACAATTCTCCGCCAGTCAGCATTTTAATAATCTGAACGCGGTTCTCATCACCCAAAGCCTTGCAAATAAAAGCGATTTCTGATTCATTCATAAGAAACCTCATATTGATAAGTATCTATATATTGCACTATAAATGATACATAGATGATTGTCAATATGAGTTTTTTACAAACAGGAAATTGTTTTATTTATTCCGCGAAGTAAGGCGATGTATACAACTGTATTCATTTTTTCCTTTTTTATTTGGGCGTTTCGCCAGCTTCCATCAGACACTTCCCTTGCAGAAACTTCCGAAGAAATATTATAAACAAGAAAATCATTTAGAGTGTCTAAAAAGTGGAATATTTTTGATTTTATATTTTTGCATTACAAAACGATCAAAAGCCTGCTGCAAATCCTTGCACTCAAAATAAGAAACAAACTTCTTAAAGCTGAAAGGAAAAACTTGGGCTATTATACCGCCCCTATTCCGCATTTTCAAGGATTTTTTCTAAATCTGAAAGTTTAATTATTGAATAGTCTGCCCGCGCATCTCGGGCAGCACTTCCAATTCCTACTGCTGTAAAACCACCAGCTTTTGCTGCTTCTATTCCCGATTCTGCATCTTCCACAACTAAACATTCTTGCGGTGATAAACCTAAAAATTCAGCTGCCTTTAAGAATACCTCAGGATCTGGCTTACTTTTTGCAATATTATTTCCATCAGACACAGCATCTAAAGCATCTGAAAGTTCTGTATAAGAAAGAATATATTTTGCATTCTTACTGGAAGAACCAACCGCAAGCTTTAAGCCTTTTTCCCTTAAATTTTTAAGAGTCTGACGAACATCTTGGGAAATATCAGAAGGAGTTAAAGTTTTTAGCAGTTCCTTGTAAGTTTCATTCTTTTCTGCTGCCAAAAGCTCCTTTTCTGTTTCTGAAAATTGATTTTCAGCCTTTTCCAGAATAATTTTCAGACTTGCCATGCGGCTAACTCCACGCAAGCGTTCATTTATTTTTTCATCAAAATATACATGAATAGAGTCTGCAAGCTTTTTCCAGGCCTGAAAATGCAGTTTATCTGTGTGAATTAAAACTCCATCCAGGTCAAAAATCACACCTTTTATTTTATTTATATTTGTTTTACTTATAGTCATAAAAATACTTCCTTAAAAAATATGCAGGTGTACAGCTCCAGGCATGACAATAACTGTTTACGGCAGCCGCCCCATAAGGTGATTCTTCTGGATTTTCAGGATTGTATAATTCATAGAAGGTGTCTGCCCCAGAATTTACCATTCCTCCCCAATAAGAATTCATAAGTTGAAAAGCTTTGTCCTTTTCTTCTGCATCTATTAATGCCTGAATATAATGGTGATACATATATGGGGTTACTGGCTTAAGAGCTTCTTCTGATTCTGTAAGCTTTTGTAAAATCTGCTGATTTTTTTCTTTATCAAAAACCTGGGCAAGACAAAACCAGACATTTACAGCGTACGAAATCTGACGATTTTTTCCACTTACAAAGAGCCCCTTTTTTTCGTCGAAAAAAGCAGAAATTGCTGCTTGTGTCTTGTTTTCAGCTTCATTTTTAAGAAAATTTGTATCTTTTTTAAGAATTTCAGCTATTTTCAGACATTTTTTTACAGCATATATGTAAATTGCCTGGGCACCAGCCTGTTTATTCAGAGCAAGATTCCAGTCTAAAAAACACCAGCCAAGTTCATCACGGTCACGAATTACTGAATTATTGTCGAAATAATTCAGTTCTCCACATAATTCTATTTGGCGTAAAGCGGTAGGATAGAGTTCGCTAAGGGTGTCTGTATCCCTTGTTGCATTGTAATAATCAAGCAAAATGCATGGAAAAAACAGGGAATAGTCAAACATGTAAGTGTCGTCTGCTTCTACTTTTGGCGATGTGAATACACAGGCACTTACGCGGCCTTCTTTGTTACTTGTGCCGGCAAAGAGGTAGAGGCAACGTTTAACTAAATCATAATTCTTGTATGTTTCATAATTTGTAAGTGCCTGAAGACGCAAATCACCAATCCAAAGGCGGCGGTCTCTTTTAGGACCATCTTCGAACTCCTTTTGCATACATTCAGAAAGAGTGCGCAAGGCAACTTTATCTATCTGATTTATTGCCTTAGCAGAAGGAGCATTCAGATTTGCACTGCTTGTAGCCTTTACACACAGCTCGTTTATAACAAGGCTATGCTTTGAAGACATTCCAAGCACCTGAATTTTTACATAACGAAAAGCATAACGGCGTGGCAGCTCTATTTCTGCAGGAAGTTCATCTATATGTAAATATTCTTCCTGAATCCAGCTGCTGCTTATCCAGCCATGATAGTCTTTTACATCTTCATCAATTTCGCTTTGAACTTCACAAAATTTAAATTTAACAAATACAGGCGCATCCTGGTGGCTTCCTTTACTGGAAACCTTTATCTCCAACTTTCCGGTATAGTGATTTCCAAAATCGTAAGTACAGCTTTCTCCCTGATTTAAAACACGATCTTGACCTGAAATTATTTTTTTTGTTTCATACAATTCCGGCAAACACAAATCAGCCTTTTTAATAAATTCTTTTATCATAAACGTGTATCCCATTTCCCGCAGAAAGCATCTACAGGGCTTTTTCCCTTAAACTCCGATTTTCCCATCAATTTTTCTATTAACTTATCTAAAATAATGTCGCTGGAACCATAAGTATTAATATATGTCTTTACCCTAGGTACATCTAAAAGGTGATAAGGATTTTCCAGAGAAATAAAGATTGTAGGAATGCTGTTAATGTAAACAGGAACATTTGCTCCCATTGGCTGACACCATTCAATTCTTACAATTGTTTGATTTGACTTTGTTGCCATATTTGCAGAATAAATTATCAAATCATAATTCTTTTTGTATTCTTCCGAAGAAGCCATCATGCCTTCAAAACCTTCTTTTGGCTTGAATTCCGTTACTTCAAAGCCCTGATCTCTAAGCTTTTGCATAAAATGCTGATTTGCTTCTTTAGAAATTCCATAACCCATCTGACCTTCTCCACTTTCTATACAGTAAAAAAGTACTCTTTTATATTTCTGAGGGCTAACAGGTAAAAGCTCTTGCTTGTTTTTTACAAGGGTGATTGCTCTATCTGCACATTCCAGAGCAAGATTCTTACTTTCAGGGTCAGAAAGTGTCTTTAAAGCTGCCTCCAAAGAGGGAATATTGTTCTTTTTATGAAGCTTAAGAGCAGCTTTTAATGCAAGAATTTTTGTTACAGCATCGTCCAAACGTTCCTGAGTGATTGTCCCATTTTTTACACCTTCTTTCATATAAGCAAAATCTTCTTCCAGATTTTTTGTAAACAGGAACATATCGCAACCGGCCGCAATTGTCCGTGGAACTGCAAGCCTTCGGTCCATTGCCATTGCAAGTCCGGCCATAGTTGTAGAATCTGTTATTACAAGTCCATTAAAACCAAGTTTTTCCTTTAGAAGTCCTGTAATAATTTCCGGAGATAAAGTAGCAGGTAAAACATCTTCATCCTTTAAACTTGGGTTTAAGGCCTGAGAATAAGATGGAAGCATAATGTGCCCAGCCATAATAGTCATCACACCCGCTTCTATACATTTTTTATAAACCTGACCGTAAGTTTCATCCCATTCTTTGCAAGAAAATGTGTTTACAGCAGAAACCAGGTGCTGATCTCGCTCATCTACTCCATCGCCAGGAAAATGCTTTGCAGCAGCAGCTACACCATATTTCTGAATCGCCTGAATATAGGCTACAGAATTTTCACTAACCTGAGATGGATTTGCCCCAAAGGTTCTTGTATTTGTAATTGGATTTCTAAAATTAAAGTCTATATCTGCAATAGGTGCAAAAGCCCAGTTTATACCAAGAACTGAACCTTCCTTTCCACATAAATCACCAAGCTTTTGGGCAAAAGCAGAATCACCAGTTGCAGAAACAGCCATTTCGCAGCCCATTCTTGTGCCTTCAAAAGCGACTCCGTTTCCTCCAGCTTCAAGATTTGCAGAAATAAGCATTGGGATTTTTGAACGCTCCTGTAAGCGGGAAACCGTTTTTACAACTTCCTGAGCGGGCATTGTACGACACATAATTCCGCCAATTTTAAGTCCGCAGGAAAGATAGTCTAAATAATTTTCTTCGCTGGAATAGGCAATCAGACAAAAGAGTTGTGCAATTTTTTCTTCTTCTGTCATTGTTCCAAGGGTATTTTCAACCCATTTTATATCATCATCATTCAAATTGAATGGTTTTGCTTTCAAGTTTATTTTCATTAATTTCTCCTAAGCCATCTAAATGTAAACAGATTTACAATTTTTCCTTCGTTATTCAGATAAATAAGGAAAACTACAAGTAAAAGTGCATTAATAATTGATTGCATAGATGCTGTAATCTCGTTAGCAAATACAGCAAAGGTTGAATTCAAAAGTGACATACAAATTCCTGCCAACAGGTATCCAATATATTCGTTGCTATAACGGCCAATAAAACCGCCTATAAACATTGGAAGGAAAGCTGTAAACATAATGCTGATTGAACCAAAGTTCAGAGCACCTCCGTTTATTGTCATGTTGCGGCCGGCATTCAAAAAACCTACAATTCCCATAAGGATTCCACAAATTACATAACACCAGATTGCATTTGGAACTTCTTTGATACCTGTATTAACAGCTACCTTTTGTCCATTTTTAAGGGCTCTATATTCAGCGCCAAACTTTGAAAGATTAAAGATGTAGATTATTACGGCCAGTACAACAAGCACTATTACCGCAATATTTACCCAGTTACTTATGAAGGCAGACATTGAAGCTGTTTGAACTTCGGCCATCAAGTATTTGCCAGAAGTGATTGTATATGTTATTCCTTCATAGATGAGGGTAACTCCTAATGAAGTGATGATTGGTGGTATGCGCAGAAAGTTGTACAATCTGCCGGAAATAAATCCAAGCAGGCCGCCAATCACCATTGAAAGAATAAACATTACGAAGGCACTTGCAGCAGATTGTCCAAGCAGGGCATAGCTGATTTTTGAACTGATTACAGAAGAGAGTACTGCAATTGAGCCAAGAGAAAAGTCGAAACGTCCACTGTTCAAATTAATAGAAAGAGCTATGGTTGTAATCATTATGATTGCTGCATAAATTACAAAATTTGTAAAGCTAACCTGATTAGCAATCATAACTCTGCCATTTATCTGACAGATAAAAAGCAGAACTGATAGGAAGACTAGTGGTATTACTACTGTTCCCAAAACTCTCTTATAAAAATTCATATTCATTTTGTGCCTCCGTAATGTAGGTCATCAGTTATTTTCTACCAGTGATTTAAATGCTTCATAAGAAACATTGCTTCCAATAACAGAATCAAGCTTACTCTTGTCAAAAATTGGAGAAGAACCACTGTCTGATGTGTAGAATTTGTCGAAATCTGCATAATTTTTTGCAACCAGATAATTCTGACTAAGTGAAATTGCATTTCCTTTATCGCGGATTGAATTTCCGTTTACTGCATTAATTACTGCTGCAAAAATTGGACCAATACTTGAAGAATATTTTCCAGCCAGATAAACCAACTTTCCATCCTTCATAGCCTTTCCATTTCCAGAAGTAAAGGAATCAATATCACTAAACTCAATTCCTGCTGCATTTAATTGTGATGTAAAGAAAGTTGTTGCCATACCTACACTCAGGAATGCATCTGGTTTTGCCTGAATTGCAGCATTAAGTTCGTCTGTTGTTGTTTCTCCAAATCCCTGGAAATATGATTTAATTGCAACTTTTGGTGACGAAATCTTTGCAACATTAACACGAGAATCACCAAAAAGCTGACCAACAACGGCATTTTTATCGTTTGTTCCGCCATAAGTTGCACCAAGTCCAATCAAAACCCCAGCTGTACGATATACATGCATAGGATTTGGAATAAAGGCACCATAAATTGAAACAGATTTAACACCCTTAGCAGCAAAATATCTTCCCATTTCAAGACCTGCCTGGAATTCTGTTTCCATACTTGGTCCAATCTGTCCTACAAAATAAGGATTATTTTTATATTGCTCATACTGATCATCTTCCAGCATTCCAGAAGCAATTGCATAATACAATTTATAGTCTGAACAAGTCTGAAGCTGAGTTACACGATCAGAAGATGAAAGTGAAATAATTGCTTTACAACCCTGAGCAGCAAACTTTTCAATTGCACTTTTTTCCTCTTCTGCATTTGTAAGCTGTTCTGTATATTTAAATGTCACGTTATAGGCAGAAGCAATATACTTTTCGTAATAAGCTCTGAATCCAAGAGCTTCCTCTCCACTTACATCAGAGACAAGAACTCCGATTTTAACATTTTTAGCTTTCTTCGGTTTTGCAAAAACCGAACCAGTAAGAACTGCTCCTACCAATACAAGAGCAGTAGCTTTTTTTGCAAAATTTGCATACTTTGCTTTCATAAAAAATCCTCCTATTGATTTTTTTAATGACTAGTTTTTATATGCCTAACGAGGCAGCATCTTTGTGCGGTAGTTCATACTTGCAATGTAAACCACTAACAGGAAGAACACAGCACTTATAATCTGGGAAATTCCATAACCGGCATTTCCGTCAATCACAATTTTTAAGAAATTAGTAAGCAAGATATAAGAAAAACCGCCCACCAGGGATGAATAAATTTTTGAACGAGGACCACCAGAAATTGGCATTCCACCAAATACAATTGCTACAAGAATGTTCATTCCTATACTTCCTGCAGTTCCAGTTGTAACAGATGGGGTATATACGATTGTAAGGAAAGCTCCTAAAGCAACTCCAATTCCAGCCATTACAAAGGCAATAATTGCATATTTATTTACAGAAATTCCTGTAAGCTGAGCACAAACTGGATTCCCTCCTAAAAACTTTTGCTTTCTTCCAACCTTTGTAAAATTAAAAACAAAAAGACAGATTGCAAACCAAAGTGCAAGAACTACAATTTTAAAAGGAGGATTATCAAGACCTTTTAGCAATGTTGCTGGTATAGAAATACCACCCAAAGCACCGCCATTTGAAGTAATTAACTGAGCAGAAATAGCAGAAAGCACAGACATCATTGCAACAGTTGTTACGAAAACGGGAATATTAAAGACAGAAGCCAGCAAAGAACTAAGTAAAGAACAGCCAATTCCGGTTGCAAAAATAACAATAATCATTAATGCAAGGTTTTCTGTCGTGTTATAGGTCATTACGCCAAGAGTGGCACTTAAAAGGGTAGAAGCACCTAAGCTAATATCAAAAGAACCCAGGGTATAAATAAATACAGCACCTGTTGCAACCAAAGCCAAAACAACACCTTCATTAAAAATAATTTTCAGATAAAGGCTAAGCATATATTCTTTGGAAATTACAGCAATACAAAACATCAAGAAGAGCACCAAAAGAGCAATACCTGGCATCAAAGTAAGCATAATTTCCTGAATTCTATACTTACCTATTTTTTTCTTATTTTGATTTTCCATTTTTATCCTCCTGCCTTGTCTAAATCATGTATTTAATTGTGTCTGCATCGGAAAGCGACTGACTTCTTTCAAATTCCTTCATCACTTTGCCATCCTTCATAATCAAAAGACGATCACTCATTCCAATCAACTCAGGCATTTCTTCACTAATCATGATTATGCTTTTACCTTCTGCTTTAAGCTTCATCATCAACTGATACATAGCCTGCTTTACACCAATATCAACACCGCGAGTAGGACAGTCCAAAATAAGAACTTCGCTACCTCTTCCAACCCATTTTCCAAATACAACCTTCTGCTTATTACCACCTGAAAGCTGAGATGTAAGCTGGTTTCTAGATGAACACTTTATTGAGAGTGTTTTAATCTGTTCGTCTACATAGGCATTTTCACGATTGTCTAAAATCAGAAAATTTCCTAATGCGTATTTATTCATTCCAGCAATTGCAATATTGTCTTTAACGCTGGCCTGTAAAACTAAAGATTCAACATCACGATCCTTTGAAACATAACCTATGTTTTGTGCCATTGCCGAAGCTTCGTCCTTTACAGGATTTCCATTTCCTCTGGTAACAGAACCGCAATCTGGTTTTAGAGCACCAAACATCACTTTTCCCAAAGAATGCATTCCACAATGAGATAGTCCTCCAATTCCAAGAATTTCTCCTTTGTAAACATCAATACTTACATCTTGAATTCGGTCTTTGTAAGAAACATTTTTTAAGCTAAGAGCAAGCTCCTGGGAACGGCTGGCTGTAAAATCACTTCTGTAATAATCTCCCTTAAGCTCGCGACCAATCATGCTGGTCCTAATTTCATCCTCATCAAATTCGTCTTTCTTAAAGGTTCTGATATATTTTCCGTCGCGCAATACAAGAAGTGATGTACACACATTAAGAATTTCATCCATATCATGTGAAATAAAAATCACAGCCTTGTTTGCCTTTTTATAAGCACTAATAATGTTGTAAAGAATCTTTCTACCGTTCTGAGAAAGAGCCGTTGTAGTTTCATCAATAATCAAAACATCAGGCTTTTTCATAATTACTTTGGCAATCTCAATCAGTTTTCTAGTCTGAAAATCAAGATTAGCAGTAAGCATAGAACCGCGAACATCTTTTGCTCCAATCTGTGCCATTACATCATCTGCTTCCTGATTCATTTTTGCTTTATTCAAAAAACCAAACTTTGTACAAAAACGATCTGTTTCTCCAAGGAAAATGTTTTCAGCAACAGTAATTCCGGGAATTGTTCCACTTTCCTGAACTACCATGCCCACACCCTTGTGAAGTGCATCTATCATAGAAAGCGGCTCCCACTTTTTGCCTTTGAACTGCATTTTTCCAGATTTTGGCTTCTGCATACCTGCAATTACAGAAGTTATTGTCGATTTTCCGGATCCGTTCTCTCCTATGAGACCGAGCACTTCTCCCTTTTGCAAAGCAAAACTAACATTGTTTACAGCCATAATTGTGCCAAAAGTCATAACAATGCCTTCCACTTTTAATAAGGGATTTGAATCAGTCGGTTTTGTTTCTAACATTACGAGCCTCCTAACTGTTTTAATTCTACGACCGATTTTTTTGCTTTTGTAGACTGACTTTTTACCCACTTTTCAGAAAGTTTTTAATAAATTCAAAAATTTTTAATAGAGAATTAAAGTAAATAAATTAAAAATGTGAAGAATTTTCATAATTTTACATTAAAAAATTGCACTTCTTCTTAAATACATGTAATATTTAAGATATGGAAAAGCAATTTGAATTAATTTCATTTGATAAAGACAGTCCATTTCATCTTACTTATCTGAATCTTGGTGAAATTCAGGGACACTGGCACAGCGAACTAGAAATTCTATTTGTCCTTATTGGAAAAATAGCAGTTGTTGTAAATGACCGTAGATATATTCTGAATGAAGAAGATATTATTGTTATTAATAAAAATACAATTCACTCATTAAGTTCTCAGGAAGGTTGTATAGCCCTTTCTCTAAAACTAAACACACAAATTATTCCAGATGATTCAATCTACTTTGACTGTAACTCTTCTTTAGATTCCAATAAAGGAAATTACTACACCCTTAAGCATTTAATAGCAAAGCTTGTAAAAGTAAATTCTGCAAACAATCCGGATGAAATTAATAAAAACAAATATCAAAACCTTTCCATCTTTTATTCTATTCTTTCTGAACTAACTGATAATTTTAAAAGTACAGCAGAACAATCTGTTCAATCAAAAAAATATCTTACTCGCCTTACTTCAATCATTGACTATATTGATAATCACTACAAAGAAGCTATTACACTTCAACAGCTGGCAGATGTGGTTAATCTTTCAGTTCCTTATCTATCATCTTTTTTTGAAAAATATCTTGGTGTTAATTTTCTTACTTATTACAATGAAATTCGTCTGGATCGCGCTGTAAATGAACTTCTTGCATCAGATGAATCGGTAGAAAGCATAGCTGCAAACAACGGTTTTACAGATTCCAGAAGTTTTGTTACTCTTTTTAAGAAAAAATACAATACCTTACCTAGTATTTACAGAAAACAATCGGGTAAAATTAAAAATATCCCAAGCAGATTTTATGATGGTAAATCCTTTGATAATGAAGGGCATCTTTCTGTTCTAGCAAAATATCTTTCAAAGAATGTAAATCAAAACTCTACAGAGCTTTC
>CADANN010000046.1 GCA_902789325.1 uncultured Spirochaetaceae bacterium
GATTTCTGATTCTACGATACAAATTGGACATTCGTAGATTTCATCTGCACCATACTTTTTTGTATATGCAGCAACAAGAGCCTTTCTGCGGTTTACAGCGAGAGACTCTGGGAAACAGTCGCGGCTAACAGCCACAATACCGATCTTAATTTTTGGTTTGTTGTTAATCATTTTATTATACTCCTATAAAATTTTTTCGATTTATTTTGCTTTAGCGATATCAATATTAATTCCTGTCAAGCCAACAAAAGCGCCTGCCTTTGCTTCGCTTGAATCCGGATGAGCAATGAGCCACTTGTTGCGTGCCCAGAGCAGCTTATCTTCAAGATTCTTCTCAGTAATCTTTGGTTTTTCAGTATTTGTGTCCTTAGGAAGAACGATAATTACACGGAAACCTTCCTTAGAAACTTCGCCATTCTTTACAGCGTTACATGGTGCATAGTGAAGAGTTGTCTCGTAAACTTCAACAACAGTTCCCTTTGGAACGTAGAAAGCTTCTACAGCAGAAGTGTTGAGTTTTCCATTTTTTACAGACTGAAGAGGTGCAAGAAGAAGAACCATGTCGTTAGAAGGAATGTTGAGCTCAGAACCACGGTGCCATTCAAGACAGTTGAGCTTTGTGTTGTTACCATTGCAGTAACCAACCTGAATTGGCATTCCGCCATAAGCGTTGTCACTGAATTCTTTTGCAATTGGAAGAGCTTCCAATCCAGCATCGCCAGGCTCATAAATTACAGCATTGTCCGGCTTTTTTGTAGTGTCGTCCAGTTTCTTGAGAAGGTCTGTTACATCATAACCTGTAAGAACCTTTCCATACTTTTCAAAACTGTGACTGAAAACAGATTTGATACGCATCTTTTTTTCTTATACTCCTATAAAACGTTTTACTAATAATTCAACCGCTCCGACGGTCAAAAAAATTTCGCAGAAACGCTCATTTTTATTCTATCACTAAGTATTAAATATTGCACTATTTAAAAATTGAAAAACAAAAAATTTATCTATAAAAAATCTGCCGCCCATGTAACCTTTCATTGAAACAATAATTTTCTTTTATTATATATAATAAAGCAACATACATTAGGAGTACATCATGAAAAAAAGCACCTTATTATCCATTATTTTATTTCCACTTATTACTTCTTCAGTTTTTTCACAAAATAATGAACAAAAGTTTTCTGGCTGGAAAAAGACCGAAACAGAACACTTCACCTTTATTTACGAAGAAGCACAAAAAGAAGCAACCAAAGGCTATATCAAAATCGCCGACAATGCCTGGAATCAGATTGGAAAAATTTATGCCTTCCCGCAAGAAAAAACAAATGTTTATATAACCGGCCGCACAAATACTGTGAATGCCTTTACCTATTTTTCACCTACAGAAATTGTAATGTTCACAAATCCCTGCACTCTCACCGAATTCACCTTCCGAGATAACTGGCAGAAGCTGTTTTTTACACATGAACTGATTCACGTTGCAAACATTCGTTTTGAAGATAAAAGCAAGCTTATGCAGACTATGTTTGGTTCTTCAATAACCACTCTTGATTATTCATTTGTAAATGGCTGGGCTAAAGAAGGCCTTACCACTGTTCTCGAAACTGAACTCACTAAAGGCGGCCGTGGACGCAGTCCATACTTCGAACTCAACTATAAATCACTTACTTTAGACAATGGTTTTATCCCATACGAAAACATCGGATTAGAAAAGGAACCTCCTCGCGGCCAAAGCTATGTAATGGGATATCTGATTATGAGGAGCATTGCCGACCGTTATGGCATTCAGGCTCTGGCAGATATTGAACGAAACAGGCCATTCCTGGGCTCTTTTGAAAAGAGTGTTCAGCTGGTAACCGGCCAGACTCCTCAAGACATTTACCGCGACGTTCGCATTGCCCTTGCAAAAAAATATGCTGATGAACGCAAAATCCCAGAAGGAATCATTATTTCGCCGCGTGAGTTAAACACAAATTATTATACTCCTGCAATTATAAATGACGACGGAAGTCTTATTGCCCTTCGCACTGCATCACAAGAAAGCAATGCTGTAGTAAGACTGGATCCTTCTGCAAAATATGGAAGAAACTATATAGAAGATACAAAACCTCAAAAGGATATGAACACCCTTTTCAAGGAAACAATTCTTTTCAGCGGAAATTTTATGGATACAGATGCTATAACTGCTGATGAAAAAGGTGTAATTTATGCCGCACTTGGCATTACCTCTAATGACAGGGCTCCCGGTATTTCACTGGAATCTTCTATTCATGTATGGACTCAAGATAAGGGGCTCAAACGACTTACAAAAAATATTTCTCTTTTTCAGCCAAGTGTAAGCCGTGACGGTTCAACACTTATTGCAGTTGAACAGCATGGAATGGATATGAGGCTCGTTAAGGTAGATACCAAAACTGGTGACATCACCGTCCTTCTTGAAAAATCAGGTTTCAGTTTTATTCAGCCGGCAGTAAATGCAGATGGTTCCAAGGTTGCTTTTCTTGAACTAGATGATTCCAGAGCAAGAGTTGCAGTTCTTGAGACTTCAAAACCATCCGAATATCAGATTGTCGCAAATGATGATGAAACAATTTATGACCCTACAGAACCGGTATGGAATTCCGACGGTAAACTTCTTTTCTGCTGCAATTACCGCGGCCGACTAGAAATGTTTGAAGTAAGTGCCGACAATACTCCTAAACCTGTAGTATCAGATCCAATAGGTGCCACATGGGCTTATAAAAACTCAAAGGGTATTTATTATACTTCTCTTGCTTCTTCAGGCTATGTAATCAAAATGAAGCCGGAAAATGAATGGGGCAAGGTCCCTGAATTTGATGGACCTACACCAGCTGGTCAAATCATTCATTTTGGTGATTTAGAAAATGACTATCCTGATTTCAAGCCTTATACAGTGCTTTCAGAAGTTGAAGATAATTCAGAAGATACAAATCAGAGCTTTTCAAGTCTATTTGCAAAGCCTTCAGACGAGCCTGTTCCTGTAAAAGGCAAAAAAGTAAAACACCGCTCAGATGAAAATATCAAAAAAGCAGAAGAAGCTCATTCTACTATCACTGAAATTCAAAATGAAAAATCTTTTATTCCAAGATTAAATTCTGTTTTGTATTTTCCTTTTGTAAATAATATTCACTTTAATAACGAAAATTACTTTGGATTTGGTATGTTCGCAGCCTTAGTTGGTTCAAGGATGCAATATAAAAATACTATTGGTATAACTTATTTAGTTTATTACCCAAAAATTAATAACTTTGATGCAAATTTCTCAATTGTATCTTATCCTTTGGGGCACACTAGTCTTGATATTTTCTTGAATAGAAAACTATTTAATAATGACAATCTCTTTAAGGAATCAAACTCTATTACTTTGGGATATACACTTCCTATAATCAGCAGACAGCAGGGAAAAAATGATATTTACCTCTGTGGCCTAACCTATATGTCTGCAGAGCTTTTCAGAACCTCGAATGAAGCACTTTCTATAATAAGTAATTCTGACAATCAATATGGTGGTTATGCTGGAGTAGGTTTTGAATTCTCTCTTTCTCAAAGTCTGCCTCGAAACTGCGCTCAATCTTTCGATTTAGTTGTAATGGGAACTACTTACTGCCCTCTGTTTAATAATTCAAAACCCGATTTTAAGTTTGGTCTTGAATCAGAACTTTCTTATACTCTTGATAAAAGACTTATAAAATACCAGCTCGCATTAAACGGTAGATATACTCCTTACCCGGCAAATATCTGTCCTCCTAACAGCAGCGTAACATACGGAGGAAAACCTCTGGATTCTTCTATGCCTGTAAGACTTGTTCCAAGACTCTCATTTACTCTGCCAAATATCATATTAAACAGTCTGGATATAAAAGCCTATTGTGAAATGTTGATTTCGGCAAATCCAGCTGAGCAGCCATCCTTCACCTGGGATAGAAGCATAATGACAGGACTGGAACTTGGAAAATATGATAATCACATGGAGTTTGCCTGTGGAACTTCGCTTCGTTTTGATTATGACAAAGATATTTCTATGGACTCCTGGAATTTTTATTTACGTGTAAAAATTTACTGGCTTAGATAATAGAGAAATATACAATTAATCAGAATAATCCCTGCTATTATTGGCAGGGATTTTTTGTAATAATCAAAGTATGAAAAGATTATTCGAAAGCTATCAAGATTATTTTAGAGTTGGCGCTGCAATCAGCGGAATCATTTTGATGAATGATGAAGAAAAGGCTTCTCTTTTTGAGCACATGAAAGCCCGCTATGAAAACTTCAAAAAGAACTTTAAGCCTAAACCAGAATTCCCTGAGTTCAAGTTTCCAGAGCCTCAGCCTTACCCAAAAGGCGACATGCCGGATAAGGAACTCGCTGCCAATCAGTTTAATCTTGTAGTTGCCGAAAATGAATGTAAAATGGGGTCGATTTACCGTCAGGACCCGGATGGTCAGCCGATTTTTGATTTTAAGGCCGCAGACCGCCTTCGTGATTTTGCTAAGAAAAACGGTCAGGATATGCGCTGGCACACACTGGTATGGCATAATCAGTCTCCAGACTGGATTTTCAAAAATGCTGATGGAAGCAAGGTAAGCCCCGAAGTGCTCGAAGAACGTCTTAAGAATTATATCTTTACTGTTGGAGAGCGTTTCCGCGACGACATCTGTTCTGTAGACGTTGTTAATGAATGTATATCAGATAAAAACTTTGTTTTACGCGATGGAGCCGACCGCTCACAGTGGTTCGACATTCTTGGACCGGACTACGTAGACAAAGCCTTTTTCTGGGCAAAAGAAGCCTTCCCAAAATCAAGCCTTGTAATCAACGACTATAATCTGGAGATGGTTCCGGGTAAGCGCGAAGGAATGTATAAACTGCTAAAAGGAATGCTTGAGCGTGGAGTTCCGGTAGACACAGTGGGACTTCAGATGCACATCAATATTGAATACCCGCCGGTAAGCGAAATCGAAAAAACAATCGAACTTTACGGCAGCCTTGGTCTCAACGTTATCGTAACTGAAATGGAAATTTCTATGTATGCAGACCGTGAGCAGGACAATGGCATTTTTGAAGAACGCAAGGAATATACAACTGAGCTCCTGGAAAAACAAGCCGCCCGCTACGAAGAAATCTTCGAGTGCTTCAAAAAAGAAGCCAAAGCCGGCATCCTCAAAGACGTAGTTCTCTGGGGCATTACCGACCGCATGAGCTGGAAAAACAACTTCCCGGTTCCAGGCCGCACCGACGCCCCTCTCCTCTTCGACGGAGAAGGAAAGCCAAAGCCAGCTTTTGACAGATTGTGTGGAGAATAAATATAAAAGAGGAGGCTATGCCTCCTTTTTTATAGGTTCTGTAAAATCGCCTGAATAATCGAAGCATCCAAAATTTCAAAGGCAAAACACTTTTTACCTAAATCTTTCAAACTTGCACCAATATGATAAAGAACTTTATTATCTATTATCATAAAGCGGTCATGCATCTTGATTGTGTAATTTAATGTTAATGTAGGATACTGTGCATTAAAGTTCTGAACATCCTGCGATGTAAGCTTTGTTTTAGGATCGGTATAAATCGTAACTTTTACATTGTACTTATCCATAAGAGTAAAGAGTTGGTCTATTTTCTTGTCAGATTCATTAAGGTGGACATCTGTTTCAATCTGATGCTGTCGTATAGGGCCTTTACAATCTGAATACTAGCTTTTACGGCAGTTTCAGATTTTAGAACTGACGCAAGCATTGTAACGCCGTGTTCTGTAAACACGAAAGGCTTTTTACGAAGTCCCATTTTATCCGAACTTGATGTCGCAAATTGCGACATCAAGATTTCATCTGAACCAGAATTAGTGTTCAAGGTCGCATTTTGCGACCTTGATGAACTTGATATCACAATTTGTGATATCAAGTTTTCATCATACAAAGACTCTTTGTTCAAGGTCACATTTTGTGACCTTGAACAATTGGATGTCGCAATTTGCGACATCCAATTCTCATTGCCTGAATTGGATATCACAATTTGTGATTTCCAATTTTCGAATTCTTCGTTATTCATCTGAAACATAAACTCTTCAGGAAAACGCTCAATATTACGTTTAACCTGCTCATTCAAACGTCGAGTTTCCACCCCATAGAGTTCCGCAATATCGCGGTCAATCATTACCTGCACGCCGCGAATAACAAAGATTTTCTTTTCGATTTGTAAATTAGAAATTTCGTTTTCCATACCATCCATCCAAGAGAAAAATAGATTTTCAGCGCCAGTCCAACTTCAAGCCTGAATTGTGGTAAAATAAAACGAAGATAAAATAAGAATATAATATGTCCCGCACGTACTAATAAATGTTGATTCGTTGTTGGAAGTTATCTTCTGTGCAGCAGGTTTTACACTTATAATTTAATGAATATTAATTCAGATGGCAAATACTTTATAAACGTTTTTCTATTTTATCTTTAAAATCCGCGCCATTCGCCATATAATAAAACAAGAGGTAAAACTATGGCAAACATAAAAGACGGTCTCAGTGCCGCAACAAAAGAATTAAGTGCATTCAAAAAGTTTATTTCACGCGGAAACGTGATTGATATGGCAGTCGGTGTAATCATCGAACGACATCATCATGCCGCTGATTGGTCTCGCTTTGGGCAAAATTGATTTTGCAAGCCTTATGTTCAAAATCGGCGACACAGAAATCAAATACGGTGCCTTCATTCAAACAGTCGTAGACTTCCTGATTGTTGCCTTCTGTATTTTCGTAGTGATTCAGATTTTTGAGAAATTCAAAAAGAAAGAAGCTGAAAAACCAATCGTAAAATCCGACGAAGCAATCCTGCTGGAAGAAATCCGCGATTTATTGAAGAATAAATAAATATGCAAAAAGGAGGGAGAAGTCTCTCCCTCGCTCCAGCCCGCTTCTCGGTCTTCCGCTACCCTCTCTGCGGGGGTATTCGCAACAAGTCCGGAAGGACGCAGTTTCGAGCGCAACGCCCCCTCTTGTCCAAAAAGAAAGCCTTTTTTTAACTAATCATTGCGATATAAATAAGTTTCAAAATCGCCAGTATATTCGAATTTATTTGTATAAGGATTTCTTCCCACTCTTGCTATGTAATAATATACATCATAGTCTTCTTCAGGAATAAATTCAAAACTGGAATAACTTGCCTTTATTAAAGTATATTCACCAGTTGCATTTGAATAACCATACAAAATAAAAATGCAGGCTTCAGAAGGTTTAGATGAAGAGCCAGGTATTTTATTATCATTATCAAAGGTGTAAGTTTTTCCTTTTTCAAGTTTCTGATAATCTTTACTCTGATCAAGTTTCCAGATAAAGGCTTTTTTATTATCAAACTTGCCAGAATCCCTTCCATAATCCTTATGTTCTTCATAAGGTCCTTCTCTTACCTGTAAAGTTCCACTTGTATAATTTGAATCAATATCACAAGTAACGGAACACTTTTGTGAAAGCCCCGAAACTTTATCTCTGAGTGTAATTTCAACAGTTCCTGGAGTAACCCCAAAAATATTAAACTTTCCCTTTCTAGTTGATACATCAAATTCTGGGGCAGAAACATAAATAAAGTCATCGTTCGGTCCCTTAAGATTTTCTCCATCTGTCCACCACCAACCTTTTGGCTCAATAACATGGAAATCAATTTCTGGAGTTTCACCGTCTACATCAAATTCAAATTCAATTTCACTTTGTTTTCCAACAGATACAGAAGCCGTTTTACTAACATTTAGTGATTTTACTGCATTTGATTCATATAAATTGATTTTTGGCCTTGAATCTCTTGTATTTACATCTCTATAATTTGCAACAAGATAATAATCCCCTGTTTCTTTTATATTAAAAGAAAGCCATCCATCTGTATTATCTTCATCTATTCTATTTAATGTTGAATCAAAAGCAAATAAAGTCCAATCCTTAATGCCTTGCTGAAAATTCTGTACTACATAAACCCCTTGTTTGTCGAAATTTACCTTCATTATATAATAATCACTTGATGCCAAAGAATCTAAGCCTGTAAAGCATTCAGTTTCATTGGAAATTTTTTCTGATTTCTGTAAAGTTGCCGAAATGTCTTCTGAAGTAATTTCATTTTCTACTGTAAAATTTCCTCTATATTTAATTCCTTCCTCATTTTCTGCATAAACATCAATTTTACGAGGTTTACCTATCGGTATAAATTTAAGATCATTATAACCATTACCATTTTCAATTTTATAGTAATTATTCAAAGTTATTATTCTTTGTTCAGCATTATATTTCAAATCAAGTACCTCATCCTTATTTGTATGAATAAACTCGAATTTTTTAATCTGAACCTCTTCATCTTCAGGAATCTCGAATTCTACAGTAAGCTCTTTTGCCTTCATTGGTTTAAATTTTACAGTTTCTGACGCAATGTTAATTTTTAAACTTTGCGTCCATTTTGCATACAAACTTGAATATTCGGTTTTAAGAAGCTCTTTTGTATTTGTTATTTTTACACCTTCATCATATTTTTCGTTAGTGTACCAGCCATCAAAAGTATAACCAGGAACTTTTGGTTCAGGTAAATCAAAATTTGTATAATAAGAATAAGCCTTTGGATATTTATCTTGATTTTTGATGAATGAAAATTTGCTTATGTCCTCAAACCGAGATGAACCATCAAGCACTGTCAAATCTGTAGAATTATATAAAATAGATTTCATACCCCTTGCGTTCGATTTTAACATAGATTCACTGAGTTCATTAGCCCTAATAACAATATACTCCCGCTGACAACCTAATTTTATAGAAAAATCTGAATTTATGTTAAAATATTCAAACTCTGCAATATAATAACCTGTATCAACATTTTCTTTAAAAACAATGGATGAATCTTCTGGAATTAGTGTTTTTTCAAGTACCTTGTCACCAGGCTGAAAATTCTCCTTCATCTTATACAAAACCGCTTTTACAGAATTAGTTTCATCAGAAAGTGAAGATACTTTTACAGAAAAGTTTCCTCTTCCTTCTTTATCATCAATGAGCGTCAGAATGAATTCTATTTCATTAGAACCATCTGTTATCTTTTGATTAACCATGGATTTATATTGTAAGGAGTTTTTCTTTGCTGTGATTACAAACTGCCAGTCACCCTCATATGGTAAATAACAGAAACGGGCATTTTGAAATTTTTTATAAGCTGATGAAGACTCATCTGTTTTCCAGATTTTCAAATCTTCTGCTTCATCCAGAGCAGGATAATAACATTTTAATGAAATCTCATCTAAATCATTCAATTCCATTTTAGGAATAGCAAAACGACTTGTATCATTTGCTTCGCTAATTGAAAAATAAACTATCGGTAAATCTGATTTAGAATTTTCAATATTTTTTTCTATGAGGTTATCACAAGAAATTATAAATAAAGCTGCAATTGCAATTAAAAATATATTAAAGATTCTTTTCATTTTTTTCTCCTAATAAATTGTCATTTCTGCTTCGTATGGAACACCATTTATAGCTGTAACTGCAATTATTTGATGGGCTTCATAGTAACTGGTTTCATTATATTGCGTTTTGGTAATTGTGATTTTTTGAGTATCTTCTGAAGGGGTAATTGATATAAAACCAAGTGAATCCCACTCTTCTTTTGTTTTACCATCTATTATCCAGGTAACAACAGAATTATTGACATTGAAACTGAAAGTTAATGTATAAATTACATTATCTCCCTTGATTTCTTGAGAATAATAAATCATAGGAACATCTACAATTTTCAAATCTGTTTCTACAGAATAGGGAATAGTATCTTGCCATTTGGCCTTTAGTGTTATATCTGCATTAACTGTAGAACTAGATTCCGGAACAACCCATTCCACAAATTCATAAAACTTAGCAGTGGGCTTAGTATCAGGCTTTGGAATCTTTGCTCCATAGCGACACTTTACAGGTTCCGGCATATTCTTCGCTATACCACCTAAACCATCTTCATAAGTTACTGTATATATTTTTCTATCATATTTAAGATTTACTTCGGTTATAGATGAGTTTCCATCAATGGTAATATCATCAAAGGTTTGTAATGTAAAACCTTCATATATATCTTTATAATCTGAATAAAGTATAGTTCCACCAGCAGGCAGAAAGAAAGACTTTTGATCTGTACCTGTGAGGGTATAATTGTCATCATCCAAATTCTGTTGATAATAATTAAGTGTAATAGTAATGTATTCAATCGTAGGCGGAACATCCGGATTCTCTTCTGGAATGATTACAGCCGTATTTGAATTCCCCTGATCACAACTAACAAGACATAATAGGCCTGCCAAAAAACATACTACTTTAAGTTTCTTCATCCTTCACCTCTAGTAAATTTCTCCTCATCATTTATAAGGTATAAAAATGCTAGAGGTCAATCGGAAAAAACAAGGAAAATAAAACTTTGTGACAGATGTCACCGGAAAAAAAGCATTTTTTATGAAGATTTAATGGAGAATAGATAAAATCCACTTAGCAACGCCGTCGTTTTCGTTTGAGGCAGCCTTCTTTACTTCCGCAATTGCATTTTCCATTGCAAGGCCTTTGCCACAAAGTTTTAGCATTCCGATGTCATTAAAGTCGTCGCCGAAGGCAGCAATTTTGGAGCTTGAGATATTGAGGTGACGGCAGAGCTCTGTGATGGCTTTTTCTTTTGTTGCATCCTTTTTACTGAGCTTGTACCAGGGGATATCGGAAAATGGAAGATAATCAACATTTTCAAGGCCAATTACAGAAGCAACCTTTTCAACCTTTTCTTTATCCAGACTTTCGATGCACATTTTCATGCAAGGTTCATTGAAATCCAAAAAATCATTGAAGGTCCAGAATTTGTCGCCAAGTTCTTCTTTAGAATTAGAATAAAGTGCATGCTCGTTATCTGCAGAAAGAATCACATCCTTCCCAAAAACTTCAAAGGCTGCAGCTATCAATTTACGAACTTCTTCAACTGAAAATTCGCAGTTATAAATCTTTTTATCCTTATAATATACAATGCCGCCGCCGTTTGTAATGAGAATATCCGGCTCAATACCTTCAAGAAATTTTTCGGCATTTACTTTTGCTCTGGCTGTACAAATTCCAAAAAGAATGCCATTTGCCTGGGCACGTCTGATTGTTTCTTTTGTATATTCTGAAATTGATTTGTCGTTGTGGAAGAGGGTTCCGTCTAAGTCTGAAAGAATAATTGATATGTTTTCCATATTTAATTATGGAGAAGTTTTGGGAAAAATACAAGGGGCGGAAAGACTTAAAAATATCAGTTTATTATAGTACAATAAGAATATTGCTAAAATTTCATTGGAGGAATTAAAAAATGAAAAAACTTAAAAAACTGACAGCGCTTCTTGCTGCCCTCGCCCTTGTGTTTGCACTCGGTTCTTGTGCAAATAGTTCTAATTCAAATGACAACCCTTCTAAATCGAAGCCCGCACCAACAGAATCAAGTCTTGGTGCACTGACCTCATTAAAGGCTGTTGAAGGCGTAGACTATGTTTATACCGTTGAATATGACGGAGATTATTTACTTGATGATGTTATTGAATCAAATTTAAAAACATCAAATGAACTCATTGCATATCTAAATGAAAACATTCCATCATGGAAACTTGCAAAAGAAAGCGGAACACCTTTGACTATAAATGTAACAGGTGCAGGTTGCTGCTCAATTGCGGCAAGTAATGCAGGCGCTGCAGGTGGAAAGATTTTTGGTCGTAATTTTGACTATCCTAATGGAACAGCAATGATTATTCATACAATGCCTTATAAAGGATATGAGTCTGTTTCTACAAGTTATCCATGTTTTGTAACCGACCAGCTTTGGTGGGAACCAACAAACAACATAATGAAAGATGCAGTTTCTCTTGGCTTAATCTACGCACCATTAGATGGTCTGAATGAAAAAGGTCTTTACATCTCTGTTCTCCAGCTTGATGATGAAGAAACAAATCAGACAGATGAAGGAAAAAATGATGTACAGACAACAGTTGCAATCCGCTATATTCTTGATAAAGCTGCTTCTGTAGCTGAGGCTTTGGAAATACTTGATGGCTTCAACATGCACAATGTTTTCAATACCGCTTATCATTATGCAATTGCGGATAACACAGGAAAATCAGTTGTAGTTGAATATATCAATAATGAAATGAAGGTTACAGACGTCAAAGTTGTAACAAATCATTATCTTACAGATAATGTTGCAAAACCTTTACCTGATGAAACATCCAATTCTATTAAACGATTTAATGCGGCTTATAATGCAGGTGAAGCTGTAAACTGGAATATGACACCAGAACAGGTTCGCGATGCACTTAGTGCTGCTAGTGCAAGTCAGCATCATAAAAATAATCCATATAACATTGTTTCTATCTGGAGTGCTGTATTCGAACCAAGCAGCAGAAAAGTAACTTATTATTTCCGCGAAGATTATACTAAGGGTTTTGAAGTTACATTCTAATTAAACCACTTATACTTATATCCCTGTCGTCTTTGTGACGTACAGGGATTTTTTTTACTGACAAATTTGTACAATTATTTAATAGATTGCTCCTTGCGATTTTTGATTTTTCGTTTTAGGATGACACCAAGGAGTTACAATGTTCGATTTTAAATATTTTACACCTACAAAGGTTTTGTTCGGAAAGAATACTGAAGATAAAGTTGCTGAGCTTATTCAGGAGTTTGGCGGTAAAAAGGTTTTGATTCATTACGGTGGAGGAAGTGTTATCCGCTCAGGGCTTATGCAGCGTGTTACTGATAAACTTGATGCTGCAGGCATTGCTTACGTAAAACTTGGCGGTGCTGTTCCTAACCCTCATTTGAGCCTTGTATATGAAGGAATTGAACTTTGTAAAAAAGAAGGCGTTGATTTTCTGCTTGCTGTTGGCGGAGGTTCTGCAATTGATTCAGCTAAGGCTATTGGCTATGGCTTGATGAACGAAGGCGATGTATGGGATCTTTATGATTACAAGCGTCAGGCTAAAGCAAGTATGCCGCTTGGTGTAATTTTGACTCTCGCTGCAACAGGAAGTGAAATGAGCGATTCTTCTGTAATCACTAAGGAAGAAGGACTTATTAAGCGCGGATATTCAAGCGATTTTGGTCGTCCAAAATTTGCAATTCTTAATCCGGAACTGACTATGACTTTACCTGATTATCAGACAGCCTGTGGTTGTACAGATATTATGATGCACACAATGGAGCGCTATTTTACAAACGGCGGAAATATGGAGCTCACAGATTCTATGGCTGAGGCACTTCTCCGCACTGTAAAAGAAAACGCAAAGATTCTTGCCCGTGACCCTAAGAACTACGATGCCCGCGCAGAAGTTATGTGGGCCGGAAGTCTTTCTCATAACGGACTCACAGGCTGCGGTAACGACGGCGGGGATTGGATGACTCACAAG
The DNA here is from genome assembly GCA_902789325.1 of uncultured Spirochaetaceae bacterium. Classification (GTDB taxonomy): domain Bacteria; phylum Spirochaetota; class Spirochaetia; order Treponematales; family Treponemataceae; genus Treponema_D. Next base: position 13,423 of record CADANN010000046.1, read on the forward strand.
CTTGAGCATGAACTCGGTGGTCTTTATGACGTAGCACACGGTGCAGGTCTTGCAGCAATTTGGGGAAGCTGGGCACGCTATGTTTATAAAAACTGCCTGCCACGTTTTAAGCGTTATGCAATTAATGTTATGGGTGTACCAGCTACTGGTACTGATGAAGAAATCGCACTCAAGGGAATTGAAGCAATGGAAGATTTCTACCGCGAAATCAAAATGCCTACAAACCTTCGTGAGCTTGGTGTAAATGCAACTGATGATGACCTCAAACTGATGGCTCACAAATGCGCTGTTGGCGTAAAGGGCGGCAAGGGCTCGGCTCGATTCCTGAAAGAAGAGGATATGCTTGAGATTTATAAGATGAGCCGTTAAAAGAGATTCCCGGGTCAAGCCCGGGAATGACACGGCTTAAAACAAGCTTGGCTGGAGAGAGTCCTCCGGGAACTCTTCCATCCATTTGAAAATCTTATCTGTACCAAACATAATTTTATTACGGCTGCAGGCTTGCGAAAGATACGACATAATCTTGTGATTATTTGGACTCGTAACTTCGTAACTGTAGCCGTATGTTTTTATATAGCGGTCTTTAATTCCAGCAAAACGCGAATCATCAGGAAACCTTGCAGCTGCCCTATCCAATGCATCATAAAAATACTCACGGTTTCCTTCCCGCATTGTTACTCCAATTCCAAAACAGATAATTCCTTTTACGCCAGCCTGTACACAATAATCAATAATTCCCTGAGCATTTTCCATCGAATCATTTAAGAATGGAAGTAACGGACTAAACCACACAACCGTTGGAATTCCCCGAGCCCGACATTCTCTTAAAACTTCAAAGCGGCGACTCGTAGGACAAACAGCAGGTTCCACAATTTTGCAAAGTCCATCATCTGCTGTAGTCAGCGTCATCTGTACGACGGCCTTTGTTTTTCGATTTATTCTTTCCAGAATATCTAAGTCACGAAGCACCAGGTCTGACTTTGTTTGAAGCGCAATTCCAAAATCATGTCGTTCTATAATTTCAAGACAGCGTCGCATCAGTCCCAGTTCTTTTTCCAGTGGAATATAAGGGTCGCCCATTGCTCCAGTTCCAATCATACAGCGCTTACGTTTTTTACGAAGGGCCTCTTCAAGAAGTTCTGGAGCATTCTGCTTTACTTCTATATCTTCAAAATCATGCGTAAACTGATAGCACTTACTGCGTGAATCACAATAGATACAACCATGACTACATCCACGATAGATGTTCATGCTGTGAGGAGTTAAAATTGTTTTCGCATTCACAAAGTGCATAAGCTTCTGGCCACCACTATATAAATAATACAAGATAAAATATGACAACACAATGTCATATTAACAAATAGAAAAACTAAATCTTTACAACTCAATAATTATCACTTAATCTATAATTATGAAAAAGCTTTTTACAATCATAATTTCAACTTTGTTATTTTGTTTTCTTTTCGCAGAAACTCCATCTGCAGATGATGCTGCCCTCACCTTCTTTAAGAAGCTGAATGAAACTCAAACTCGTCTAACCTATATGAATAAAAAAGGTTCTCTTGCAAAAGTTGGAACAGAAACTGTAAACGGTATTATTTCTGGCACAGTTTTTTATGATGTAAAAATTAAGGGGGCCGGTGCAGTTGTAACTCTCCGCTACACAAATTATTGTGATGAGGCCGGTTGGATTTTTGATGGAGAAATTCTCACAAATTCTAATATGTCCCAAAACGGCACTTTCACAGGAACTGTAAAAATGAAAACTCCGAATACCAGCAATACGCCGGAACTCGAAGTCTGCTATGATAATGTTCGCCTGGTAAAAGGAGAACCTGGCAGCGGTTATTATCTTGTGACACTGCCAGGTTCAAATCCAGAGAAAGTTGATTATTCTACCTATCAGAAATCTAAACAATAACTATTCCAGAATATGCCCGATATGTCTTTTTTCGAAGAACATATCGCGGTTTGTCAAAACTATAATCGTTGCCGCAACAACTACAACAAGAGTTTCAACACATTTTGTTGTTTGAGTCATCGCAATTTTTTCCTGCATGAAATTTATAAACAGATGGAAGATAATGCTGGAAAGCATACTACGTCCATTCTTTACATAAACCCAGGTTGTGATAAAGCCCATTGGTGCAACAGAAACTAAAAAGTTTATCATATAAAGAATATTCATTTCACGGATTTCGTAATGGTAAGTTCCAGGAATCCAGAAGAGAGGAATATGCCAGGCTGCCCAGACAAATCCAAAGATGATAGATTCTTTGAACCAGGAATGATACTGAGCAATCGCATCTTCTCCATAACCACGCCAGCCAACTTCTTCCAGAACTGCCGCAAGAAAGACTGTTGCAAAGGCAGACATTACTCCAACGCCGGTAAATGAAAAATCTTCTGTGAAAGAAAACTGATCCAGCGATTCTCCGAACAAAGTTGAAAGTAAAATTGAACAGCAGACAATTGCCGAAAAAATAAAAACTGCAGCAAAAATATACAGCGGCTTTAATTTCCAGAAATTGAAAATCTTGCGACGAAAATCCTTTTTGAGTGCGTCGCTTTTTGAAGTGAAAACTGTAATTATTGCAACTGTTGCCGGACACATGCCTCCAAGCACCATACCTAAAGTATTGGTAAGCCCATCATTAAACAAAATTGCAAACAGCCAGAAAAACCAGGTTGTTGCAAATACAGTAATATAAAATCGTTTTGGTTTATATGTGTACATGTTGCCCTCCTTATAAAATTTGTGCCTCAGCCTTCCAGCCGTTGAGTTCTACTATCAAATCTACTGGTTCGGAAGGATCATCCTTTTCGCGTTTGCCTGCGATAATCTTTGAGTTTGCATCGACAAATCGTGTAAAGCGGCCTGCATTTTTCAAATAGTATTTCTGGCCTTCTACAAACTTCAGTTTTGAAACAGCATGGAAATGATTCAAATCAATTTTTCCGTGAACTGCATTTACTTCTACATTGAGGTTAGAATTTGTATTCAGCTCAAGATGCCCGGTAGCATTTGTTACAAAAACATTTTTTGCCTTGCCGTCAAATTCAATATCATCATAAATAATGTCGCGAACTTTCAGATTTTCAAACTCACCACTGAGTTCAACGTCGGCAACAAACTTTACCGGAATACGAACAAGTACAAATAGATTTTCAAGAGCCGCAATATCAGATAAATCTGTAGAATGTTTTACAATAACATCCATACGTCTTTTATCTTCATCAATTTTCACCTTTACCTGCTGTGTCAGATAAGACAGTTTGCTAGAGGCCGCTATCACCTGGATTTTTTCATCATTTGTTTTTTCAATGATTACTTCGTGGGCAGTACCAATTTTTAGATCGATTTTCTTAGCACTGTCCAGATCGTACTCGGTACGGCTTTCATAAAGAAATTCGTGCTTTGAAATAAGACTCTTTTCTTCACTTAAGAGAGAATCAAGCGATTCATTAAATAGAGATGAAATGGCAATCAGATTTTCGATATCAGGAATACCGTTTCCGCTTTCCCATTTTGTAATAGCCTGTCTGCTTACATGGATTATTTCAGCAAGCTGTTCCTGAGAAATGTTTTTTTGCTTTCTAAGAGTTTTCAATTTTTCTGCAAAAATCATATGGATTTATCCTCCTGATTCAAAAGCCTAAATCATCATAAATAATTTTAACAGAAAATGGAGATTACAAAAGCATTTTTTATGCTACTTATCGTTGCATGTCTATTCAGATTCTTTCAAAACATAACGAAAATCATCAAATCGATAGCGTTTGCGGTTTTGAGTTCTATCTCTGAAATTAATTGATTCTACCGGACAGTTCTGAATACAAGCCATACAATGCGCACAAGTTGAGCCATGCCATACAGGTTTTCCATCCTGCATTTTTATAGCACTGACTGGGCAATTTTTTTCACACTTACCACAGGCAATACAACGAGAATCTACCGTAAAGCCTTTTATTTTGTGACCTATATAACTCATAACTGGATTTGATGGAAAATCAATCAAAAGCTCAAGCAACCATACATGTCGAGACTTCAACTTTCCACCTGCTTTGATTGTCTCTGCGACAGAAATGATTTTTTCTTTTGTAGTAAGGATTCGCTGTTTGATAACTTCATCAGAAGGTCGGGTATGTTTTTTATTTGCAATATAATTCTGAGCAAGAACGAATTCCGCGCAACCTTTGTAGTTCAATTTTTTCCTGCGGATAATGCTTCCTATTACATTTCCACTGATTCCGGAATAACCACCACTGGTAGAAATATAATAAACATCTTTGCAACCAGTAAAAGTTGCCTTTCGCACAAAATCATTAAAGAATCTTGGAGCTTCGCAAACATAAGTTGGAGCGCATAATATAAAAGGCTTTTCAGAATTAAAGGGGCCGTAATTTCCTTTCTGCAATAAGCCAGTTACATTTACTGCTTCATCACCCAAAAGTTTTGCAAGCTCTGTTGCAACAAATTTTGTATTCCCTGTTCCACTGAAATAAAAAATCAATTTTTTCCTCCTTATTTTAGAATAACAAGTTTTCAGAGAAAAGCAAGAAACAGTTATTATGACATTTTACCCTTGATTTGTCATTTTCAATAATATATATTTATTAAAGGAGATTTTAACCATTATGATTATTGATTTTGAATACCAGCCTGTTCTCGAAGATTATAAAAAGAACGGCGATATGAAGCTTGGTTCTATACTGAAAATACTTGAGAACTCGGGAAATAAACATTCTGACCGCGCAGGAGATGCAATCCTCGAAGGTTCAAACAGTGGTGTAGCCTGGGTCCTCACAGACTGGATGCTTGAACTGATAAAATATCCAAAATACGGAGATAAGATTCTTGCACGTACCTGGTCTGAACCAGTAAAGCAGCCTTTGGTTTGTACACGTGATTTTGAGATGTATTGCAACGGAGAGCTCACTGTAAAAGGTACCACAAAATGGATTCGCCTTGATCTTACAACTGGCCGTCCATGCAAAGTAACCGAAGATATAATTGCAAAATATCAGCCGGAAGATAAATACACTTTTGCAGAAGCACGCTTGCCTCGACTCGCTGTTCCTGAAGCATTCTCAAATGAAATAGCTCTTCCAATCCGTCGCAGCGACATTGACTTTAATGACCACGTTCACAATCTTACATATCTGGATTATGCACTCGAAGTTTTGCCAGCTGATGTTTATGAAACACGTGATTTCAAAAAGCTCCGCATCAGCTACAAGCTTGCAGTAAAATCTGGAGAAGAGATTATCTGCAAATACGCTAAAATAGAAAATCGCCACATCTGCTGTATTTTTGGCAAAGGTGGCGATTTGAAAACTCAGATTGAGTTTGACTAAAGTTTAAACTTATTCAGCTCTTTTGTAATTGCCAGAACAGACTGCTTATTTGCTTCTGCTTTCTGGCGTACAGTAGAGAATGACTCAGAGAAGTTCTTTACTACGCTTTCAGACTGAGCAACAGAATCATTTACCTGACCTGCAAGATTTACAACCTCATTCAAATCATTCATAATTTCAGAAGTATAGTTAGCCTGATTCTTAGCAAGACCACTTACATCTTCAATCTGCTTTACAATAATATTTGTACTGTTAAGAATACCGTTTGCATCTTTTGACTGCTCGCCAACGGTCTTCGAAATCTCAGCAACAACCTGGCTCTGCTCTTCAATATCTTTCTGGATTCTGCTAAAGGCATTACTTGTAAGATCCATATTCGAAGTACCAGATTCCATAGCTTCTGCAATTGCATTAATAAGATTGCTGATATCTTTTGTAGAGTTTTGAGTAGATTCAGAAAGCTTACGAATTTCGCCGGCAACAACACTAAAGCCCTTACCTGCATCACCCGCATGAGCCGCCTCGATTGCAGCGTTCATGGCAAGAAGGTTTGTCTGTGATGCAACAGATTCGATTACCTTAATAACCTCTATCATGCGCTTAGACATTTCGGTAATACCATTAATAACCTTCTGTGTCTTTTTAACTTCAACACTACCAGACATAGATTCCGAAGTAAGTTCATCAGAAAGTTTCTGCGCTCGAGCAATAAGATTTGAAATAGACTTGAAGTTATTTACCATTTCGGTCATTGAATCTTCATTTTCTTTTTCAGACTTAAACTGGAAGCGTGTAAAATCACTGACCTTAACTGCATCAGCATTAAGCTTTGTTACACCATCGTTAACCGAAACTAACAGCTCTGCCTGATTGTTAGATTCAGTACTCATTTCCTTAAAGCGAGTAACAATCTGTTCAACGTCACTAGAAGAAGATTCTGTCAATTGCATAAGCTCTTCGGCACTGGTATCAACCGAATCTATTTCATTCTTTAAGTTAGAAAGAGAACCGCCAAGTGTATCCATCAAAAGGTTCATCTCAGACATCATAATACCAAAGTCATCAAAAGAACCAATGAAAATACGACTGCGCAAATCACCTTCAGTTCTAAGTTCTCTGATAGTTCTGATAGATTGACTAAGACGGCGGCGCAACTGATGAAGAGTAATAATAATAAGTGGAGAACAGAAAACAAGGCTCTGAACCAGACCGAAAATAAACTTATTGATAAAAATATCAACCGTCCAGTTATGACGAACTGCACTATAACCAGAACAGAAAACATGCCATGCTACATTACCAGCGGCAACCAAAATTGCAAGACCAATATTTAACGATACTGTACTTTTTGAAAAATCATCACAAGAGGTCAGCTTAAGTTTATAAAACTGCTTGCGGGCAACTGTGGCAAAACATTTTGTTGAATACTGAACGGCAGTAAATCCATAGAAGAAAATCAAAATCATAATAACGATTAAATCAGTCTTATTATAATTTACTTTTCCAGCCATAGTTTTGATGATGATAGTTGCACCATTTCCAACAGGATATCCGGCCATCAAAGCAATGGTTGAAAGGATTCGGATTTTTTTAAGGATTTTATCTACACTTTTTTGTTCTTCTTCTGTAATTGGTTCAGATTCAGCTTTCTTTATTAACTTCAAAAGAGGTTTCATAATAATATAGCTGACGATTGTGATAATAATGAAGATTCCGGCAGCAGGTCCAAGAGATGCTCCAAGGCTACTTACCCAGTCACCCCAGGTAGATCCCTTAATTTGCGTAACCTGAAAAGAAGACAGTAAGGGAACTCCAATAACCGTACTAATACCAAAAAACATCATGTAAAGTTGGAATAAGTTCATATCTCTTCTCCAAAAGTAGTATATCCCTTAAATTGTAACCCACAAATCCTCATAAAGCAAAAAAAAAAATGCCCGTGCCATTTTTCGTGACACGGGCGTTTTGGACTATAAAGTCTTCTACAAATTCTTTATTTCCTTCTTATAAACATCTGCGAACAAAATACAGCAGATAATCAGCGAAAGAACTTCTGCAATTGGGAAGGCCCACCAGATGTTGTTGATGTTTCCAGTGAGCGACAAAAGCCAGGCAGCAGGCAATAAGAAAATCAACTGGCGTACAAAACTGATAACCATAGACTGAACTCCCTTACCAAGAGCCTGGAAAACAGAACTAAGAATAATACTGATTGCTGCCAGCGGGAAGTGAATTGCGATAATACGCAAAGCTTTAACACCAATAGAAAGCATTTCTTCAGAAGCATTGAAGAGCTTCAAAAGCGGTACAGGGAAAATCTCAAATACAAGTACACCAACCAGCATAATCATACATGCACCAACAGCACTCAAAACAATTGTTTTTACAACGCGCTTCCTATTGCGGGCACCAAAGTTATAGGCAACAATTGGAACCGAACCGTTATTTAAACCAAATACAGGCATGAATACAAAGCTCTGGAGCTTAAAGTAAACACCATAAACCGCAATGGCAGTTGTAGAGAAAGCACCAAGAATGATGTTCAAGAAGTAAACGAGAATTGAGCCGATAGAACATACGATAATAGAAGGTACACCTACAGCATAAATGTTACCAATAATCTTAGCTTCTGGTTTGAGCCCCTTGAATGAAAGGTGAATCTCCTTGTTCTTTTTGATGTTCAAAGTAAATGAAACAACCATAGCGGCAAACTGACCAAGAACAGTTGCAAGAGCCGCACCCGCAATACCCATCTTAGGGAAGCCTGCAAGACCAAAAATCAAAAGAGGATCAAAAACAATATTGAAGACTGTTCCGGTAAGCTGAGAAACCATTGAAAGACCAGTTTTACCAGTAGACATAAGCAGACGCTCAAATGTGATACCACCAAAAACACCGGCACATGCAATCAGACAGATTCTCATGTAAGTAACACCGTATTCAACAATTTCCGGATTGTTAGTCTGACTTTCAAAATAAGGGCGTGGAACAATGAATCCAACAATCATAAATACAATTGCACCAATGATAGTCAAGAAGAGACCGTTATTTGCAACCTTATCAACCTCTTCAAAATTCTTTTCACCAAGGCGGCGAGAAAGAAGAGAGTTAATTCCGACACCAGTACCAATTACAACAGAAAACATCAGGTTCTGGATTGGGAATGCAAGTGAAACTGCAGTAAGCGCATTCTCAGAAATCTGCGCAACGAAAATGCTGTCAACAATATTGTAGAGCGACTGCACAAACATCGAAATCATCATTGGCAGCGACATCTGAACCAGCAATTTTCCCAAAGGCATAACGCCCATTTTGTTTTCTCTTGGAGCAGAAACTTCAGTTGCTCCATTCTTATTTTCATTATTTTCCATCAATATATCCTCAATCGCACAGTTTAGCAAAATACCGTAAAAAAAGCAAAGATTTAGAAAGATTCGATAAGAGGGCGGAGCAAGATTAATTAAAGAGAACTTGTGGAATGTTCTGTACAGGATGATTATACACAGTCACCTCTGCATCAAAAGCTTCTGAAAGAATCTCCGGCTTAAAAATCTCATCGCGTTTAGCCTGAAGAATTTTTCCCTTGCTCAAGAGCAGAAAGTCCGTAGCAAAAAGAGCGGCCGTATTAATGTCATGAATCGAAAAGAGAATTGTTTTATTTTCAGAAAGCTCGCGAATCTTGTTCAAAAACTGCATCTGAAAGGGCATATCAAGATTTTCTGCCGGCTCGTCAAAAAGCATCGCTGGAGATTTTTGAATCAGGCAGCGTGCAAGGCGGCACTTCTGAAACTCACCGCCGGAAATATTAAAAATCAGTTTATCTGCAAAGTCCAGAATCCCAAGAGAAGAGAGCGCACCATCCACCGCCCCATCAACAATTGCCCGCGGCTGCTTTCCGAATGAATACAAGCCCGTCTCTACAAACTGACGCACCGTAAAATTCCACACCGGAGTTTCGTTCTGCAGCAAGAGCGAAATATTTTTTGCGGCCTCCTCACGTTTCATCTTAAACACGGAGCGTCCGTCTATCAAAATGTCACCGCTAACCTTAAGCCCTGCCGGGACAATTCCCGCCATCAGCAAAAGCAGCGTACTTTTTCCTGAGCCGTTTTTTCCACATAAAGCAGATAAACTATCGTTAGTTAGCTTAAATGAAATATTATCAAAAATTGTTCTTTCCGATTTTTCATAAAAGGCAGTCAGATTTTTTACTTCAATCATGCTCTGCCTCCTGTCCTTGCTCCACTCATCTTCACTAGAATCAGAATAAAGCAGGGAACACCAATCAGCGAGGTGATAATTCCAACCGGTAGTTCAGACGGCGCAACTACTGTTCGTGCCACCGTGTCAGCAGCCAGCATCAGCAGCGCTCCAAAAATCATGCTTTCAAAAATCAAAACCTTGTGCAGTGGTCCATAAATCTTTCTCACAATATGAGGTGCAATAAGCCCTACAAAGGAAATAATTCCGCCCGAGCAAACCGCACAAGCCGCAGAAAGTGAACCGCTCACAAGCACATAGTTCCTGAGCATCTTATAGTTCAAGCCAAAAGTCTGCGCAGACTCTTCACCACACACAAGCACATCAAGATGTCTTGCAGAAAATTCCAACAACACAAGCGAGATAATAGAAGGAATTATAAACACATAAAATTCCCGCCAGCCCTTTCCATTAAAGCTTCCAGTTGTCCAAACATAAAATGAATGTAAATCACTCTCGTGGGTCAAAAGAATAATCGAGGCGATTGCAGAAAAAAATGTACCAACTGCTGTTCCGGAAAGCAGTAATGTCACACTGGAATTTTCATGAAAAATTTTTGAAAAGAAAAATACGCAGGCCGCAGAAAGCAGGGCACCTGCAAATGCAAAAAGTGTAGTCGGGCTCAAAATGGAAAATGCGGCAACCGGAAATAAGCCCGAAAGTACTGCACCAAAAGTTGCACCAGAACACACGCCCATAATTCCAGGGTCAGCAAGCGGATTACGGAATAGCCCCTGAAAAACCGCACCAGTTCCACCAAGCAGAGCGCCACACATAACACTGAGTAAAATGCGTGGAACGCGGATTTTTG
>CADANN010000047.1 GCA_902789325.1 uncultured Spirochaetaceae bacterium
CCAGGGGGCGCACCCCCTCACAAAAATCTTGCTTTATTTCAGCTTCTGAACGAAGCCTTATAAAGCTCGCTTTTTGCTCACCCCGTGTAATATGCCTTGATTCAAACTTGCGAGTTTCCGGCACTAGCCGAAACCCCGCAAGTCTTCATCTTCGACATATTACATTTTTAATCTGTTCCGCTGATCCATACGCTGAACGCTCCTGGACAGCTCCGCAGCTTAAAAACTCTTCGTGAACTTCGTTCACGGTCTTTGAAAATGCAAAGCATTTCCAAAGACACCCCTTCGGGGGTTATATTTATATATGTTATACTATGCACTAACATATATAAATATAACATGGAATCCCCTTCCCAAAGGAGAGGTGTAACAGTTTTGTTACGGTCTAAACCGTTTCAAAACTGTAGTTATAAATAGATTAATTAAAAGAGTTTTTGAGAGCATCATAGATGCCACAAATTAAAATACCTGTAAGTATTTCCTTAATGGAAACCCAGCCACCACAAAAGTCATAAATGACTTTTACCAATTCAATTATTTTTATAAATAAAAAAATAAAATATTTATACATAAAATAATTAGCCGAATTGATGAAAATTCAAATTTCATCCTGGGGCTTGTGTGGCGTAACAAAACTGTTACAGGATTAAAAAATATATGCTTGCAAAAAGCTTCCAAACTCTCTCCGGGGAAGATGTATAAAATTCATGTTTATTAAAAATGTAAATTCAAATGAATTCAGGTTTATGAAAAAAAAGACAGTAATTTTCAATTACTGTCTTTTTAAGATTTCTAGACTGTTCTAGATTGCGTTATTTGGATTTTATCCGTACATTTATACGAAATATTTGCAAATAGAAGGTTCAAACTTTCTTATGTTTTAAGAAGAAAGAGTAGGGCACAGCCCATTCAGGGGCACCATCATTGAGCCTGTATTTTTTATCCTCGTCATCGTAGATGTAAAAAATCTTTTCTCCCAGGTCTCCATTTTCAGCTACAAAACTGAAAACAAGCTTTACGGCACCGTTATCAAATAAATCTCTGTAGATGATTTCATCAATTCCACCATAACCTTTTAGATCATGAACGGCCATTAATTTGTGATAATCCCAATCCATTTTATATTTTTCTGGTGGAGTCAAAGTTCGTTTTGAAATTCCATATTCATCAATTGAAACTTTGCTTTGAAGTTTTTGCATTACATCTTTGCCGATGTATTTATCAAAAAGGCTGCTGAGCTGAGCTTCCAGGTCAGCCTTTTCCTTTGAAAGTTCCATGGATTTTTCTTTGTATCTCTTCCTTTGATTTTCTTGAAGATCTTCCTGAATGATTTTATATCGTGATAGAAAAGCTTCTCTGTCATATTCATTCATGAATATGGTTGCGGAAACTTTTATAGTTTGCCTTGTACAAGAGGTGAGAGACTTTTTCAGCAGAGCTTCAAAATCACTTGTTTTGTACCAGGCAGATTCAGTTATCTCTTCATTGTTGAGAGCCTGTGCTGCCATATATACCCAGTTCGGAGTGAATGATTTTCGGGAGCCGCCAACTCTTCCGCTGTTCAAATAAATCTTATCTAGTTTTGGAAGAATGTATTTTGTAACCCAAGGCCGATATGTTTTTAATAATTCACATATCATTCTTGTTGATAAAGTATGTGTAGTCTGCAGAGCTTTCAAAGCCTGTTCAAAGGTCAGATCGGATTTTGTCTGTTTTCTAACCTTTCTTTTCATTTCAGGAAAAGGCTTTCCATCGTCATCAAATAACAATACGGTTCCTGGTAAATCTTCCATCGTTCTGCTCCTATTAGTAATATATGTTATATTATACACTAACATATATTACTATGCAATAAAAATATATGTTTGAGGGGAGTGAACATAGTCTAGATTGCGTTATTCCGTAGTAATGTACGGCTAGAAAGCGAATTTTGACGATTTTTTAAACTTTTTTTCAAAATCTTTTCCTAAAATGATACATCTTTGACAATATTATATATGAGAACTTTTTAGGTTCTAAATTATTGCCGGAGGTATTTATATGGCTGCAGTATTTAATCCATCAATGATTATGACAGGTGATTTTTACCAGGAGAATTATTCTGACGACAAATCTCCATCAAGCAGAGAAATTGAAAAGATTCTTGGAGAGAAGATTGATCCAGGTTTTGCAAACATGCTTGACTCTATGACAGGAAAGGAAGCTGCAGAGCTTCTTGATAAGTTGCTAGAAATAAGGAAATAGAAACTGTAACAATAAATAGGAATCGAGCTTGTAAGCAGCTTCAAAACTCTCTCTGATAGATTCTAGACTGTTCTAGATTGATTTATTTCGTATAAATGTACGGATAAAATCCAAATATTGACAATTAGAGGTACTTAAGACAGGTATAACGAACCGCAATTTTTAGAGGGTCGTTATACGTTATTTTTTAGCATCACTAATTTGTAATTTTGGTGAACAATAACAATTATACCAGGTTGAATAAGGTTTTGTTGGATCAATGTCAGTTGTTGCCGCTATATTACTATATGGATTTTGAACTTGTGCATAACGTGGTTCTACACCGGCTTTAATAACTTGTTTTTGCAGTTTTGTAAATTCTGCTTCGATCTCAGATAAATCAAAATCTTTGGTAAATTTATCATATATATCCTTATTGTCAAAAGTAATTGTAATTGAAACATTGGTGTTTGAGGCTAAAATCCATTTAATAAAATTCAACTTAACTCTATCATAAGCAGAAATAGAACCTAGAATTTGATAATTATATAAACCATCAGAACTTAAAAAATAATAAGGTTCTACTTCGTCATCCCATCCTTCATAAGGGATTTTAGCTTGTGCAAATAATCCAGAAATAAAAATAACGGCCAAAATAAGTGTAGTTATTTTCTTCATATAAACTCCTTACTTAAAAGGTATAGCGTCGATGAATAAAATGCAAGAACTAGTATAACGAACCGCAATTTTTAGAGGGTCGTTATCCCTTGATTTTTTTAAATTCTCCCTATTGTATAACTACATATAATAGAGATTCTGTCTACTAAACCTAAATATTTAGGTTTAGTAGAACGTTATTTTAATGCTTTTTCCCAGTTAATTTTACCAGGTTCGTAATTAAGCAAAGAAAGCGGATTGTGCATATCAATATTTGTTAATTGGGCATATTCGATTATTGATAATTCTGGTTTTGATATTTCCGATCTTTTTTTGTTAATGGCTTTTAGATCATCCATGAATAAATCGTACTGACGTTCGAAATCACCTCTTTGTTCGATTGGTGATAATCCATTTCTTTTCGCTTTTATTGCAGCCTGTTTATGTTCTTTGTCTTTTTGTTTTGTACTTTTATATTCTGATGTTGAGCCTGCAACAAATGTACTCGGTTTCATTTTGATAATAAGCTTCTTTTTTCTTCGCAGCTCGTTGATACAATCAACAATATCTTTTCCTGTACAATCTTTGATTTCTTTTTTAATTGGTTCTTCTCCAGCATATAAAGGCTGCTCTATTGAATAAAGCCTTGTATCAAGAGTGATTTTCCCTGCAGAATCTTTTATTGGAAGGCCGCCACAAACACATTCTAGGTGTTTGTAATTTTCACTATCTTCAAATATAAATTCTACAACGGTAACTTCTTCTGGTGGTGGAGTAAATAAAACTTTTATAATATCTACATTTGGTATATGACCTATAGCTGACACAATTCTTACATGAGGATGCTCAGGTTCCTTCCCTGTTGCGTATTTGCAGAATTCAATACCGTTTTTTATACAACGTTTTATATGTTCAGAAATTACTTTTCTGTTTCTGCCCTCTTCTACTTTTGCTTCTGCAAATATTTTAGCTCTTATATCACTGATTTCTTTTCCGAGTATTTCTTTATTCCAATGCTTAATAAAACTAATACCTTCTTCTTTTCTAAAAAGTTCTGGATACCAGGAATGAAGAAGTTCCATTTGTTTGGGAGAAATTTGATAACTGCCTTGTTGGTTGATAAGGATAGTTTTATCTAACCATTCTTTTGTAATGAACATACACTACCCTATTTTGTCAGTTTTTCGTACAGCTTGAATAATTCTGCAACGCACTCAGATTCTGTCATTTTGGTACTGAATCCGTAGGCTGCCATTACGGCTCTATCGTTTGCCTGGTGAGCTTTACGAAGTTCCGGCGGCATTAAAGTTTCGTCATAAAGGTCAGCAAGAGAAGAATCAGGGTATTTTGCACGAGCGTCTAAAATTGCCTGGGCGGTTTCCTCGATTTTTGTCTTTTGCTCTTCTGTTGGATTGCACCACGGAAAGTTGTTGTAAACAATTGTGTTTGAGTATCTGTAATCGCTCTTTAATCGTCCGCAAACGGCACGCATCCACGCATTGTGTACATTTGAAATCAGGACACCAAAGTGATAGATAGTAGCATTTGGAAGTACCATATTTGCATCAGTGCTTATAACATCTTTTGACATATATCCAATTGGAATATATCGTCTCTGTTCTGATGAAACTCGAGGAACTAAGAGATAATCTGTTTCCGGCTGCCGCAGTTCCATAAATCTTGTTGGATAATCGGCAAACTTTCTTGTCGCTTCTTTTGTACTTGCCAGACGCATTTCTTTTACCTTTTGAACACGGTCCATAACTAGAGGACATTTTTTCATATCTGAAGGATTTGCACCAACAAGCCATAAACACCAGCGTTTTTTATTGTTAATGAACTCTTCTGAGCCGACTAATGGTTTTATAAATTGTTTTGCCTGGGGTTCTTTATTTATGAAATCTTCGTAGTCTTCAGCTTCAATAATTAAGTTTCCTCCATCGACCGGAATGCTACCCTTCTGCATTTCTGGCACATTGCACAGAGGTTTTTTCGAGTTTTCAATAAAAATATCCGGCGCATCCAAAAGATAGCCGTTGATATTTTTTGCTTTTATAGATTGTGATTCATTAAGAAAAATTATCTTTGATTGTTTATTGTCAAAACAACTGAATCCAATAATTACACAATGCACATGAGCTTTGATATTTGCTTCGCTATCCCAACGGAATGTTCTGTATGCAAAATCAAAATGAAGCCCTAAATTTGTAAACATAGGTTTCCAAATTGCCGCAACCTGCTCTCCTTGAGTTATCGAATTAGTTGAAACGAGGGCCGCTTTTATTTGTGTTCCTTGCATCATCTGAGCTGCTTTATAATACCAGCCTGCAACATAATCAATGTTTTTCCCAAAACCTTTCATTACAGATTCAAGGTCATCTTTCTGTTCTTTTGATTGATAAGCATATCCAACAAACGGCGGATTTCCCAAAATATAATTCAGTTCATTCTTAGGAACAACGCTCTCCCAATCAACTCGAAGGGCATTTCCTTCAATAATGTTTGCGTAAGTATGCAAAGGCAGGAACTTCAAATCTTTTTCAATTATTTTTGCAGTTTCCTTCATCATCTGGCTTTCTGCAATCCAGAGGGCTGTCTTTGCAACTACGGCAGCAAAATCATTTATTTCAATTCCGTAGAACTGCTGAATAGATACCTGGATTAAATCTTCTGCATAATAAGTCAGTCCAAGCGAATTATCCGTAATTCCTAATTCTACTTTGATACATTCGTTTCCGAGTTTTCTTAAACTTAAATAAGTTTCTGTAAGGAAGTTTCCAGAGCCGCAGGCAGGGTCTAAGAATTTTAGAGTACCTAGTCGCTTATGGAATTCTTTTACCTTTTCAATTCTGTTTGTTGCATTTTTTATCTGCTTCAACTCTTCAAATTCAGCTTTCAAATCATCAAGAAATAGAGGGTCTATAACCTTGTGAATATTTTCAATGCTTGTGTAGTGCATACCGCCAGATCGGCGAGTTTCCGGGTTAAGAGTTGATTCAAAAATTGCTCCGAAAATTGTCGGGCTGATTTCGCTCCAATCGAACTCATTGGAAGCGTGTTTAACAAGGAGTTCTTTTATTTCTTCTGTAAGTGGCGGAATAGTTTTATCTTCCTCTGTAAAAAGTCCGCCATTTACATACGGAAAAGCCGCCAAAGATTCTTCGAGATATTCATCACGTTCTTCTTCTTTCTGGTCTAAAACCTGGAATAAATCTAATAATGCACGGCGAAGGTCTTTTGCTTCAAACTGTTTCAGATAATCGCCAAAAATAGATTTATGTCCGAATATTCCGGCATCTTCTGCATAAAGACAGAATACAATGCGGACGCAAAGCATATTAAGGCTTTTTAATGTTGCAGGACTTGGATTATCAGCATCTTTGTACTGTTTAAGAATTGCATCATAGATTTCGCCGATTATGTCTCCGGCTTTCTTCGATACTTCAAGCTCTTTTTTCAGGTGTACACTACCCTGGTCTGCAATGAAAGAAAGTCGATAAAACTCTTTTTCAAGATTTTCAAGAAGTATTTCTTCCGGCTCTCCGTTCGGATTTTCCATATCGTAAACAAGGAATGACTTAAAGTTGCTTGTAACAACCCATCGAGGATGCTGCGACAATGGAAGCCCAGAGATATATTTTCGGGCTTGTTGGAAAGGATTTAATAAAGTTCCATCAGACTGTCTAATAGATTCTCGAAGGTCTTTGTCTATACTTTTTTGCTCAATCATTACTTTTGTAGACGGAATGTAAATGTCTATGAAGTTTGTGATTGTCTTATCTGTAAACTTTTCTTTTATCTGATTTTCGAAATATACAAAATTTGCAAAGTCTTTTATTCCAAAAACATTGCACAGCAAATCGAGCCAAAATTTTTGGCTCTCCCCTTTCTCATATCCTTTATCTTTCCAATCTTCACTAAATTTCTTTGCAGCTTTCTGCTGTTCTGCCTGTGTCATTTTTTTTACCCTTTGATTATATTTCGATTCTTCCTGAATTATATTGCTTTATGTAATATCTTACGGCTTTTCTTATACCTAGAGAAACTGAGTAGTCAAGATTGTTAAAGAAGTTCTCCCAATCTTCCTTTTCCTCTGAAGGTACACGAAGAGTTATTCGTTCTAATAAAACATTGTTCTGTTTTCTTGTTCGTTTTTTCTGAGTTTCACCACTATCTTCTTCAGAGTTTGTTTTTTCTGTTACTTTTTTCTGTTTTTTCTCGGCATCTTTGATTTCTTCAGCTCTTGCTGCAGCTCTTGATTCAGCAGCTATTTTCTGCTGTTCTGCAGACGAGTCAGCCAATGAAGTATCATTTACAGCTTTCTGTTTTACAAATTCACTTGCTTTCATAGTTAATCACCTCTTTTATAAAGTCTTCAAAGTCATTTGTTATATTCTGTTTATCAGAGTTGCCTTTTTTATATTCAGAAATGCCTTTTTTCATGAACTGACTTTCCTGAACTGCGATAGAATCACGAATCAGACTTTCAAATATTGTAGAATCAAATAATTCAGCCGCTTTATCTGAAAAAGACTGAAGCATGAGTTTAGGGAAATTTCCATTTTTTACCCTGTTTATCAAAATTCCCATAATTTTTAAGTTCTGATTTTCATATTTCTGTATGGCTTTTATTTCTCTATGAAGGTTGTGCAATCCCTGCTGAGACAATAATTCAGCGTTTGCCGGAATGATCAAATAATCGCTGCATCTGTAAGCTCCAAGTGTTAATTCATGCAAAGCTGGCGGTGTGTCTATTATGATGTAATCAAATCTGTCTTTGACTGACTCTACAATATCTGATAAGAAATGATTTTTTTCTGAACTAGGCAGTGTTGCGAGAATGTTTTCCAAATCTTTGTTGGATGCCAGGAAGTAAAAACCTTCTGTTTGCTGAATAGCTGCAGAGCTATCAATTTCATGAGAAATGACTTCTTTTAATGTCTTATTATTGAAATCAGCATTTACTAACATTGATAAATTGCACTGAGGATCCAAATCAATACCAAGTGTTTTGTATCCGGCTGCAGAAAGTCCATAAAGCAATTCTCTAGCAGTTGTTGTCTTGCCGACACCGCCTTTGTTGTTTGTTATGGTAATAATCATGAAGGCCCACCTCTTAATATTTTTATTTATTATAAATCACAATGTTTTTTTAGTAAACTAAATTGTCGTGCATTTTACACAAAAAGTTATACTATATAACATAATTATATACAAAATATTTCGGTAAAATTTATAAATAAATTAGTACAAAGTGTGTCAAATGTCAGACAAAAGACATACGAAAATAAAACACGCTCTAGGATTGATTTTGAGAGGACTTTTTTGAATTTTTGATAAATTACACTACCCTGCTCTTTTTGGCATGTTTTAACGCTTTTTTGACGCTTTTAGATAACCTAAATATTTAGATTATTTTGTGTAAAATACTTAAAAATACTTGCTTTTTTTTGGGATATATCCGATAATATCTGCAACGGACTAATCAACCGTTTTTAACATTTAGCATTTCACGTAACCTAAAGAGAACTTATTTAGTCGGCATTCAAAGTGCCAACTTCCAAGTCAACTTTGAGGATGGCACTTTGAGTGCCAACCGAATTTCTTTAGTTCCCCAAATACTGTTTTAGTGAAATGCGACAGTGTTGAAGGTGTGATAGCCGGGGAAAAGAGGAAAGAAGGACTTCTGGCTGCCGACTAAATAAGTTCTTTTTTTATTCCCCTACTTTCTGCCAATGATTCAAAAAAAAATTGGGTGGGAATAAATTGGCGTTTGCAGCTAACGGAACATCTGCACTTGTATTAAAAAACTATCTTCTCAAATCTTATAACGTAGGCGAGAATTCTCGTTATCTCAAAATTCGTAGTGCCTGTGATAAAGGTCGTTCTGAAAATTACCGCCGCCCTGTTGAGGAATCATTAACTTATCCGTATATCTCACCTAACTCAGATTTTAATATTGCCTGGATTGTTTTCGATATTGATAGATACTTCAACCCTTACGAATTATATGACAGGAATCTGCCATTACCTACCTTTATTGTTTTTAATCCTAAAAGTGGTTATGCACATCTTTGGTATAAACTTAAGAATCCTGTTTATTGTCAGGGCAGCTTCAAGAAATCAAAACCTTATAAATATTATCGAGCTGTTTGCAAGGCTTTGTGTAAAGCTTTAGGTGCAGATTCTCATTTTAACGGTAAGTTATGTAAGAATCCTTTATATCCAGAATGGAAAACCATACAATTTTCTGATTCAGAATACTCGCTCGCAGACCTTGCCGCACATCTTGATCTGAACTGGAAGGAAAAGAAAAAGAATAAATATACTGCAAAGAAAATTTCTGCTTATGATAGTGCAGAAGAATTTTCAGGAGCAGAGAAGGGTAGCCGCAATTCTTCTCTTTTTGATTACTGCAGATTCAAGGCGTACCATAAAAGAATGACAGCTGATTGTTCAGAGTCCGAGTTTGTGGAATGGTGCGTTGACTGTGTGCGTGAAGCTGACAAAAAGAATCCTTATCCACTTGGCGAAGAGGACGAAAAAGAGATCCGGCAGATTGGAGAATCTATTGGATATTGGACATGGGCTAATCTTGACGTACTTTCTGTTACCCAATCAAAATACGATGATGCTGACAGAGAGCGTTCCTTGAAGGTTCGACAGAGAAAGGCTGCGAAGAAGTTAAAAAAGATTGAAAGATACATGAAAAAGCATCCTGATGCATCGAATAGAGCTATTTCGAGAGCTTTGGGAGAAGGTTATTCCACTGATACTGTAAATAAAGCCATAAAGAAGATTAAAGCTGCTCAGCAGGCTGCTGCAGAACAGAGTAAGGCATCTGCAGCCGAAGTTGTCGGATTATTACCCCCTCTTCATATTGTTGGTGAGAGATTTGTTAATCAGGTTGTGGTCCCCGTAGGGGACTCGAATGGGGTAGGGGGCTAACTCTTATTCCTGGTAATATTGTCGGAGCATTTCTAAAAGCCTTGATAAATAAAATGAAAAATGATGCAGGGCAAGAGTGAAGCGAAGCTTCACCGCGGCAGGTGGGGGTCTGGGGGCATCTGCCCCCGGCATATTACATAGTATTTGTTTTTTGTTCTTGAATAACCTAAATATATGGGTTATCATGGCTATTATGGAAACTGTGAAGCAACAGATTGATCGTCATATTGATGAATTAAAAATTGATAATGAAAGCCTTAAAGCTGACCTTGAATATTTTTATAACATTTCAAGGGGTAAATCAAAGATATATATTGATTCTGAAAAGTTGGAAAAACTCTTTTTTAAGGCAGATGAAATCTGCAGGACAGTTGAACGTCTTGATAGGGCTAATAAAATCCTTTACCAGAACAGAGGAAAAAGTTCTTTTAAGAAATCAGCTGCATCTAAAATAAATGGAGCTAAAGGTGGCCGCCCGCCAAAAGAAATATCTGCAGCTCGTAAAAGAATTAACGAATTAGATGATAAATGGGTTCGAGGTTTAATTACTGATGAGGAAAAAAAAGAGCAGGAGCAGCTTTATCAGCTTGTTCGTGATTGGGAGAATAAAAGAAAACCCAAATAATTAGGTTATGAACCGTCACGTGACGGTTCTGTGTTAGTAATGAATTGTATTTTCACGTGTTCTTTCCCGGGCATATTCGAAATGTCTTTCCAAATATTTTGGTTTCCTTTCATGAAGTTCAGCATAATTATTTACGCCTTCGGCATCCATATCATCTGCAATCTGCCGGAAGGTTTTTGCACTTGCTTCTGAAACAAACATAGTCTGTATTTCTGCAGTTCCAAAATTGTGCATGGGATTTCCCTTTTCATCTTTGAAATCATAGCCGTTTAATTGTCTCTCATATTTCCTTATTTTTTCATCATACATGTGTTTGATTTTTGCAATAAAACCTTTTACGCCTTGTTTTATTTTTTGGATCAGCGTTTTTGTGTCTTGTTTCTTCT
Organism: uncultured Spirochaetaceae bacterium; assembly: GCA_902789325.1. GTDB lineage: Bacteria > Spirochaetota > Spirochaetia > Treponematales > Treponemataceae > Treponema_D. The sequence continues at coordinate 10,840 of CADANN010000047.1, forward strand.
GGAATGTATTATTGAATTCTGAATCTATCCAGGCATCCGTATCGTTATCTTTTGCAAAAGACAGAGCTTCTTCCCATTCATTTATTTTTGTAGATTTTTCTCTGTATTCCTTTCTGTATTCAAGCATCGAATCCTGGTTGTCGTCAAAAATCTTTTGCTGTTGCTTAAAATAATCATCAGCTTTTGAATACTCCTCATTGTATTTTTCGACTGCATCATTAAGTTCTTTTCTGTCTGCAGCCAAAGAGGACTCTCTTTTTTCCAGGTCTGTTTCCTTTTCGTGATTAGCAGCCGCATCTATTTTTATCTGTTCTTCTCGGGCAGAAATATCCTTTTCTTTTTCCTCAACGGCCTTTTTTTCTGCTTCTAGGGTAGATACATTTTTTTCTCGTTCAGAAAGTTCTTCTGCTTTCTGTTGCTGCTGCAGCTCGGTTTTATCTTGCTTTGCTTTTTGGTTATCTAATATTTCCTGCCTGAAATCCTGAGACTTCTGGACTTCGTAAAGTTGGTTATATTTAGCTTTATAATCCTTGTCTACGGAAGTTTTAACTTCTTGATAAAGGTCATTTCGTATCTGTTCAATGTCGTTTCTGTAGGCTTCTGTTTCTTTGTTAATTTGTCGGGCTTCTTCGAGCTGGCTTTCAGCTTCTTCAACAACCTGGACCTTAGATTCCAGATAGGCATCTTTTTCGGTCTGTTCTTTTTCCTTCTGAGCCTGCTCGGCTTCTTTTTTTGCGAGAGCTTCTTCCTTTTCTTTTAGTTCTTTTTCTTTTTCAGCAAGTTCTTTTTCTTCCTCGTCTATATAATCAAGCCGTGTAGACAGTTCATTATAAAGGGCGAGATTTCTTTCCTGGATATTTTTGTCTTTTGATTCAATGTAATCTTGTGTATCTAAATGCTGTCTGTGTTCGCCAGGATTCTTAATTTTATAGCCGTGTTTTTCAAACAGACGGATAAGGCAATCTCTTTCATTCTTGATCCACTGCATTTGTGCAGTGAGCAGCCTGGTCTTTATCGGCTTGCCTTTTTCGTCTACACGGCTGCTCATAAACTCTTCATACTGTGCCTGCCTTTCCGGGTCTTTATAATGTTTTTCTGCAATATGAATTCCGAACTTTTTTTCAATGACAGAAACATCTAATTCTTTGTTAATAAAGCCCTGGGCGGCAAGAGCTTCGGTCAAAGAGTTTTCAACATCAAGTCCATTAACACGAGTTTTCTTTTCAATCTCTTTTCCGGTGAGTTTATCAAGCAGGCTTTCTTTTTTATTCTGTTCGTCTATGAAGTTCTGCCAGCGGTTTCTTGAAACGGGAATGTAATCAACGTGCATATGAGGTGCGCCTTGAACTCTGCCGCCTTTTCCATCATCCCTGGTTTCATCATCGTGATAGTATGCTCCGATAACTTCCATGTTCGGATTTCGTTTTTTGAATTCTTCCAGAGCTTCAATGTAAATCAAGCGTACTTCTTCAGGATTGTCCGGCAGATTATCTTTATTTCCAAGCGTAATTATGTATTCATAAACCGGAACTTTGTTCTTCGAGTTTTTGATTTTTTCGTAGTATTTTTTTCCGCTTTTAATTTTTCTGTCGGAGCGTTTTTGCTTTGCGTCATATTTTTCTATTGCTTCGGAAAAGAGTCGCTCATAGGCATCTTCCGGCTTTTCATCGAGAATTACATGAGTCTTTGCCCACTCTTCGTGTTCCTCTTCGGTTTTGTTTTTAAAGCCTATGTGTTCCTGGTTTTTGCAGTAATCTTCATCACGAATATTGTGTTCTCTGTTCGCCTGAGATTTAGTTGCCCTTACAGTTCCCTTTGTGTCTTTCGCATCTTCTTTGCGGCCACCGTTGTGAAATGACACAGTGAAATATTGTTTCTTCGCCATTTAATCGCCCTCGCTATCGCAGGAATCCGGCCTTCTGGCCGGAGATATAATCAATCTGTTTTCTCAGATTGATTATATCTTGGATTTTGACGCGTGTCAAAATCAATAACCCAATATTGTTTTTGTCATTCTGCACTACGCTTGAACAACAAAAACCATTGGGGCCCAAACCGTATCGTCGGTTTATCTCTCGTCAGGGCAAGCCCTCGACACTCCCAGGGGGCGCACCCCCTCACAAAAATCTTGCTTTATTTCAGCTTCTGAACGAAGCCTTATAAAGCTCGCTTTTTGCTCACCCCGTGTAATATGCCTTG
>CADANN010000048.1 GCA_902789325.1 uncultured Spirochaetaceae bacterium
ATGCTGCTTGATGAAATGAATCCTGTAATAAACGAAGCTGAAAAACAGCGCAGATTCAATGTAACTATTGCTGATATTGCTCATTGGGCTGGCCTTAGTGCAGAAGTTACACGCGATGAAATCAATAAGTTTGTTGAGCGACGTAAAATTGAAGTTTATGACAACTACATGATTGTAAATAATATCAATGATATGAAGCGTACTGTCGACACCCGTGGTGGAGCAAGAGGCTCAGGCCTTTAATTAAAATTTGTACATCCGCCGACTTAGCTCACCTGGTAGAGCAGCGCACTCGTAACGCGCAGGTAGTTGGTCCGAGTCCGACAGTCGGCTAAGAATTGTTACCGTGCATAGAAAGTGCACGGTATTTTTTTAGACTTCTAAAAATTCGGACCAACTAGCGGAGTGAGCGCCTGAAAATTGCGAATGCTTGGAGCAATTTTCAGGAAAAGCCGCTATGGAGGGCGGCAACAGCGAACGTAGACGCCCGGAAGGAGCAGACAGGAAGTCTGCGACTGGAGGGGGCAGTTCAAGTCTGTTAGTCGGCTCATATATTATAAACGGAGCTCTAAAAAGGTTCCGTTTTGCTTTTTATAGGCGCCATTATATCGATGAACCTAAACTGGCCCGCTGGCGCAGCTCGCTTTTTAACGCTTTTTCGATTTTAGGTGAAATTACTTAAAATAATTAATAAATTAAATTATTTAACTAAAATTTATACAATACTTATCGCTTTTTATACTATAAAAAATTAAGAACTCCAGATAGAATTAGATTAAATCCTGAAAAAAGTTTTAGGATTTTGGATTCTTCTTTCTGGAGTTTTATTTATGTGGTATGGCTTTAATGTTTTGTGGCTTTTTAGTGCGGGTGGAAAAGAACCTTTTGTAAATCCTCATTTTATCAATATTGATGAAAATGAACTGGATTTTATGGCAGAAATGGGCTGTAATTTTGTCCGCTTGCCTACTGACTATCGTTTTTTCATTCATAATTTTGAATATGATAAATATGATGAAGAAATGTTAAAAGTTCTGGATAAATGCATAGATGCCATTGTCAGCAGGGGAATGCACTGTTCTCTTAATGTTCATCGCGGACCTGGCTACTGCATAAACGGAAATGAGTTTGAACGTGATAATCTTTGGACAGATTTAATTGCTCAAGATGCCTTTACAAATCTCTGGAAAACTTTTGCAGAGCGTTATAAGAATTATTCAAAAGGTCTGTTGAGTTTCGACCTGCTCAACGAGCCTCCTAATCCTGGACAGTATGGTCTTACCCGTGAAAATCATAAGGCTATTATGGCACGTGTTACCCGGGAAATAAGAAAAATTACACCAGATAGAACCGTTGTTTGCGATGGTTTAGGTGGTGGACATCTTGCTGCTCCGGAACTTGCAGATTTAAATGTTGTTATGAGCGGTCGTGGATATCAGCCTTTTCATCTTACTCACTGGAAAGCTGAATGGAACGAAAAGAACGGTTCAATGACCTGGGATTATCCAGAATGGCCTGGGGTTAATGAAAATGGTAAAATTTGGAACCGTCAGGCAATGCTTGATTTTTATAAACCCTGGAAGGAACTTAAAGACTCTGGCTGCGAGGTTCATATTGGTGAGGCTGGTGTTTATAACAAGGTTCGTAATGATACAGCTCTGGCCTGGTATCGGGACTTTTTTGGTGTTTGTAATGAACTTGGTTTTGGTTTTGCTTTATGGAATTTTAGAGGACCATTTGGAATTGTTGAACACCGACGCGAAAATACCCATTGGGAAACCATGCACGGTATGATAGTAGACCGGGAGCTGTATGAACTATTCAAAGCGAGTATGAAATAAGAGGATTATGCGCGGTCTTTTTTGCAAAGACCGCTTTTTTTATTCTTCTCTATAAACTGTTACTTATCTCTGGTATAAAAAAATAACAGATATTTCTAAAATGCAAAGTGTAATCAAGTGAAACTAATATTGTTTTATTGTATAATAATATAGTAGGAAATAATATGAAACGTTTGATCACAATAATGCTTGCTTCAGCCTGCTTTTTTGTATTGAATGCGCAGGAAAAATCAGAAGATATTAGAACGATTACAGTTGATGATGCTGTAATTCTGGCTGCGGATAACAATATTTCACTTAAAAGACAAAAAATAAATTTAGATACACTTGAACGCAGAAATAAAACTTCATGGAATGGGGTTATTCCTTCTGCAAGTGTGAGCGCGGGATTTGAGCTGCCTCTTGAGAAATCTGATCCATCACCTATGAATCCAAATCCTGCAGATTATACTTATAATATATCAGCAAGTATCAGTTTAAGAATTACACCTTCTCTTTATACTTCAATCAAAGATGCAAGACTCAAATATGAAAGCGGGAAAACTTCATATGAAGAGGCTGTTCGTCAGATAGAATTGAATGTTCGAAAGCTTTTTTATAGTCTTCTTTATACAAAAGAGAGTATAAATTTGCAGAAACGCAATATGGAAACGGCTCGACTCAGATATGAAAACAACCGCGACAAATATAATCGTGGTCAGCTTTCTGAACTGGATCTTTTGCAGTCACAGTATAGTTACGAAAGTCAGAGACCAGCTATAGAATCTGCAGAGATTTCATATCAGAATAACCTTGCTTCATTTAAGCAGATTATGGGACTTTCGCAGAATGAAAAAATCGAACTTTCTGGTTCGCTTGCAGATACTATCCCTCCTGAATCTTTTTCTATTTCTCAGACTGTTGAAGATTTACCTTCTGTAAAGAAAATAAAAGCAAGTATTGAGCAGCAGAAAAACTCTTTGCTAGCTACAAGACTTTCTGCCTATGGACCAACACTTTCTGCAAGTTATTCTTATGGAAAGGCAGGAAGTAATCATACTAAAGATTTCAGTGACATGAGTACAACCGGAAACAAGATTTCTCTTGGAGTCTCAATTCCTCTCGACGGCTATATTCCATGGTCAAGCGGTGCTCAGAGCGTTATAAATCAAAAGGCAAACTTAAAGGATCTGGAACTTCAGCTTGAAAATGAAAAAACAAGTGCAGAACTTAATTTGCAGAACAGCATAAAGAATATCTTACAAAAACAGAGTCAGATGGAGCTTTTGGACCGCAATGTTGAAATTGCACAGAAGGCTTATGATATGACTCTTACAGCTTACAATCATGGTTCTAGAGATTTACTTACTTTGCAGAATTCAGCTGATTCATTACTAAGGGCAAAAACAGACAGAGAGTCACACATTTATAATTTGATTTGTGCGGTACTTGATTTGGAAAATACATTAGGGATTCCATTTGGTTCTCTTGGAGATAATAAATAAGAGGTTTGTATGAGCAAAAAAACGACAACTACTGTAATTGTATTAATTATTTTGATTGCGGTTACTGCAGGTGCAGTATTTTTCATTAATAAATCAGCAAAGAACAAGAATCAGTCTGCGGGTGGCTTTGGCGGAGGTTTTGGTCGTGGACCACAGACTGCAACTGCCGTACGTACCGTTATTGCAAAAAATCGAACCATAACTGATTTTGTTTATACAAACGGTGAAATTGAAACTCAGAAATCAATTGAAGTTTTTCCTTCTATTGGTGGTAAGGTTGTTGATATGAGAGTTTCTCTTGGCTCTCCTGTAAAGGCTGGAGATGTTATTGCTTATATCGATCCATCTGAACCTGGAAGTTATTATGCAAAGAGCCCGGTTACAGCCCCAATTGATGGAAGTATAATTACTTCGCCTGTAAAAATAGGGCAGAAGGTAAGTATGAATTCTGTAATCACAAAAATTGGTGATATCGGAAATCTTCAGATTACTTCTAAAGTTCCGGAGCGTTATGTAGCTGATATTGCAATTGGTCAGAAGGCAGAAATTACACTTCAGGCCTATGGCGAAGAAAAGTTCATGGCATCTGTTGTTCGCATTTCTCCTGTTGTAGATCCGGCTACTCGTACAAAAGAAATCATTTTGAATTTTGATAAAAAATATGACAAGGTAAACGCCGGTATGTTTGCCCGTGTAAAACTCTTTACAATTGATTACGGTGGATACCCGGTTATTCAGCAGGATGCTTTTGTTGAAAATAGTGATGAATATTATCTGTATGTAGTAAATGAAGATTCTACTGTAACAAAACGTAAGGTTGTTCGCGGAAAGAATATAGATGGATTTTTCCAGGTTACAGAGGGAATTAAAGATGGTGATGTAATTGTTCTTGAAGGTATGCTTTCTCTTTATGAAGGAGCAAAAATCAAGGATATCAGTGGAAATGTAAAGCCTGCTGAAGAGCCTGCACCAGATGCAGGAAAAGCACTTGAAGCAGATAAAAAAACAGAAGGTAAAAAGAAATGAGTTTAAGCAGAAGAACACTTGAACATCCGGTTTTAATTCTCATAGTTTTTGCTCTTCTTGGTATGCTGGGAATTTTCACACTGAGCAATGTTGCAATTGCCCTTATGCCGGAAGTTGAAAATCCGTCACTTTCAATTAATACATCATATCCTAATGCTGATCCAGAATCTGTAGAAAAGTCTGTAACTAAGATGATTGAAAGTGCCGTAATGAGCGTAAATGGTCTTAAGAATCTGACTTCCACATCTAATGAAGGCTCTTCAAATGTTTCATTGGAATTTGAATATGGAACAAATCTTGATACTGCGATGAATGATATTCGCGATAAACTTGACCGTGTAAAGCGCGGACTTCCGGATAATGCCGGAACTCCAACAATTTTCCGTTTTACAGGCGATAATGGCGAAATCATGCGAATCCTTATACGCGGTAATCGTTCTGTAGATGACCTGAAATCAATTGCAGAAAGCAACGTTGTAAGCATACTTGAACAGGCTGATGGTGTAGGTGAGGCGGAAGTATATGGAGGTCGAACTGCACAGGTAAATGTAAAGCTTGATCAAAACCGTATGACTGCTTATGGATTTACAGTACCAACTGTTACAGGTGCTTTGTCTCGTCAGAATCTTGAGCTTGGTGGCGGTAAGGTTCAGGAAGGTCATAGAAATTACATCGTTCGTACAACAGGTGAATATACCAGCCTGGATGAAATTAACGATACTGTAATTGCGACAATTAATGGCTACAGTATTCGCCTTAGAGATATCGGAGAGGCAAGTATTGGTTATTCAGATACAACACAGGAATCATTTATCAACGGTGAAAAAGGTGTTTATATCAGCGTTACAAAGCAGTCTGATTCAAACTCTGTAACTGTTGCAAATAATGTATATAAGAAGATTGAGCAGGCGCAAAACAATCTTCCTCCTGATGTTACATTGGAAATAATCCGTGACTCAACAGATGCTATTCGTGAGACAATCAACACCTTAATTGATTCTGCCTGGCAGGGATTAATTCTTGCGGTAATTATTCTTTTTATCTTTTTACAGAATTTTAAGTCTACAATTATCATTTCAATTTCAATCCCGCTTTCAATCATCATTACGCTTTTTGCAATGAGTATGTTCGGGCTTACCTTGAATATGATGACTTTAACAGGTTTGATTCTTGGTGTAGGTATGATTGTAGATGCCTCAATCGTTATGATTGATAATATTTATTCTTACCGGCAGCGTGGTGCAAAGCCTCGTACTTCGGCAGTTCTTGGTTCACAGGAAATGCTGATGTCTGTAATTTCTGGTAACCTTACAACAATCTGTGTTTTCATCCCATTCATTTTCTTTATAAAAGATCTGGGCTTTATGGGCCAGATGTTCAAAGGTGCAATCTTTACAATTGTAATTGCTCTTGTATCTTCTTTGCTTGTGGCTATTTTCCTGGTTCCGGTTCTGGCAGGAAAATTTTTGCCTCTTTCAAACAGAAAAGAAAAGCCGGTAAGAAATCCTGTATTAAAAAAGGTTTATGGCTTTTTTGAAACTATCATTCAGTTTTTTACTAAGGCCTATTCAAAACTTTTGAAACTTGCCTTAAACAATAGACTTGTAACAGTTGTTGCCTCTCTGTGTATTCTTGTTGTTTCCTTTGCCTTTATTCCGACAATGCAGATTAATCAGATGCCTGCCGGTCGAGATGATCAGGTTCAGTTGAATATCAATATGGCTACTGCTACTCCTTTTGAAGAGACAAAAGAAACTGTAATGGCCCTGGAAGCTTATGTAAAAGAGGAATGTAAAGGCTACAAGACAATCACTACTTCTATTGGCGGAAGAAATACAAACCGTGGTTCCATTACAATTGCTTTACCGGAAACTGCAAAACAAATTGATTCAGCAGCTGATATGCAGAATAAACTTCGTAAGCATTTTGCTGAATTCCCTAGTGCCAGACTTTCCTTTAGTGAAGGTTTCCGTGGTCAGTGGATGGGAAGTAGCGTTGATATTGTTCTTCTTTCTGATGATCTGGATGCAGCTCTTGATACTGCAGAAGAAATTCGTGAGGTAATTTCTGCCAACAAAAAAATCAGTGAGCCTTCTGTCAGTATGGATAAAGGTTTGCCTCAGGTTGAAATTGTAATTGACCGTGAACGCGCCTACAACATGGGCGTTGATATAGCAACCGTAGCCCGCGAAATCAATTATGCGATAAACGGTTCAACAGCTTGCACTTACAAGAGCAATGGTAAAGATTACAGCGTAGTTGTTGCTTACAGACCAGAAGACCGCAAAACAATTAATGACCTTGAATCAATTTACGTTCGGGGCAATGGTGGAATGGTAAGCGTGGCAAACTTTGCGTCAATCAAAAAAGGCCTTGGTCCGGTATCCATTCGCCGTGAAAGCCAGAAACGAATTATTCACGTACGTGCCAGCAACCTCACAGAAGAAAACGATAATATAATTGAAGAAGAAATTAAGGCTGCAATTCAGAGTCAGGTAATTATTCCTGATTCAGTAGTAATTAATTATAAGGGAGCCTGGAAGGATACAATGAACCAGTATGGCTTCTATCTTAAGATTGCAATTATGGCTATTCTGCTTGTATTTGGTGTAATGGCGGCAACTTACGAAAGCTTTAAGGCTCCGCTGATAAACCTTGCAACCATGCCGTTTATTATTATTGGTGTAATTTTGATTCATAAGATTATTGGAGAGGCTCTTTCCTTTATGACAGCCATTGGTGTAATTATGCTGATTGGTATTGTAGTAAACAACGGTATTATCCTTGTTGACTATACAAATATTCTTGTTGGCCGTGGAGTCGAACTTAACAAGGCCTGCTTTGAAGCTGGAAAGAGCCGCTTCCGTCCTGTTTTGATGACTACTCTTACAACAATCCTTGGTATGCTTCCTATGTGTTTTGCTACAAGCGGACAGGCTAGTATGGTTAGACCTATTGCGATAGCTGTTGTAGGCGGTTTGATTTCCAGTACATTCGTAACACTTCTGATTATTCCAGTTTTATACAGTCTGGTTATGAGAAAGAAAAAGGAGGCCTAAATGTATCGCGTTGAAATAATTTCAAACCAGTCTGTTCAGGAAGATATAACTGAACGTCTAGAAGAAGAAATTCCTTCTATCCAGTATACCTTGATTCCTGAAGTTCAGGGCCGAGGTATACGCACAAAAAAAAGTGGCGATACAATCTGGCCTGAAATGAATTTTGTGCTTTTTACCTATGTTGAACTGGAAGAGGCTAAGAAAATAAAGGAAATAGTTGAAGCTGTAAAAACTCGATTTCCAAACGAAGGAATTAGTCTTTTCTTTACAAAGGCAGAAGAAATCTAGTTTAGTTTATTCTTTTGATTCTTTTGTGTCCCATGCAACATCTACATTGCGGTCTTCTTTATGAGGAATGCGCTGGTAGATGAGGCAGTCGGCCCTGTGAATTGAAACGCCTTTGGTTCTTGTTACATAACCTGCAATCAAATCAGGGTAAGCAGGTTTGCAGCATTGAGCGAGATTGTACAATACTCTGCGTTCTCCCTGTACAAGAACACCATATTTTTTCTGTGGTCGTACCTCAGCTGCTTCTTTGGCACCTTTTTTAGGACGAGACTTCTTAACGCGGCTAAAGTGCATTGCTCCGCCGCCAGCCATTCCAACAGTACCTTCTATTCCTGCGGCTGCAGCATTTTCTTCTGCTTTTAGTGCAAGCCGTTCACTGAATGTCGGGTCATTTGCCATGAGCCAGGAATGAATCTTCTGGTGAGCCTTAGTTGTTTTTACAAGCTTGAGCTGGGCTTCTGTAGGATGAGCCTGAGGATTTGTAATAATTTCAATTATCTGAGTATTCTGGAGCGGGCGGGAAAGTGGAATAATCTTTCCGTCGGCTTTTGCTGCAATTATCTTTTCACCAATTGCTGTGTGAATAGAGTAGGCAAAGTCTACTGCAGTTGCACCCATCGGAAGTTTTTTTACATCGCCTTTTGGAGTAAATACATAAATTTCGTCGCCAAGCAATTCATTTTTGAGAGTTTCAAAATTATTACCTTCGGTCAGGCTGTCTTTAAACTGCTGAAGCTTATTAATAATTGCGAGTCTGTCTTCTTCTATGAGTTCGCGTGAACTTCCTTTTTTATAGAGCCAGTGCGAAGCAATACCGTGCTCAGCCATATTGTGCATTTCATGAGTTCGAATCTGAATCTCAAGAGGTTTGCCTTCACACATTACAGTTGTGTGCAGTGACTGGTAACCGTTGCTTTTTGGCATTGCGATGTAATCTTTAAAACGGCCGTCGAGAGGTTTCCACAAGCCATGTACAATTCCTACAAGAGTATAACATTCAGCCGGGGTATTACATAAAATTCGGAGTGCAAGAAGATCAAAAAGTTCGCCTGCTTCTTTATTTCGTTTTCGCATTTTTTGATAGATTGAATAAAAGTGTTTTGCACGGCTTTGGATTTCAATCTTCATACCCATTTTGTCTGCAGACTTATAAATACTGTTTACAGCTTTTTCCAGATAACTTGCACGTTCATCTTTTTTTTGAGAAACAATAGCCTTAATCTGCTGGAATACAGCTGGATTTGTATATTTAAGACTTAAATCTTCAAACTCATTTTTTTCTGCCTGCATTCCAAGACGGTCTGCGAGTGGAGCCCAGATTTCTATTACAGTCTGGGCTATCATATGCTGATCAGCCGCAGAAAAATTCTTTATATTGCGGATTCTGTCCAAACGGTCAGCAAGTGTAATCAAAATAATTCTTGCATCATCACACATAGCAAAGAGCATATTGCGAATGGCATCGGACTGATGAATTGTCTTTGTATTAATAGGAAGATTTAAGATTTTATTAACAGTTAAAATGATATTGCAGACATTTTCACCGAATGCATTTTTCAGTTCTTCTTCGCTAACATCAAACTCTTTTACTGAGTGAAGGATAGCAGCTACCAGTGTTACACCGTCAAGTTTACTTTCTGCGAGGATATTTGCAACGCGGAGTGGATGGAGATGGTAAGGTTCGCCGCCGGCTCGTGTTTTATTACCGGCTTTTTCTGTAAGAAGAGACCATGCTTGTGTAACAGCCGCCTTTTCTTCTGAAGATAGATATTCGTGTTTCGAAAAAAACTCTTCCAGAAGTGCAGCCTGATTTTTTACATCTGATGAAAAAACTTTTTCGCTGCTCATAAATTAAAAATATCAGATAATGGACTTTTTTTCAAATAAAAATCCGTTAAATTTTTATAACTGTGCTTCTTCGTGTAGTGAATCGAGTCTTGCTAATCGAGCTTTATCTGGTTCAATGCAAAGATTCTTTTCCTGAGTTGGAAGTACAAGTCCTTTAGGTCCGTTTTTTGCGCGGCGTAGATATTTTACGTGGGTGTAATACAAATCAGTTTTACCTGCATTACGTGCTTTAGAGTAATATACTGCAAGATTTGCTGCATCCAGCAAAATATTCAGAGGAACTGTTTTACCTTTACGGGCTTTTATAAATACATAGCCACCCGGGAAGTCACGAACGTGAAGCCACAAATCGTCTCCGCGAACATGGTGACGCAAAAGTTCATCATTTTCATTTGCATCGCGGCCTACGAGTATGTACCAGCCATCAACTGTATAATCAAGCCCAGGGTGATTTTTCTTTTGCTGCTGTTTTGGTGTTGTGTCACGTCTGAGCAGTTGTTCAATCTTTACAGGGTTCTTTTCGTTCTTTATTTCTTCATAAAGAGCGTCGAGCTTTGCAAGTTGTTTCTTTGCAATCTCAATATCGTGAACAAGTTCTTCGGAGCCGCTTACAGCTTTTTTGTACTGCTTGTAATAGTCCTGTGCATTTTCCTGTGCAGATTTTTCCGGATTAATCAAAAGTCTTACTGTTTTGCCTGTTTCGTAGTCCTCGCATTCGAGGTAACGTGAATTGCTGTTTATTAAGTGCCCAAAACTTAATATAAGGTCGCCCTGATGTTTGAGCTGTGCTGCATTCTTAAACGATTCAAGCTTTGCTTCCAGATTATGTAGTGCCGATTCCTTTTTAGAGCGGGTAGAGTTGTACCATTTTTCAGCTTTTTCCAGAAGAGATTCACGTGACAGGGTAGAAGAGTGTTCTGAGTACCACCAGTCTATATAGGAATTAAAGTTAGGTTGATTATTCCATTCTCGTACCGGATATTTAGCAGCAACTTCTTCTGCAGACTGCTCTCGAACTTCAACTACAAACTTTTCATCCTTTACTTCATTGCGTTCAGGACGCCTGAACATAGGTTCAAGAATTGTGTTATCAACATCACAAAGTAAAACATTTGCAGCGTTATTCCAGAGCTTTATATAGAGAATATAGTTTTCTTCAAACTCTTCAGGTCCGTTTTGTGCTTCAAGCTCTTCTTTAGAAAGAGTAGGCTTTTTTATAAGTGAAATATGAACGTAATCTTTATTCTTCTGTTTTTCCTGAACAATACGGCTCAGTTCCAGTTTTATTACACGTTCAAAGCCCAGCTGCGTAACAGAATTAATGCGGCAGCCTTTGATGTGAGCACGCAGAAATTCCATAAAACGAAGTGGTTTATCATTCTTTGTAATTTTACGACGGGTTTCATTGAGACGTACAGAATTCTGCGCAGTACAGATAAGTACAGTTTTTGCAGTGCCTTCTTTATAGGTGTATAAAGCGAGAGTATCGTATCCAGGTTGAATAATTTCCTGAATGAATGCACCTTCAAGGTTCAGTTCATCCAGGATAAGATTTATTTCATTACAGTTCAGTGACATTTTAGTCTCTTATTGAATCTATGTTAGCCTTACCACCAGGAACGAACGGAAGAACGTTTTCTTCGCTGTCTACGCTGATGCGTACAAAGCATGGCTTGTTCTGGCGGTTGTTGTCAAAGGCCTTTTTGTACCATTCAGGATCAGAATCTGCATCAATAGCTTCAATTCCAAAACCACGTGCAATTTCCAGAAGCTGAGGTGAACGGCCGAATACCGAAGCACTGTAGTTCTTATCAAAAAGGAACTTCTGCTGCTGGTAAACCATTCCCAAAGTACCATTTTCGAAAACGATAATTGTAACAGGAAGATTCTGTTCAGCAAGAGTTGCCATTTCCTGTACATTCATCATAATTGAACCGTCACCGCTGAAACAAACAATTCTCTTGTCTGGATTTGCAATAGCGGCTCCAATTGCTGCTGGTAAACCAAAGCCCATTGTACCAAGGCTTCCTGAAGTAAGGAAAGAACGAGGCCTTTCTACAGGATAATACTGTGCAGCCCACATCTGATGCTGACCTACATCTGTTGTTGCAATAAGTCCGTCAGCTGCAATTCCAGCCTGGCCTGCCAATTCAGGAATCTTTGAAATGATTTCGCGTGGATTTGCGAGTTTTTCGCCTTTAGGACGACCGCATTCAATTGAATGACATTCGCTCTTAAGCTTTCTGATTTTTTTAAGCCAGCCTTCATCAGAGCTGATTTTTCTTTCGCTTACAAGCTGTGCAATTACAGGGAAAACAGATTCTACATCTGCAACTACAGAGATGTTCGATTCCATAATTTTATCAACTTCTGCGGCATCAATATCAATATGAACAATTTTTGCGTCAGGACAGAACTTGCTTACTACACCTGTAGCACGGTCATCAAAACGAACTCCGGCAGCAATTACAAGGTCTGAATCGTGCATTGCAACATTTGCAGCGTGGCTTCCGTGCATACCAACCATGCCGATAAAACATTCTGAACTTTCTGGTACGCAGCCAAGTCCCATAAGACTTGTTACTACAGGAAGTTTGTAATTCTGCAGGAAAGCTTTAATTCCGCTTGCAGCTTCTTCTGAATCACAACCACCACCACAGTAGAGAACAGGTCGTTTTGAAGATGCCAAAAGATCTGTAATCTTTCCCATCTTTTCTGAATATTCATCAATAGGAGTATGGAAGCGGATATCGTGAAGACGAATCTTTTTAATGTCTGGCCAGGTGTCGAAATCACATTCTTTGAGCTGAACATCACGAGGAACATCAATGAGAACTGGTCCCGGACGTCCGCTGGTTGCAATTTCGAAAGCCTTTGGAATTGCTTCAAGCAAATCATAAGGTGTTTTAATAAAAATAGAATGCTTTGTAATAGGGAAGGAAAGCCCAAAGGTGTCTGCTTCCTGGAAGGCATCTGTACCAATAAGGCTGGTGTTTACCTGACCTGTAATTGCGATAATAGGAATAGAGTCTGCACGTGCATCTGCAATTGCAGTAAGAAGATTCATGGCTCCAGGACCTGAAGTTGCAAGACAAACTGCAGGCTTACCTGTAGAACGGGCCATGCCCTGGGCAATAAATCCAGCAGCCTGCTCGTGGCGCACAAGGACGTGTCGGATTGATGAGCGGTTTAGTTCGTCATAAAGTGGAAGAATTGAACCTCCAGGAATTCCCGCTACGGTTTCGATTCCGTACATTTCCAGTAACTTAACAATGATTTGTGCGCCAGTGTGTTTCATTTGTGACTCCCATAAAAAGTCAACGAACAAGTCGACTTTCTATAATACTTAATTCATGGCAGTCAAAGCTTCTTCTGCAAGTGACATTGGTTTGTATTTGCCAA
>CADANN010000049.1 GCA_902789325.1 uncultured Spirochaetaceae bacterium
AATGATTACTGGATTGCGCGGTGCTGCAGACACTTCTGGAGATAATAAAGTAACATTGAATGAGCTTTATTCTTATGCATTCAACGATACTTTGTCTAAGACTGAATCCAGCAAGGCAGGTCCACAGCATCCAAACTTCAATATAACACTTGTTGGTTCTGGTGACCTTGTACTCTCGGACATCTCAACAGCAGAAGCAATGCTTTCACTTTCAAAAGACGCAAAGGGTAAGTTTATCATCCGCAATGCAGAAGGCAAACTGATTTCAGAAATCAACAAGGTTGCAGGACAGCCAATTTATATGGCTTTACCAGCAGGTCAGTATTCTGCAGTAATCATTGATGAATACTCAACAAAGTCAGGTATCTTCCTTCTGGAAAAAGATAACATCTACGTACTCGATCAGAATTCTCTTTCTTCAATCAAGAGAAAGAACAATAGAGTACGCGGAACAACTTATGATGAAGATGATATTCTTCCAATTGATGACTTAGAACAGCCAACAGGAAACCGTTCACGCCGCCGCTATGAATCTGAAAAAATTGAAGATGATTCAGATGATGCTGAGATTCTCGAAAAACCAAACAGACCTGGCAAAAGCACAGTAAGCGAAGCAAACAGCGATGACATTCAGTTTACCGACTTTACTCCAGACAATATGAACTATATTCACGTTTCTGTGTTCCCTGGAGTTTCAATTACTGGTGGTGGAAAAGACTATACATTAGCTTCAATAGGTATTTTTGGCGCCTACGATAAAAATGTCCGTGTTGCACAGATTTCAGGTCTTGCAAACATTGCTTCTGGCAGTGTATTTGGCTTGCAAAGCGCAGGACTCTTTAATACTGCAAACACTATAAGAGGTATGCAGGATTCAGGACTTTTTAATATTTCTGGAAATGTTCATGGTTTACAGGCTGCAGGACTCTTTAATATCTCTTCTAAGAAAATGAATGGTATGCAGGCAGCAGGTTTATTCAATGTTGCTCAAGAGGTAAGTGGTATACAAGCTGCTGGTTTATTCAACTGTGCTAGAAAAGTACGCGGTGTACAAGTCGGCGTAATCAATATTGCCGATGAAAGTGACGGTATTGCTCTTGGTGTATTCAACTTTATTAAAGACGGAATGCATCATATCGGCTTCAACTGGGATACAAATGACAGATTCGACTGGTTTATTCAGAGTGGTACGAAACATCTCTTTGTTACCTTTGGAGATTCCCTTGACCGCAATGACATAAGCAGCACAAACATAGACTACAATAATTTGACACATGTTGTTTATGCAGGTCTTGGTACTGAGTTCAGATTCTGGTTCTCAAGCATTGACTTAGAATTCTTGCAGAAACTGGTTATCTGCCCGTCTTTGTACCCACAGAACAGAGAAGAGTTCAGAAACTTCAACTTTACTGAATACGTAATTCCGTCGTTCCGCTTTACCTGGAATATCATCAGCGGCAATGTAATAGACCTGGGAATTGGTGCTTCGTTCGATCTCTACATCCAGAACAAGAACGAACAGGCCTTCGCCCTCACAAGCCACAAAAACGGCATCAAAGGCGACAACACAATCCTGTATCCTTCTTACTTCTTTGGCTTTAAGATTAAATAAGCCGATAATCGAGCAACTATAATCGAAGAACACTTTAAAACACAAAGACCTGCACTTCAATCACAGTGCAGGTCTTTGTGTTATGGACTGCTTCGGCTTTCAGCCTCGCAATGACGTTTATACTTCGTCATTGCGAGCATAGCGAAGCAATCCTATTTTATTTAGACAACAAATTGTTAAGATGTTTTACAAACTCAGCTGGTTCCTTAACTTCCATGCCGGCAATCATCAATGCCTGGGTGAAGAGAACTTCTGAGACGTCGGCAATCAAAGCCTCATCATCGCTTTCCTTAATCTTTGCGAGGATTGGATGGTCACCGTTTACCTCGAGAATAGGCTTCAAATCTGGTCCTGGCTGGCCCATAGCCTTCATCATCTGAATCATCTGATAGCTTGGGTCGTTCTCGTCTACTACGATACAAGATGGGTTTTCACCGCTCAAAGTCTTGCTGAGTTTTACCTCTTTTACCTTGTCGCCAAGAGCCTTCTTAATCTTTTCAACTACAGGTTTAAAGGCTTCTTCCTTCTTTTTAGCTTCTTCTTTATCGCCACCGAGGTCTTCGTCTGAACCGCTGCGGTTTACAGCCTTGAGTTCGAACTCGTTCTTATATTTTCCAAAGCCTGGGATTACGATGTCGTCGATATCATCATCCATAATAAGAACTTCAAAGCCCTTGTCTGTGTAAGCTTTTACAAGTGGGTTTGCACGAAGGTTCTTTTCGTCGCTTCCGCTGATGTAGAAAATTGATTTCTGATCCGGCTTCATACGCTGAACGTAGTCTGCAAAGCTTGTGTAGTTTCCATCGCCTGTGCCAGATGCGTCTGTAGACTTAAAGCGAACGATTTCTGCGATTTCGTCGCGATTTGCATAGTCGCTGTAGAGACCTTCCTTCATTGGTCGGTTGAAGTTGCGTACGAACTTTTCCCACTTTTCGATTGCTTTTTTATCAGCATCTGTGCGGTCTGCTTCTGCAACCTTCTTTGCCTTGTCTGCGGCCTCGCCCATCTTCTTAAACTCGCTGAGGAGCTTCTTTACACTTGAAGATTTAATATTGTCGAGAATGCGGTTCTGCTGAAGGATTTCACGGCTTACGTTCAATGGTAAGTCTTCAGAATCGATAATACCGCGAACGAATCGCAAGTATGATGGCAAAAGTTCGCGGTCATCATCTGTGATGAATACGCGTTTTACATAGAGTTTGAGTCCACTCTTGTAATCAGCCTGATACATATCAAATGGAGCTGTCTGTGGAACAAAGAACAAAGTTGTATATTCCTGTGTTCCTTCTGCATGTGTGTGAACATAATGAAGTGGATCCTGTCCGTCGTGACCGAAAGTCTTGTAGAACTCGTTGTAATCTTCTTCCTTAAGTTCGCTTTTAGAACGCTTCCAGAGTGCAGAAGCTGAGTTTACCTGGTCAATCTTGCTTTCGCTACCAGTTTCTTTTCCCTTGTCATCATATTTTTTCTGTTCGTAATGAAGATAAATTGGGAAAGCGATATGGTCTGAATACTTCTTGATAAGCTCTTCTATCTTCCAGCGGGATGCAAACTCTTTGCTGTCGTCGTTCAAGTGCATTTCAATTGCTGAACCTGTGAGCTCTGGCTTGTCAAAACCATATTTCTTAGCAGCCGCTGAATCTGCAGCTACTTCTTCAATTTCATATGAGTTTGTACCGTCAGAAGACCAGTGCCAGATTTTTCCATCACCTGCTGCCTTGCGTGTATAAACATCAATCTGTTTTGCAGCCATGAATGCAGAATAGAAACCTACACCAAACTGACCGATGAGAGCGGAATCCTTACTTGCTTCAGCTGTAAGCTGCTCCATAAATGCTTTTGTACCAGAGCGGGCAATTGTACCAAGGTTGTTAGTCAAATCCTCGTCGGTCATACCGATACCAGAATCCTGAACGGTAAGAACGCTTTCTTTTTCATCAAAAGTGATGTCGATTCTTGGCTCGAACTTAATTGATTTGAATGCATCATCAGAAACTGTAAGATACTTTAATTTATCCAGCGCATCAGAACCGTTAGAAACGATTTCGCGGAGGAAAATGTCTTTATTAGAATAAAGTGAATGAATAATAAGTTTGAGAAGCTGATTTACTTCTGTCTGGAATTCGTATTTTGCCATTTTTTAGCTCCATTAAGAAATGTCATTCCCGGGCTTGACCCGGGAATCTGTATCATCTTTAAAGATAATAATAAATAGAGCAAATCGGCAAATTTATTTTACTTTTATGAATTCTTCGAGGGGATTACCAAATATGTCTTTATTTTCGCCGTAAAAGTAGTTTTTTGGGCGGATAAGTTCCAGGTGATACTGTTTTTTTGATTCTTCACCTGCCGGTGCATCTTCACTAAGTTCTGCTACAGAATAATAAAAGTCCCCTGCGTAATACTTAACGAGCTGGCCAGCCTTATATTGTCCAACAATTTCTCCATTCTCGTAGCGGACACATTCTGTAAAATCAAAATCAATTTTCTTTGAATTGATTTTATAAGTACCTGTCCACACAATAATATTTGAAGAATCTGCATAAGAAGCGCGGAGCATAACTTTATGATTTGGATGTAAAATCAGGTGATGATAATAAAGCTGCATTTTATTATCATAATTCTGCATAATCCATTCACTGTCGTAAAATGGACTTTTCTTTTCGGAAAAACAGCTACTAAGAATTACGGTCGTCAAAATTACAATAATACATGCAAACTTTTTCATCATCCCTCCAGGATAGATTGTCGGGTCAAGCCCGACAATGACACAAGTTTTTAATACAGCTTTTCACCAAGCAATCTTGCTGCAAGACTCACAGCAAGAATTGCTGTCTGATTGCGAACATCAAGAATAGGATTTACTTCTACAATTTCTGCAGAACGAACCTTACCAGTTGTTGCAATTTCTTCCATTAAAAGAAGTGCTTCGCGGTTTGTCATACCACCTGGAAGAGGGATACCAGTTCCTGGAGCAAACATTGGATCGAGTACATCCATATCAAAGCTGACATGAATCTGATCAATATTCTTGAAAAAGGCTAAAACCTGACGTACAACTCCGGCAAAGCCTATGCAGTCTATGTCACTCATTGTAAATACAGTAACTCCTGCTTCTCTCATCAATTTCTTTTCCCCTGGATCAAGGTCACGGGTACCTACAAAACAGATATTTTTTGGATCAACCTTCTGACCTTCAAAATAAAGATTTGTGAGTTCAGGAAGACCAAGTCCTGCAGATGCTGCAAGACATTCTCCGTGAATATTACCAGTTGGAGAGGTTTCTGGAGTATTAAAATCACCATGTGCATCAACATAAAGTACACCAAGTGATTTCCCCTGTTTTTTAGCAGTTGCACTCACACCAGCAAGAGAACCAAGTACAATTGAGTGGTCTCCACCAAGTACCAGAGGAAAATCTCCGGCAGCTGTAATTTTTTCAACTTCTGCAGCAAGTTTTGTGCAGGCATTTGTAATTGGTTTTAAATACTTTGCTTTAGGATTTCCCGGCTCTTCGTATTCCTGAGAAGTTGCACGGAAAATGTCGGTATGCTCAAAAGTTTTATGACCGAGTGTTTCAAGTTTTTCTTTGATTCCCGCAAGACGGATAGCGGATGGGCCCATATCAGAGCCGTGACGGCTGGCACCAAAGTCCAGCGGCATTTCTAAAATATGTATATTCATAAAGGGAATTCTATGACAAAAAAAATCCCGCGTCAAGGCGGGATTTTAAGCTTAGTCTTCGCGGAACATAGCCGCAATCTTATCTTTATACAAATCATTAATACGGAAGCGCATGATTTCCTGCTTAGCGGAAAGTTCAACGCCTACCTCAAATGGCTTTGTAATCAGGCAGAACTTTGAGATGCGTTCAAACATCTTAAAGCCGTTCTTTGCACTGATAAGATTTGCAATCTCGTTTTCGTAGAGCTTCTGAATTACTTCTGATTCAAGAAGGTTTTCATAAGTATCATATTGAACACCGTTGAATGAAGCGTAGTTCTTTACTTCATCTTCATCAACAAGAATAAGTGCTGCAAGATAGCGCTGATCCTGTCCAACTACTACTGCCTGCTTAATATAGCGTGATTCAGAAAGCTTTGTTTCAATTGGAAGTGGCTCAAGATTTTCACCACCACGAAGAACGATTGTATCCTTAATACGTCCTTTAATACAAAGCTCGTTATGAATTGTCATGATTGCAAGGTCACCAGTATCGAGCCAACCATCTTCATTAATAACCTTTGCAGTAAGATCTGGGCGCTTATAGTAACCTTTCATTACTGTAGGTCCCTTAATCTGAAGAACACCTTCTTTACAGCGGCCAAGTACAAAACCATCCTGTGGATCTACAATGCGTGCTTCTACTCCACGGATTGGTGAACCAATTGTACGGAAAATTGGATCTGCCATAGGACGAACTGCAACGATTGGCGCTGTCTCTGTAAGACCATAACCTTCTACAAGTTCTACACCAATAGCCCAGAAGAATTCATCAATAAACTTAGGGAATGCACCACCACCAGCAACACCGGCGCGGAAGTTGGTTCCAAGCATAGCCTTAATCTTTCTGAATACCAGAAGATCACCAAGACAATAAATTGGCCACAACAAAGTCCAAGGAATCAGACATACAATCCACCAGAATACTGTATGATAGCGTGAATAGCATGCATTCTTATTAAACATAAGGCGTGACATTGCCTTCTGGATTTTTGCAACCTTTACAAAGAAGTTGAACATTGCAAGAACAATACCACCAGTCTTGCGCATTTTCTTTGTAATTCCGTCATAAACCGCTTCAAATACACGAGGAACAGCTGGCAGCAAATGAGGATTAAGTGTCTTAAAGTCTGCAAGAAGAATTGAACCTACAGGCTTAGAATAACACAAAGTTGCTGCCTGAATGATAATTACATATTCAACCTCACGCTCAAATACATGCCAAACCGGCAGAACGCTCAAAGCTCTGTCACCAGGATTTAAGAAGATACGCTCTGGAATTTCATCAAGCTGAGCAAGGAAGTTATGATGAGTAAGCATTACACCCTTTGGTGTACCTGTTGTACCAGAAGTAAAAATGATTGTAGCAAGGTCGTCGCCTTTACCCTTTTCTACTTCTTCTTCAATCTTTCCTTTATTTTCGATACGCCATTTCTGGCCAATTTTCATGAGATCTTCATAAAGCAATACTTCAACACCAGATGATTTTGCAGCTTCAAGAACTTCTGGTTTTACATCGCTTTCAATAGAAATGAGAGTTTTAAGGGCAGGAAGCTTATCTTTCAAAGAAAGAATCTTATTTACCTGTGAGTTATTTTCTGCAACTACATATTTTGCTTCTGTAATAGAAAGGATTTTTTCAAGATCGATTGGTGTAGCATCACATCCACGAGGAACGTCTACGGCACCAATGTCCATAATACCAAAATCCACATAGAGCCATTCTGCACGGTTATCTGAAATAAGACCGATTGGATCACCACGCTGAACACCAATACTAAGCAAAGCTGCTCCAAAATCCAGACCATACTGATATTCTTCGCGATACAAAACCGGCTCAAACTGTCCGTTTTTAATACGCTTCATCTGTCCAACAACTTCAGGAAACTGTTCAGAAGTTGCTTTCAACATTTTTGGAACGGTGTAGTTTTCATCAAAAATCATATACTATATTCTCCAGAATGAATGACACTTTTACCACTTTTTGTCATTATAAAATCAGTATATAATGACTTTAAAAAGAATTCAAGTTAAAAAAAAGAGGGTGTCCAATAAGCACAAATCCGCACCTATTAAACACCCCTTTCCTGACATTTATTCTAAATCTTGAACAAATCGATTTCAGCACCTATCTTCTTGATGTTATCTGCAACAGTATCTGTAATTACAGAAAGTGCAACACCAGTAGCGTTCATTCGCTCAATACCAATTTGCATTTCATCAATACTACCCTTCATTGAGTCAGTTGACATCTGGAGCTTATCAATTTCTTTTTGAATCAGTTTATTTCCTTCTGTCATTTCATTTGAAGCAGAATGTACTTCGGATGTGGAGTTGTTCATAGACTGCAAAGCATCAATAATCTGTTTTGAACCTATCTGCTGTTCTTCCATTGCACCCTTAATCTGTTCAACAATCTGGCTTGTTTCTGCAATACTGTGCTCAATTGCTGTAAAGGCAGTATTTGTTTCGCTGGAAACTTCAACAACTTCCTGAATTGTCTCAGAAATCTTCTGAAGCTCAGTACCAATTGTCTTAGACTGATCAGTTGAAGTTTCTGAAAGCTTACGGATTTCATCAGCAACTACCGCGAATCCCTTACCAGCCTCACCAGCATGAGCCGCTTCGATTGCCGCATTCATAGCAAGAAGGTTTGTCTGCTCTGCAATGTTTGCAATAGCAGTATTGGCATCCTGAAGCATCTTAGACTGCTCTTCGATGCGCATGATTTTTTCGTTTGCATTATTCTGAGTATTAAATCCTTCGCTGGAATGCTTTTGCAAAGTTGCAAAAGACTGAATCATCTTTACAACAGAATTATTTACAGAATTAATGTTTCCAATCATCTCTTCTACCGAAGCAGAAGCCTCAGTTACACATGCAGCCTGAGAATCAATCATATGCTCAAGAGATGTAATGTTAGAACTTATCTGATTTACAGCACTGGCAGTTTCCTGTACAGAATCAGCCTGACTCAGAATCTGTTTGTTTACACTTTCGATATTTGCAATCATCTGAGTCATTGATGCAGAAGTATCCTGTGATGTTTCCTGAAGACCTGTATCAACCTTCATAAGATTTTCCTTAGAAGTCTGAAGATTTGTTACAATACCATGCATTTTTTCAACGAAGGTATTAAAGCCCTTAACTACATCACCAATTTCATCATTTGTAGCTTCTGGAATACGCTGTGTAAGATCTGCATTACCACTGGCAATTTTTTCTATTGAGGTTTTTACTGATTTAAGAGGCTTAACAAGAATACTTACCAGAATAATAATGAGAATGGTTGAAACTACAAGAATAATAATGTTTAACAAGGTAAGTGAGTTCTGCATTTTTCGTAGCCCGGCAAAATAAATATCATAAGGAGCAACTGCAAAAACTGTCCAATTGGTTCCAGGAACTTTTTTGTAAGCAGCTATAAGATGAGCATGAATGTTTGGATCAACAAAATCTTCTATACCTTCTTTTCCAGAAAAAATATTCTGAAGTACAAGACCAAGCCCTTCTGTTTCATCAAGTTGACTATCTGATCCATTTGCAGACTCATCCGTTCCTTCATTTGCATTTGCAACAGTAGTTTGTGTTGCCCAGTTGATTACAGAAGGATGCATTCCTCCGCCCATTTCAATCTTTTCAATTGTACTGAGAATTGTATTGCCACTGATTACCATAACAACAGCGCCAACAATCGTTCCATTATCGTTACGAACAGGAACGCTGTAATGCTGAAGAATAGAGTTAGTAACTGCACTTAAAGCAGGATCAGAAGCATAGTCTTTTCCTTTATAAGCTTCAGCAAAATATGGGCGAGCTGCGAAATTCATAAGACGTCCGTCTGCTGTAATAGCATTTCCCTGTGCATCATAAAAGGCTATGTTTTCACAATTAGCACCAACAGCTTTTGAAACAGAAACAAGTAATCTTTGTTTTTCTGCTAGTGGTATTGTTTCATCTTTCAAATCAGATATTTCAGCTAAAGCATGCAACATTTGAAAATGTTTTTCATTTATTGCAACAATTTGGCCTACAACATTAGATGAAATACCATTTATCTGATTGTAAACTCCCTGTTTCATACCGGTAGAGGCGGTTTGAAATGCAATTTCTCCAAATATAACAATAGACAAAGTTAAAACTGACAAAAATAGTATTAACAATTTTGCAGTTAGTGAAATACGTAATTTTTTCAATTTTGGCATTTTAACCTTCCTTTAAAAAATTAATTTGTATGTAAATGCATATTTTTCCCTTTTTTTGATTATTTTATTATAACACAGTTTATAAAATATGCTAATAAATTTATAATCATTGATATTTCGTAGTTATGGAACAAATTGATACCTTAAAAAACGGCTATAAAATCATACAGGACTCAGAAAGCTTTCAATTTGGAATTGATGCAATTTTACTTGCTGATTTTGCTGCAGGAGAAGTGAAAAACGGAGATGCCGTAATTGATTTGGGAACCGGCACAGGAATAATTCCTCTTCTTATGGAAAAAAGATGCGAAGATCTCAAAGATGCAAAATTTACAGGTCTTGAAATACAAAAGGCTTCAGCTGATATGGCTGCACGAAGCGTAAAACTGAATGATTTGGAAAACCGCATTTCCATTGTAAACGGCGATATAAAAAATCTTGAATTTGCCCGCCATAGTTTTAATATTGTAACCTGTAACCCGCCTTATATGATTTGCGAGCACGGAGAACAGAACAAGTTCGATGCAAAGTCTATAGCACGGCACGAGGTATTGTGTACACTGGAAGATGTTATAGCGGCGGCAGATTACCTTCTGGCACCGCATGGAAAGTTCTTTATGATTCACAGACCTTTCCGCCTGCCAGAGATTTTTTCTTCACTTGAAAAACACAAAATGGAAATGAAGCGGATGCGTCTGATTCATCCATTTGCAGATAAAGAACCAAACATGGTGATGATAGAAGCCCGCAAAAATGCAAAACGGCGACTCTCTATAGAATCGCCGCTTATAGTACGTAATGATGATGGTGAGTATACTGCCGAAATCCGGCAAATATACAGTGATTAGAGTGCCTTGAGCATTACCTCAACCAGTTTGAGTGTACGGCCAAGAGCTGCTTCGTCTGTTGGCAAAGCGAAAAGTCCGCCGGCCTTGCTGTCTGGATTCTGGCGTACAGTTTCTTTTCTTGCAGCAATGTAAGAATCACGATGCTGAATGATAACTGCAGCAAACTCGCCTGCAATGTCCTTTAATTCCTTTTCTGTTTTCTTTGCAATCTTTTTTGCAGCAACAAATGCAGTAAGCATATCTTTGATTGAATCGCAAAGCTGATTGTTTTCCCCTTCCACAATCTTCAATGCATCAAGATTAAAATACTGCTCGCTGTGAACAAAAACATAAATCTGGAATAAAGGCTCATTTTCATAAAGCTCAAAATAACGTGTAATCAGTTTTTTGAATACAGCAGCTGGAGCAACCTTTCCCCCTTTGATGCTCTCAAGTGTCTTTTCTTCCAAAAAACTAACGGCTCCAACTTCCTGAGCACTATAAGCAATTGAAGCAGCGTACATAGCGTCGCGGCTTTCAAAATGGTTGTAAAGTGAAGCCTTTTTTATTTCCAAGCCTTCTGAAACATCGGCCAAGGATGTGGCACCTGCACTCTTATCAAAAGCACTGGCAAGAAATGCCTGAATTATTTTTTCCTGTGAAATGTTTTTCTTACTCATATTATATTTATCGGTAACTAACGTTAATTAGTTTAATAAATAATTACCGTTCGTTAATTAGAATTTCATTGCAAAATACAAAATCCATATTAAAATAGAAGATAAAGACAAATCAGGAGGTCATTTAAATGGCAAAGAAAGGTAAAGATTATTTTGGATTACCATGGATTATCAGCCTTATTCTGGCAATTATTCCGGTAACTTCATGGTTATTTGGAGCTGTAACCCGCTTCCAGGAAGGAAAACCTGTTGCAGGTATCATCCGTTTGCTCCTGCTCGGCTGGAACGTTATCTGGATTATCGATATCCTCTGCGTTCTCTTCACAAAGAAGATTTTAAGAGTGCTTAACGTTTAAAAATACTACATAAATGAAGAAGGCTGCCCGAACGGACAGCCTTTTTTAGTTTATTAGTCTTTTTCTACGTCGTAGCAAGTAATGTGCAAATCCTTAAGTTGCTGTTCGTCAACAGGGCTTGGACATTCATCCATAGGACTTGCTGCGAGGTTGTTCTTAGGGAAGGCAATAACCTCGTGAATTGACTCTTCGTGGCACATCAACATGATGAGGCGGTCGAGACCAGGTGCGATACCTCCGTGTGGTGGAGCACCAAACTTGAAGGCCTGTACGAGGAAGCCGAATGCCTTTTCTGCGCGTTCGCGGCTGTAACCAAC
>CADANN010000050.1 GCA_902789325.1 uncultured Spirochaetaceae bacterium
TAATACTGAACCGCACCGTGGGATTTTGAAACCCGAAGACTTCCTTCGGGCGCTTTTTTGAGTGCCTTCTCCTTTATTGCAAGGAGTGTCTCCAGCTGCTCTATTCTTTCCTGAAGCTGTGCAGCGATTTGCGAGGGCGGCAACTGCTCTATTACCTGATTTGTGAACTTCATTGCCTATAGGATAATTCAGAATTGAGTGATTTGCAAGGCTTTTCGGGCGTTTTACGGATTTTTATAATGATTATAAAGATTTTAATCCGTAATTTTGAAAAAAAAAGCCATAATTTCTCTCTCTTTTTGATTAATTTGTTCCAAAATGGTTTATATTTCCAGTTTTTGAGCTCATTTTCGCCGATTTTACGGATTTTCTTACACTTCGACACACCGTAAATCCGTAATTCACAGTTTTCGTCCTTAAAGCTGTACCCCGGACAACCGTATTATAAAAAGCTGACACCAAGTATTGCGCGAGGGAGCGGGGGCGGAATTCAAAAACACTCTTTTTGTGACTGCCGCGGGAGCGGGGGGCACAAGGTAGCTGAGGCGTAGCTGGAGGCCATTTTTCGCTGGACAGCCCAGGACTTCCGCATTTTAACACTTGATTTATAAAATCTGATGAACGGAGCGGAAATGGGGGCCGGACTCAGAGGCTTGGTCCAGGCAAGCGCATTATAAATTATTCAGGTGATGCTGACGCGAGGGAGTGAATCAGGGGGCAAAAAGACTCTTTTTGTGGATGCTGCGCGAGCGGCATTTTAATAGTTTCTATACCACAAAAAGCGTCTAGCGCGTTATCGCGCGGTTTTGCCCCCTGCTTCACGACCGGGAGCAATATTTCACTTACAATTCTTTTATAATGCGCTTACCTGGGGCACCACTTTGAGGTGACGATGCATTGAAGGATTGTCGACCTCGTTGTAAAAAATCGGGATTTTCTATATATTGGTTGTGTATTAATTTGAAAAGCAATGCGTTAGGGACTGGAGCCACGAGCGGCGTAGCCACGAGGCCACTGGACTGAGCGGAGTGCACGTCCGAAAGGACGGGCGCGGAGCAAGGGAAGCGGCTGGAGCGAAAGCGGAATGGCGAAAGCCCCGACCTGACGGCGCGGAGTGCGAAGCACGGAGCGGCGGCAGGGAACGCCCAGATTTATAATATATTTTATAGGAGTATATAAATGGCAGACACAATGCATGCATTGGAAAAGAACCCTAAATGGAAGGGTCGTCGTGGTCCTGTTGTCCTGGTAATTATGGACGGCGTTGGATATGGTAAGTATGAAGAGGGAGATGCAGTTAAGGCTTCTAAGATGAAGTATCTGGACTGGTTTACTAAGAACTGCCCTCACACTCAGCTTAAGGCTCACGGAACTGCTGTTGGTCTTCCTACTGATGATGATATGGGTAACTCTGAGGTTGGTCACAATGCTATGGGTTGTGGTCGCGTTTTTGCTCAGGGTGCTAAGCTTGTTGGTGAATCTATTTCTTCTGGCAGCATGTTTGAAGGCGCTGTATGGAAGAAGCTTGTTAAGAATGTTCAGGACAAGGGAACTACTTTCCACCTTATTGGTCTTGTTTCTGATGGTAACGTTCACTCTCACATTGACCACCTTAAGGCTATGATTACTCAGGCTCACAAGGAAGGTGTAAAAACTCTCCGCGTACACGCTCTTCTGGACGGTCGCGATGTTCCACCTACAAGCGCTCTTGAGTATTTTGAACCTCTTGAAAAGTTCCTTGCTGACTTCAGCGATGTAGACTATCAGATTGCTTCTGGTGGTGGACGTATGTACATCACTATGGACCGCTATGGTGCTGACTGGTCTATGGTAGAGCGCGGATGGCACGCTCACGTTCTTGCTGACGGTCGTCAGTTTGCATCTGCTACTGAAGCTATCAACACATACCGCAATGAGAACGCTGGCCTCCTCGACCAGGATATGCACGAGTTCGTAATTGCAAAAGACGGAAAGCCTGTTGGACCAATCGTTGACGGCGACTCTGTAATCTTCTTCAACTTCCGCGGTGACCGCTCTCTTGAAATCACTGCTGCTTTCGAAGAGGATAACTTCCCTCACTTTGACCGCGTACGCCGCCCTGCTGTTGAATATGCAGGTATGATGGAATACGATGGTGACAACCACAAGCCTGCTCAGTTCCTCGTAAACCCACCAAGCATTGACCGCACAATGGGTGAATATCTTACAAAGACTGGCGTTCATCTTATGGCAATTTCTGAGACTCAGAAATATGGTCACGTTACTTACTTCTTCAACGGTAACCGCCCTGGTGAATTCGACAAGAATCTTGAAACTTATGTTGAAGTTCCATCTGATGTTGTTCCTTTCGAACAGCGCCCATGGATGAAGTGTGCAGAAATTACTGACAAGGTAATCGAAGCAATTGAAAGCGGAAAATATGACCACATCCGTCTTAACTACCCTAATGGTGATATGGTTGGACATACTGGTGTATTCAACGCTGTTGTATGTTCTATGGAAGGTATGGACCTTCAGCTTGGCCGTCTTAAGGCAGCAATTGAAAAGGCTGGCGGTATTCTCTGTCTTACAGCTGACCACGGAAACTCAGACGATATGTACGAGCACAAGAAGGACGGTTCAGTTGCAATGGGCGCTGACGGCGAACCAAAACCAAAGACATCTCACTCATTGAACCCGGTTCCAGGTATCATTTACGACCCAGAGTACAAGGGCGAATATGAACTTGAACTCAACAGCGGTCTTGGTATTTCAAGCTGGCCTGCAACTTTGATGATGCTGATGGGATTTGTTCCACCGACAGATTATGATAAGTCAATGATCAACATGCGATAATTCATATCGCATGTTGAAACAATCGAGTCAAGGCCTTGAGCGAAGCGTGCCTTGACCGATTGTATTAACCTTAAATAGAAATTAGATTCCCGGGTCAAGCCCGGGGATGACAGGTTAGGTTGCTTCGTCGCTGCGCTCCTCGCAATGACGAAGCAATTTTTTTATATCTCATATACCGTCGAACTGTAGTATTCTTCGAGCAGTGGCCGGCACTCAATAAACGCTTTTCCGATTACCGGGTCAAAGTGTTTTCCTAAATCATTCTGAATAATTTCGAAAGCTTCATCAAAAGTTTTTGCATCCTTATAACAGCGCTTACTAACCAGTGCATCAAAAACATCAGCTAAAGCCATAATGCGTGCTTCAAGCGGTATCTCTTCGCCCTTGAGATGTTCAGGGTACCCTTCTCCATTCCATTTTTCATGATGATAATGTGCAACGTTTACGGCAATGCGTTCAAAGTCTTCATCTGGAGTATCGCGTAAAATCCTCTTTACAATCTTAGCACCTTCGGCCGCATGCTTTTTCATCTCTTCATATTCTGCCGGAGTAAACTTACCTGGCTTTCGCAAAATTGAATCATCAACAGAAATCTTACCTAAATCATGCATAGGAGCGGCTTTAATCAAAAGCTTGCAGAAATTCGAAGTAATCTGTGGAAAAGTTTTCTTTTTCAAAAGTTCATCTGCAAAAATCTGAATGCAGTCGCTGGTACGCAGAATATGACCGCCCGTACTGTTATCGCGGCTTTCTACCATAATGGCCATTCCTTTAATGATGGAATCCTGCATATCGGTTACCTGACGAGTTTTTTCACCAACAAGGCGGGTAAGTTCTTTATTGTAAGTATTAATTCCCTTAATGTAATTCTGCTGCTCAGTATCATCACGAAGTTCAATAAGATAACCTATTCTTCCTAATTTTGTTGCAATAGGATGAATGGTTGCAATCACAGCTCTTTCTTCTGTCAGAATTCTAAAATCTTTATTACTGTTTTCATCCCAGCTCCAGCCATCATCTTTATAATGCAGACCTTCAATAATTTGCTTATAGGAAGCTGGAATTGAACTGTCTATAGAAACATCAGCTAATTCTGGGAAAATACAAACGGCAAAATCATCACAACCAAGGAAACGTTTTCTGTTATCAAAGGCAATGTATCCATAACCGTCACGTGAATTGTAAACCGTCATAAGATTTCCAGGAATATCATAAATACTTGCGCGCGAAGAAATGTACATGAAAAAAGTTTCCATACTGACATAGATAAACGGCATAAGATTAATTGATATGCCAAATGCCAGAGGAATCACATATAATAAAGTTCCAGAAATCAATACACAAAGCAGAATCCTAAGACCTGTTTTTGAAACACGCTGTTTAGTTATAATAGAATGAATTACAATACCAATTGCAGAAAGATTGATAACCGCAAGATAGACCATATAGAAAATCATTACAGGGCCCATCGAATATTTTACCAGTGTAAGCCCGTGTTCCTGAACTATATACGGATGATCAAAAAATAAATTTGTATCTCTGGTAGTAGCGACAAAAATGCTTATAATAACTGCAACCACAAGAAGAATGAGTCGCAGCGGAATATAAAACCTTTTTCCGCACATATCGACTACAACTACCAGCATAAACATAATTGTAAAAATACTTCCTATGTACGATAACAGATCACCACACATTGCAGCTTCCAGTGACGAAGCGAATGTTAGCATTGAATAACCAAAATTTGAGATTATTGTTGTAACAAATAGAATCAAATAGTTCTTATTTATTTTATTCGAGGTAATCTCAAAGAAAATACAAAGCTCTATAAATGAGAGAAAAAAAACTGCCAGATAAACAATCTTCAATGCCATAACATATATTATACCCCCGTTTATTACGAAAAACCAATTTTTTTATTCCAGTTTTTTTTGTTCTATAAAGAACGTTTTATATGATATAATCATTTATATGAAACGAAAGCTATTTTTTATTATTCCTGCTGCCGTAATTGGGATTCCGGTTTTAGCAGTTGTATTATTGTTTCTCTTTTTAACTATTGTTGAATACAGGCCTAAGCCTATTGAAGATGTTCCTTTTACAAGTGAGAAAGGCATGCTGTTACGAGAAACTCCAATTTCTATTATGAGCTGGAACATTGGATTTTCAGGACTCGGAAAGGAAGAAGACTTTTTTATGGATGGAGGTAAGAAGAGCTTGCCTGATTCTAAAGAAGTCGTAGACAGTTATTTTTCTGGAATTAAAGAAGTAATTGGATCTTATCCAGCTGATATTCTTTTTGTTCAGGAAATTGATATAAAATCAAAACGAAGTTTTCATATAAATCAGGTTGAAGCACTAAAGGATTTTACAGGAAAAGGCAGATCTTTTGCATATAATTATAATTGTATATTTGTACCGATTCCGTTTCCTCCGCTTGGTCGTATTCAAAGCGGAGTTGCAACTTATACAGGCTTTGAAATAACTTCTTCGCAGCGCCGTGCACTTCCGGTTCCTTTTAAGTGGCCACTTAGAGTTGCAAATCTTAAACGCTGCATTCTTGTTTCACGCATTCCTGTTTATGAAAACGGCGGAGATTCCGGTCATGAGCTTGTTCTTGCAAATTTCCATCTTGAAGCTTATGACAGCGGCGAAGGAAAAATTGCCCAGACGAAAGCACTTTCTGATTTTATTGAAAGCGAATATGCAAAGGGAAATTATGTAATTGCCGGCGGAGACTTTAACCAGAAGTTCCCTGGTTCAGATGCATATCCTGTAATCAGCGAAGATGGCTGGATTCCTGGAGAGCTTGATCCAAACATGTTGAGTGATGGCTGGACTTTTGTGTATGATGATTCTTTACCAACCTGTCGCTCTCTCGAAGCTCCTTATAATGATGAAAATGCAAAAGCTCACAACTGGCAGTATTATGTAATCGACGGATTTATAATTTCGCCTAATATCGAAAAACTTTCTATGAATGTAATTGATAAGGACTTTCAGAGCTCTGACCACAATCCTGTTTACATGACATTTGAGCTAAAATAATTATGGAAGAAAAAGAAAAAGTTCGCGCTGGAAGAAACAGAACTATTGTACTGAGTAAAGAGGACATAAAGCGATTGCGTCCACGGCTTGGTACAACGGAAACTGAATATCTTGATAAAACAATTAACTCTGATTTATTAACTGCACTCCCGCTTTTGCCGGATGAGTTTGCAGATTTGATTATTATTGACCCGCCATATAACCTCACAAAAAATTTTGGTGGCAAAGTATTTAACGAAAGAAAGGATGATGCTTACGAAGAATATTTGAAGACCTGGTTTCCGCAGGTGTGCCGCAAGCTCAAACCAAACGGCTCGCTTTATATGTGCGGCGACTGGAAGTGTACTGCGGCTCTTCAGCGGATAATAGAAAAAGAACTTACAATTTTGAACCGCATTACCTGGCAGAGAGAAAAAGGCCGTGGCGCAAAAGCAAACTGGAAAAATGGAATGGAAGATATCTGGTTTGCGGTAAAAAATCCTTCTGATTATTATTTTAATCTGGATGCTGTAAAAATTAAACGGCGCGTAATTGCACCATACCGTGAAGGCGGTAAAGGTGGAAAGCCAAAGGATTGGGAAGAAACTGATGATGGAAACTTCCGCTTGACCTGTCCTTCAAATTTTTGGGATGATATAAGCGTGCCATTCTGGTCCATGCCAGAAAACACAGACCACCCTACTCAAAAGCCAGAAAAACTTTACGCAAAACTGATTCTCGCATCATCTAAACCAGGGGACCTTGTGTTTGACCCTTTTCTTGGCAGCGGCACAGCGAGCGTAGTTGCAAAGAAACTTGGCCGGCACTGGTGTGGAATTGAATTGAGTGAAGAATACTGCCTGCTTGCAGAAAAGCGGCTTGAACTGGCTGATGCTGATAATTCGATTCAAGGCTACAGTGATGGAGTTTTCTGGGAACGCAATACTGCAGGCCTTCAGAAAAAGAATTAAGAGCCAAAGTAAACTCTATGAGAAAATGCTCCAAGCCGGAAAAATATATTTACCTCATTATGAATAAACCGTGCGGTTATGTGTGCTCGGCTGTTTCTGATTCGCATAAAACAGTGTATGAGCTTTTGACGGCAGAGTTACAGGCACTAGTCAGTGATGCACCGCGAGGCTGCAGACTTCATACAGTTGGGCGACTTGACTGCGATACAAGCGGATTGTTATTGCTGACTAATGACGGAAAGTTTTCGCACAGAGTGACGAGTGATGAATCTATTACAAAAACTTATCGAGTAACGCTTTTAAGTGCAGTCGACCCGGAAAATCAAAAATCATACATAAGACAAGCCGCAGCAGGGCTCACACTTCCACCAGAAAAAAAATATGGCGAACAGCTTGCACTGTCCGCCATACTGGAATTTGAATCTTCATGCGTTTGTAAAATCACCGTGCACGAAGGAAAGTTTCATGAAGTACGCCGCATTTTCCGGGCACTTGGTAATGAAGTTACAGAACTCGAACGCATTGCAATAGGCAAGCTGTCATTGCCGAAAGACCTTGAATCGGGGCAATGGAGACAGCTTACAGATAATGAAAAAGAATTACTTATGATCTTTTAAGTACTGCTTGTATTCTTTTGAAATTTTAATAAATACCTTTTCATCTTCATTATTTTCTACAAGCCAGTTGCTGAAATAATCATATCTTTCTAAAACATCTTCTGGAATTTCGATATCTAATTCATTCTGAATAGTCAGCATATCTCTAAAAGCCATTAAACGTCTTATAAACATTAAATAATAGATATACTGAGGATTATTCCATCCATAAGTAGATTTTCCCATATAATCACCCTTTTGAATTGCAGTGTTGCTTTCATTTATATAGGAATACATATATCTGACATCTTTAGAAAAGTCCGTAAAACCACCATAAATTGAGCAGGAATCAAAAACTCCTCCAAGACAGGCAAAGCTCTCAAAGAAAACTCTTTTATCATTATTTTCTTCGCTTCCATCCTTTGTTATATAAATAAAGTCAGAAGTTTCCTCATTCTTATAAAGAACTGTAGTTCCTTTCTCATAAGTTTTTGTCAGATTATAAGTTTCAATCAGCTTATCCAGTTTTTTAGGATGATAGATATCTGAAGATTTCCATTTTGAACCAGCGGCGAAAAGACAAGATGTTAGCATTACAATACTAACCAATGAAATTAACTTTTTCATAAATTACTCCAATTATTTTGTTATTAATTTATTTTATCATAGGATTCATTTATTGTCGAAAAAAAAGTTTAGTTATATTTTCATCAACAAGATTACTTAGTGCTTCTGTTGTTGTGCCCCGGACTTCTGCCGCAAAGTTATAAACGTGCTCAACATTTACCGGAGTGTTTACAGTGCCTCGCAAAGGTAC
Source organism: uncultured Spirochaetaceae bacterium (assembly GCA_902789325.1). Taxonomy (GTDB): domain Bacteria; phylum Spirochaetota; class Spirochaetia; order Treponematales; family Treponemataceae; genus Treponema_D. Next base: position 8,247 of record CADANN010000050.1, read on the forward strand.
AGGTGCAAGATATGGAGCATCTGTTTCGCACAAAAATCTATCTGCAGGAACAAAGTGAAGCAGCTCTTTTACAGCTTCGAGTTTTGCTTTTTTATTGTAAGTGATTGCACCACCAAATGCGATATACCAGCCGCGATCCAAAAAGGCACGGGCTTCATCAATTCCATAACTGTAGCAGTGAATAATTCCGTTGTCGTAGCCTACATTTTTTAAGCAGTCGAGAGTATCTTCAAAACCATCGCGGCTGTGAACAATTACAGGAAGTTTCAGTTCCTTTGCAAGTTCAAGATGGGCTTCAAAAAGTTCGCGCTCCCCCTGATAGGTAGCAGTATCAAAATCAGATTCACAGCGTCCGTCTTCTCCACTCGGATTCCAGTGGTGGTCTATACCGCACTCACCCACCGCAACAATTTTTCTATGCAAGATATCCTGATCGCTACCGGCATCTGCAGCCAGAATCGACTCCCTTAATTTTTTCATCTGATTTTCTCTATCGTGAATTGCTTCAACATCCGGCCAGATTCCCGCACTAAAATACATAAAGTTACGCGCCTTTGTAGCAAGACCACTGTCTGCAATTCCTGCAATTGCATTTTCTACGCAAGCCTGACGCTCTGCTAAATCATCACAATGAGTTCCAATATCAAGACCAAAAAAACAGGAACGCTGCGCCATGGTGGATAAAACTTCAACACCATTAACGCCGCGTTCCGTTGTCATCATTTTAAAATGAAAATGTGTATCACTAAACATGGAAATAATTATACATTATTTCCAGTGAAGATGAAATTGCATATTCGGATAATCTACCAATTGAATCTTTTGAATTGAAATGAGAACAAAGAATGTATTACCCCATTCTGCAAGCACTGCATATACATCATCATAGTCATAAGCATCTGGGGCAAGAGTTCCCTCGAGATATGCTGGGTTGCTTTCAACTACAAAAGTATCAAAAAGGGTTTCAGGAGCACGGTTATAATCGTCAACCGTACCTGCTAAAATAACTCGTCGTGAAGCATAACCGAAAGTTTTTCCTCGATGATTCACATCATCTTCACCTTCCACTCCAGGACGAACATCCGGCCAGAATTCAGCAGTAATAAACTTATTACCTGAATTATCAATAATAGATTGTACATCACCTGCAATCTTGAATGAGAAGTTATGATTTTCAGCATCTGTAACAATATCTGTAACTTTTACATCATGATTCCAGATATCATAATCAATAAGCTCTCCTAAACCACCACCCGCAGTACAGCAAACATATTCAGACTGCCAGTTGTTTTCTTTATCCAGAGGACCTGCCAGTAAGAATCCATACTCTTTTCCACTTTCAGTTAATGGATAGATGTATGTTACTTCCGGTTCAGCCGCTGTAGGACAACGATTACCATATTGAGACGTAGGTATCTCTCTATTTTCACAATCTTCTGCACGAATAAGGCTAAGATTAACACCATCCTCCCAGTCTTCTGCAAGACAGATAAGTGTATTTCCTTCAAGCCAGTCCCCATCTGTCTCCAGACGTCGTAATGTAACTTTTACACCCTCATCACAAGGCTCAACAGAAATATGATCATTTGTATTAAGATTTGAAAGGAAGTCTGAAGCATTCATGATTGAAGTTCTGCAACCATTAGAATAACGATATCTTTCATCAATACCGCTGATCTTAAAATTCAAACTCATTTCTGTAAAGAAATATTCATCGTTCTTGAGATTTTGTATAGTACCTTTATCACGGGTAAACAGAGAAATACCTTTTCCATTGTCGTAAACATCTGAATCTGTTATAGAAACAAATTTGCTGCTAAGCCAATGTGTCCATTTGTAGGCAGTAGCACTGTCATTTGCGAAAGAACCAATATCAAAGGTTGCAGTTACATTTTCAGAACGGGTTATTGCTGAACTTACATCCTTAGAAACTTTTGCAATTCCTGTTGCACTATTAACTTCAATAGTCAATCCAGACAGAGAAGCAAAATCAATATTAAGAATTGCATAATTTCCATTTGCAGTTGCCGAAACGGATTCATGAATGGTATTTTGACCTGAAAGTTTTATTTCACAGTCAAATAAATAAACATCGCCATCATTTGTAAAAGGCCAGTAACAAACTACTGGTTTACCAGGTTCTGGAATCTTATTCTGTATTTCCATGTATAAACCAGTACTAAGTTCTGTAATATTAAAGTTTTCTGCTTTCCACTCTTCTCCATTTTTAGCAGAAATAGTGAACTTTATTCCTTTTCCATTTGGATCGGGTTCTGCAGTGACATGTTCAGATTCGGTATTTAATAATGCGTCAATGTCATATTCTGCAACATTTGAATAAGAACTTGCATAAGATCTGAAGCTTTCTGGATATCCATCGATTGTGAACTCTAATGTAAGATTTGCGAAATAATATTTATCTTCTTTAAGTCTGCTCATTGCTTGTGAAGTAAGATTAAGAACCTGATATCCTTTGGTCTTAAGTGTGCTGATAATATCATCATTGAAAGCAAGATCATTAGAATTTAACCATTGCTTCCAGTCAACATCCCAAGGATTTGCAACATCCTTTTTACTTGTTGTATAAACGTCATAATGTAAATATGGCTTAACCTTGTCAGACTTGCTGAGTTTATAAGAGGCTGTATCAAGCAACTTGATTTTTGTTCCGGAAAGCAAAAGATCTGTGTTTTCACCTTCTATATTCATGTATTCGCCGCCGCCATTAGCAATTGCATAGACTTTTTCCCGAACAGTTGTTTCTTGAGATATTCTTAAGTCACAATTAAATTCATAACCTTTTCCATCTTCTGTTAGTGGCCAATAACAAACTTTTGGATTGCCAGGTGTTGGCACATCATTAATTCTTATTCCAGTTCCAGATACTGCTTCACAGATAAAGCTTGAACCTTCATTCCAGGTTTCACCTTCTTTTGCAGTAAGTGTAAACATAATACCCTTACCATCTGGAGCTGACTCAGCACGCACATGTTCTGTTTCATAGACAAAATTTTCTGCATCAAAATCGTCACTCTGAAGTCCCAGCTGAGAATAAGCGGCATATTTGAAATTATTTAAAGCCTGTTCGCGGGTAGTTAGTCCTTCTGCGTACTTATTAACTTCGAAGCGCCACATAGCGGTAATCTTATCATCATATTCTGTAAGCAAATCAACCCGGGCATTTTCATTTGCTGTAACGTAATAATCAAACATGTTTACTCCGTTAAGAAAATCAAGCTTACCATCTGATATATCCATTACTGCTTTTGATGCAACTGTGTCTTTTGCATTATCCAGCAATCCGTTTGCCCACTGATACTGTAAGCCATCTTTTGTTGTATCGAGGGTAATCCACTCTATGATTTTTGAAACAGCTTCGAGTTTTTTCTGGCCTTCTTCAGTTTTGTCATTTTTAAGATTTTTATTTACTAATGAGCCATGCAGGACCAAAGTAACCGAGCACAGGCTTTTCACCATCTCCACGAGCATCTGCATACCAGGCTTCGCTCCACTCTGATGTTTTATTTGACCATCCGTTTTCCCAAAGATCTTTTGAATAATCAAGGAAGGCTTCGCGTTTTGAATCAATATGAAGCTTACCGTCTACTACCCAACCTTTTTCGGCAGAACCTTCTACAGGATGCCACAAATCTGAATCACCAGAAATAATGGCAACTTCTTTATCAGCACAACTTTCTGCAGCTTCCCAGAATTTTGTCCAGTTGCCCGTACCACCACCAATCGCTTCTTTTATTCTGGTTGAATCAGATGTTCCAAAAACTTTTTCAGCAATTGAACGACGGTAAATAAATGCACCACCAGTTGTCTGATATGCAAGACCAACTACATCTCCAGAAGGAGCAGACTGTATTTTTGAAGACAAACCTGAAATCAAATCGGTATAAGGAAGCGCATATTGGCCCATTGCCCCGCTTGAATAACGTTTTACAAAGGCAGCTTCTGCAGAATAGATATCAGGAACAAACTCATCTGATTTTCCAGTCAAAGCCTCATCAAGGAAACTGGTATATTGTCCGTTTGTTGTTTCAATCTGCTTGAAAATAACCTTAATGCCACAATCAGGATGTGTATCAATATACTTTTCTATCATTCTGGCTTGTTCATCAGTCCAGCCAAGAAGATTAATTTCGATTATGCCATCTACCCGTTTAAGCTTTATCACAACTGTTGTTGTTTCACCTTCTTTTACTTCGGCCTCTGCTTCACCTTCGAATTCTCCCCCATCATCTTCATAACCATGAACAGAAATATTATATAAACCAACAGGAGCATTCTCAAAGATTATTTTTTCTCCACTTTTCCCTTCAAAAGGAGTTTCTGTGCCAGAGTCCTTATGGTAAAATGTAACCGTAAATTTTAGAGAGCGGTTATTAGCTGCATCATCACCTGCGCGAAATACACCAGTCTTATTTGATTTTGCATAGGGCAAAGAAAGTTCAATTCCTGTGAAATCAGAAGATTTTTTTTCTTCACCTAAGATGTTTGTACAAGCACTAAATATTATTGCCCAAAAACACAATAATAAAACTGGCAGAAACTTATTTTTCATTGAGATACTCCTTTTTTGTTTCTATATATACAATCATTTTTCTATTTGATTATTTTACAATTTTAATATCTTTTATACTAAAGCCAGCTTTTGACGCCTGGCCACCATTTTGAAATACAAGTGAAGAAATAAGAGTCCAGTCAAATTTACCCTGACCGTTTACCCAGCCTTCAGTACTATTCCAGCCACCTATATCACTTAAGCTGCTTAGAGGAATAGATATTTTGTGCCACTTGCCGTCTATTGCCAGATTTCCACTGTTTATAGAAGTTGCTGCTCTCCATGGGAAGGTCTTAGCTTCTGAGTCAAGCAAATAAACTGACAAAGAAAGAGTTTTATCTGTAGACTTAATCATAAACTCAAGTCTAGCCCCGGAATTCTTTAAGGCTGTAAAATTGCAGACTTCTCCAAAATAAATGGTAAACTGACCATTAGGTTCCAGTTCGCTGAATGCAAGGCTTCTTTCTTTTGTTTCGTTATCAAATTGTACAATTGATTTTTTCTGATTAGAACCAAAACACTGAGCCTTCAAATTAGCAGCCAGTTGATTTTGAAAGATTGTATAGTTTCCAGTTTTATTTGCAGCTTCGAACCAGGTTTGACTTTTACCAGCAGGAACCTTATAGCCCATATCTTTAATCAGTTGTTTGTTTAAATCTTCCGGAAATCTTGCTTCTGAAGAGTTTGTAAAAATTCCAAAAGAACCCGTATAGTCCCAACTAACACGAATTATATTACGTTCATCCATCCAGCCATTTTTTATTCTATACCAGTTATTTCTTTCCTGAGGGTCGGCATAAGTCATACTTACACCAAATTCATTGCACATTAAAGCAGCATTACGCTTATTAGCAAACTCTGCAGCTTTGTTCAAAGGAGCTACCAGAGTTTTTTCAGAAGATGCATTTGGATAATCCTGAAAATACCATTTCTCTGAACTTGTAGGATTCTTAGGCAATGCAGGCATTTTTTCTTTTACATAAGGGAATGGAATTCCAGTCAAACGCTTTGCATCTGTCCATACAGCACCCTGATGAGTAAAAAGGAAAGGAGAATAATCATGGAAATTATATATAAGATTATCATCCTGATACTCCGGAAGTTTAAGCATAGAATCAATTGAATTCCAGTCTGCACCACCTACTATAACAGTATGCTTCTTATCTATCTGGCGAATTGCCTTTAAAACATTTCCCTGAATTGCGCCCCATTTTTTTATATCTGCATCAATATTACCACTCTTAAAATGAGGTTCATTCATAACTTCATAAATAACAAGATCGCCCTTATTTTTATATCGGTTTGCTATCTGTGGCCATACTTTTAGAAGAACCTTTTCTATATTTGGATCTGTTTTTGATGCACCGTCACAATCGTTATGAAAATCTATGATGATATACATTCCAAGTTCTTCACACCAGGAAATGGAATCGTCAAGATAAGACCAGCATTCATCTGAAACTTTATAATCCGGAGCTCCTTCATTCCAAACTTCAAACCAGACAGGCAGACGAAGCACTTCTACTCCAAGTGATTTAATATTTTCAAAATCTTTTTTTCCAAAAAGTAAGGTATTATTTCTATTATATTCAAGCCAGCCAGGAAGATTCACACCTTTAGAAAATGGAAGCTTTTTATTAGTTTTTATAACGTTTTCTGCAGAATATACGCTTCCTAAAAATAATAAACAGCTTAATAAAACTGCAAGGAATCTTTTCATATCATTACTCCTATATAATGGTATATTCTATTATTATCATACCTAAAAAGTGAAAAGTCAATTTTCATATAATATAGATTGAAAAAAAGGCTTTAACTTGTCATACTCTCAATTATGACTGATATTAATAAATTTCTTTCTGATGTTGAAAAAACTCTAAAACATGACCGCCAGAATAATGGTGGAAAAAGTAATTATGACCGCGTAAAGGGAGACCTGCGCCGGCTTTTTGAACGCAATGCGGCAGCGGTTGGAGAGCTTGCTGATTCTGTTTTTGAATATTGGGAAAATGAATATATTTACCGTTCTGCTGATTTAGCCTGGGAACCGAACGAAGATAACCGAAATCGTCTGGCAGCTTATCTTGCATTTCTGGAAAACAGTGATGAATACCAGGAGCTGATTAGTGATGATGACTGGAACGAGCTTGGCCGTCTTGTAAATTTTGAAGCAGAAGATTTAGACGTTGATGTACTTCAGGATTTGATGAAGATTCTTGTAAGCAAGGGTGCATACTGATGAACATAATTGAGTTCTATAAAAAGTGCCGCCAGTGCCCGAGAAAATGCGGAGTAAACCGAGTGGTTGAGTGCCCGACAGTGCGTATCGAAACCACATCTCTCGGATTTTGTCGTGAACCTGCTGATTTACGAATTGCCTTTGCAGGGCTGCACTTTGGAGAAGAACCACTTGTAACGGTCTTTGGAGGAAGCGGAACTATCTTTTTTACCGGCTGTACTCTGCGCTGCGCTTTTTGCCAGAACTATCAGATTAGTCAGGATGGATTTGGTCGTATCGTGGACAAAGCTGAGTTTGTCGATATCTGTTTGAAGCTGCAGGCCGCCGGTGCAGAAAATATAAATCTCGTTACAGGAAGCCATCACATTCCAAAAATCGCCGAGTTCTTACGAGCCGCCCGCGACACCGGAGTAACTATCCCCTTCTGCTGGAATTCTTCTGCTTACGAAAGCGTTGAAATGCTTAAACTTTTGGAAGGGCTTGTTACAATCTGGCTGCCGGATTTAAAAACTCTGGACAGTGCTTTTTCAAAAAAACTCTTTGCCGCACCTGACTATCCGGAAGCTGCCACTGAGGCAATCAAATGGATGATAGAAAAAAATCCGCTTGAAATCTCCGAAATCCCAGAACCGCCAAATGCAAAGCCTGCTGAATGGGCAGAACCGGGCGAGCCCCGCGACAAAATGCTGTCGGGTGTAATTATCCGTCATCTTTTTATGCCGGGCCACTTTGCCGAAACCGCAGATGTTCTTGGCTGGCTTAAAGAAAACGCAGATGGCAAAGCTATCATTTCGCTGATGAATCAGTATACTCCGGTTCCTTTTGAAGAAAATGCTGCACAGCTTGATGCTCGAAAAAAATCTTTGAGTTCAATTGAAAACCGCCTTGTCACCACAGAAGAAGATAACGATATCCGAGACTTGATTGAAGCCTATGATTTTGAGTATCTTTTTTATCAGGAGCTTACGGACGACACAAGCTGGCTGCCGGATTTCCGAAGGCCGCAACCGTTCAGCAATAAACTGGCAACGCCAATATGGCACTGCCAGCATAAGTTATAGTATAACGAAGAGGAGTTAAAAAATGTCTGACAAACCAACACCGCCATGGGCAAACGAGATTCCTGAAGGCAGTTTTATTTCTTGCGCACCGACTTATAAAGTTGGTGAATATTTTGACCGTTTTCATAAGACTTCTTATGATGGGCTAACTTATTATTTTTTTGATCCTACAGAACATGGTTACGAGAAAGGCAAAAAATATCCGCTTCTTGTTTTTATGCACGGATATACAAATGCAATGGAAGGAGATGTCTGCATAAATTATACAGGCGCTGAATTTTATTCAAAAGATGATTATCAGAAAACTCTCGGTGGAGCCTATGTTCTGGTTCCTCTCGCAAATGAATATCGTGGTGACGACGGAAAAGTTCACGGCAGCTGGAATGATTCCCACATTGCTCAGATTCATGATTTAATCTGTGACTTTATGAAAAATCAGGCAGAGCCAAATGGCGGAATCAGTAAAAAGGTTATCTTTGGAAATTCCAGAGGTGGAACCATGAGCATAAAAATTCCGGTTCGCTATCCTGATTTTTTTGATATTGCTATTCCAGTTGGCGCAGATGCAATTGTTGATGATAATAATCTGGAAGTTTTTGAAAAGAACAACATAGGACTCTTTCTTGCGATGGGTAAACGTGACGAGATTAACAGTTACGAAGAAAGAATCAAACCTGCATTGCCTCGCCTTGAAAAATTGAAGAAGAGTTTTATCTTTACTCCAGACTGGGTTTACAACGGAGACCACGGAATTGCTTCAATCAATTTTGGATTTGAAATGGGACAGCACTGTGACGACGGCACTCCGATGGAACCAAGACTGCCAAAAGGAATAACCGGCTGGCTCGCAGAAGCATTTAAAGATTAAGTTTTTATGAAGACACTTTTTACGACTGATTACAAAGACTATGAACCAGACTGGCCGAGATCTTCCAGACCTTCGGCCAGAGCAATTATCTTGACCGACAATCCGCCTCTTTCACCGAGCAACAAAATCGCACTTGCCTATGCCAAAAATCTTGGTTATTACAAATTCCCTGGTGGTGGCATTCATGAGGGCGAAGAAAATACTGCAGCCCTTATTCGCGAAGTTGAAGAAGAAACTGGGCTTGAAGTAATTCCTGAAAGTATTTCAGAAGCAGGTCTTGTTCACCGCGTAATGCAGTCGGAAATGTTTCCTAAAACAATTTTCAT
>CADANN010000051.1 GCA_902789325.1 uncultured Spirochaetaceae bacterium
TCGCGGGTTCTGTTAGTTTCTACAAACACTTTTGCTTTATAGATTTTTCCACTCTGAAGTTTTAAGTCACAAGTGTCTTTTGTAATATTTACAAGCTCACCTGTGTCAAAGTCTCTAATCTCATAAGTAATCTTAAGGCCCTCATCGCGAGCAGCCTGAGCTTCATCTGGTAGAGCATATTTCATTTCTACAGTGTAGAACAAATAGCCATTACCATTCTTTTCGAACTCAACCGGAATAGCCTTGTCACGGGCAAGAGATGAAACAAACTCATCTTCGAATGGAAGATGCAAAGTCTTTGGTCTTGCAGCAACTCCCTTGAACGATTCTTTCATAAGCTCTTTGCCATTAAGAGTTGCAGTTGCCGTAAAGTCTGTTGCATCAAGATTACGCTTTTGAATATAAGTATAAATTGATTCAAGAACTGAACTTGTAGTTATAGTATTCTGCCAGCGGCCTTTTGCCTGTTTAGCAAGCAAAGTGTAAATTAAGCGATCAACCATTTCGTCTTTTGGATCAACTGAAACAAGAGCCGAAAGAATTGCAGCATACTGAACAGTTTCATTCTGATAGCAGAACCAGTATCCACTCTTTGCTTTTTTAGAAATAGTTACACTTCTCTGTGCAGGCTGCAGATAAGAACGAAGTTTTTTATTTATTATCTTTGCCTTATCCAGATCCTTTGAAGAACTAGTATTTGAGTAAGCTAACGAAAGGTAGGCAGCTGCATCCAGAGTAATTGAATCAATTTTTGCATAAAGCTCTTCGCGGATTGAATCCATTGAGTTGTCTTTCAAGAGACTGAATACATAACATGCAAATGCTTTATCATAATCATAAACATTTGAATCCACATAACGTGTCTTAGATCCCTTAACTGCAGATGCTACATAACGCTTTAAGCTTTCAAGATTAATTGGAATATCTTCCGGTTTATAACCTCGTGTCATTGCAAGTGCATAAACATAAAGGATACGCATACTTACAAAATCAGAAGAATAGATTGATTCCGGCCAGTATCCAAAACCACCATCTCCATGCTGATAATCTTTCCAATTCTTTGTCCAGCTGCGAACACAGTCTTTGATATTTCCAACCTTTGAATCAAGTCCGAAGATATCAATATATTCATCAAAACTAACTAACAAGATAATTAACAGAACTTCCTAAAACTCCAAGACGGGTTGCATCCAGAGTGAAAGTCAAATCTCCACGGCCTTCTTTAGCAAAGCCTGGAATTATCAGACTTTCTTTTTCAGTTGCCTTTCCTGAATCAGAAACAGTACCTGTCATTGTTACGGTTTCATAAACAAAGGTCTTTTCTATTCTGATTGGAGAAATCAATTTTTCATTCAGAACATCTGACTTAATTGTATAAACAAGATTTATTGTTCCTTCTGTCTGAGCCGCAACATCAAAGTAAACTACAGAAGACTGTCCAGAAGGCACATAAACTGTATGAGAACTTTCACCATCAACAAATCCTTTACCTGGAATTGTCTTACGGCCTTCGAGTTTATCCTGTTCTGTATCCTGTGTTGGTGAAAGCACTTCAAGATTTACAGTTACCTTTTGTCCATCTTTTCCAAGGTTTGTAATAAGAACACCACACTCAGCTGTATCACGCTCGCGAAGACGTCGTGGCTGTACCTGCTGAATATTTATTGGATTCTGAACTTTGACTTCATCTTCCTGCAAAGCAAACAAATCATCTTTTACACCAAAGGCTGTGATACGATAACTTGTAAGACTATCCGGCATTTTGAAGGTAACGCTTGCTTCACCATTTTTGTCTGTAATCAGTACAGGCTCAAAGAATGCAGTTGGACGGAAATCTTTTCGTTCATCTTCCTTCTCATCATCAGCAGCATCACCACCCATGAGATTCTTTACACTGTAAGTTACAGGGTCCATAAGTAATGCACGTGAATCACCACCATCAACTCTGAGAGGGAAGTTGTATCTACTATAGAAGTAATCTATTGGATTTGGAACATGATAATTTATAAGATCCAATACTCCACGATCAACAGCCATTGCAGTAAGTTCAGCTCCTGCATAAGGCTTTCCTCCCTTAGTTGCCTTGAACTTAATTGTTGCTGTATCACCAGGTTTGTAGCTTGGCTTATCACATTCAATTGCAACAGAGAAAGAACGAACGTAAGGATTAACTAACAGAGGTGTTACACCATAATAACCTTTTGGTTTATCAAGATCTGGTTCACCATATTCATGAGTTGGCGCACCGTGACGCTCTGAATAAGAAGAAACAGAAACATAAACAACCGGCACATAATTTCCGGCAACCGGGATTTCGATAACTTCTGCATTAGTATCAAAGTGGCGGATTTCTTCTGTGAAGATTCCTTCACGTTCAACAGTAATCAGATAGTCGCCAGCAGGAAGCGGACTTTCCAGAAGAACACGGGCTGTTTCACCAGGATTATACTGAGACTTATCTGGAGTAAGATTAAGTGAATAAGAGTTGTACTGATCGAACCAGCTTGCACCACTACCTGTAACATAGAACTCACTCTTACAAAGCACCTTATTTCCACGGCTATCTTTTCCAGTAATTGTAAGAGTATACCAGCCTGCGATTTTTGGAGTAATCGGTAGAAGTCCATTTGCAATAGCCTTAAGATTTCCCTTTTCATCTTCTACATCTTTTCGCTCATAACGAGTGTAAATTGTATCATCAACACTCTGCTCATGAATCATTGTCCATTCTTCGTGACTAAGTGAGTATTCAAGATCAGAAACTTTAAGCGGAACATCTGTCTCACTCAAAAGCTTTCCATTTGTATTTACAAGAATATATGGGATTTCAATTTTTTCACCAGACTTTGCAAAACCACGAATATTACGTGCCTTTGCAATTCCAACATAGAACTGAGCCGGATGAACGAAAATATTATTGTTAGCTGCAATTCTCTGATTTGAAACATCTGTTACTGCTGTCTCAACATGATAAACATATGGAGCACCATCTGTGATTTTTTCTGATTCACACAACAATGATGCTGTACCATCTACACCAAGTTTTCCTGTATCATTTGAATAATAATTTCTTGAAGGATAAACTCCTGTATTAAATGAATAGCCTTTTGCTTCTGGCTCAGAAGTTGTAAATGTAGTTGCCTGTTTGTACCAGCTAACTTCGTAATTAGCACCGCCTAACGAACCACCAGCCAGATAATCTGCAGAAAGATCTGCTGTAAGCTTGTCACCACCAAAATATGAAATCTCAGGAACAGTAATTGATGATTCAAATTTTACACGTTCAAAGTCTGCAATTGTAAATCTTATAACTTCGTAATCATATCTTTCAGTTGCTTCAGAACGTCTATAAATAAGATTATAATAACCGCGTTCTGTATTATCAGGAATTTTAAAACTACCATAGAAACCACCTGATTCTGAAAGCTCACCTTTGATTGTTTCAATGATATTTTTAGAATCGTACCAGGATCCTTTTACATCAATCATATATGTTCCCTTATGTGGAGCAAATGTACCGAGCAACTGATCGCGGTCTATACCACGGAAGGTAACAGTTTCACCAGGCTTGTAAATCCCGCGGTCTACAAACATAAAGGTTCGCTGAACTGGTTTACGAGCAGTTTTAAGAGAAGATGTTCTAACACCCTCACGCCATGAATTATGAGAGGAAGGAAGAAAGGCCGCCTTATCTTTTCCGTTTACAACATAGACAAAAGTATAATAGTCATTTTCAATTTTAGTAATTGTATTTTCTTCATAATTGATAACAGCAAGACCGTTTTTATCTGTAAAGCCTTTTGCATAAATCTTATCATAAGAGTTTTCATTACCAGGAACGAAAATCTGTTTTGGCAGAGTTGAACCACCATCTACCCATTGCTCTACATCATTCAAATTATGAACAATGTATACTTCTGCATTTTCAACAGGCTTACCGGTTGAAAGACTTCGAACCATTACTACAGCTTTGTTGAAGCCCATTCTGGCAGTTATTCCCAGATCTGTAACTTGAACAACACCCTTCATGGTTGAAGTTTTAGTCTGGTATTGTTTTTTCCACTGGTTATATTCTTTATAATTTACATTTGATTCATATCGAACAAATCCATAGCCGTCATCAAGGAAAGGCTCTAAATCCAGTTCCTGAAAATTACGCTGATTTTTTGTTCCTGTATCAAGCCTGCTTACAACAGGATCATTTTTGTTCAGAACATAAACTCCATCATTTGATGGTCTGTCTGTCTTTTGTAAAATATAATTACCGCTTAAAAGATTCTGATGCTCGAAAAGCATTTTGTGTGGGAACTGTGCTTCAAGCATTGTAGTTCCATAATTCTGGAATCTTACATAAGATTTTTCTTCAGGTGTTTTAAAACTATAAACAGCTTTTGCTGAAGTTAAAGGCTGATTATATTTATCAGTTATATTTCCAAAACTGATTGTATGATCCTGCTTATAATCGAATGGGAGATTACAGATTTTTACTGTACGACCATTTACAACTACATTGTCTTCTGTAATTGTCTTGCCACCATCATAAGTAATATTTTCTACTAACGAACGTTTGTTAGGTACTTGTGTAAAATAAATTGTAAGCGGCCATTTATATTTTGCAGAAGAATACTCTGTCATACCACTTACTTCATTAACAGTGAAAGGCATAAGTGTATAATAATCTTCTGATTTTCCTTCTGTATTTTTAATGACAACCTGAGCCCCATGCGGAACCTCTCCTTTTATTTCCGCAAGCCAGGTATTTGCACGTCCAGCTTCTTCATCATATTCAGAATGATTTGCCCACATTTTAAAGATGTCTTTATAAACCGGCTGAATATCACATTCAACAAGCTGGCCATTCATATAAACTGTAAGATTCTTTTTTATAGAAGAAAGTGTTGTTGTATAATTTGTTCGTATTACAAATCGATGCTCATAAGGAGGAAGAGCTCCTGTATCCCAATTGTAAGCGCAATCACTATCTGTGATATATCCGCCCCAGAGATTAATAACTTCGACTGGTTCTGCCTGAGTAAAGAAAACTGTCTCGCCAGTAAGTTTTTTCCCGCTGGCAGATTTTAAACCTTCTTTTATAGAAATCTTATACTGTACTGTTGGATCTGCAGGAACATCAGCTTCAAAACTTAGATGCTTTGTTCCATACCAGCGGAATACACCAGGCAATGCTGGTTCAATTGTCATTATGTCAGAAGTGGTTTGAGGTTTATCGAGAGCCTGAAGCGAACGTGCAGGTCGTGAAAAAATTACGTAAAAAGTTGGATGACTTTCACCGGCAACAATTTTGCCCTGTGGTCCCCAATCTTCTATATAGAAGTCTTTTGTACTATCATCTTCTTCAGCTTCATCAGCCGGTTTATAGTCCTGAAGCTTTGCTTTTTTAGTCTGATATTTTGTAACATAATCAGAAAGCTTTCTTATCCCAGGAATGTGCGATTCACCGGTTTCATCTTTATTTGCAGAGGTTTTGCTTTTTTTGTTTTTACCTTTTGACGGTTCTGTAAAAACTGAATCTGGATATTCGGGAGTATAATCCAGCGTAAAAAACTGTTTTACAGAATCAAAGTTTACAAGGTTGCTGCTGTTAGTTCCCAGATGAAGCGCGTTACGTTCTTTGTATTCAGGAGCTTCTTCTGAATATGCATTTGCATTAAACGGAGTTCCTTCATAACCCGCTGCTGAACCGCGATTCTTTTTTTCTGAATCTGATTTTGATGCAGAAACACTGCTGGAATTATTTGCTGTATTCTGTGAATCAGATTTTTTACAACTAACTAACGATAGTAAGGCAATAGACAGTGCCATCAAAATGAGACGTTTTTTTTTCATATAAGACCTCTGTTAAAAGATTAGCGAAAGGATTAATTTACACAAAGTTTTTTGAAGAAGGCACATTCTTGGTCATTGCAGACTACAGCTTCTTCGAGTTTAGGGTCACAATGGAATACATGCCAGAGCGGTTTTTCATCTGTACCATAACAGTGATATTCATATTGAACTCCAGCAGCTTCCAGGGCCTTAGTCATATAATCAGCCTGGCTGTAAAGGAAATCACCATTGCAAGTCATCACAAATGCTGGAGGGAAATTTTTAGTCACATGGGCAGAACCATCAACCATATCAAGTTCTTCTTCTGTTCCATGATGTGGAAGATAACCTTTTACAAGGAGTGTAATATTTTTGTCATCTCCAGGAACCTTCAGTTTATATTTACCGCAGTTAAGTGCAACACCACGTAATGTCAGATTTTTCTTTTGAATGAAAGGATAGTTCTTTGCATATTCATCATTTGAAACAGCAGAAGCATACAATGAAAGAAGATGCGCACCCGCAGAATCACCAACTGCAAAAACATTATTTAAATCTAATCCATACTGATCTGCATTATTACAAATCCAGTTAAAAACCTTTTCTGTATCTTCAATTGCGGCTGGAAAGATTTCTTCGGGTGCAAGACGGTATGAAAAATTTACAACTGCAAATCCACGTTGTGCAAGTCTCATACAATAGAACTGATATACATCTTTATTTCCGTATACCCAGCCGCCACCATGAACGCTGACAATTACAGGCAATTTTCCTTCAACACCTTTTGGACGATACACATCAAGAAGCTGCCACTGCGGCCATTTTGGATCATCACCGTATTTGATGTTGTCGTAACGTGTAATATCATCGGGAGTAGTCTGTCCCTCATCACGCTTCTTGTCAAAGCCGCCAAACTCTTTACGAATCTTATTAGCCGCAATCTTCTGAATTAAATTCATCATTTAATCTCTCCTCTAAATTCATAGAAGTTTTGTGCCTGTATTGTTCTATTATAACATAATACTACCGATTTTCAAATTTGATGTTTATGCATCCCTGAATCTGCGGTAATTGTATGCGATATTTCTGGGCAAGTGCTGGTCCACATGAATTAGAACCCACTCCTGCCATTTTGTAATCTACACAGAAAACAGTGCAATCTGATTTTTGTAACTCGAAATTATGACGTTTTGTCCAAAGCTCTTCCTGAGTATATTCAGATGCGTTAAAGCTGATATTTTTTTCGCATTTGTTTTTGATATCCCAGCCGGTAAAAATCATATTGATTTTTTTGCCCTGAAGCTTAACATAGCGGCAGCCATAATGCGAAGAATTTTCCTGAGGGCGGATATATGGCTCATACATTTCGCTGACTTTTGACTTAAACTTACCGACCCAGGTTGCCTGATGCTTGTCGATATAGCTTTCTGTAGGACCGTAGCCATAATATTCTACCCGGTCAAAGGATTTATCTAGGAAAAGTCGAAGGCCGATTCGCGGCAACATAAAGATTTTTCTTGTTGCTGTGAAATCGAACTCTACTGAAATACCTGCACTTTCGAGTTTGCTTCCACTTGTGATTGTGTATGTAACCGTGCCATAAATGAATGGCTGATGAGAGCTCCACACAAAACCTTGTTCAGCTATTATGCGGATTGAGTTACCAGTTGCCCCCGGTTCTATTCGAGAGCTGAAGGTTTTGATTTCGTAATCATGCAGATGTGCGCCAAACCATTCTCCGCGCATAGGGTCATTGTCCAAAGGAGCACGCATAAAATTAAACTTAAGAGGCTGTTTTAAAAGTTCTGTACGGCCTAGTTTGATGGAATCAAAAACACCTGTTCTGCGGTTGAAAGAATAAGTAAGATTCTCACTTGCGGCATCTGTACCAGAAGAAGTTGTAATTGTATAACGTAATCCAGTAGGTGCAACAGTGATGTTATTGCCAAGGCGGATTTTGTCACTTTCCGGTTTTACACGGAAAGTTTCCTGCCAGCTCTGATTTTCGTTATGCTTCTCTGCCGCACGCACAAACTTAATGAGCCCTTCTATCTCCTGCCGCGCGTTCTCCTGGACTCCCTTAGCATCCCGTTTACCTGGCCACCATACTTCCTGTCCCTTGAGTACGCCCTCAAAAGAAGCGGCTTTTAGAACTTCTGCCTCATTATCTGCGTCTGCCTTAGCGGAAAGCTGCACCTGGTCAAAACAAACCACAGCGCCCTTTTCGCACCAGAGCCGAGCATCCTTTTCTGTAAAAATAAATCTTATATAAGAATCAATTCCCTTAAAATCTGTGAGCCCAGGTACAACAACGCTTGTTACAGACAGTGGCGCGAGCTCAGGTAAATCCAGAGTTCCTGCCTTAACAATGTCGCCGTCAACACAAACTTCGTAGCTGCAGTCATACAGTTTTGAAGCATCTGTAAACGCAAGAAGATTCCAGAAATCAAATGAAATACCGTCAATCGCACCTTTTGCAGATTTGCTGCTCTTTTGCTTTGATGTACTAACGTTAGTTAGCTTTTTACTTCTGCTTATCCGTACAGGTCTGTAAACTTGCTTAGCTTCTAATAAACCTGTGTGTGGTCTTCTGTCCGGGTAAACAAGTCCGTCACAGCAAAAGTTTCCGTCATTATGCTTTTCCCCCCAATCGCCGCCGTAGCCGAACTTTGTTTCACCGTCGCGGGTCTTTCCAAGAATTACACTGTGGTCGCACCATTCCCAGATAAAGCCGCCACAGAAACGTTCTGAACTATGAATTACTTTATGATAATCTTCAAGGTCTCCAGGACCGTTTCCCATTGCATGACAATACTCGCACAAAATAAAAGGACGTTTTTCCTTTTTGTTCTCAGACATTTTTTTCCAGTCTTCAACACTCGGATACATTCTTGAAACTAAATCATAAGGAGCGTCAGTTGTGTCTCCCTGATTATGAACGCTTTCATAATGCAAAAGACGTGTATCATCAAATTCTTTTATCCACTTTGCAGCCTCGGTAAAATTGTTTCCATTGCCGCTTTCGTTACCCATAGACCAGATAACAACACAAGGACGGTTTATATCGCGACTAACACAAAGTTTTTCACGGTCAAGAATTCCCTTAGCAAAAAGTTTGTTACTTGCAACTAACGCAATTCCAGAATAGTCAGACCAGTCCCAGTGAGGAGTATTATTTACTGAAACACTTCCGTGCATTTCGAGATCTGCTTCACAAATAATGTAGAAACCATAACGGTCGCAGAGCTTGTAAAACTCCGGAGCGTTTGGATAATGCGAAGTACGGATTGCATTAATATTGTGCTGTTTCATCAACTGAAGATCTTTTTCAATTTTTGCAATGCTTGCAACATAGCCTGTATCCGGGTAGCTGTCGTGGCGGTTTACTCCGCGGAACTTAATTGGCTGGCCGTTGATTTTCAGCACGCCTTTTTCTGATGTGATTTTTCGGAAGCCTACTTCTTCGCCAATAAGTTCGTCTGTGGTTTCTAGAGTGAGTTTATACAAAACTGGATTTTCCGCTGACCATAGTTTTACGTCATCTACTGGAATTAAAAGCGGGGTGCCTTTTTTGGCAGTGCCGGTGAAAATCTCATCATCATCTGGATTACAAAGTCGGACTTGAGCGTCAACTCCACTTACCGTAAGCTCCAAAACTGCCGAACGGTAGTTAGTTTTAAGATTTGTTTTTATACGATAATCTGTGAGTCTTTTTTTAGGACGTGAAAGAACATATACATCGCGGAAAATTCCTGAAAGGCGGATTTTATCCTGATCTTCAAAATAGGTTCCAAAACACCATTTTAGAACAGCTATTGTAAGAAGATTTTCTCCTTCGTGCAAAAGCGAAGTAATATCGAACTCGCAGGTGTGATGTGAAACTTCAGAAAATCCGCAGAACTTGCCGTTTACATAAACGTAGGCACAGCTGTCAATTCCTTCAAAACAAAGAATGCGCTGCAGGCCATCTTCTTTATAATTGTAATTACGGTAATAAACGCCAACAGGATTTTCATCTGGAACAAAAGGCGGATTGTAAGGAATCGGGTAATCCACATTTGTGTATTGAGGTTTGTCGTATCCAAAAAGCTGCCAGTTAGAGGGAACCGGAATCTTTTTTAGACTCAACACCTCTTCTACAATTTTTGGACTTGTAAAATTGTCTTCCAGATCAATCAGGCTGTCATAATAGCGGAAGCCCCACTTTCCATTCAAAAGCTCAAACCGATCGGACTTCTCACGCGCCTCAAACGGGTTCTGTTTTTTTCCAAAAGGAATAAAATAGCAGTGATTATCAAGCGTATTTACATGAAAAACGTTCGGATTTTCATGATAAATCATCTCAGCCTTAGCAGAACCAGCCTTCGCAACCTGTAAAACATTCATAAACGCCTCTAATTTTTTATAAAAAACATTCTTCTATCTTCTATATTACAACGTTATCGTAAAACATAAAAGAGTATAATTCTTCATTGTAATCAAGATTTTTTTAGGAATGAATAATATTCCGCCTAATTTTTGCAATTTGTAATTTTAGTCGGATATAAATGAGTACTGTGCCTTTATTGTTCCAACTAGATGTGAAAAAGTCACTATTTAGTCGGGACAAATCTATGGAAAAGTAACAAGAAAAAGCGGATTATTCCAACTAAATGAAATTAAATTGTGTTTTAGTAGGAATCTGAACTGACTTTAAAAGAAAATTCGTGACGGAAACCAGAAATTTGTCCGACTAGACCTTATATTTTCTCATTCTAGTCGGAACTTTTTGGATGATTTGGCTTTTTTTACACATTTTGTTCCGACTATAATCACGAAACCACTGAAATTGTCGGAAATACTTTGGAAATGGACTGCGGAGCCACAATAAGGCCCGCGTGCGAGCTTGGATGCGCAACACCCGACCCGTCCGTAAGGACGGGATGCGCCCGAAAAATTATTTTTCTACTTTAGCGATTTTCTTTGCGCAGTAAATGAATGGAGTGTCGAGGAGACTTGTTGCAATGTAGATTACGTAACATGAACCTGTAATTGCAAGAAGTTCTTTGAAGCTGTAGATGCCAAGGAAGGCACCAAAGTTGAAGAGCACGATGTTTACAAACTGAGAAATGAGAGTTGAAAAGTTATTGCGGAACCAGAGCATTTTATCGTGGCTGCCGGTTTTCTTTTCTGTGAGATTCCACCATGCGTGATACAAAGTAACATCGATAAATTCAGAAACAATGTAAGCAATCAGACTTGCGAGAAGCATACGTGGTGTGTTTGAGAAAAGTCCGTGAACAAATTCGCTTGCCCAGTCGCTTTCTGCTGGAATGTAATGAACCCACATGAAGCTCAGTAGGATGAATGAAAGGCTTGTGAGAACTCCGGCAAGTACACCTTTGTTTGCTTCTTTTTTACCATAAAGCTCGCTGAGAATATCAGTTGCAAGGAAAGTTGCCGCAAAAAGGGTATTTCCAAGTGTCTGATCCATACCAAACGCATGTACTACAATTGTAACTTCGATGTTTGCAAAAACTGTAGCGATTCCAATCCAGGCGAAAAGTCCGCCTTTTCCAAAAACCTTAAGGAACAACAAAGTTCCACCAAAAGACACTAAAAGTGTGATAATGAGTAAAAGTTCATTCATATAAAATGACCTCGAAAAAAAGAATTGACCTGGTTTTGTTTTGCGGATTTAAGCCGCGGGCAGGAAGGACTGCGAACTGCCCAATGAGTTCGAATAATGTAGCGT
>CADANN010000052.1 GCA_902789325.1 uncultured Spirochaetaceae bacterium
AAAATACATCATTGCAGATTCATATTTTACCTGGCGCATTAAATCCAGAGTATCTTCAACATCAGCCTCTGTTTCTCCAGGGAAGCCCATCATAATATCTGTTGTAAGCGATACCTCTGGAATACGTGCCTTAATTTTTTCAACAAGCGCCAGATACTGCTCACGTGTATAACGGCGGTTCATTGCCTTAAGCACAGCAGTAGAACCATTCTGAACCGGAAGATGAATATGACGGCAGATTACAGGTTCTTTTGCAATCACATCAATAACATCATCAGAAAAATCTTTTGGATGTGAAGACATAAAGCGAACCCATTTAATTGGAGAGTTAGTTTCGCGCAGATGATCAGCAATTTTCTGAAGAAGCCCCGCAAAGTTCACTCCATCTTCACTATTATAACTGTTTACATTCTGACCAATCAAAGTGATTTCGCGGACATTCATTTTCCCGAGCAAATCAATTTCGTGCAAAACTTCATCAACAGGTCGGCTCAACTCACGGCCACGAACATACGGAACAATACAATAGGTACAAAAATTGTTACAGCCGTGCATAATAGGAACAAACGTAGAGAATGCACCAGGCTCAGCAGATAAAGAAGCAAAACGGTACTTTTCAGAATCATCAATCTGAAATGGCTTTCTGCCCTCTTCTACCGCAGAAATAATCTCTGAAAAATGATGTTTAGCATAAGTTCCAACGACATAATCAATAAATGGATAATCTTTCTGAAAACTTGTAAGAAGACGCTCTGCCATACAGCCCATAACAATCAGAGTAAGAGGCTTTGCTCCATTGCGAACATATTCAGCAGCTTCTTCGAGCATTTTAGACTTAGCACCAGGACGGCATTCGCGAACAGCCTTAAGACCATTGAACCAGCCCAGTCTTCCTAAAATACGGTTCTCAGCTGTTTCGCGAATTGAACAGGTATTTATTACTGCGACATCAGCAGTTTGAGCGGATTCTGATTTTTCCCAGCCTCTGGCAATAAAAAGCTGCTCTACTGCAGCTGATTCGGCTATATTCATCTCACAGCCGTAAGTTTCAAAAAAATAAGTCTTCTTATTCATAGTACTATATTATTGTACAAAAATTCACAAAATTTATAAATATGTTTAGCAATACCTTTGCGTTAACTTTATTTTTCCTATATAATTAAGTTAATGAGAAACGTAGTTACAATGAAAGACATCGCGGATGAACTCGATGTTACTGTCATGTCAGTTTCTAAGGCGTTATCAGGCAAAGAAGGGGTGAGTGAAGATCTAAGGGCCAAGATTCTGGCAAAAGCCGATGAACTTGGTTATAAAAAAGCTCAAACTTCCAGTAATGATGACGGTTCATCTCACAACATAGGCATTCTGATTGCAGAACGAAGTATGAATGCCAATGCTACCTATATGTCCATGCAGCAGCCGCTCACATCTAACCTTTTGCAGCTGAATTATTACGGACTTACAGAAATTATCTCAGATGAAACCGAACACCTTCTTATCCTTCCCAAAATATTAAAAGAAAATAAAGTAAGTGCCTTTGTTTTACTTGGCCAGATGAGCAAAGAATATGTTGAGGTACTTAAAAACACAAACAAACCATTCCTTTTCCTCGGTCATATTTATGATAATGAAAATGGGGGTGGTATTATCACAGATAATCTATATGCCGGCTTCACTCTCGCAAATTATCTTCTTGATCAGGGATGTAAAAGTATCGGCTTTGTTGGAAACATACATTTTGCAGAACTTGTAATGGATCGTTATCTAGGCATTGCAAAATCTCTACTCCATCGTGGTTATGGACTTAAAAAAGAGTTTCTGATTCCAGATGTAAATGATTATGGCGAAGAAATCAGCCTGATTTTACCAGACGAAATGCCAGATGCATTTATCTGCAATGACTGTCGTACAGCCTACAAGTTGATTCATAATCTTGAAGGTATGGAATACAATATTCCAAAAGATATTTCTGTAGCAGCTTTTGATGATGGTATCTTTGCTGATATCGGAATTCCAAAGCTAACTACCTACAGTATTAATTACAATACCATGGCACAGCTTGCCGCTGAGACCATTGTATTAAAACTTGAAAATCCAAATTACCATATAGGTAAAAAAGTTGTTCACGGCAACGTAATTGTCCGTGATTCTGTACGTAAAAATTAAAACCCCGAATGACCGACTCTTTTAGAGCCGGTTTTTTTATCATTTTTTGCCCGTTTTCACTAATATGACCAAAGTCATATCATTTTTTCCAATTTTGTGCTGATTCTGAGCAACTCTTTTATTTTTAATCTTAAAATTCTGATTTTTTTTTGCAAAATTTTGCAAATTTCGAAACTTTTTTTCAAATTTTTCTTGACATATTACCATAGTCATATTACTATAGTCATAGAGTAGGTAAAGTTACTCTAAAGTTAAAAATAAATATTTAAGAATGATTATTAAAAAATAAGTAAAAAAAAGATTTAAAAATGAATTAAAAACAAAGTATTTAAAAAACATTTATTAATTTTTTGATTTTTACGTACGTTATAAGAGCCGTTGTCAAGCTTATCGGGTAAGTTTACAACGGCTCTCTTCTTTTTATTTATGCTTCAATTATTTAGAATATTCAGCAAAAGCGTAGGCATTATGGTTATGAATACTTTCGTCTGTTTCGGCTTCTACAGAAAACCATTCAAAACCAGTCTTTTTGAGCCCAAGATATACTTCACGAACAACATCCTCAACAAATCGAGGATTATCATATGCATTTTCGGTAACATACTTTTCATCTTTTCGTTTGAGCAGCGTATAAAGCGGAGTTGAAGCACATTTTTCTATCATATCGATTATATCTTCTATCCAGAAAAACTCTTTATACAAAAGGCGAACGCTAACTGTTCCACGCTGATTATGTGCACCATATTCGCTTATAGCCTTACTGCACGGGCAAAGCGTTGCAATTGGAACCTGAATGGAAACATAAAACTTCCGCTCCCCTTCTTCACTAACTTCGCCATCATATGAACAGATATACTGCATAATTCCGGCAGCACCACTTACAGGAGCTTTCTTTTCTATAAAGTAAGGGAATTCAACGCGGCCAAAGGCTCTTTGCGCAAAAAGTTTTCCTCTCATTTCCTCAAGCATATCAAGAAAATGATGCATTGAGATATCTTCATGATATTTATGGAATACCTCAATAAAGCGCGACATATGAGTACCCTTGTAGTTATGCGGAAGGTTTACATATAAATCTACAGTTGCGGTAGTCTGCTGCTGCTTTGAGTTTTTATCCAGCACTGTTACTGGATAATGCACTCCCTTTACTCCAACTTTTGCAAGTGGCACGGCACGGGTATCTTCTTCGCTCTGAATATCTCTCATTTTTACGCCTTCAATCTGCGTTCTGCACTCTCAAGTGTATTCTGCATAAGCATTGCAATTGTCATTGGTCCTACTCCACCAGGAACAGGAGTAATAAATGAAGTCTTTTCCTTCAAATCATCAAAATCACAGTCTCCAATCAGGCGGAAACCAGACTTTTTAGTTGAATCTGGAATACGGTTTACACCAACATCAATTACAACAGCGCCATCTTTTACCATATCTGCAGTCAAAGTATGAGGATGACCACTTGCAACTACGATAATATCAGCCTGGCGGGTAATTTCTGCCATATTTTTAGTACCAGTATGGCACATTGTTACAGTACAGTTTGTATCTTTGCGGGCTAGAAGAATAGAAACAGGTTTTCCTACTATATTAGAGCGTCCGATTACAACGGCATGTTTACCACTTGTTTCAATTCCAGCCTTCTTAAGCAAAACAATAATCCCATGTGGAGTACAAGGAAGAAAGCCCGGACGACCAATCATAAGATTACCAACGCTTACAGGATGGAAGCCATCAACATCTTTTTCCGGCGAAATTGCCATAATAACTTTTTCTTCATTAATATGCTTTGGAAGTGGCAGTTGAACAAGAATTCCGTGAACAGAATCATCAGCATTAAGCTGGTCAATCAACTTAAGAAGTTCTTCTTCTGTGGTACTCTCTGGTAAATGAACTGAACGGTCTACCATTCCAACTTCAGCAAGAGCCTTCTGTTTACCGGTAACATAACTTACGCTGGCAGGATTTTCTCCGACCAAAATAACTGCAAGACAAGGTGCAATACCTTTTTCTTTTAATTCTGCAACCTTTGCCGCAACTTCTGCACGAACATCTGCAGCAACCTGTTTTCCGTCGATAATAACTGCGCTCATGTAACCTTCCAAGCCCCTTTCTGTTTTATTGATAAACTGCCATAAAAACAGTATATTCTTATAGTAACAAAATATACTGAAATAAAAAAAAGGTCGCAATATGAAACGCTTTATTTCTATATTAATCTCTTTAATTTTATGCACAACTTTTGTTTTTTCGCAGGAAACTGATGATGAAGATATATACGATGACGGATATGTTTACGAACAGAATGGTGCAGGAGATCAGTTCCTGAAAATTGATATGGGAGCAAATTTTCCATTAAATTTTGATTCTACACTGTATATTGGTGCTAACGCTACTATTGGATACTATTATTTTCTTTCAAATAATTTTGCCGTTGGTGGCGATGCAATTCTTGGCTATAACCTTTCTATCGGAAAAAAGCCATTAGTTACGGTTCCTATTACTTTTGGTGTAGTATATCAGCCATATATCGGTAAATTTGAATTTCCACTTATGTTGAATGTAGGTTTTGCTACAGTTTCATGCCAGCAGTTAATGTACTTCCCTGCTTTTGCAGCAAAAGCTTCTGTCGGTGCTTATTATCGCTGGACAGAAACCTGGTCTGTTGGTCTTTCTGCACATGCTTATTGGATTCCTCTCTGGTATAAGAACAAGGATTATAATGATAACGGACTTTTTGCTTCCGTTGATTTAGGTGTACGCTATCACTTCTAATATTTGAACTACAGGATTATAAAATGAAAAAAACTAATAAGATAATTACAGCACTTTTTCTTCCATTAATTATGCTTTTTAGCAGCTGTTTTGACCCTATTTTCTATGAAGTAAGAAGGGATGTTGAACCAGAATCTGCAACAGTTTCGGGAAATATTGGTCAGATTACAAGATTTACAATGAACGGCGAAGAATATCTTTTCCTCAGTGCAGACGGTGGATTACGCTATAAAAAGGTTGCTAACGAAACACATGGCAGCTGGGGAACAATGACTTTGCCATTTAGCCTCTTAAGCTACAATTATGATAATTCATCTATGGATAATTACCAGCTTTGTGGTGTTTATGCTGATGAAACCACACTTTATCTTGTTGCTATTCCATATGTCACATCTGGTTCGGAAACAACAACAAATCCAAGCACTCTGAAAATCTGGGCTTCTGCTACCCCAGATGATGTTGAAAGCTGGGAACCTATCGACATAAGTTCTATTAGTTTTGACTACAGTCAGGATGAATCAACTGAGTTATATAGTTCTTTATTTTATTTCTTCCAGACTAATGCGCCAAAAGCAGCTCATAGACATGTTTATTTTAGAACTTACACAAAGGCTGAAAACGAAGAATCAAAAAGCTATAAGTATTTTGAATTAAAAGGAAAAGCCGCACCAACCGAAATTACAAATGAAGTACTAGCAAATATTGTAGATGATGGTTCAATTGCATATTCTGCAGCAATCCTTGGAGGTGAAGAGTTATTCTTTTCTTCAAAAGTTGTAGTAACAGATGAAACATACAATAATGATGATGATGCTGATTATGTTTACTACGGAAATGGTTCTGATCTCTACTATTATTCTACAGCAGACGGCTATAAAAGAAGCTGTTCCGCAGGTAAAACAATTTCGGCACTTGCCGTAACAAACGATTCAATTCTTATTGGACTTGGAAACCTTTTGAGCAAATCAGATTCATCTGGTGGCATAAAACGAGTTCTTTTAGCAAATGGAATTCCTGCAGATTCAACTTCAGATTTTGACTCAAATGCAGATTTCCAGATTACAAGCGCATACAAAGTTATGGCACTTCTTAATGCAACTCCAGAAAAGACAGAAGCTGAAAGTGCACTTTATGCTGCTATAACTTGCGGATATAGTTCTTCAGGGCTTGAGGCTAATAAAGGTCTTTGGTCATACTATCCAGCACGTGGAAACTGGAACCGCGAATAAGCAAATTTTAGGAGAGACATGTCAGAAAGCTTATTTGAACAGATAAAACTTACTCAGGAACCGCTGGCTGCAAGAATGCGGCCTCGGAATCTTGATGAGTATATCGGTCAGGACCACATTGTCGGAAAAGGCCGTCTCCTTCGCCGTGCTATTGCGGCAGATCAGCTTACTTCTGTTATTTTTTACGGTCCTCCTGGTAGCGGCAAAACTACCCTCGCCCGTGTTATTGCAAATCATACTAAATCAAACTTTATTACACTAAACGCGGTTCTTACTGGTGTTCAGAATATCAGAGATTCAATTAAACAGGCAGAAGATTATTACAATCTTTATTCCCGCCGCACAATTTTATTTGTAGACGAGGTACATCGCTGGAATAAAAGTCAGCAGGATGCACTTTTACCTTGGGTAGAAAACGGCACAATCATTTTGATTGGTGCAACCACAGAAAATCCATTTTTTGAAGTAAATAAGGCCCTCGTAAGCCGTTCACGCGTTTTTCAGCTCAAACCTCTTACTTATAATGATTTGGAAAAAGCTGCATATCAGGCTATACACGATGTAGACCGCGGTTACGGACACTGGAAAGTTGAATTTGAGCCGGGTGCACTTGAACATCTTATTGAAACAGCCAATGGCGATGCACGTTCACTCTTAAACGCACTTGAACTTGCTATAGAAACTACACCAGAAAAATGGTCTCCATTCGCAGAGCCTCCAGTTCCAGCTTATGGAACACAGATTTATATTTCCAAAGAATGTGCAGAAGAATCAATTCAGAAAAAAGTTGTACTTTACGATCGTGATGGCGACTACCATTACGATATCATAAGTGCTTTTATAAAGAGTCTTCGCGGACGTGACCCGGATGCAGCCTGCTATTGGCTTGCACGCATGGTTGCAGCTGGCGAAGATCCACATTTCATTTTCCGCAGAATGCTTATTTCTGCCTGTGAAGATACGGGTCTTGCAGATCCTAATGCAATTACTGTTGTTGAAAGCTGTGCTAATGCCTTTGACCGAGTTGGTATGCCAGAGGGCCGTTACTTTTTAGCACATGCAGCGTTATATATTGCTACTGCTCCTAAATCAAACAGCAGCATGGCATTTTTTGATGCCCTTGCTTCCGTTGAAAAAGAAGATGCAGAAGTTCCAAATCATCTGCGTGATAATAGCCGCGATGCAGAAGGCTTTGGCCATGGAGCAGGCTATCTCTACCCTCACGCTTACAGAGACCACTGGGTAGCCCAGCAATATCTGCCAGACACTTTGAGCGGCAGAGTCTTTTATACACCAAGTACACAGGGCTACGAAGCTACAATCCGCGAAGGTGTACTTTCACGACGAGAACTTCAGATTGCAGCCATCCTTGAAAAGACTCAAACAAAAGAACAGTACACCTCAGATGAACTTGCCTCATCTCCAGAAACTACAGGCTCTATAAATATATTCTCCGCTAATAAAACTGAAAAATCAGAATTCGGTGAAAACCCTATTTCTGAATGGTGGGTAAACGAACATTTTAAGAGCGGCACTACTAAAACAGAAGAAAATCTCACCTTTAGTCCAAAAGATCCTGCCAAGGAAGTTGTTCTTGACCGCGCAGACCGTTTCTGGCGACAGAGACTGGATTCAAACCGAGCAGAAGTTTTACTTGGAATCCGTGACACCATGATTTCTATGGCAGATTTGCTGCGCCACCATCGCTCTCTTATCTGGAATGCAGATAACGGACTTTTGCTTTGGGATATTGCACGAAAAACCCCGGAAGGTGTTACCTGCGGAGTCTGTAGAACAGAAAAGGGTATGCAGGTTCTTGAACAGTACGGTCGTACCCTTGGAAGCCTCGACCGCCCTATTTTGCAGTATCGCGGAAGTTCAATTTCAACTGATTTCCTTACTCAAAAGGATTTTTATAATATTCTCGTAAAGTTCCAGTATAACGGTGCTGTTTTTGACAGGGTATTTTTTACAGATCCTTTTGCAAGCGAGCCTTCAATTATTGCACTGGCTGATTCTCTCGCAGGAATTATGACTCCTCAAAAAGAAGCTGATGAAGTAGACACACCTGCAGTTCCTTATTCAGATTTAGACAAATCCGAGGAAAAAGCCGGCGAAGACTTTACCTACGAATGTCCTCTGGCAAATAACTGGAAGGTAATTATTTCACAGAAAATTCCATGCCGTGGCCAGCACATAAGTGAGATTATTCGCAAACAGATTTTGCCACCAGAAAGCCAGGCACCCTTCCGCGAACTTCTGGATAAAATGGAAGCCGCTGAACAGGAGTTCTTTGGCGACAGAGAAAATCCACTCTTCTCTTGGGATGGAATCTATATAGCAAACCTCTTCCGAAAGCGTGGCTTTACCGTAAAGGTTGCAACTCAGGTAATAAACGAAAAACGTCGTATAACTCCTGCTGAAATCGAAAAATGGTTTACAACAGAAAGTTCAGCCTATGGCGCAAAAATGAGTGAAGCCTGTGGCGGCAATGCAGAATTACAGAAAATCGTAAATCTTTTAATTACCGCCTGCGATCACACAATCTTCGACTGGAAGAGCGAAGTCGCATTCTTTACAATCGAGCGCTAGGGTGTTGACTTAACTCCAAAAATTTGGAAAATAGTTTGTATGAAATTCAACTCTTTAGTCAAAGTCGTATCAGTCCTCGTCGTACAGGTTACAAGATAACCGGGAGTGAATGATATATTTTGGCAAAAGCAAAAATATAAGAAAGAAGCTCTCCGGTAAGGGGAGCTTTTTTGTTTTCCGACCGGAGAGTGCAACAAGGAGGCATGATAAAAAGGTAAACGAACAAGCGGTAATGTGATACGCTGAAGTGATTCAGCGGAACCCAGGCATCTGTTCGTCATATATGCTAAG
>CADANN010000053.1 GCA_902789325.1 uncultured Spirochaetaceae bacterium
AAGTCCTGCAATATCACCTTCGTTGATTTCTGATGCATCTATTTCAATTGTTCCGGCACAATGTTCTGTAAAGGTTCTCTGAGTAAGTGTATTTGCTGCCTGAACAGGATTTATGCAGATTTTATCGGTAGTTACGGTGAAAGTATCAGAAGTCAGGGAAATCAGCTTCTTATCTGGAATATGATTCCATTGCCAGGCTAGATTTGTAAAATCATTGCTGTAAAGCGGTGCGTATTTATAATCCGGGCGTAAATCTGGAACATTAACCTGTCTTGGGGCAAAACCAGCGGCTCCGAATACCGGAAAATCATCTACGAACTTTACAGGCACTAAAACAGGGATTCTGCCCAATGCTCCGTGATCCTGAAACACAATTGAGTACCAGTTTCCGTTCGGAGCCTGTACAATTCCACCTTGTGCTGTTCCGCTGTTCCAGTTTGCTAAATCTGAACAAAGAACATCTTTTCCGGTATATGGTCCGTCAATTTTGTCAGAAACATAACAGGCTTCTGTACGCATTTTGCCTTTTGGCATATGAATAAAGAAAATGTAGTATTTACCGTTAATTTTGTAAAAATGGCTTCCTTCGTATCCAAGTCCGACTCTTTCCGGATCATCGCGGATAATAACCTTGTTTATTCCTCCAGCCTTTGGTCCAGACAGATCCGGCTCCATTTCTGTGAGCGAAATATTCATGTTTCCGCTTACACAGTAAATCTTGCCATCGTCATCGAAAAGCAGTGACATATCGTGATAAAAGCCTTTTATCTCTGAGCGCTGCCATGGTCCTTCGATTTTTTCAGAAGTAAATAAATAAGTCTTTCCCGTATCATTTGCGACAAAAGAAATGTAGAATTTGCCATTATTGTAACGAATACAGGCTGCCCACATTCCTTTTCCGTAGGCTCCCTTGTTATCAGCAAGAGTCTCTTTTTCTGTCATTTCAAGCTCATCGTATACGTATGCTGCATGTTCCCAGTCTACCAGATTATGAGAACGAAGGATTATACAGCCAGGCATAAAGTGCATTGTTGTACTTACCATGTAGTAAGTATCATCCACACGGATAATATCCGGGTCTGGGAAGTCTGCAGGTATGATGTAAGAGGAAGCTTTTTTCATAGTAAAAGGATTTGGATTTTCAATACTCAGTTTGTCAATTTTCATTTTCTGTTTCCTTACGATTGTTAGTATGATAAAGATTATTATTATTAAAAAGAAAACTAACAGTCGATAGTTTTTAAAATATTTTTTCATATTCTTATAAAAGAATACAGTTAAATAAAAAACTTGTAAACTTACTAACGTTAGTTTATTATAAAGATATTATAAAATCATTGGAGTAAAAAAATGAAAAGAAAAAGTTTGGCAGCAATTTTGTTAATGTTTGGTTCAATTGTTTTTGCAAATGATTGGGATGTTCAGGAAATGCCATATGAGCAATATTTTTATTATGTAGTAAAAGATGCTCCTGAAAAATACAATAATCTGATTGGTAGTATTGTTTTTGCAAGGGAATATGGTTTAAGTTATCGAAATTCATATGAAAGGTCTTGTAAAGATGGAATCATAGAATTTCTCAAAAATGAAGACTTTAGTATTGATATAGATCCTGATAATAAAATAGAAACAGCTTTTCTATCTGAATCATTTATGAAAAAGTTTTTTCCGGAATTTTTTAATGTAAATATTCCTGTTACAGAAGCTGACCTGGATTTTATTTGGAAAATGCTGAGCTCAAAATATGCAGGTTTTTCTGATATGAAGAAAAAAGGATTTAACAGGAAAGAATTATCTAAAATTAATAAGACACAGGACCTGAAAAAATTATTAGATAAATATGTAGAGGACTGCCATTTCATGTTACGTATAAGGAAGTTTGTATATCGGCAGAATACTGCTTATGATAAGGGTAGTAAAATAAGTAAGGATTTTTCAAATATATATTTTGAAAAAGAAACATCAAATGCCTATTACGTAAGATTTACAAGTTGTAGTAAAGAAAATTCAGATTATTTTACGAATTTACCAGCAGTAAGTTATTTAGGAAAAGATAAAGATTTTATAATTCTAGATGCACGTTCAAATAGTGGTGGTAATGGTTTGCCACGTGAACAGTTTGTTAAAAGTTTAAATAAGCAAAAATATAAAGGAACAGTAATTGTTTTGCAGGATAACTATAGTTTCAGTTCCGGAGAATTATGGAGTGCCCTTGGTAAAAAAGATTTAAAATTTAAGCGCTTGCTTATAGGCACTCATTCAGGAGGAATGCAAAATTATGGTGAATGTGAATTGTATGAAAATGAGAAACTTAATGTTGATATATATTTTGGTAAAGCAGATTATAAATCAATATTACCATCAAATTATCTTGGTGATGGAAAAGGCTACGAACCTGATATCTGGGCAACAACTGAAACAATGGCATCTGTCCTCACAGGTCTTGGAGTAGATGTAAGCGGAATTATCTTTCAGTAGTTTACGGGTTTTACTGCAGGCAGATTTTGTTTAATCGTGAAACATTTTCTGCAATAAAGTCGGCACCAGCTTCTTCTAGTTCTTGGCGGCTTCCATAGCCAAAGAGAACTCCACAGGATTTGAGGCCAACTTTTTTTGCACCCAGAATATCATGCTTACGGTCACCGATCATCAGGATTTTTGAGCGGTCTTTTATTCCGTTTCTTTCGATTGCGTATTCAATAACTTCATCTTTTTTGCTGCGGGTTTCGTTCATCAGGCTACCACAGACATTTTCAAAATATTTGCTCAGGCCAAAATGCTCTATGATTTTTACTGAATATTCTTCTGGTTTTGAGGTTGCAACTACAAGTTTTTTTCCGGCCTCTTTTAGTGATGCAAGAAGTTCAGGAATTCCGGGATAAACAGAATTTTCGAGCAAGCCTTTTGTGGCAAAGTATTCTCGGTATTTTTTTACACCTTCGGAAGCTTTTTCCTCTGAAAACCCGAACTGTGTTTTAAAGGTTTCTGGAAGTGGCGGGCCTATGAAAGAGCACAAAGTTTCGTAACTTGGGATTTCAATTCCAAAATATTTTAATGCATGAATAAAAGAATTTGTGATTCCCAAGGCTGGATCTGTTAGTGTGCCATCTAGGTCAAAAAATAAGTAGTCGAACATTCTAGTAACTTTCCAAAAAACTTTTTGATAATTTATTGCTTACAGTCTGGCGGGTCAAAAGGGTTTCTTTTGCACAGGCAAGACCGTAATGAATACAGCGTTTCACAGGAGCGTTTTCAAGGAAGCCCATCAAAAATCCAGATGCAAATGCATCACCAGCACCGATTGTATCTACAATCTGTGAAGGAGTGTATGGTGGTTCATTCCAGGTTTCGCTTCCTATACGTACCATAACTCCCTGTTCTCCAAATGTGATTATGAAGTTTTTGTATCCAAGTGCCTGAAACTTATCAGCGGTAGTTAAATCTGGTAATACAGATTTTTCGCCTAAAATTGTTGCAGCTTCGTATTCATTGCAGCCAAACAAATCAATCAATGGTGCATACTTCATGGTTTTGCGGGCAATGTCTGGAGCTGTCGCATTCTGGAAAACAAAAATTTCCGGATGTGATTTTTTATAATTATAAAAGCCTTCCAGAGTTTCTTCTGATAAATTTGAATCCATTACAAAAGTTGAAATATTGTTTTCTTTAATTACCTTTTCTACCTGTTTATCAAAAACAATTTCTTTTAAAACTTGTGTTGAATAAACACAGGTTGCGCTTTTTCCTCGGCTTGCCATAACAGAAAAAAGGGCAGTTTTGCGTTCAGGACTTTCATTAAGTAAATCAGTTTTTATGCCTTCTTCTTCAAGTCCTTTTCTAAGATATTCACCAAAAATATCTTTTCCTACAACAGAATGAATAAATGTATTGAATCCAAGGTGCTTAAGATTGATTGCCATTCCACGGCCAACTCCACCTGGAACAAGTTCGATAGAACCTTCGCGGTAAGCTTCGGTGTCATCAACTTCGGCAGAATAAGCCTTAATGTCTACAGAAACATTTCCTGAACACAAAATATTCTTCATAGATTTTCCTTAAAAAGAGAATAAATAATTTTACACCAAAAAGAACTCGGCCGCAAATACAACTGCACAGCAGGCGCAGGCTACCGGGAAGAGGCCAGCTCCAAAATATGAAAGTGCGATGCCTACAACAAGAGCAATGATTCCTGCGATTGGAGACTGTGTCGCATCAACAATTGCCGGGAATGTCATTACTGCGAGTGTGATGTACGGAACGTAGTAGAGAAATGATTTTATAAAGCGGTTCTTAATTGGTTTACGGATTAAAGTTAGAGGCAAAACTCGAATCAAATATGAAACAGCAAAAGCTGTAAAGATTGCGCCGTAGGTATAAGCTGTCATTATTTGTTTTCCTCCTCTTCTGATTCTGGTATTGGTTTGATGATTGCAACTATGCTGGAAATCAAAACTGTAAGAATAATAGTTCTTGTTCCGCCTGAGAAATTACTAACTAACGGTAGTTTTGTACAAGCATAACTTGCAGCAAAGCTAATCAATACAGAAATCATAATTACGAGATTCTTTTTTGCAGGAGGAACTATAATTGCCAGGAACATTCCGTACAAAGCAACAGAGAGTGCACTAACTACTCGGGCTGGCAAAAAGTTACCGGCAATAATTCCGAGTGAAGTTCCAAGGCTCCAGAGAGGAATTGCAACCAGTAAAGCCCCATAATTATAAATTGGATTTATCGGGCCCTGGCGGGCAATAGTAATTCCAAAGATTTCATCTGTTACTCCAAAGCCAATAAGGAAGCGATGAATAAGTGATGTACGAGAATCAAAACGCTGTGTAAGTGCTGTGCTCATAAGAAGATAGCGGGCATTTACAACGAGAGTAATTAATGCTATTTCAAGAAAACTTGCTGCTGCCTGAATAGAAGTAAAAAGTGCATATTCACCTGCAGAAGCTACACAGAAAAAACTTGCGATAAATCCTTGAAATGGAGTAAGGCCTGCATTGCGTGCAACAATGCCTAGAGAAAAGGCTACAGCAAAATAGCCAAGCCCAATAGGAAGGCCGTCTCGCATACCTTCGAGAAATACTTTATTTTTCATGTTCCCACCCAAAAAGAAAAACGGTGGCTGTTACAACCACCGTCTTCATTCTATCACATTATTATGCGTTTGCCAAACCTTTCAACTCTTCCAGCATCTTTGGAAGATCGGTTGCCATGTTCTCATTTGTGAACTGGCAGGTTCCTACCTTTTCGTGTCCGCCACCGCCGTACTTGAGCATCAGACTTCCTACGTTTACCTTGCTGGTTTTATTCAAGATGCTGTAGCCGACTGCTGCTGAACAGCCCTGACCACCGCGTCCGCTAACAATCCATGCAGAAATATTCTGTTCCGGATACATAGAGTAAATCATAAAACGGTTACCGGTGTAGATAGGGTCAACTCCGCGCAAATCAGAAATAATCAGATTGCCTTCAACAACTGTGTGGGCCTTTACCATTTCCTTAAATTTTTCTGTCTGTTCGTTGTAAACTTCAATTCGTTCTTTTACATCCGGCATAGAAAGAATTTCGTCAGTTGATTTATCGCGGCAGGCTACCATCAGTTTTTCCATCAGCTGATAATTTGAAACTGTAAATTCCCGCCAGCGTCCAAGACCAGTACGAGGGTCCATCAAAAAGCCTACGAGAATCCAGCCTTTTGGATTCTGGATTTCGTCTATTGTAAGATTTCCAGAATCAACTTTATCTACGGCAACCATGATATCATCAAAGTTAGGGAACTTTTCTTTTCCGCCGTAGTATTCATAAATGATTCGTGCACAAGAAGGTGTAATTCGGCTTTCTCCCTTGTATTTTCCTTCAAGCTGGTTTCGTTCAAATTCGCTGGAATGATGATCAAACCAAAGTCCACAACCTTCAACAAATGGAACGTTTGCAAGACAGTCGTTGCTGTCGATTGGTACGAGCCCGTCCTGTAAATCTTTTGGATGTGCGAATTTCCAGTGGTCAATAATGCCGGCTTCCAGGAGCAGAGCACCACAAGCCAGTCCGTCAAAATCGGAACGTGTTACAAGTCTCATTGCCATAAATTACCCTCTATCAATTTTGGATTAATTACATTTTAACATTGAAATTCAGAAAAAGGAAATTTAAAAATAACAAAAAATATCGTAGGGAAAATACCCTATGGTGTACAATTAAATTGTATAAAACGTTTAACTAGTTAAGGTGGTTTACCTAACTTGGTAGTAAAATCTTCGTTTTTTGTGGAAAAATTTCGGGAATGGTCAAATAATTAAAATATAAATAATAACAAGTTTTCATTTAGGAGGATTAAAAAAA
Organism: uncultured Spirochaetaceae bacterium; assembly: GCA_902789325.1. Classification (GTDB taxonomy): domain Bacteria; phylum Spirochaetota; class Spirochaetia; order Treponematales; family Treponemataceae; genus Treponema_D. The sequence continues at coordinate 6,346 of CADANN010000053.1, forward strand.
TGAAAAAAATTAAAGTACTTTTAAGCGCACTTGCAATGGTAGCAGCTATGGCATTGGTATCTTGTGGTGGTGGAGCAGGTGATGACGGCACTTCAAGTCCAGCAGGTGAGGAGATAGTTGTATTGAATCCTGCTACATATACAGGGGACATCGGTGAAGTTGTAGAAGTTGGTGGTGAAAAATATTTGAAAGTAACACCAGATGGATATAAAACTTGGATTGCATTACCAAATGAATTAAATCTTAAAGGTAAAACAATAGCAAAATGTAAAGTTTTTGGTGAATCAAATCAGGCAAAGAATTCAACTTGTCAGCTCCTTGTTGATCTTATGGAAAATAGTAATAAGATTTATGAAATTACTTCAAAACCTATTCCAGAAACTCCAGAATTAGGAACTGGTTCTCATTTTATTGCAAATGAGTGGAATACTGCTAGTGAGACAGATGTTTGTAATGGAGTTCAGCTAGTTGTTCAGGAAGTTGGTGGTTCTTATCCAGCGCAGAGTGATGTAGTAGTTTATGTAGGAATAATTAGTGTACAATAATAAATAACTAAGCGACACCCGTAGGATTGTCAGATAAGAGTCTTTCTCTTAAATGGCAATCCTATTTTTTTTGTCTTTTGGGTATTATATATTTATTTCATATAACAAAATTTTCTAAATTTTATTTTCCGAAAAATGTACATCTTTTCAAATTTATATACAGGAATTATTTCCATACTTTAAATTTGAAAGGAGTCCTTAATATGGCAAACATCATCGAAACAAAACCTCAAACTAAAATTTATGACAGCCTATTTATCGCAATTTTCGGGAAAGATACGAAACAGAGTAAACAGTGGCGGTTAGATCTATATAACGCTTTGAATAACACAAATTACACAGATCCAGACGCACTGGAGGTAAACACAATAGAAAATGTCATCTTCATAAATATGTATAATGATGTATCTTTTTTAATTGATTCACAAATGACCCTCTATGAACAACAGAGCACCACAAACGCTAATATGCCGCTCCGTGGATTAATGTATTTTTCACAGTTATATCAGCAATACATCAATGATATAGATGAAGAACTTACAGATAGTGTTCTAATCAAAATCCCAAATCCTAATTTTGTTGTTTTCTATAACGGGCAGACAAATAGGCCAGATGATTATGAATTAAAACTATCTGATGCATTTATAAATGAAGATAAAAGCGGCAGGTTCGAATGGACTGCACGTGTTATAAATATAAATGCAGATCACAATGAAACTCTTCAAAAAAAGTGTAAAGTGCTATATGATTATTCTAGATTTATTGCTCGAATCAGAAGCAATAAAAAATCTGGATTGCCCCTAAACAAAGCAGTAGATGAAGCTGTAGAATGGGCATGCAAAGAAAATCTGTTAGACGGTTATATTCGGTCTAAGAAAATGGAGGTTCGTGGGATGTTACTTACAGAATTCGATGAAGAAAGATTCAAACGTGTCGTTCACCGCCACGGCGTCCAACAAGGCCGTGAAGAAAAAGCAATCGAAGATGCAATTGAATTTCTAAAAGAAAAAGTAGCCCCAGAAACGATTGCTAAATGTGTAAAACTTCCTATCGAAAAAGTTCTTGAATTACAACGAGAACTTGTTCCACAAATCTAAAATAGTGCAGTATCTTTTCTAACCTTCAACCTTGTGTTATAGTAGGCAATATGAATTATGAGATGCAGAAAATGCCGGAGGCTGGCGACACTGTTGTTGTCGGAATGTCTGGCGGAGTAGATTCAACGCTTACTTGTTTAATGCTTTTGCAGAAGGGTTGTAAGGTTATTGGCGCAACTATGTCTTTGTGGGATGGAAGTCTTCCTGAAATCAATACAGGCACAAAGACTCGTGAAGCTTGTTTTGGACCTGGTGAAGAAGAGAATATTGAAGAATGCCGTCGTTTCTGTGAAGCACACGGAATGGAATATCATGTTATTGATGTGAAAGAAACTTATAAGCGCGAGATTCTTGAATATTTTAAGAGTGAATATCGCAGTGGCCGTACACCTAATCCTTGTATTCGCTGTAATATGCTGATTAAGTTTGGTGCGCTTTTGGCCGGGCTCGAAAAATTAAATATCAAATATGATTATTTCTGTACTGGGCACTATGCGAAAATTGTTCGTCCGGAAACTGGTGTTTTTGGAAGCAGCGAACGTCCTTGTATGATTGCTACAGCTATGGATGTTTCTAAAGATCAGACTTACTTCTTGTATCGT
>CADANN010000054.1 GCA_902789325.1 uncultured Spirochaetaceae bacterium
TACATCAATATCTTTAATTCGCTTGTTTTTCTCAGTGATTTTTGCAAGACCTTTATCTTCTTTCAAAATGAAGGTGTAGCCGATGAATGGCGACACTGAGAATGATAATTTTTTATTTATTTTTGGGCGCATTTTTGCTTGCGCAAAAAACAGGCTTTCCGCCGTTCCGCTGGCGCTGCAGCCTCCTCGGCTTCGCCTGCGGTGGCCGCCTGACGGCGCGGCTACAATCCTTTGCGCGCTGCGCCTCATATTTGCAATAAGGAGTTGTCCATCAGATAATACTTGTTGCAAATACTTTCTGATGGACATTTAAGGATTCCATACCTTCCTTGAGTTTATGTCAAAGAACTAATATGATTGTTATTTATTTATGCAGTAAATCTTCTTTTACTATATGATAATTTGTAAGCGATTTTTTAGGGACCTCTATTCGCCAGAGTCCTGGTTCTACAATTTTCATTCCTAAAGACTCAATTTTTTTTATTTTTTCTGCATCTCTTTCATAATCTCCTGTTCCAAACCAGATTGTATACCAGCCTTTTGGAGCACCTCCATCTAATTCAAATTCCATTCCATTCCAGGTTCCATATTCATGTACTTCATATAATTCTTCAAGTTCTGATTTTTTAACATACTTTATATAAACCGGCGTACCATCTGAATAATTCTTCATAAAAAAACTGGCATCTGTTTCAGATTTCTTAAGAGATCTTATTATTACATCATCTTCACTTTTAATACTCGCATCATAAAGAATTCCATTATATTTTGCCCACATGTCTTTATTTTTTTATAACACCTTACAAAGGATTTGAGGATTTCCTCCCTTCAAACTTCGATCTGCATACAATTCTATATCATTATTTTTATATTTATTATTATCTTCTCTAATAAAGTTTTCTTTTTTACAATTATCTTCAAGCCATGAGCAATGATATATATGTGCTTGTTCATAATCATAATCAACAGATTGCAGATTAAATTCAATTAATTTTTTATCATAGAACTTAAATTCAATATAAAAATTACCATCTAAAATAATAATTGGCTCGTTATATATTACATAAGTAGATTTATCATTTCTTGTACTACATATACAATCTTTTAAAACAATTTTTAAATCATCAAGAGTAAAATTTTTGTTTAATTCTTTATTCATAAATGTCATATTTTTTCTCCCTTAAAAATTCATTATATCAGCATATTCTTTACCGGAAATAATATTATTATTTAGTTTAATTTTATTTCCAGTCCATTGAAGTTTACCCTGTTTTATTGCTTCTTGAATTTTTTTGACAAAGTACTGAGAAGCTCCACCTTCTCCATATTGTGGATTTGCAAGAGTTTCTTTTCCATAAGCTACAATAAAATCATTATCCTTTATTTCATACTCAAAAGCAAATTCTCTATATTTTCCAACTTTAGCTTTTTTATCATAAAAGGGTTTTACTTGTAATTTACGGCTAATAAGTTTTGCATCTCTACCTGAACTATCTATAGTAATTAAATCAGTAGCATATCCAGTACATGAATTGTTATCAAATTCACTTTGAGATTGCAGTATGTATAACATATACCCTTTTGGTAATTTTTTATCAACATATTTGTCTACACCTGGATAGTTTCCAGAACCTTGCCAGCTTGCAGCTCGTTCAGCAGGTGTTAAAACTGTATCAAGAATATAATCTTTTAATTCATTATTATTTGTAATTTTTTTTGCTTCATTAATTAATTCTTGTAATTCGTCACAATTTAGTCTCTGTATCTGTTTAGTGTATTTTTTACAATCATTAAATAATGCTGTATTACCAATATATTTCTGAATTAAAGTATCCGGCTCAACATAAATCTCTTTACCTGGAGTATTCTGAATCAGTTCATTTACAAAATCTATATTATCTCCAAAATATGCTTCATATTTCTTTAATATCTCGTATCCATCATCTCTTCTTGTCAATTTTCTTATTGACTTTTCATCAAGTTTTTCAAGATATTTCTTAACTATTGCATCTTCATCAATTGTTCTGTCAGGAATACTATCTAGAGAAGTGATTTCCTTCTCAACATCTGATTTTTTCATTTTACGCCCGACAACATTCATGAAGGTCATTACTGCAACAAGTCCAAAAGTTTCAACTACCTTTTCCCAAGTCTTTCCTGCAAGTTTAAGATGTTCCTCATTTTTGGCGTTTCTTACCTGTTCATCAAAACTACAGATTGCTCCTACACATGCTGCAACATCAAAAGCATCTCCCACTGTTCCGAAGAATGTAAGAAGCTCTGGTAGTGCAAGTTTTTTAGCAATTTTTATTAAAAATGGTTTTAGTTTTCCAGCCGGTATCTTTTTTAATATAATACCAATTCCCATAAATAACATTATTGTTCCTGCAATAGCAGCTATGTCTTTTGCAAGGTCTCCAAATGCCTCTCCCCAATTTGCATAATTTATCGCACGAATGTATTTCTTAGATGTTCCAAGATTTGCTATTGCTGGATCAACATCATCAATTACATTAATTTCAATTGTCTCAACTTCATTCAGTTTGCCATAAACGCCGTCATGTGGATTCCAGCTGTTCTGGAATACAGATGCAGTTATTTTATATCTTCCAGGTTCCTTAAATAGGAAGGCTCTGTCATTTGTATTTGTATCTAATAATGCCTTGTATTCTCCCAGCCCTTCTACATATTCTTCATACTTATTTGTAGAAGGATTTAATTTATAGCAGTACCATGCTTTTCCATAATACTGATACCACTTTTTCGGAGCTTCAGAAATACAGTCAAGTTTGAATGTATATAATCCACCTGTAGAAAATGATGTAACTGCTGAACTTATATTGAAGTAATGTTTATTATCAGTTACTTCACAATCTTTAACACGGTTATAACTTTCCAGTTCATATGCCTTTGCGAGATAACAGCATCCACTGAAAAGTTCCTTTATACCATCAAGATTTAGCCTGTTATAAACTCGGAATTGTAAATCAGGTGATTTAATAAAGGTTTTGAAATCATCCATTCCTTCAAAAAGGTTAGTTGCTTCCGGAATTAACTTTTTTTTATTTTTTTTTGCCTTTTGTAAGGCATCTAGATATTCAGAAAAAATCTGAGTTATATAGCTTTCTGCCGTAAATATATTTATTGTACCCACTTTATTTCTCCCCAACTCATTTTATCCTTTAAGTCTACAAGATATTCCAATTGCTTTTCTTCATCTCGAAGTTGTGAATATTCTATTTCAATTTTATCTGCAATATCCCCGGCAAAAGAATTAATTTCTTTTCTTACTTTTGATCTTTTTATTTTTTTATATTTCCCGTGAACTTTAATTACAATTTCAGGATCCGGATTATATTCCTGTTGTATTTCCTTACTTTCAGCCTCAATTTCTTTGTCTTCTTTAGTTGCATTTCTGTATTCTTCTTTATTTTTATTCTGCACTACATGAGTTAATTCATGTGTAAGAAGCATTCGTCCTTCTTCAGTTTCTGGTTTATATGCTCCGTTTCTAAAATAAATTGTATTTGCAACTGTCAGTGCTAATGCGTGATTTTGTCGTGTATATTCATCAGAAGCCGGACCATATACGACTTTTACATCTTCCAGTGAGGTGTCATTTTTCTGATTAAAATCATTAAGAATAACAGTATCCAGTTTGTGTTCGCGGTTATATTCCCACTTTCGCATAATAATCTGTTCTGGATTTAAATATTCCATAAACTCAGATTCTTTCTTTTCGTTCTCTGAATCTAAGCTCATTTTTAAAACATTTTTGCCTTTATATTTTTTTGCGAGGAGTACTGCTTTTCCTATAAAATCGTCAATTTTTTTTATAAAATAATCCTGACCTTTTGAAAGTTCTTTATATGAAAACTGTCTGTCACCATTCATATTTTCACTCATAAAACTTCTCCTAATCTGTTATTAATTTCGTTATTAAGATTTGTTTCAAACCATGCTGTATCTTTTTTTGCCTTTTCTTCATCTATTTTTTCTCCACTACCCTCCGCATGCCCTACATCCCAGAACTGGTTCTTTGCGAATAACGGGTCGTTCTTTGCGAGGACGGCTTTGTCGTGTTCGTAATTTGAGTTTATGCGGTCTAGCTTGGTCATTTCGTGAGATTGTTGCTTTTTGGCGTGACGCTGTTCTGCTAAGTGTGAAAGGGATTCTTTCAGAGTGTCGCTTAACGGAGCGTTTGGAGTCTCGCTTAAAGCAGTGGTTGATGACGATGCAATATTTGGATTTGACCAGGCTGTGTCACTGACTGATGCTGGTGTATTAGAATCTTGCCATTCTGTGTTAGAGCCGGATACTGACGAACTGTTTTTTTCTTTATGCGTCTGGATTGTTGAATGTGGAAGTTCTGTGTGTGTCTTTGCTGAGCTTGTAGGATTCAATTTACCAGAGCGTGACAAACTAACGTTAGTTATTGATGTCGGCATATAACCTGATTCATTATTATAATCGCTTTCATTTTGTACAAATGAAAGCGAAGAAATACTTTTTGAAGGTTGAACAACCTCACTAACACCAGTTGCACTTCGCGATTTTCTCCACTCCCCGCTTTTTATGTATGCCTGCACTACAGGGCTTATGCTCTCTGTATTAATACCATAGACTTCTTTGTAGTGTACCTTGTCTTCTTTTGTCAGTTTTACAACAGGAGTGTCGGCTTTTGGCTGAATTTTTGCTGTTGAGATGTTAACCAGCTTTTGTAGTTCTGATTCTGACATTGCATCTAGAACTGTGTAATTGTTCAGTTCCTTGTAAAGTTTCTTTACGCTTTTATTGTTATTCTTACGCCATATAAATTCTTTTATAAACAGAGGGGTAATATTATTTATGTTTCCGTCTGCTGCATATAACAACTCTTCCTTATCGAAAGAACTGAGTTTTTCTATAAAAAGTTTTACAGTTTCTGAAGGCTCAGAAAGCTGTTCTGTCTGGTTAATGGCATCCTTAAGCAATAAAAGATTGCGTTCGTTTTTCCATTCTCCACTTTTTATGTATTCCTGAATTACGGGGCTTAATTCTTCAGTCTGTAAGCCGTATGTTTTATGGAGATATTCTTTTTCTTCTGCTGTAAGTTTGATTACAGTGATTGTATTTTCTGATTCTGTTATTTGAGCAGATTCTATTTTTATAGAATCAGTCTTTTCTGAACTCTGTATCTCAGATATCAGCTGTGATACAGACTGTTGGTTCAGTGAATCAGGATTATGATCAGATGTTTTATTTTCTCCATTAGGAATATCTTCTGATTTCTTTTTTGTTTTTGAGTTTGATTCTTTTGCTTGTAGACTGCCGGTATTCTGAGTATCTGAATTTTCCTTAAAATCTATTGAATCAACTTTATAAAAACTCTGAGATTGTCTATTAAAATTAACTGTTTCAACATCTCCATTTACAGTACTACTTACAAGATACTTTTCAAGCTCTGCTTGAGGAATTTCTTTAAGCTTTTCGTATACAGTTATTTCCTCAAGAATGTTTTGTGTACTCTTTTTATTCTTTTTTCTCCAGATAAACTCTTTTAGTAACAGCGGCGTTATATTATTCCAGTCTTCGCCGGCTGAATAAATGAGTTCCTGTTTTTCTGCTTCAGTCAAACTCTTAATAAGAAGTTTTACTACTTTCTTTTCTTCAAGATTTAAATATGAGTCTTCAATACTGGAAGCTTTTTCAATTATAAAGTTGGAGCTGCTCTCAGCTTTATCAGTTTGATTTTCAGCAATGACTTCGTTTTCGTTTTCAAACTTTCGTGCGCTTACCCTGGTAATTTTTTCGAGTACACCCCCTGCACTAGTCTTCTGCTTCATCAGATGGTAACCAGTAGGAAGTGCAATCTTGTTTTTAGTTTTAATTTCCAGTGTTCCATCATTTTCAGAAACAGATTCTGCTGATTTCAAAACATTAAAATCAACCTGTGTAAATACTGGAGTTATTTCTGCATTATTAGATGACACATATTCTTTCTTGCTTACTGTCTTTTCTGCTTCTTCTTCAAAATCCTGTACATATTCACTCAGGAATTCTTCGCTGACATTCGGCTTTTCAAGAAGATATGCATGTCTTGCAGTTTCATCTGCAAAGTTATATTCAACCTTAAAGTTTTTTGCCAGGCTTGAAACGAAAGCTTCCGGTTCTTCTGAAGTTTTTGCAATTGTAAGTACTTTAGTTTTTATCTCTTTGTCTTCAATATAAATTGATTTAAGAATTGCAAGAATTACAGGACTTATATTTTCAATTTCTCCAACATCAAACCACAAAGAATTATTTTCTTCTGTAACAGATTTGCTGCCTGATTCAGTAAATCCAATCTTTACAACTGGCTTTCTTTTTTTGCTCTGAGCCTTTTCGTAGTTATCTTCAAGTACACTAAGCAGAACTTCTTTCTGTGGAAGTTTATGAACCTTAAGCGCATCAAACAGTCCGCTTACTTTACCTTCAAAATAGATTCGTTTTTCGCCAGTGGAATCTTTTGTAGTCTGATTCTGTGCATTCAGATTTATATATCCTGTTACAGGTGGCGTAAAACTTGCCTTAGGTAATTTTCCACCGGAAGTCTTTACTGCATAATCAAAGAGTTCCTTAATACTCATTCCTGTACTCATGCGGATTGTAAGATAATTTTTTACGGCTGAGCATAATGTTTTATAAACTATGCTTTTGTTTTCTGCAGGTTGTTCTGGAAGTGATGCAATATACTCCAGAGCCGCTCCCTGATTTTCCTGAGGAAGATTTTCTCTGATTATGCGTTCAGTTACTTTTTCATCAAATACATTTTCAGTTTCTGTAATAGACTGCTGTACAGGAATCTCAAGTACCTGTTTTAATGTCAATTCATAATTGAAATCATTTTCTTTATTTTCTTTTACGTAATCAAAAAGAAGCTTCATGCATTCTTCTTTTGAACGTGCGCATGATTTATATTCGTTCCAGAATGCGCTTAAAACTGCACAGATATTTGAAAACTCTGTTCGCTGTTTTCCCTGCAGTTCTGCAGCAAATGAAATGAAACTCTGATACTCAGATTCATTAAAACCTGCAAGTTCTGCATCTTTTTGTTCCATTATATCTACAGGCATTTCTGTTTTTCCACTCTGGATATACCGTATAAGTTCTTCTGAAGTACACTCTGGTTTTGCTTTTATAACTGCGTCAATTTTATTCTGAAGGTTTTGTGCTTCTTTCTGAATTAATACGGTCTTTTCAGCTGTGGCATTTACTTCAGCTATTCTTTCTGCCTGAACTGAACTTATTACAGTCAGTTTTTCTGCTGCAAGTTCATTGAGTATATTTTTATATTTGTTACATATTTCGCGATTTATTTTTTCAACTGAGTTTTCAGATGTTTCAATTGTTTCTGCTTTTGCGGACTTTACTGAATTCTTATTTCCCCATCCAATTTCAGTGATTTTTGTAACTCCGATTTTTTTCATCTGAGTTTTAATTTCGTTTACAATTTTCAAAGTATCCGATTCTTCAGTGCCATATACTTCATCATCCTGTGTCAGATACCACAAAAGAATCGGGTTCAAGAGAATCATGCCCGGGTCGTAGAGCATGCAGCCCTTTTCTGTTTTTATCAGCTTGATTTTAAAAATCTTTTCAGAACTGTTTAACTTCTCAGCATTTTCATTTTCGCTGTTAGTGACATAGCGGGTCCACACTCCGTTTTCGTCGTAGTCGCTGAACCAGCCTTTCTTTTCGATTGTGTCGTTCGGATCGTAGCCGCGGCTCCAGTCAAAGCCGCTGTCGTCCTGAAGGCGATTGAAGTTTCGGTTGAGTTTGATTTTGTCCTTTGCGGCTTCTTTTTCTTTCAGTCCGGCTGGAAGATAATTTTCGTAATTAAAGCCGTCAATCTTCATTGCTGATTTTGAAATCTCGGTCATCATGCCGGTTGTGCCCATGTATTCCCAGAGCACTTTCTGGTAACCGTGAGCCTTAAGGACATCTTTTATAAAACGGTTAAGGTTTGCTTCAAGAAGCTCTCCCCCGTCAAAAAACTCTGCATCGATGTTGATAAAGGAATTTTCTTTACTGCGGAGTCCGCTTGAAACAAGATGTGAAGAACACAGGCTGCGTGCCTTTTCCCTGAGTTCAGCCTCGTCCTTCTTTCCGATGTTTTCTGCATACGAACGAACGGTAGTTTCAAGATCCTCTGCTATCTGAGAAAATCTGTTTGTTGTTATGTAGTAATTGTATTCCTTTATCATTTTCCCGC
>CADANN010000055.1 GCA_902789325.1 uncultured Spirochaetaceae bacterium
GGTAATACCCGTTCCCATTCCGAACACGGAAGTCAAGCTCTCTTACGCCGATGATACTGGATTCGTTCCGGGAAAGTAGGTAGCTGCCAGCTTTTTTTTTGTCTTTTTTTGTTTAACAGGATTTTGATATGAGATTTGATGGATTAATTTTGGATGTTGATGGCACGATCTGGAATACAACTGGGATTGTTGCAGATGCCTGGAATAAAACAATAGATACTTTCTTTCCTCAGGTACCTCATGTAACTGCAGAGATTCTAAAAGGACAATTCGGTAAAACAATGGATATTATTGCAGATAATCTTTTTGGTGTATTGTCTGCAGAAGATAAAAAAATCTTGATGAAAAAATGTTGTATATATGAACAGAAAGCACTTTTAGAAAATTCAAAAAACATTACTTATGACGGCGTTATAGAAACCTTAAAGAAGCTTTCTTCTATAATTCCTATTTTTATTGTAAGTAACTGTCAAAGTGGTTATATAGAGCTGGTAATTGAAAAAAATAAAATCACACCACTTATTAAAGATTTTGAATGCTTTGGAAATACTGGAAAATCAAAGGCGGAAAATATTAAACTTGTTGCACGTCGTAACGGATTAAAATCTCCAGTCTATGTTGGTGATACTCAGGGAGATTATGAAGCCTGCAAAGAAGCTGGAGTTCCATTTATCTGGGCTGCCTATGGATTTGGCAAGCCCGAAGATAATAATTATTATGCTAAACTTGATTCGTTTACTCAGCTGGAGTCGTTGCTGTAATTTCTTCTGAAGAATCACTGAAAGCTTTTTTCAAAAGAATTGGAACAATCATTGAAGACACAATAATCAAAAGAATTACTGAAGTGAAATATTTTGAATCAACAAGTCCTGCAGAAAGGCCCTTTGTTGCAACGATAAGGGCTACTTCTCCACGAACCATCATTCCTTCACCAATCTGAAGACTTTCTTTCCAATTATAGCCAAGAAGCTTCGAGATTCCACCACAACCTATAATTTTAGAAAGGCATCCGACTATTACAAACGCAATTGAGAACCATAAAAGATTCAAATTCATTCCAGAAAGATCTGTTTTCAATCCAATGCTTGCAAAGAAGATAGGGCTGAAAATCATATAGGCATTAATATCAATTTTTGATTCCATGTATGAAGCATCACTCAAACTGCAGAATACGATACCTGCAATATATGCTCCTGTAATATCAGCAATTCCAAAAAAGTGTTCAGCACAGAATGCAAAAATCAATGCAACACCAAGAGCGTAAATAGGGATACGGCGTGAGCGTGGATGGCGTTTATCATACCAGCGGAAAAGTCTGTAAACAATAAAGCCTGCAATAATAGCACAAACAAAAAAGGCTAAGGTCTTTAAGATAATTCCCAAATATCCGCCTTTGCCTGAGCTGACTCCAAGAACAATTGTAAGTACTATAATTCCGATAACATCATCAATGATTGCAGCACTTACGATAGTTTGTCCTACATCTGATTTAATCTTACCAAGTTCTTTAAGTACAGCTACTGTAATACTAACTGATGTGGCTGTAAGAATAGTACCTATAAAAACACATTTAAAGAATTCTGGACTTCCCCAGCCAGTAAAGCCAAAGAAGAACATAGCCATAATTGTGCCCAAAACAAGAGGAGCAAATACACCAAATACAGCTATAAGTGTAGCTTTGAAGCCAGATTTAACAAGTGACTTTATATTAGTTCCAAGACCTGCAGAGAACATAATAAGAATTACACCAATTTCTGACATATAAGAAATAAACTGATTTGCTTCGTTATAAATTACATTTGAGTCTGTTTTACCGAAGTTTCTGAAAAATGGTAGAAAGCGAAGTAAAAGACCGGCAACAATCATTCCTGCAACTTGTGGAATGCCGATTTTTTTTGCAAGTACTCCAAAGTACTTTGCTACAATGACGATAATACCTACTGAAAGCAGAATGTGAAGAATGATTTCAGTATTTGGAAGTGCTGTATTCATATCATTTGCTCCATTGCAATAATATAGAGAAAACTCTAAAAAAAATTGAATTATTATATATTTAGGAAAGATTTTGTTCAATATAAGTGTTATAATTATATGCATTCTAAATGTATTATAAAGACTTACTCTTACGGGAGAAAAATATGAAAAAACGCATTTCATTCTATTCTATAATTATCTGTTTCTGTTTTATGTTTTTATCATGTGCCACAACTGTAAATGTAAAACTTACTAGACCTGCACATCTGGATTTGAATGGTGCCCGAACTATAGCCATCCTTCCGTTTAAGCCATGTGCTTATTACAAGGAATATAATACTTCTCTTGGAATGGAAATTCTTATCAATTCCTTCTATCAAATTTTCGATATTCGTGATCCTGATGAACAGCTTGCGATTGACAGTCTTCGAACTCAGATTGAAAGAGGTCTTCTGGATTCGCCATATATTAAACTTGTAAGTTCTGATGCCGTTGAAACTGCAAAACGAAAAGGCCAATTGAATCCAGCCGATGTTTATCTTATTGGCGAAGTAACATATTTTGATATAAGTGATTCAAAATCTGAAGAAAGAAAACTAGTAAAGGCTGCAAAAGGTGATCAGAAGGCTGAGTATGAAATTGTAAGATACTGGAAGAGAACTGCTTATTTCAATTTCAAATACCAGGTTGTTGACAGCTACACAGATAAGGTAATTTCTTTTGATGAAGTTCGTATGCAGGAAACTTCTTCAAGATATGAATCAAAGAAATCTTTACCGAGTGCTTATACTTTACTGGAATCTGATATACGAGCTGCTTCAAAAAGAATACTGCAAGAATTGCAGCCATATGTAGTAACAAAATCAATAAAGCTTCTTGAAGTAAAAACAAAAGATAAGGAATTAAAAGCTCGTATGAAAGCTGCAGACGAGCTTGCAAAAAATAATCAGATTCAAACTGCAAGTTCTGAATTCCAGAAAATTTATGAAGAAACTGAAACCATTGAAGCTGGTTATAATGCTGCAATTCTTCAGGAAGCATTAGGAAATCTTTCTGTTGCAGAAAAAATGATGCAGGAAGTTTATGTAAAAAATCCTGATACAAGAGTTGCAAAGGGACTTGCTGATATTCAAAGTGAAATAAATATGGCTAATCGTCTGAAAAAACAGATAAAGGATTCAACTGCCGGTTCTGATGATTCTGACGATTTTGATGATATTGATTTTTAATCAGCAATAGAGCTTCCATTTTTCGGTAAGCTCTTTTGCATCTGTAAACAGTTCTGCATGAATTCCAAGTGAAGCAGCGGCCTGTACATTTTCCAGTTTATCATCTGTGAAAAATGCATTTTGTGGATCAGTTTCTTCTGCCTCTAAAATTAGCTCAAAAAAATGTGGGTCTGGCTTTGCACAACCGATTTTGTTTGAAGCGTAAGTCTGATTAAAAAAAGAATAATCTCCACGCTCCATATGATTTTCCCAGTGGCTTTGAATTGTATTTGTTCCACAGACAACACGGTGTTTCTTTTTTAAGGCCTGCACAAGTTCAATAGTTTGAAGATTCTTTGAAGGGTGGAAAAACAGTCTGAAAAGATCAGTGGTTACTTCAGGAACCTGCAGAAATTTATCTTGTGTTTTTAGAGTTGTAATTCTATTGTTAAATTCCTTCCAGAATTCAGCGCTGGAAATATTTCCAATGTTAAGTTCATGTTCTATATTATGATTATTAAGTTTGCAGATATCAAAAAAATCAGTTTTTGAAAGATTTAATTTGTTGTAGATTGAATCCATCTTAAAGGTGTTTGTAACGACACCACCCATATCGAAAATAAAAAGCATATTGTGATTATGGTGTAATTGTGGTGAATAATCAAGTTTGATATAATGGAACATATGAGTATGAATAATTTTCCGAGAGTTTTTCTGAACAGTAAAGAAGAAAAGGAAATCCAGCAGGGATTCCCATGGGCCTTTGATAATGAAATCTCTCACATAAAACACAGAGCAGACGAGAAATCTGAATGGAAAAATGAAAGCCTAAAAGAGTGCACCGTAGAAGATGGTGCTACAGTAGAAGTTTATACAAAGGCTGGCGGATTTCTTGGAACTGGTATTATTAATAAAAAATCAAAGATTACAGTAAGAATTATTGGCAGTGAACATGCAGATGTTATTATGGCAGATACAGCTGCTTTTTATGAAAAGAAAATTCTTGATGCCTATAATATGCGCCGCATGTTCTATAAAGACAGTGATTCTTATCGATTGATTTTTGGTGAAGCTGATTTTATTCCAGGATTGATTTGTGAATGTTTTTGCGATGAAAAGGGCCGTAAGATAATTGTTGCACAGTTCCTTTCATTGTCATGTGAAGTTTTCCGTAATGAAATTATTGCAGCGCTTAAAAAGGTTTGTAAGCCAGATGCAATTTATGAAAGAAGTGATGCATCTGTTCGTGATAAGGAAGGTCTTCCTCAGACAGCTGGCTGGATTTTTGGAAATGGTGATACTGTTTTCACAATTGTTGAAAATGGAATAAAGCTAGGTGTAGATATCGCTAATGGTCAGAAAACAGGTTACTTCCTGGACCAGAAGTTCAATCGTATTGCTGCTGCAAGCTTCTGTAAGGGTAAGACTGTTCTTGATACATTTACTCATACAGGTGCTTTTGGACTTAATGCTTTTAAGAATGGAGCACGCGAGGTTACTTCGGTAGATATATCTCCAGAAGCAGTTGATATGGTAAAGCATAACATTGAGCTCAATGGTGCAGAAAAGGTTATGACTGCAGTATGTGCAGATGTATTTGATCTTCTTAAACAATACGAAAATGATGGCCGAAAGTTTGATGTAATTATTCTTGATCCTCCGGCTTTTACAAAATCTGCAAAAATGATTGAAAAAGCTTATGGCGGATACAAGGAAATCAATTTACGAGCTTTGCGTCTTTTGAACGAAGGTGGCATTTTAGTTACCTGTTCATGTTCTCATTTTATGGAAACAAATATGTTCTGCGATATGCTTATGCATGCTGCAATGGACAGTCACAAGCGTATTCAGATTCTCGAAAAACGTGGGGCAGGACCTGATCATCCTGTTCTTCTTGGCTATCCAAAATCAGAATACTTAAAGTGTGTGGTTTGCCGTGTCCTCTAGTGCTGAAAAAAAATATAACTGCATAATAATTCTCGGACCAACAGCTGTTGGAAAAACTGCAATTGGAGTTGCTCTTGCACGTGCATTTAACGGTGAAATTATTTCAGCTGATTCACGCCAGACTTACCGCCACCTCGATATAGGTTCTGGCAAAGATCTGGCGGATTATGCGGCAAGTGAAGAAGGACCTGCTGTTCCATATCATTTGATTGATATTACTGAACTGCCGGCAGAATACAACGTTTACAATTATCAGCAGGATTTTTATAAGGCTTTTAAGGATATTACAGAGCGGGGGAAGCTTCCTGTTGTTGTCGGTGGAACTGGTATGTATATTGATGCCATTGTACGCGACTATCAGCTGGTTATTCTTCCGGAAAATAAAAAACTGCATGAAGAGCTGGAAGCAACTCCACTTGAAGTTCTTGCAGAACGGCTTATTAAACTTCAACCTGATTTGCATACAAAATGTGATTTGCTTGAAAAGGACCGCGTAATTAAGGCACTGGAAATCATAGAGGCAAAAAAGCAGGGCCTTGATTCTACTTCTGTTCAGAGACCAGATATCAGACCTTTTGTAATCGGTACAACTTTGCCACGTCCTCAATTATGGGAAAATATCAGTATAAGACTTCGTGAAAGACTTGATAATGGAATGATTGAAGAAGTTCAGGCAATTCATGATAGCGGAATAAGCTGGGAGCGCCTTGAAAAGCTTGGTCTTGAATATCGATTCTGTTCTCAATTTTTGCAGGGACAAATTTCATCAAAAGAAGATTTGTATGAAGGTTTATTTGTTGCAATTCGTCAGTTTGCAAAAAGACAGGAAACCTGGTTTCGCATGATGGAAAAGAAAGGTGTTGAAATTCACTGGCTGGATGCAGGTAGTAAGGAAGAAAGAATTAAACAGGCGAAAGAATTGGTTACTTCGTTAAAATAAAAAATTGCCGGTGGTGTAGCCGGCAATTCTTTTTAACAAGAGGACTTTTCCTTTTTTAATTATATCAAGTTAGGCATTAACAGCCATCTTTACAGTTTCAGTAATTTCTGTAAGATAACCAGTGCGGATGCAGCTATCAAAAAGTTCCTTTGAAATGTAGTCAGTCTTTACGTCTTCGTATCCATCCAAATCACGAACGATTTTTACTACGAATCCATCTTCCATCTCGCGAATGATTGTCATGTAATCTGTGTTCTTTCCAATGCTTTTGAGTGTGTATTTTTTCATTTTCTTTTTACTCCCATATATAAAAAATGATTTAAAGTGTCACGCAAAACTGTCACATTACTCTTATTTTCGGTTATAATAAAAATAATGTTAGAAAAATTTGCAAAAAATATGCAAAAAAATACAGATTTTTCTCAAAAAATGTTCTTTGATGCACATTTTCACTATGCAGTTTGTAAAGAAATGGGGATTTGCCAGCTTCCAGAGAACTGGCAGGGGATTTCATGTGCACATTCTAAGCATGAATTTGAAATACAAAGGGAAGCGCCAGAGTGCGTAATTCAGGCATATGGAATGCATCCGCAGAATGCTGCTAACGAAAATATAAAAGATTCAGCTGATTTTCTAGAAGAATTGCTAAACAAAAATCTAATCTCTTTTATAGGCGAAGCTGGTTTTGATTATTTTTCAGAAGAGTATAGAAATACGGCTGATTTACAGGAAGAAATTTTCAACATACAACTGGAACTTGCTTTGGAATATAAAATGCCTCTTGTGATTCACTGCAGGAAAGCTAATCATAAATTATTTGAATATTCGAAACTACTGAAAAAACTGCCGGAAGTACTCTTCCATTCCTTTATGGGGCCTCCAGTAGAAGCTAAATCGTTGTTAAATCACGGAATAAACGGATATTTTAGTTTTGGAAAACAATTACTCAATGGTAATAAAAAGGCAATTGCGTGTGTACGCGAACTTCCAGCTGAACGAATATTAGCAGAAACAGATGCTCCCTTCCAGTTTCTCAAAGGAGAGAAATATACGACTCCAGCGGATATAATAAAAATAGTCAACTTGTTACATAATATTTGATTTTTTGTTATATTGTATATATGAGCAAAAAATCAGAACTTACAAACGAATTCAAAAGATTTAGACTTTTTACATTTATAGAACTCGGTGCTGCAGCACTTTTTACACTTTTCACAATCAGTTTTCATGCAGATATATCGCTTTTAGCATTTCCTCTTGCAATTATTTATTTTGCAATAACCTGCTGGTTTTTATTAAAAAAACTTGTTATTGATACAGATGGAAAGCATTTGTATGCTGCAATTAAACTCAATGAATATCTTCCATATTTATTCTTTATTACCTTTATTTTACGACGTGCCGGAAAAACTGGAACTCCATTTGTTCTGGACGTTTTTGCAGTACTTTCCTGGTTTGTTGTTTTTGTACTTGCATATTTTAATTCCCGCGTTTTATATCCTGCAAAGAACGCAAAAATCATTCAGGGCTGGAATGTAGCTCCAGTTGAAAGAAAGTTCAAAGGAATGGGAAAAGTTTTATTTGAACTTGTAGACTGGGTAGATGCTTTTTTCTGGGCAATTTTTACAGTTTTGATTTTCCAGATTTTCCTTTTACAGTTGTATGAAATTCCATCGGAATCTATGGTTCCAACATTCCTTATTAAAGACCGCGTTTTTGTATCAAAACTTGATTGCGGTCCAAAGTTTCCACTTACTGATGTAGGTCTTCCTGAATTCAGAAAATATAAAAGG
>CADANN010000056.1 GCA_902789325.1 uncultured Spirochaetaceae bacterium
TGCAGCTTCCCGTTCAATCTTCATAGCCATTTCGATAGAAGAAACAACCGGATTTGTGTTAGGCATGGCTACTATTGTGCCGTAGCCGCCAGCAGCTGCTGCGTGAAGTCCGGAATTCAAATCTTCTTTTTGAGTTTGTCCCGGATAACGCAGATGAACGTGCATATCAATAAAGGCAGGTGTAAGGGTAAGTCCATGAGCATTGAATAGTTCAATAGGACACTTTTCTTCAAGACCGTCTTCGGTAAGCACTGCACGTGCCATTTTATCGAGCGTTTCAGAGTTAGTATAATAGCCCTGAAAAACCGAACGGATTTTTGCATCCATAACAAGCAGGGCACCCGGAGTGTCCATGCTTTCATCCAAAAGACGTGCGTTGTAGATAAGTGTTATTTTGCTCATAAGGACTCCTTAGTCACCATTATCTGCGTTCACTTCCTGCAAGATACAATGTGTCGCAGTATTCACATCTGTAAACACCCTTTGATTTATCTGTAAGAATGAAAGTAGGTTTTACATAATGTTCTGTCTGTGTTATACAGCGAGGATTTTTACATTTGAAAACTCCCTGTACACGGCTTGGCAGTTCCATGTTGATTTTGCGTACAATCTTTTCGTTTTCAATTACGTTTACGCAGATGCTTGGGTCAATAAAACCGAGCACTGAATAATCAATATTTATGATGTTATCGATTTTGATAATATCTTTTTTTCCAGATTTTTCAGAAGCAACATTCTGAATCAGGCAGGATGTAAATGGTGCCTTATCGAGTCCGAGCCACTGGTAGATTTCCCAGCCAGAGCCTGCACGAATGTGGTCTATAACAAGGCCGTTTTTTATTGTGTTTACGTTTAACATTAGTCTATCGCTCCTGTCAATTTAGCAATCAGTGCCATTCGCGCGTACATTCCGTATTTAACCTGCTTAAAGTAAGCGGCGCGTGGATCATCATCAACTTCAGGTGTAATCTCATTTACACGTGGAAGCGGATGAAGAACTATCATATTTTTGCGTGCATTCTTCATTCTTTCTGAATCAAGAATATAGCTGTCCTTAAGGCGAATATAATCCTGCTCATTGAAGAATCTCTCTTTCTGAACACGGGTCATATAAAGGATATCGAGCTGATCAATAACTTCATCAAGACTTTCTACGATATCATACTTAACGCCTGCTGGCTCAAGAATGTTTGTAATAAGGTAATCTGGAACTGTCAGTTCTTTTGGACTGATGAAAATAAAACGGTTACCCTTAAAATGTCGGAGTGCCTCAGCGAGTGAGTGAACTGTACGGCCAAACTTAAGGTCGCCGCAGAAACCAACTGTATGATTTTCAAGTCCACCGAGCAGCTGGCGAATTGTTACCAGGTCGGTAAGTGTCTGTGTAGGGTGAAAATGACCACCATCACCCGCATTGATAATTGGACAAGCCGAATACTTGCTTGCCAGAAGTGCAGCACCCTCTTTTGGATTGCGCATTGCAATTACATCTGCATAGCTCGAAACTACGCGAATTGTATCGGCAAGAGTTTCTCCCTTTACCGAAGATGTGTTGTCGGCATCTGAAAAACCTTCTACCGAACCACCAAGTCGCAGCATGGCCGCCTCAAAACTGAGCCTTGTTCTAGTGCTTGGCTCAAAAAAAAGTGTCGCAAGAATTTTCCCGCGACACACATCTTGAAATGATTTAGGATCAACAATAATCTGCTCAGCCAAAGAACAAATTTCTTCGATTTCTGAAACCGTAAGATCATCCGGCTGAATTAAATGACGACCAGTAAGCATTGGTTACCCCTTTTTGATTTTTGACATTTTAGCAAAAATCGCAGGATGTTACAATAATTTTGCATTCATCATTTAAAATCTTCTTTATATATTGCAAAGCATGGGTTAGAATTAATGTAACCTTTTTTTATTATGGAAGAAACTATGGCAAACAAAAATCCTGAATGGCTTGATAATGCAATTTTTTATGAAATCTATCCTCAGTCTTTCTGTGATTCAAACGGAGACGGGATTGGTGACTTTAATGGAATAATTCAAAAGCTTGATTACATCAAAGAGCTTGGCTGTAATGCAATCTGGATGAATCCCTGTTTTGCTTCTCCTTTTGGCGACGCGGGTTATGATGTTTCTAATTACTATCTTGCCGCTCCACGCTACGGAACTAATGAAGATTTAAGGAGACTTTTTGAAGAGGTTCACAAGCGCGGTATGCATATTCTGCTGGATTTGGTTCCGGGCCATACTTCTACTGAACACAAGTGGTTTAAGGAATCTATGAAGGCCAGCAAAAATGAATACACCGACCGTTATGTCTGGACAGATTCAATCTGGGTTGAGCCTGATGGAATGGCAAGCCTGCGCGGTATTTCTGACAGAGACGGTTCCTGTGCTGTAAACTTTTTTTCTCATCAGCCGGCCTTAAATTATGGCTTTTATAAACCGGACCCTGCAAAAAAATGGCAGCAGCCGATGGACGCGCCAGGTCCCAAGGCAACTCTTGAAGAACTCAAAAACATCATGCGCTTCTGGCTTGGAATGGGCTGCGATGGTTTTAGAGTTGATATGGCTGGCTCTCTTGTAAAGCATGATGAAAACGGAAAGGGCACAATTAAGCTCTGGCAGAATGTCCGCGGATTTTTGGATAAGGAATTCCCGGAAGCTGCAATGGTTTCTGAATGGGGCGAACCAGATAAATCTTTGCAGGGCGGCTTTCACATGGATTTTCTTTTGCACTTTGGGCCATCTCATTACAACGATTTGTTCCGTTGCGCGAATCCTTTTTTTGCGGCCAGCGGCAAAGGTGATGTTTTTGAGTTTGTAGAAAAGTACAAGGAAAGTTACGAAAAGTCACGTGCAGATTCTAAGCACATGGGCCTCATCTGTATACCGTCGGGGAATCACGATATGGACAGGATTGCCCGCCACATCAAAGGAGACAACCTTAAGCTTGCCTTTGCTTTTTTGCTTTCTATGCCTGGGGCTCCTTTTATTTATTACGGAGATGAGATTGGTATGAACTATGTAGAAAATCTTGTTTCTGTCGAAGGCGGATATGGAAGAACGGGTTCAGAAGCTTTATATTCCGCTTGACCCAAGCAACAAACGGCCGACAGTCCAGGCTCAGCAGCAGAATAAAAAATCACTTTATCACGAAGTCCAGAAGCTGATAAAAATTCGTCAGGAGCACGAGGCTCTGCAGAGTCGGGGCGAAATTGAATTTATTTTTGCGAAGAAAAATGAATATCCGCTGGCTTATGTAAGGAGCTGTAACGTAACTGGCAAAAAGCAGTGTGGTGAGAAGATTCTAGTGATTATAAATCCGTCAGAAAAAGATGTGTCTTTCCCTTGTGATTTGAAAAAGCTGGGGGCTGGGATGCCTGACCTTGAAAATGCAATTTACTCTTTCGGCGGAAAAATCAGCTTTGACGGAAAAAAGATAATTGTTGCAGGAAGAAGCGCGGGATTCTTTAAACTGAATTAGAACAGTCTTTAATAGTTTGTATAATTTCTAGAATCGTGCTTCTTCTGAAATTCTAAGACTTTGTGCTATGTGCTTATGCCAGGAATATTTTTAAGAGCTCAGAAAGACCAAGTTTTTTCTGCCTCCGCTTCTTTGCAATTTTGAAGTATGCGTTTAAGATATTCTTCGAACTCTTTGATTTCACTGGTAGAAAAACCTTTGTAAAAAAGTTTGTTTTGCTGCTTTGAAAACTCGGGGATTTTTGATTTAAAAATCTCGTCCTTGCCAGTTCTGGAAATCAGTGTGGCACGCTTGTCATCTGGACTTGGGATTCTTTTCACATAGCCGTCGCGTTCCAAGCGATCAATAATTCCTGTGAGCGTTGCTTTATCTAAACTTGTTCTTTCTACGAGTTTTTTGATGGGGATATTGTCTTCGTTCCATAAAGCAAAAATCACACGACCGCGCGCCCCTGCTAAATCTGAAAGGCCGTTGCGACTCAAGACATCATACCAGACTCGCTGGCTAATCTGATGTATTTGAGAAATGAGTGTTCCGCCTTCCGTACACCCCTTTTTCATTGTTAGCTCCTAATTTTCTTTGTCAACATTTACCGAATTTACCGGCTGTCCAAAATCATGAACTTTACCACCTCCCCAGCAGTGCAGGTATTTTGTCGTAAACTTAAGAAGAGTATAATCAGGATCTTTTATTCCCTTGTGATAATAAATGTACCATCCGGTCTGCCAGAAATCTTCTTTTACAGACTGATCAGTAACTTCTTCAATAGTACCGATTGCAGATACTCCCTTAAACTTTTTTGGAAGAACAAAATAAAGACAAACATTCTTATTTGCGCGAATCTGGCGGATTTTTCGCGAAGAAGTATTTGACGTAAAATAAATTGTGAGAGCCTCACCTTCCACAGAAATTGCCTTATCTTTTAGCTTGGGATATTTCTTAGGATTTGCAAGATTCAAAAGAGCACGGATTTACAAGGTCTTTAATATTCATAATATCACTCCGAAATTTTAGTTTGTATACAAACTATATTACACAGGTGGCAATTTTGCAAGTCTTTTATATCTTGAAATGGCAGATGTTCCACATTAGAATTGATTTATGAAAACAATTTCTCTTGACCAGAACTGGACTTTTAGATGGGGTTATCTTGATTCTGTTGGTGCAGGTGAATCTCCCTCACGATGCAATGATTGGAACTGCCGTTGCTGCGGATTGTCCCGCAGGCTGCGACAGCGGATTTTTTAATGGCGGAATCTGCAATTATACAAAATTTCTTTTTATTCCCGAGGATTGGCGTGACCAGAAAATCGGGCTCAAGTTTGACGGCGCCATGATGAACGCTTCGGTTGATATTAACGGCTGCAAGGTTGCCCATCAGAATTACGGTTATGCGCCTTTTTATGTGGACCTTACTCCCTATGTTGCTTTTGGCCAGGAAAATAGAATTACCGTAAATCTTAATACAGGCTCGGTAAGCAATTCCCGCTGGTATACAGGCCTTGGACTTTATCGCGGAGTGCAGCTTTGCAGAGCTCCAAAAGTTTATATTCCTGATGATGGCATTTATGCCTGGACTTCTGAAGTGGCTGACGGTTTTGCTTTTGTTAAGGCTCAGGTAGAGCTTGCTAATGATACTGGTGAAAACAGAGTTGTGGAAGTTTGCGTGGAGCTTGAAGAAGACTCTGGTGCGGTTGCAGCCAGCGCAAAAACTTCAATTTATGTTGCCACCAATTCCTGCGAAAAAGCATATCTTTCTATCAATCTAAAAAATCCAAAACTTTGGGATAGTGAAAATCCGAATCTTTACACTCTCAAAGCCAAAGTAAAAAGTCAGGGAGAATACCGCACCCGGCTTGAAGAAAAAGATGACCTGCCAGCCGACGAAGCAGAAATCCTTTTTGGAGTCCGCACAATTTCTGCAGATGCAGTGCGCGGACTTTTGATAAACGGAAAAAGCGTAAAACTCAAGGGCGGCTGTCTGCATCATGACAATGGACTTTTGGGAGCGGTTTCTCTTTATGAAGTTGAAGCTCGCAAAATCAAAAAGCTCAAGGAGCTTGGTTTTAATGCAATAAGAACTTCTCATAATCCGCCTTCTTCTGCCCTTGTTCGAGCCTGCGAAAAACTTGGCATGTATATTTTTGACGAAGCCTTTGACGCCTGGTGGATTGGAAAACGCGCCGGAGACTACAATCAGTATTTTGAAGCCAACTGGAAAAAAGATTTAACTGCATTTATCAAACGCGATCGCAGCAGTCCTGCTGTAATCATCTGGTCTACCGGAAATGAGATTCCTGAACGTGCCGGACTTGCACAAGGATATACAAGAGCAACTATGTTAGCCACGACTATCAAAGAACTGGATGCCAGCCGGCTTGTAAGCAACGGAATCTGTTCTCTCTGGAGCGGTCTTGATGACAAGCTTGCAAAAGGCCAGTACCAGGCACAAAATGTAAATATCGGTCTTTATGAAAATCTTTGGGAACGGGCAACGGAGCCTTTTACCAACGGTCTGGATATTGTGGGCTACAACTACATGGAAGACCAGTATGAAAAAGACCACGAGATGTTTCCTCAGCGTGTAATTCTAGGCTCGGAAAATTTCCCCAATCAAATTGGATACCGCTGGCCATTTATAGAAAAGCATCCTTATGTAATCGGAGACTTTACCTGGACCGCCTGGGACTATCTTGGAGAAGCCGGCCTTGGTAAAGCATTCTATGCTGATAAAGATGATCCGATTGTAAATAAAAAGCCATGGGAAATCATGCCTCAGCAAACTTCCCACTTTCCATACAGAACTGCCCAGGATGCAGACTATGACATTACAGGCGTGCTGCTTCCTCAGGGAGAATATCGCAGTGTAGTATGGGGCTCCAAAAAAACTCATTTATACACAAGACACCCGGATGCTTTTGATAAAGTTGAAATGATGACTTTCTGGGGCTTCCCGCAATTCAACAAAAACTGGACCTACCACGGCTTCGAAGGAAAGCCTGTTAAGATTGCAGTTTTTTCCCGCGCAGAAGAAGTTGAAGTTTTAATGAATGGAAAATCTATAGGCAGAAAAAAAGTTTCTTTTGAGGCCCCAATGCCAAACCTGGCTGAGTTCGAAGCAACTTACGAGCCCGGCAAAATCGAAGCCATCAGTTATACGGGTGGTCAAGAAGTTAGCCGCGATTTACTTTGCACGTCAGGTCAGGCAACACAGATAAAACTCAGCTGCAGTAAAAAATCGCTTTTGGCGGATGGTCACGATGTCGCCTTTGTAATGATAGATGTTATTGATGATAAGGGGCAGCTTGTTCCGGATGCAGAAATAAAGCTTTCCGCGAAGGTAGAGGGAGCTGGCAGTCTTGCAGGCTTTGGTTCCGGCAATCCTTTAACTGATGAAGATTACACAGACAATCAGACTGTAAGCTATAGGGGACACGCCTGTGCAGTTTTGCGTTCTGGTTATGACAAGGGAAAAACAAGTCTTACAATCAGTGCTCAGGGGATGGAAGACAAAACAATAACTCTGGAATAATTCTGATATTCCAAGCTTTGCTTTCCAGAGTTTTCATTGGTTGGCTCCAGCGACCAAGCTCACGACCATCAATAGAGGTATAGGTTGTTTCACCAGCAGTAATAACGGGAGCAGCAAAAAAGTCCAAAGACCGGAGTACCATCATCCTTTTTTGTTCCATACAAAAAGAGTGACTGTGGACAAAAATCATTTCCTAAGTTTCCTTTTACTTTTGACATTTTTTATTCCTCCATAAATTCCCCGGCAGCGAATCTGGTCCAGCTGCTCTGCTGTCAAAGTTCCGGCCTCGTATAATCTAAGATATTCCTGATCCACAGAAGAATCAAAAACCAGAAGGTCATCTGTATTTATTGTTACAGACACTCCATTTTCCACAAGAATTTTTATAGGATGTTCGGTGTAACTATTAGCGTAGCCTAACATAATATTACTTGTAGGACATATATTCAAAGTAATTTTTCTATCTACAAGAAGCTTCATAACTCTTGGAGAATTAGCCGCATTTATTCCATGATGAACTTCATCAAGGCCCAGCGTTTCAATTGCAGCTTCAACATCTTCGGCAGACCCGCTTTCGCCCACATGCATGCGTTTTTTTATGTGATATTTTTCGGCAACCTTGTAAAGGGGAATATAATCTGAAAAAGGCTTGTAACCTTCACCGCAGCAAACGTCAATGGATTTAAAATATCCGCTTGAAAAATACTTTTCTGCATTTTCTACATCTGCCTCAACATCAGCATAAGATGCAAAAGCAAGCTCCGGCTCATAAATTGCATCGGGACAATATTTTTCACGAAGCTTATCCCAGTAATTTGCAAAATTTTCTACGCCTCCAAAGTCTTCGATATCAGTATCAGAAAAACTCGGAGCAAATCGGGCAAGATGATTGCGCTGGGCCTCGGCAAAACAACCTTCCCGTCGAAGATTCAAAGCATCATGCGCACGACAATAATCCCTGATTGCACCAACATACCAGTTCTGCATTCCAATAAGCCCGTCAAACTTTTCAGGCGGAGGCGGAAAATCGTGATTCAGTTTTTCCGAAAGCCACTGCCTTCTGCAACCACGCCCAAGATGATTATGTAAATCACTTTTTGGAATTGTAAGGAGGGTCTTTGTATCATGATTTTTTAGTGCCTTTATAAAATCTTCTGAAAACTTATCTGACATGTTCACTGTATTCCTTTTTCCTCATAGCCTAAAAGGACCTTGCCTTTCTGCAGCAAAACATACCATATTCCTTTGGAACTGACAAAACTCCATTGGCGACAAACTTTGTAAGTACCTCACGGATTTCTTCCTTAGGTACGGAACTCAAACTTGTCATGCTGGAAAGCGAATAAATATACTCAACTAAATCATCAAGGTTTGTAACCGCAAGAGAATCTTCATAGTCAAGCTTTTGGATATCAGAAAAGAAAGACTCAAGAATTTCTTTTCCATTCTGCAAAGTGAAGTTTTTATTGGCATTATCTTCAACGCCATAAACATTCAAAGCCTTGCAAAGAAATTCCATGATTCCATGCTCGCCAAAAGTTGCACAATAAAAAGAACCGCCCTTTTTCAAAACCCGACGAACCTCAGACAGTCCGCGATTCATATCCGGCACATGATAGAGCATCATATTTGCAATCACGACATCAAAAGTTTCATCATCAAAAGGAATATTCTGGATGTCAATCACGCGGTATTCAAGACCGGCGCAGTTTCCGAGATTTGCTTTTGCATTTTCCAGCATGCCCTCAGAAAAATCAGAGAGAACAAGTCTGTCACAAGCCTTGATCAAATCCTCGTGTCCCTTCCACATGTCGCCGGTTCCGCAGCCAAGTTCAAGAACCTTCATTCCCTGCGAGATTTTATAATTCGAAAAAATCCAGTTGCCGAAGCCCATTTTATTTGTGGAATATTTTTGATGAATCGAAATGCGGGTATTCAGATTTCCCGCGTTTGCATACTGTTCTTTTACATCTTTCTGATTATTAATTGTACTCATTTTTTAACTCCCACATATATTGCATGCCCACACATTTCGATTATAGATTTATCTTCCGCAGTGGAATCTATCAAATCCAGGATTTTTGAAAAGACATTTTTGTTTTTGAATTTGAAAATCACATCTTCTTTTTCATAACCAAAGCCACGGATAGAACGCAGTATGATTTTTTCAAAACCATTTGCAGAAAAGAGATTTTCAATTTCTTCGGAAGCAGGATAGTAGCCTTCCTGAAAACCTTTATCAGAAAGATTATTAAACTTGCCGGATTCAAAACACTCTTCCAGAGTATTGATATCAACCTGATCAGGACTCCAGCAGAATCTTTGAACAAGGGCAATGCTACCAGACAGATGTGGAATAAAGCTTGTAAAAACCTTTCCGCCTTTTTTAAGAATGCGACTAACTTCGCTGATACATTTTTCGCGTTCGGCTTTTTCTGTAAGATGATAAAGAGGACCAAAAAGCAGGACTACATCAAAAGACTGGTCCTTGTAACAGCTCAAGTCAGTCGCATTCACCTGGTCGCAGGAAATCAGATTCTGAACAGCCTCTTCTTCCTTCTGTTTATTAGCCTGCACTAACAAAGTTTCAGAAAGATCTGCAAGAGATACCTTGTATCCTTTTTTAGCCAGTGGGAAAGAATAAACTCCAGCCCCACCACCAAGGTCAAGAATCGAAACTCCGTCTGAAGACTCATTTCCATCCGCCCCCGCAGTCTCAGTCACCTGCACCGGCGGCAGCTCCTTCTCCAGAATCCTCATCGTCATTAAAAACTCAAGCTTGCCGCTATTGTCATTTCTGAGTCTGTTTTTTTCATCAAAATGCCTGTAGTAGTTTTTTACTTTTTCAAAATCTGTCATTTTTTAATCCCAATAAACTTTGCGTGTCCGCACATTTCGTTTATTACAATATCATACTAACAGATTTTCTCCCGTATTTTCAACTTTCCGTTGAGTCATTCTCAAAAATAAATTGTTAGGATTTTCTCCTGACTTCTGCTAATATACAATTACCGCGCGGAATTAAAGACCGGCAGCTTTTGCCGGAACACAAGGAGACACGATTAAAATGAAAAACTCAATTGGTTCAAACATCAAATACTACAGAAAGCAGCTGGGACTCACACAGGAAGAACTTGCGGGCCAGCTCTTTGTTACTTCTCAGGCGGTGAGCAAATGGGAAAGCGACGCGGGGCTGCCGGATACTGCGCAGATTGTTCCACTGGCGAAAGTGCTCAATATTTCAACTGATGCGCTTTTTGGTCTTGAACAGGGAAATTATGATGCAGTTACAGCAGCAAAGGTTCATGTAAAATTCCGCGAGCTGCGCAGTCAGATTGATAAGAAAAAGGGAGCTCTGGAAGCTTGCGAATATCTTCTTTCTGAATGTGAGGCAAATCCTCTGAACTTTGAAATCTACATGTACTTTGTTCAGAGCGTTGCAAACTTAAGCCGCAATGTCGAGCCATTCGGCCAATACAAAAAAGGCATGAATGAAACCTACGACAAATATTTTGACGAAGCTTTGAAAAAATCAGTTCAGGTTATCCGCTACTGCAAGGAAGAAGATTTTGTTGAAAAAACTCACTTTGCCCTTTCCTGGATTTACATTCACTGCAAAGAATATGAAAAGGCTCGCGAACATATTGCAAAACTTCCAAGCATAAAATCAAACATGCTCAAGGAAAGTATTCTTGCCAAACTGGAAGGCTTTGAAAATGGAGTTGAAGCACAGCTTAAAGCTCAGCACAATAATTCGCAGCTCATGTGTCTGCCCTTCAACAAGGAGTTTGTATATTCCGCAGAAACTTATTTCTGGAACAAGCCTGAACTGGCGGCCGGCTATTGCGAATGGGCTTTGAACACAATCTTTGCAATCTGCAAGGATCCGACTATGAAGCCATTCTGTCAGGGCTTTGTGAAGGATTTGTATGCCTTTAAGATTTGCGGTGAATTGAAATCTGGTCGCCCTGAAGATATCAAAGCCGCCCGCGAAGATTTTGCCGCACTCAAAAAACTGATTTATGATTATGTCGATTTTTGCGCAGCCGAGCTTGAGCGTAAGGACCTTCTGAATGCCTATGACGAAAAGGGTATTTTGAATATGAAGCTTTACACAAAAGAAGACGGTGACCGCCGTGTAAAAGAACTTGAAGAAAAAATCAGGAACTGGTGCGGCGAGGAAGCATTGAAAAAAGTGTTGTAAACTTTTTGCAGCTGGGGTTTATCTTACTCAAACCCCAGCTCCAGCTGATTATCCACCCAGGACTTTTGTTCCGCGATATGAAGCTTATCGCCCGGCAGGCTGCCACCAATCAGAAAAGGCGACGCAGGATCGTGGAGCTTCTGATTTTTTGCAACCTGGGCCAAATCGTTATTTGCGTAGCAGTATTTGCAGTAGTGACGGCAGGTGTCATAGGCCCCGATATCTGCAGAAAGGTAGCAGGCACATTCTTTTCTGGACGGCTTGTAATTTGGTACCTTGAGCTTTTTTCCAATTGCCCTTTCATAGTCGCGGATGGTCATGCAGCCGCCGCAGTCTGCTCCATAAGGTGCAAGAAAAGCTCCTTCACCGCAAGGCTTCACAAGAATTCCGTGGTCAGCGGCAATTTTAATAATGGCGCGTCCCAGCAACAACTTGTCCTTCTGTCTAACCTCGCGAACTTCCGGAAAATTCCTTTTTACCTTTTCATACAAATCAATAAAACTGATGACAACAATTTTTGTAAAGCCTTCCAGTTCGCTCGCCATTTTTTCAAAAGCCCGCAAATGAAAATCAACAGTGTATTTTGAATCAATAAAAATTGGGTCGTAACGCCAGCCGCAAGCCCCTGCCCCAACCACACGCGATAAATATTTAAAGCTATCAATCACCTCAGACTTCTCCGGCACGCCCGGCTCAATATCCTTTCCATAAGGTGTAATCGTAACATACCAGAACTGCCCGAAATCCTTCACCAAATCAAGGTAAGGAAAAAAAGGTGCAGGATTTTTTGTGCAAAAACCAATCGCGTCCACCACTTCGGGTAACAAGCCCCGGATTATAAGGATTTCTTACAAGGACAAAGCCTTCTTTAATTCTGTTAGCAAGCCATTGAGGAAAGAAAGCCGGAATGTCTGTACGCTGACCGGTATTTAAAATCATAGCATTTCCCTTTTATCTGCTTTTTTCAATTTGTGTCCAGCTGGAGCTTCGACGAAACTCGGTTGGAGTTAAGCCCGTTTCTTTTTTAAACTGCCTCATAAAATGAAACTCGCTTTTATAACCGCATTTATTAGAAATTTCTGTAATAGAAAAATTGCTTTTAGAAAGAAATGATTTTGCTTTTTCAATCCTTCCTTTTATAACATCATGAATTACGCTTACTCCAAAAGTATGGGAATATAGGTGCTGAAAACCTGAACGGCTTAAGTTCATATAAGCTGCCATTTCATCTATACCGGAAAAAAGAGCAGGCTCTTCAAAAAGTCTGGTTCTTAAATAAGTGAGCTTGTCATTTTTGCTGGCAAGAGCATCTGGAGACTGTATGATTTTTGATTTAGCCTGTTGTGCAGTTTTTAGGAAAAGAACAGAAGTAAGAAGAATTTTTATTTCTTCATGATAAATATCAGCAGAAAAATGATTATAAGAAATTTGATGAATTAAAGAGGAGATTTCTTCAGTACTGCCAAGAAAAACAGGAGAGTCAAATACAAGCCCTCTTTCAAGAAGTTCTGTCTTATCCTCTTCTGTCATATTAAAGAAAAACCAGTCATCTTCATAGTTTTCTTTAGCTCCTTGATACATGCAGGGAGTCTTTGGCTGTAAAAGTACATAAGAATGTTTTTTTACAAGGTTTCGCTTACCGTTTATATAGAATATCGCATCAGATTTTACAAGTAGAAAAAGCCAGGCACCAGGTCCGTCTGGTCTATCCATTCTAAAATCTTCTTCGTGAGTATAATTATAGCCTATTGCCCCAATATTTATATTCATACCAAAATTATACACTAAAAAAGCAAATCCTGCACAAAATGCTATAAAAAATAGATTAAAATGCAATTGTTTTAACAAGTTTTGACCTTATTATGTTGATTAGGCAAGGAGGTCGAAAATTATGACAAAAATCTATAAATATCTTTTTTCTGTGATGATATTAGTTCCTCTTTCTTTTGGATGTTCCTGCAAATCGCATGTTACTTCTGGCAATGAAAATCAAACAGAATCTGACAATACTGACCAAGGAGAGCTTACTGTGAAAATAAGCAAAAACAACTGGAAATTGACAACAACAGCAAATCCTATTTCTGCAAATGTATTTTGTGCAGATCCTACAGCTGTAGAATATGAAGGTCGACTTTATGTTTATGGCACAAATGACCATGAACAGTATTTGAAAGCCCCCAAAAATACCTACGAAAAAATCAAGTCACTGGTATGTTTTTCAACAGAAGATATGGTCAACTGGACTTACCATGGAGAAATCAATGTTGGAAAAATTGCTCCCTGGATTACGAACTCATGGGCACCTTCAATCTGCTCAAGAGAAGAGGATGACGGGCTAACCCACTTTTACATGTACTTTTCCAACAACGGCCTTGGTTCCGGCGTTATTACAGCAACATCACCTCTAGGCCCATGGACTTCTCCCTTAACTAAAGCCCTTGTTTATCCCGGAGTAAAATCCTTGACTGGCGATACTCTTACAGACTGTCCGAGCCCCTTCGATCCTGGTGTTTGCATTGATGAAAACGGAGATGGCTGGCTTTCTTTTGGAGCTGGAAGAGCAAGTGATGGTACAAATGAATTTCCTGGAAGTGCAAGAATTGTAAAACTTGGAAGTGATATGATTTCCATCGCAAGTGATTTTGTTGAAATAAAGGCGCCATATCTTTTTGAAGCAAGTGAACTGAATTATATAAACGGCACATATGTTTATACCTTCAACAACAGCTGGGATTCCCGGGATACCTGGACTACCACCACAGCCGAAGCATCTTCTGCTTGTTCAATGTCTTACATAACAAGCAAAACTCCTTTGAATACAGACAGTTGGGTATACCAGGGACATTATTTTAAGAATCCTGGAGAAATGGGACTGAATTACAGCAACAATCATACTCATCTTCATAAATATGCTGGAGAATGGTGGCTTTTTTATCATACATTGACTTTGGAAGAAAGGGCTCAGACAGGAGGCGGCTTTCGCAGTATGTGTGTAGATAAGGTTACAGACAGAATTGATGAAGAAAATGTCAAAATCAACAATTGTCAGGGAACTCGAAAAGGAGTGAGTGCGCTGAAGAATCTTAATCCTTTTGAAACTGTAGCCGGAACAACCATGTTTACCTGTGCAGATACCTGGTATGAAAACTCAGAATCTCCATCTGACATTGCAACAAAATCTATAAAATCCTGCGGCTGGATTATGGTAAAAAATGTTGACTTTGCAGAGGGTGCTTCAAAAATCACAGCTCAGGTAAAAGGCAGCGGAAAAATTCTTGTCTATGCAGACTCAATGCCTGAAACTATAGAAGATGAAAGCAAGGCCATTGCAGTAATCACTCTTGAGAATGCTTCATATAAATCTGTAGCAAGTGATTTTTCAAGAAATCTGGAAGGACTTCATAACCTTTATTTTGTGATGAGTAAAAAGGATATATGCTTCAAAAACTGGAGCGTAGAATAAAAAATGCCATATTGATGGTAATTATAAGTTATCTGGAGGTTTATTATGAATATGAAATTAATTTGGTTTAACACTCTTTTCCTTTTAATATTTACTTCATGCTCAGGACTATTATCGAGTAAAGAAAATACCCCTTATGTTTATGTAAGTGTAGATGATAATGATTATGAAAATATGGAAGCCCTTCAGCTTACAAAGGTGATGGGAAACGGAATCAATCTTGGAAACACTATGGATGCTTGTGGTGGCGGTTGGATTGGTTTCAAGAAAGATCCTTTGGAATATGAACATTGCTGGGGAATGCCTGAAACACAAAAAGTAATGTTTACAGCTTATAAGGAAGCAGGCTTTGATTGTGTACGAATTCCTGTTTCCTGGTTGAATGCCATGGATATTGCAAATGGGGATTACACAATAGATTCCAGATATATTAATCGTGTGGCTACAATTGTAAACTGGGCACTGGAGGCAGATTTATTTGTCATTCTTAATGATCATCATGATTATGAATGGTGTGCACTTTTTGGTCCAGAAGAAACCCGGGAAGAAGCTTACAGAGTTTTTGATGCAATTTGGGATCAGGTAGGAACTTATTTTAAGGATTATTCTTACAAGTTAATTTTTGAAGCAGCTAATGAACAATGGGGTGCCGGATTCTATCATGCCTTTTCAATTGGCGGTAAAAATTATACTAGTGATACAGAAGTGAGTATATGGTCTTCTTCTGCAGCTGAGTTTGAAGCCTTCCAGAATAAATGTTATGACATTATTGAAGAAATAGGTCAGTATTATGTAGATAAAATCCGTGCACAGGGTGGAAAAAATGATAAACGCTTTCTCCTTATGCCAGGTTATGACACTAGTATGACTTATACTGCCGATAGACGTTATAAAATGCCAAAGGATTCTGCAAATGAAGATATTAAAAAACTTCTGGTATCTGTTCATTATTACGGACCTCCTGCTTATTCAATTCTTTCTGAGGATGCAGGCTGGGCAAATGTTGCAAACAGCTGGGGTACTGCACAGGAAGTAAAAGAGCAGAATGAAGATTTTGCCCAGATGCAGCGTTTTACAAATGAAGGATATGGTGTAATTGTAGGCGAATATGCGGTTGCAATGCTAAAGCAGTCTGATGGAACTTATGTCAGAAAAAATGATGATATCAAATGGATGACAAATGTTCTTGATAACTGTGATAAATATAATTACTGCCCTTTAGTCTGGGAATGTAATGATTATTTTAAGCGTGGTTGGAAACGAGTTAAAATCAGTGACTGGCAATCAGAAGACGTTAAGTGCGAACTGGGCTTTGTAGATTCAGACATTGCTGAACTCTTCAAAAGCCGCAGTTACGCTGTAGAAAAAGCCGAAGCAAGAACTGATGCCCTGACAGAATCACAGCATTCATGATTCAGAAAGACAAGCCGATCAGGAAATGTATGAGTGTAAAAAAAAGCCGCACTCGCTTTTGCGAAGTGCGTTTTTTTTTAATTAAATCTGATCCATTCTAGGAACATCAGCAGTGTAGTCTACGCCGGCAACGTCGAAACCGTTTGTTGCGTAGAAGTCGTGCTTGTAGCCGGCGAGGTCGCAAACGTCCTTAATGTTGTCGTTGTTTACGCTTGCCATCAGTTTATCAACTTCTGCCTGAACATCAGCCTGCATTTCCCAGTCATCAACGCGGATGCGGTTTTCTTCATCAACTGGAACTTTGCCTGCTGCGTTGTTGTCACCTGTGTAAAGGCGTTCTGCAAAAAGACGTTCCATCTGTTCGATACAGCCTTCGTGAGTTCCCTTAGCCTTCATTACCTTGAAGAGGATTGAAAGGTAGAGAGAGATGATTGGGATAACTGCAGATGAACGAGTTACAAGTCCCTTGTTTACAGAAACGTAAGCAGCACCACCAAGTTCCTTAGCAAGCTTATCGTTCAATTCATGAGCAGTAGCTTCAAGGTGCTTTTTAGCCTGACCGATTGTACCGTCGCGGTAAATAGCGTGACTCAACTCTGGTCCGATGTATGAATAAGCAACTGTGCGGCAGCCATCAGCCAGAACTCCAGCCTCACTCAACTGGTCAATCCAAAGCTTCCAGTCTTCGCCACCCATAACCTTTACAGTGTTAGCAATTTCTTCTTCGTTTGCAGGCTCTGCAGCAGACTCCTTCAAAGAATCAGTCAGAATATCAATTCCAAGACCAGCATATGTTTTACCGATTGGCTTAATGACAGACTTATACAAAACGTGAGCACCAGTTGGGCTGTTAGGGTCAATCTTATCAGGGTCAGAGCGAACCGGTGAAGCAAGACTGTATACGATAAGATCAAACTTCTTACCAGCCTTCTTTGCTTCTTCAATAATCATTTTACGAGTTTCGTGACTGAATGCATCAGCGCTGAAAGTTTCTGTAAAGAGACCTTCTGCCTTAGCAGCGCGGTCAAATGCCAGGTTGTTGTACCAGCCAGGAGTACCGCCCTTTGTTTCTGTTCCGGCCTTTTCAAAAGAAACACCGATTGTATCTGCACCATACTCAAAAGCAGCAGAAATACGGCTGGCTAATCCGTAGCCTGTAGAACATCCCAAAACAAGTACGAACTTAGGACCATTTCCCCCCTCTTTCAAGTTCTTTGTACCGCGTTTAGCCTTCTGAGCCTTTACGTATGCAATCTGATTTTCAACTTCCTTAGCACATCCAATAGGGTGAGCGTTAAGACACATGTTCGAACGAACCATTGGTTTGATAATCATAATAATATCTCCTGTTTATTTTTACATTTTATCAAAAAATGTCATTTTGGACTAGTGCAAACATACTTTAGATTTTTTTAAGAATTACACATCCATTGTGACCGCCAAATCCAAGAGAACAACTGGCAGTAGCATTAATCTCGCAAGATACGCCTTTGTTTGGTGTATAGTCGAGGTCGCATTCAATACTTCCGGCAGCTCCAACCATATGACCGATTTCACTCTTAGTAGAAGAAATGTGAAGTTTTTTAGCATCGTCACCGAATACTGATTTTATCATTGCAGTTTCAGCAGTATCGTTTGCAGAAGTTGAAGTTCCGTGAGCATTGTAATACTGAATGTCAGAAGGCTTCATGCCGGCATCTTCAAAAGCGCGCTTCATTGCCAGAGCACCGCCGCTTCCGTCTTCGCGAGGAGCTGTAATGTGATAAGCATCTGAACTTGAACCATAACCAGCAACTTCAGCATAGATTTTTGCACCACGTGCTACAGCGTGTTCATACTCTTCAAGAATCAGAACTGCAGAACCTTCTGCCATTACAAAGCCGCTGCGATTTTTGTCGAAAGGACGGCTTGCCTTTTCTGGTGTGTCATTGAATTTATTTGTAAGGGCTGAAAGTGCCTGATAGCATCCGATATTAAAGCCTGTAAGATTTGCATCTACACCGCCGGCAAAACAAAGGTCAAGACGGCCGCAGCGAATCATATCAAGAGCAAGACCTAAAGAATCTGTTCCAGAAGCACAAGCTGTAGACAAAGTCCAGGATGGTCCCATAATTCCAAAATGCATTGCAACTCCGGCAGATGCTTCGTTATTCAAAACAAGAGGAGCTGTGAGCGGTGGAATGCGGTTTACACCACTTGCAGGATCCAGATATTTTTTATAAGCAGTTTCAAGATCATCAGAAAGACCGATTCCAACACCAGTTACAATTCCAGCTTTTTCATCTTTAAGATTTTCTGCATTAAAACCAGCATCATTTGCGGCCTCAATACTTGCACCAAGCAGGAACTTTGTCATGCGGCTCATCTTGCGTGCCATCTTTCGATCTACACCATAATTGTTTATATCAAAATCCTTTACTTCACCGGCAATCTGAACCTGATGCTGTGATGCATCAAAAAGTGTTATTTTTGTAATTCCGCTTTTACCATTCTTAACATTTTCCCAAGCAGTTTTAACATCGTTTCCAACAGAAGAAACACATCCCATTCCAGTTACGACAACTCTACGCTGTGACATCCTTATTAATAAAAAAAGATTAGAAATTATACCATAAATTTTGAATAAAGAAAACGGACATTTTTTTCGTCATTTTCTCAATTTTTTTCTTGCATTATCTTTAATGTATGCTATCATAAAGTTGTAGCCAAGAGCGAGATGAGGACGCACACCGGTTGCTTGATGGGAGGCAATATGCAATTTCCGACAAAGAGAGATAACCTGGTCGAGGTTATATAATACGTAGACATTTTGAAGCGCCAACGGCTTTTCGGTTGGAATATTTATAGTGCCAATCCTTAGTTGATTGAGAGCACATTACAGGCCGGCTAATACGCCGGCTTTTGTTTTTTAAAACTTACCACCACCGAGGGTTGCGGAGAGTTTTAGTGAGATAGTTGGATTTTCGTCAAAGGTTTTGAATGAAATTACAGGTCCCATTCCAAGCTTCATTTCTTTGATTGGTGAATAATAGAGCATTGCAGTTGTCATCAATGATGTTCCGGAAATCGCAGAAGCTACATCTTCACCCGCCATTTTCAGCATAGCAAGTTGTGATGCATCAAACTCTTTACGACCAAAATTGGCCATTGTGAAAATACTTGCAGAAAAATCTTCATTTCCAAGAATCTTCCCAAAGTTAACCATTGCTGCCAAATTATGACCGCTGATTACATAATTGTAAGGGAAATCCAAATCATTTCCATTATAGTAATACTGAGCGGCAAGTGTAATCATAGGATCCTTCCAGTAATAGCTCAAACCAGCTGTTGCCTGGAAAATACTTGTTTTATCATCCCAGTCTGTATTTGTAGCCCATTCACTGGCAGCTCCGTATGAATAAACAAATTCACCAAAGAAGCTGACTTTTTTAAGGCTTCCGGTTGCAGTAAGCATTGCCTTTGGAGCATTCTGATATTTATAAAAAGCACCAAGTCCAAGTTCCCAGTTACCAATCAGAATATCAGCTTTACCGGCAAGCGCTGTATCACGTGCATAGCTTTCTGCTGTCTGATTTGTAAACTTTGTTGAAGGAATTACATAGAACCAGAGACAGTTCTGACTGTTTGGAATGATGATTTGAGTACGAAGGTTCAAAGCTCCATCAACCTGAAGTTCTGGATTTTCAGGATCGATTGAACTTGTATTAATCATATCTGAAACAGGGCTGAAGAAGTAACCAGCTCCCCAGGTAACGGTATGAATACCAAAGCGAAAGAAGGCTGTATCTTTGATGGAGAAATCTGTAAAGAGTTCTTTGAGCTTGAACCAGTCTGTAATGGAAGTATTTAGTTTTGCTCCCACAAATGGAGTCATATTTGCATCGATTCCAAAATAATCTGGAGTAACTTTTCCATCCATTTCAGTTCTCAAGTAGCCGTTCGCACTATTCACAAACGGATAAGCAAGCCCAAACTTTGTATATATACGCAAAGTTTCTGTTGGACGAGCATCTACACTAAGCAGAGCACTAAGATCAGGCTTGAGCTTTGTATTCTTGAGATTCTCGCCAAAATCAATTGAAGCTGGTGAATACAAAATTGTGTTTGTTGTAATACCGGCTGTAAGGCTGCCGCCTACTTTGATTGAACCGGTATCAAAAATTACACCCTTACTGAGCTCGTCTTTTGCAGAAACATCAACAACTTCTTCAATGCCATCATCGGAAAAGAAGTCGTCATCTCCAAAAAGATCGTCATCACTCTGTGAGAAGATGTTTAATGTAAGAAATGAAATAATAAAAATCGAAAGTATTTTTTTCATTAATTGAGTCCCTCGAGATATGCTTTTGTAAAAATCTTATCCGGCAGAGCATCAAAAGTAAGATCCGAAATTACCTGCTGTGTCTGCTCACCTTTGTTGAGTTCATCACGAAGCACTACCTGAGTTGCAACATAACCTGCAGGAACCTTTGAATACTTAGGAAGCAGAGTTGTACGCATCAAACGGTCTGAACCAGAAAAATCTTCCTGCTTAAGCAAAAGTGGAATATCTGTACGAATATAATATTTAGTTTTTGCATAAGAAGGCTCACTTGTTTTTGCTCTGACAGTAATGATATGAACAGGATATTTACCAAGAGTTCCTTCTTCATAAGCTTCAATATTATAATTATCACGCCAGTGTGAATCGCTCTGGTCTACATCATCAAGCTTGATATCAGAATCACCAAGAGCCTCTTTAATTGAAGTATGTGTAAACTTACGGCTGATAGGATCATAAGACCAGATGTTATCATCATTACGAAGATAACCTGTTCCCTTATCAGCTTCCGGGAATAGCTGAACAATTGTCATAAGCTTATCATCTACACGCTGGAAAATTTTATACTGAAGATTTTCTTTTGGTTTTCCAGGCTTTTCAATTACAAGAGAAATGGTTGCAGAATAATCTCCGTGATATGCGAGTGTGTCTTCTGCGTCCTCGAGAATTTTAAATGCCTTCTCTGAAGTTGCAGCATCTGTCTGAGCAAAGATTGCTGCTGTAAAAAGTACGGTAAGTGCAAAAATTGAAAGTATCTTTTTCATTTAGTTTATCTCCTTAATTAAAGTATTGCGGCTCGCATAGTCTCGCCGCTTGAGCCGTTTTTTCGATAATCCTAAAGCGACCCGCTGTCGCAGCTCGCTTTTTAACGGATTTTCGATTATAGGCTTATTTTACTGTTCTCAACGCTTCGGCTGGGCTCATACGAGCTGCCTGCTTTGCACTTCCACGAACAGCAAGTGAGGTAAGAATAATCAACAGAACATACTGAATTATAATAGAAAGTACAGAAACTTTGAAACTGAAATGTCCCTTGGCAAGGAAGAATCCCAGCGATTCATTTGTAATTGGAATAAGATGAATTATACTCATTACAAATACTGCAAAAATCAATCCAGCTATTGCACCAATGATACAAAGAATTACAGCTTCATTTGTAAATACTCGACGTGTATCTTTTCCTGTCATACCAAGAGCACGCATTGTTCCGATTTCGCGGATGCGTTCATACAAAACCATACGGTATGTGTTAGACACGCCTACCATTACAATCAGAAGAATTACAATAAGAATTACAGTTGTAATGATATGTACAATATTCAAAACTGTCTTTATCTGAGGGATTTCATCGTACAAAGTTTCAACTCCATACTTTACACCCTTCCATTCATTTTCCGGTTTCTTTGTATCAATCTGCTTTTCAATTCCCTTTCCAATGTTTGTCGGATTTGTCTGCATTGCAAGGGCACGGCTTGTTACATGAATCTCAGGGTTCTTTTCCTGATCCTCACGGATTCTTGCTTCAATCATATTGGCTGCTTTTGTCTGCTGATTTTTATCACGCAGATAAATTGCATACATCGAATAGCCACCTTCCGGCATTTCAATAATTTCATTTACATCTTCAATATCTGCATAAGCCTGAAGTGTGCTGATAAAACTGTTCGATTTAATAATTCCCGTAACAGTCATATCAGCAAAAGTATTCTGGCCGTAAACTGTCCAGGTTGAATAGATTACTTCATCGCCAACCTGGAGGTTCATAGAATCAGCAGTTTTATCACTGATAATAAGTCCATTTTTTATGTTTGAATCTACACCACCACTGATAAACTGGAAAGAATCCTGCAGAAGTTTTTCTTCAAGGTTGCGTCCATAAAGCTGAATAGCAGTTCTTTTTCCATTGAAAATTACAGTTCCGCTAGACATTGTATAAGAAGTTGAATATTCATATTTGATTCCAAGTTCTTTTACAATATCTTTTACATAGTCACGGTCACGTACAATGTTTACAAGCTTTGCTTTTCCACCAGGAGTTGTTGGATTTTCCCATTCAAGTCCCTGAACAATTACGTTACCACCAATCAACTGAGCAATCTGGTTTTCGAGATTTCCAACCATTCCGGTTGTAAGTCCATCGATTGCAGTTACTACAAAAAATCCAAAGGCAATTGCAATTGCAAGGATGGCGTTTCGTCTTTTATTTCGTGTAAGGTTTCTGAGTGCTAATGATACTGTTTTCATGTTAGTTACTCCTTACTTAATGCCTTAATCGGCGTAATTCTAAGCGCAGACTTTACCGGATATCTGTTACTGATAATACTTCCGATAAGGGCAACAAGAATTGTAGTTATGATGATTTTTGGAGTTGGACTGAAATGTAAAAGTCCGCCGCCAAGAATCATTTTTGCAATTGAGTTTGTAATTGCGATGTTGAAGGAATTGAAAATTATCATACAGATAAAGGCAAATACAATTCCTGCCAGTGCCGAAAGACTTGTAAGAATTACTGCTTCTGAATAGAAGAGTTTCTTTACAAACTTTTTTTCTGCACCAATTGCGCGCATTGTTCCAATCTCGCTAGTACGCTCAATTACAGAAACTACCATTGTATTCATTATGATAATGAATACTACGATTGCAAGAATAATGATAAGAAGATTGAAAATAAAGCCGATTCCTTCAACTGTTCCTGAATAAGAATAAGCGGCTTTTTTCCAGTCCATAGCCTGAGCATTCAAACCTTCTTCCTTAAAGCGTTTATTAAGTGCTGCAACTATCTTTTTATCTGCATGCGGATTGTTAAGCTTAGCTAACACAAACTGCCATGCACCATCATCTGTCTGATTAAGCTGATTACGAAGAGTTGTGTCTCCAAGGATGCTGTCAAAATCTGAAGTACTTCCAAGAATTGAATCATCATTGTCGATATCGCCAAAAAAATCATCATCACCAAAGAAGTCATCTTCGGAAAGTTCTGAAATTGAAAGGTCTACGCTGTCTGGCAAATCCTGGCTGAAAGAGTTTGCATAAGTAAGTTCAGCAAAAGAACGTGCAAGACCTGGCTCACAATAAACACTCTGGAACATTGCAGAATATTCATTTGCAGGCTTAAAGATTCCTACAACTTTTGCTTCGCGGATAACTCCGCCCATGCTTGCCATAAGAACATCATCACCAACTTCAAGTGTTTTGTCCCAGGTTTTTACAAAGCCTTCTACGACGCGGGTATCAACAATAATTTCGTTTGACCCAACTTCAGGGTAGCGGCCTTCAATCATTTTCAAATCAGGGAAGAGCTCCCAGAAACTTCCATCTTCTCC
Source organism: uncultured Spirochaetaceae bacterium (assembly GCA_902789325.1). Lineage (GTDB taxonomy): Bacteria > Spirochaetota > Spirochaetia > Treponematales > Treponemataceae > Treponema_D. The sequence continues at coordinate 23,744 of CADANN010000056.1, forward strand.
TGCAAAAAGCATTGAAATTGGAAGATCCATAATTCCGATATCTTTGTCATCATCCTGAAGAACTGAAAAATCAATTTCAGCATCTTTAGAAAGAATTACCTGAGCAGAAATCAATTTTGACTTTTGTTTGATTCCATCAGTTTCTGCAAGAATTTCTTCAATGCGCTCAAGATCAGCAAGAGCAGGAATCTGTGGAACTTCACCAGAAATATTTGTGCTGTTTACTCCGAATACATCAATTGATGTACCTTTTTCCGGAATAACAGAAATTGCTATATCGCCCGTTACGTTTGCGCGGAAATCTTTTTCAAGTCCGCGGTTTACTGATTCAAGGAATGAGTTTCCCATTACTACAATTGCTACACCAAAAAGAATGAACATAGCAATGATAAGAGTTTTGGATTTGTGTTCCTTGAGATTTCGAAGGGCTAGTTTTATTATGTGATTCATATGGCGCCTCTTAGATTTTGTAGATGTCTGAACCAGCCTTGTGCTCGTCGTTTATTACCTGACCATCGAGAATGTGAACAACGTGATCACACATATCTACAATACGAGAGTCGTGTGTAGAGAAGATGAAAGTTGTCTGAAGGTCTGGATCTTTATTCAGGGATTTCATAAGACTCAAAATCTGCTCTGAGTTTTTAGAGTCGAGGTTTGCAGTAGGTTCATCAGCAAGGATTACAGGAGCCTTTGTTACGAGGGCTCGTGCAATTGCTACACGCTGACGCTGACCACCAGAAAGCTCATTTGCCTTATGATTCTTCCAGTCTGTAAGGCCAACCTTTTCGATAAGGTAATTAATCCATTCTTCTTTTTCTGCTTTTGAAAAATCATCTACAGGGCTTTTTGAATTCTTATCTTTTGATTCAAGCAAGAGAGGGAACTCTACATTTTCGTAAACGTTCAAAACAGGAATAAGGTTGAAAGTCTGGAAAATAAAACCAAGATGTGAACGACGGAGAGCTGTAATGCGGCGGTCGAGCTTTGCAGGAATTGCAATACGAACCTTCTTTTTCTTTCCGTCTTTTTTATCTGGACCGGCAGAAGACCAGCGGGTATTTACTGTTTCAGCATCAGCAAGGTCTACTCCGTCATAAACATCTGTATCACCAATTACAATTGAACCACTGCTTGGAAGATCAATCAAACCAATCATATTTAAGATTGTAGATTTTCCAGAACCTGATGGTCCTGAAACTGCAGCAAACTCTCCCTTTTCAATATCAAAGGAAACTCCACGAACGGCTTCGATTCTCTCTTTTCCGAGAGGATAAAACTTGTGCACGTCTTTTAAGCTAACTACGGACATTTAAAACTCCTTTAACAATAATATTATGTATCACTGTATTAAGCGCATAGTACAGTAATACATAAAAAGTGTCAATATTAAAAAATTTTATTATTTTGAGTGATATTATGCCTCTCGGCAGAACTCCACACAAAAAAAAGGCTTCCGCGCTTCGCTTGTGCAGAATTTTTTTTGTGTGGATTCCGCCTACGGCATAATATAATTTAAACAGTTGAAATCTCTAAATTTGTCACTTTTTATGTATTATTCCCTGGTTAATCCAGGGAATGGCAATTATTTTTAAACGAGTTTCTTTTTACTCCAGGCCTGGATGAGGTCTTTGGGATTTTTTGAGAGGAGGACTTTGACTAAGAGGAGATTTGTCTGACTGAATACGTTTTGCATTAGTTCCTGCTGTTCGGGTGTGAAACGGCTGAGAACCCAGTCTGCGACACCAATATTTTCGTTTGTTGGGCGGCCAATTCCGAAACGCAATCGGAAGAAGTCTGGAGTATTGAGAACTGCTTTTGTAGAACGCAGGCCGTTGTGGCCGCCTAAACCGCCACTCCACTTCAGGCTCACAAATCCCGGCTCCAGTTCGAGTTCATCATGAACAACCATGATTTCTTCCGGCAGGATTTTATAAAAGTTGGCAACTTCTATAATGCTGTCTCCGCTGAGATTCATATAAGTCAAAGGCTTAAGAAAGTAAATGTGGGCCGGAGCTTCTTCGGGTATAAGAACCGGAGATCCGTCTTTTTTTGAACAGATTTTTGTATCACAGGCCCACTGAGAGAGCTCGGCCGGTGTAAACGACGCGAACTCTCCTTTGAACTTGTTCTGCCAGCTGAGTTTGTTTGCAAATGGCAGGGAATCTTCAAAATACCAGCTGACATTGTGGCGGGTCTTTTCGTATTCCTTGCCGTAATTTCCTAAGAAGGCTACAAGTTTAATCATTTTGCAAGCTCTTCCAGAGTTTTGAGATACTGTTTTACAGTGCTTTCATTAACCTTAAAGCGGTATGGAGTTTCACTGCAAGTTCCGTAATACTGCTGAAGGTCATTTTCATTTACCTTTGGAAGTGCATAGAACTCTACAGTAATATCTTT
>CADANN010000057.1 GCA_902789325.1 uncultured Spirochaetaceae bacterium
TTCATAGTCCTTACCATATAAGGTAATTTTACTACGAAATTTCTGTTTTGACGAATTTTTTATTTAAGCTTCAGTTTCCTCTGGGTTCCAGAAAAGGTCATTCAGAGTAACCCCAAGTACCTTGCAGATTGCAATACACAGGTTGATTGTCGGGTTATAATCGCCTTTTTCGATTGCATTGATAGTCTGGCGGCTAACATTTACAGCCTTGGCTAAATCTTCCTGCGACATATCCTTAAGCGCGCGGGCAGATTTTAGTTTTAAGTTTTTCATAAAATTCCTCGCCTACTCGTCGTCAGATTCATCTTCTTCTGATTTACTTGTTCTCTTAGAAATCAAAGCTTTTATTCCAACACTTGCCATAATAAGAAGGATAAAGCTTCCACAAGAAAGATTCATATATTTATACCATGCTTCATCCTGATATAAACTGTATAATAGCTATGATTCCAATAATTATCATTGTAATAACCCATTTTTTAGAACATGGATTATTAGGTGTAAAATATGCATCACTAAAGATTGAAACCTCTACAAAAACAAGTGCAGAAATCAAAATTATCAGTATACTTAGAAAACCTGGCACAATTATCACAAGCGGTTCTTCAATGGCAATTTCAGTAAGAAATACTGTAAGCTCGCAAAGTACAAAAGTAATAAAACCTGCTTTAAAAGCAGTTCTTCTGGCTGCAATTTGCCGTTCATCGTATTCGCACTTTTTGTTTTTTGTTTTTTTCATGATAAGTGCAACTACCATAACAGATAAAACACCAGCAACAGCTCCAATTCCAAATGTAAATGACATAAAAAACCTCCGTTAGTTAGAAAAACAGACGTGCAAGTATTGCTTGTCTTTATGTCAAATATATATGACATTTTGTTAGATGTCAAGTATATTTTACAAATTAAAGAATAAAACCTTTAACATATTTTTGAAATCTTGACCAACCGTTAATAAATCTTTAATATCTACAGTATGACTAAACAGGCTGACATACTTACAGAATTTTTAGACAAGAAGACTATAGATTCGCTTTCTAATTTTCTTAATAAAGAAAAGGGTTACGAATCGTCTGCCGATACAATTGCCGCTGCGTTTGGTTCTGGAAAGGGTTTTTCTAAAATGAAGGAAGAAGCTGTTGAAAAATTAGTTTCTAGCTTCAAAAACAATTTGACCCTTTTAATCCAGAAGACGTGGGTTGAAAAATCAGACATTGCTTTGAAAGACCAGCTGCTCTACCAGCTTGATGTTTTCTTAAGCAACAAATCTTGGAAAGATAATTACGTTCTATTTTTGCAGTTGATTAATCAGGCAGTATTCCTGATGTTTGGACAGAAACCGGACACACCTGATTTTGCAGAATACACTCTCCGCATTGATCCTGAATTCGGAATTTTCTGGTGGTACATTTCAAACCTTCCTCCCAAAACTGAATGGACAGAAGAAAAATGCCGGTTAGCTATGCTGCTCGGAATGTATTTCCTTGCAAACTACTAAAAATTTGATAAAGCAGACCGGAGCGAAAAGTTCCGGTCTTTTTTTTTGTGAGGTGCCCAATGGACATTAAAAAAATTACAGATTCTTTGCGTACAGCAAGCCAGAAACTTGCTTTGCAGAATGCCAGCTTAAAGAACAAAGCGCTTGCAGCAGTTGCAGATGCTTTAGACAAAAACCGAGCATCAATTATTGCTGCAAACAAGCTTGATATTGATGCAGCACGTGCAAATGGAATGAGCGAGTCTATTATTGACCGCCTTTTGCTTAATGATAAGAGAATCGACGGAATTATTGAAAGTCTCCGTCTTGTAATTGGCCAGACAGACCCCGTTGGCGAAGAAGTTGCCGGCTGGAAAACACCTAATGGAATGACAATTCGCCAGGTTCGTGTACCTCTTGGAGTAGTTGCAATCATCTATGAAAACCGTCCGAACGTTACAGTAGACGCCTTTAGTCTTGCATATAAAAGTGGAAACGCAATTTTGTTGCGCGGATCTTCATCTTCTTATAAATCTAATGTTGAAATTGTCCGCGTAATTCGCGAGGCTCTGGCCGGAGTTGAAGCCGGTGTTCCAGAGGCAATTGAACTTGTTGAAGTAAAAGACCATGACCATAGTGATGTTGATCAGATTTTGAATGCTGTTGGAATGATTGATGTATGTCTCCCACGAGGCGGAAAAAAACTGATAGAAAATGTAGTTCGCAATGCCAGAGTTCCGGTTATTGAAACAGGAAGCGGTGTCTGCCATCTTTATGTTGATGAGTTTGCTAATCTGGATATGGCTTGCAATGTTGCCGAGAACGCAAAGATTCAGCGTCCATCAGTTTGTAATGCAATTGAGTGCATTGTGGTTCATAAGGCTGTAGCAGAAAAGTTTCTTCCTATGCTCGAAGCGAAGTTTGCTGGTCGCGTAAAACTGCATGCTGATGAACGTGCTATCGGTTTCTTAAAGGATGCTATTCCTGCCACTGAAGCCGACTTTGGTAACGAATACCTTGATTACGAATGCTGCGTAAAGGTTGTTGATTCAATTAAAGAAGCAATCAGCTATATCAATTCTCATAATACAAAGCACAGCGAAAGCATTATTTCTGAAAGCCGTGAAAATACAAGACTTTTCCAGGCAATGATTGATGCAAGCTGCGTTTATGTAAATGCAAGTACCCGCTTTACAGATGGCGGCGAGTTTGGCTTTGGCGCTGAACTTGGAATCTCTACCCAGAAGCTGCACGCCCGTGGCCCAATGGGAATCAAAGTGCTTACTACAACTAAATACTTAATTGATGGGGAAGGACAGATAAGATAATGGGAAACATAAATGAAAGCCTCAAAAAGGCACGCAAAATAGTAATAAAAATCGGTTCTAACACTCTTGCAAAAGAGGACGGAACCCAGAACACAGAGTTCATGGCAGAGTTTGCCGCTCAGTGTGCAGACCTTATTAAACAGGGAAAGCAGATTATTCTGGTTTCTTCCGGTGCACAGGTTGCCGGTGTTTCTACAACCAAAGAATGGGCACGCAAAAAGGATGTTCATTATCGCCAGGCACTTTGTGCAATTGGTCAGGTAGAACTCATGCATCAGTGGCGCAAGGCCTTCCAGAAGCAGGATCTTCACATTGGTCAGCTGCTTCTTACTAAAGATGATTTTAAGAACGAGCACCGCTCTCTCAATATCCGCAACACATTGTTTACCCTTGTAGACGAAGGTGTTGTACCCATCATCAACGAAAACGACAGTGTAAGCTTCGATGAAATTAAAATCGGCGATAACGACAATTTGAGCGCCCTTACAGCGATTCTCTGGTCAGCAGATCTTTTGATTTTGTTCAGCGACATTGACGGCGTTTATTCAGATAATCCAAAGACAAATCCGGATGCAAAATTGATTGAAACTGTAGAATCAATTCCAGAACTTCGTAAATCAATTAAGATTGGCGAGACTAATGCATTTGGAACTGGCGGTATGGAAACAAAGATTCAGGCTGCAGAAAAAGTTACTGAATACGGAATTGAAATGCTGCTTGCAAATGGTGGAAAAACAAAAGCGCTTACAGGACTTTTAGAAGAAAACGCAAAGGGAACCTTGTTCTCGGTTAAATAGGAGGATTACAAAATGAAAATCGGATGTATTGGAACTGGTGCAATGGGCGGGGCAATTATGCGCGCTGTTTGCAAAAAATATGATGTTAGCCAGATTAAGGTTACTGATAAAAATGCAGAAATGGGAAAAGCTTTTGCTGCAGAAACCGGCGCTACTTTTGTTGAAAACAATGTTGATGTGCTCGACTGCGACTACATTTTCCTTGCTGTAAAACCTCAGTTTCTTGGCGATGTTTTTGCGGAAATTGCAGGAAATATCCCGGCTTCGGCTGTTTTGATTTCTATGGCTGCCGGAGTAAAAATTGAAAAGCTTAATAACTGGGCTCCTAAGGCACGATTCATCCGTATGATGCCGAATGTTTGCGCTCAGATTGGCCAAGCAATGACTGCCGTAACTTATGGCGAAAATATCAAACCGGAAGAAGCAAAAACTGCAATTGAGATTTTGAGTTCTGCCGGTAAGGTAGAAGTTGTTCCTGAAAAACTGATGGATTGTGTAACTGCTGTCAGTGGTTCTGGTCCAGCATTTGTTTTCATGTTTATTGAAGCATTAGCTGATGCAGCAGTTCGTTGCGGAATGCCACGAGCACAGGCTTACACATATGCAGCACAGACCGTTTACGGTTCTGCCGGAATGGTTTTGGAAAGCGGAAAGCATCCAGCTGTACTTAAAGATATGGTTTGTTCACCAGCAGGAACTACAATTGAAGGAGTTGCGGCTCTCGAAAAGAATAACTTCCGCAATGCAGTAATTGAAGCAGTTACCGCAGCCTGCGACAGATCAATTGCATTAGGAAAGTAAAGAGTCTGGCTTACCAGTCAGTAGAATTCTTAAATTAAGTTTTACATACGCGCAGATTTCGCGAACATAACTGTGTAAAACATAAACTGCAGGGCATCCCGCCGGGATGCCTTTTATATTTTTAAATCCCATTCTACGGGCAAGTCGTTCAGAACGGCGTAAGTGATATCGGCTAGTTACTACGGCAGTTGATGTGTTCAAGATTTCTTCTGTTGTAGCACCCTTGAACTCTTCCAGCATTTTGCAACTCAACTGAAAATTCTGAATGGTATCCAGCGCCTGATCTTCAACCAAAATACGTTCTGCAGCCACGCCTCTTTTTACAAGCTGATTTTTGAGCTCCGGTGCTTCAGGATATGGAAGCCATTTTAAGGTGCCACCTGTAACTACACAAATTGATTCAGGATTTTTATTCAAATATTCAGCGGCTTTTTCTACACGAGATATAACTGATTTCGGAAGCTTTCCGTCCTTGTCGATTCCACCGCCTAATAAAATTACATGCTCAGCAGGTTCATTTGAAGACACGATTGCAGGATTCAAAATCAGGCAAAGATTAATAGCTGCTATTACGCTTCCTACAACAACCAGACTAACAAATGTTAGTTTAATCCATTTTTTCCAGAAGCTCCAGAAAGAATGACCAGTTTTAATTCTGTATATTGCGACAAAAATCAGATAAGCACCCAGAGCAAGCCAGATATGTGTAAATGAAAAAACGATATCCAGGAATGTTCCGGGATTTATAATGATGAGCGTTGCATCATAAGCAATAGAGAGAATGCCTAAAATTATCAGAATGATATTCATATTTAATCCTTTTCAGCCACACGGTAATCCCAGTTGTGCTTAGGATAGCGGCCTTTCATTTCTTTACAGATTTCTACCCAGGCGCCCGTCCAGAAATGCTCCAGATCTTCTGTAACCTGAAGCGGCCGGCTTGCTGGTGATAAAAGACGTAATAAAACTTTTTTACCGCAGATTTGTGGCGTAGTAAAACAACCGAAAATCCGTTGAATAATGATTTCTATTACCGGCCGGATTTCTGACTGTTTTTCGTATTTTACTTTACAGCGACGGCCATTTTCAAGTATGAATGTTTCTGGAGCAAGCTTGTCTATTTCCGCTCCGTTTAAATACCAGTACAAGGCATCGTAAACCATTGTAGAAGTGAGATTTGTTTTTCCACCCATAAATGGAACCAGCCATTCATTTACTGAATCCCGGAGTCTCGATTCAAACTGATTTTCGGATTTAGCCTGATTCTGCTGTTCAATAAATTCTGCACGAAGTAAAAGGCTTTCGACTTTATTATCATTTGGTAAGCAAGAAATGCCTTTTTCTTTAACTTCATTTACCCAGGCCTGTGCATAATCCCCATCAGAAACCTGAATCTTCTTAGAAGAAAGAACAATTTCGCCAAAGCATTTCTGCTCAAATTTCTGCAAAGTCCCTTGAGCAAATGAACAAATTTCACGAATTTCACAATGAGTTTCCAGGAAATCATTGATTTTTGCTTCATCCAGTTCGACCAAATCAAAAATGACTGCTTCTTTGTCTCCAGCCATAACATCTGGAGCACACAACCATAATGGAGCTCTTTTATTATATAATCGCGCCTGGCGACCACCTGCAAACTTATACTCAGCAGGTTCAAGGCCAGGTTCACTTGTGCGTTTTGCAAGCCTGTCTGGGTAGCCGCATAAAATCAGAAAGTCTGTTTTTTCCTTTTCTTTATATCCGCTGATTTTGAGCCTGCGTTCCAGATCAGAAATAAAATGTCTTTGTAACTCTTGAGACGAACGTGAATAAGAACTGAATTGAATTAGTAATTTCCGTCCTTCTTCACTAAGCCTGCCTTTATTGCTATCAAAATCAGCCAGAGCAATTCCTGCAAGCCGCGGATGAACACCGAGCGTTAAAGCAGCCTTTCCTTTCTCTGTAATTCTTCCATCAGCCTTAAGCATTCCTAACTGTCGCAGCAATTCAGAGCTTTCTTTCCAAGCTGCACGAGAAGGACAATCCAGCCAGTCAATTCCATCAACTGTATAAACTCCGCGTTCTGAGCACTCAAGGACAAGTGGAACTAAGTCTGCCCTCAATATTTCCGGCGCAAGTTCTTTTACGCGCGGATCTTGCTTATCCCAAAGTCGGATGCAGGTTCCTTCACAAAGGCGGCCTGCACGACCTTTTCGCTGCTCAGCTGAGCTTTTCCATTCCTGTATTTATATCAAGCCGATTTATGCGGGCAAGGCCGCTGTCAATAACTGTTGAAACACCTGGAACCGTAAGCGAGGTCTCAGCAATTGCCGACGAAAGAATTACACGACGTTTTCTTGTCTCTTTCAAAACTCGTTTCTGTTCTTCCAGCGAAATACTTGAATGCAAAATACAGAGTTCGTTGTCACTGTTCTCATCAAATAAACCTGTCTCCAGTAAGGAATCCTGTGCTTTACGGATGTCGGAAATGCCGGGGAGGAATACCAGGATGTTTTTGTGCTGTACAGATCCCCGGGTCAAGCCCGAAGATGACAGATTCGTTATGACTTCCCGCACCGCACTTACTACGCTCTTTTCCGGCTCATACAAAACCTGTACCGGAAACTGCCGACCTGGAACCTTAAATACCGGTGTCTCACCACAATCCCCAAGATACTCCTGCAATTTTTTTGTATCGATTGTAGCTGACATAATCACGACAAATAAATCGTCTCGCAGCAGCATAGCTTCTTTCAAAAATGCCAGAGCCAGATCTGTATTTACAGACCTTTCGTGAAACTCATCTAACACAACTACATTGTAATCTTCCAGAGCTGGGTCACTTTGCAACTGACGAACAAGAATTGCTTCTGTCACAACTTCAAGACGAGTATCTTTTGTAATATTATTTTCCAGATGAATCTTGTAACCAACTTCGCCTGTAGCTGCAGACTCTGTAAGGCGATTAGCTACGCCCAATACAGCAATACGACGCGGCTCTGTCATAATCATTTTTCCAGAAAAATTCTGAAGCAGAGCCAACGGTAAAACAGTAGATTTTCCAGCAGCAGTTTCTGCTGTTAAAATCAGATAGGGAGTTATAGGATATTGATTCATAATTTTATTTTTTCAAGACAATTATAGTCAAATCATCATTCTGTTCACAATTAGAGCAGAATGCATAAATATCGTTTGCAATATAACTAACCTGTTCTGCAGCTGACATTCCAACCATAACCTTTGCAGCTTTTAAAAGACGATCTTTGCCATAATATTCATCTTTTTCATTTTTAATATCAATAACACCATCAGAAAAAAGAATCAACTCATCGCCATCTTCAAAATCACAGAAAATCGACTCATAAAAAACAGGAAAACCAGCAATTCCAATTACACCAACAGATTTATTGCCAAGCTCAATATAATTACATTCGCCTGTACTTTTTTTATACAGAATAGGAGCCGGATGCCCTGCATCAACCAGTTCAAGCTTATCTTCATAAAGTCGAACCAGAATACCCGTGAGATAATTTTGAATTTCACCCTTTTCTTCGATTACGCGGTCATTAATTTGATTTACGATTTCCCATAATTCAGCATCTTTCTGATTGTAAAATTCCTGATGAATGATATTTTTTACAAGCATTGTTACAAGACCAGAGGATATACCGTGTCCCGAAACATCAAAAATTCCAAGACCATCAAGCATTTCGCCTGTCTTATAAAAATCGTAAAGGTCACCGGAAACACCTACCATAGGGCGGCTAAAATATGCAACCTGATATTTTTTGATATCATCAACCTGCTGTCTGAAAAAGCTCTGCTGAATTACGGCGGCCATTTTAATTTCGTTTTCAAGTGATTCACTGTGATTTTTTAAATAATATTCTATTCGATAAACAACGCGGGTATAAATTAAAACTACAAAAATGATTATAAAAACTGTAATTGATATATTCATGCATCGGACGCCGAACAAAATAGCCGGAGAAACATTTGCATGAGGTTCAATATTTCTACATGAAAAATAAATATAAAGAAGTGCAGTAATAACCGTAATTGGCAGCGCATAACGCTTTTTATTTTCAAAAATAATGAACGGCAAAAGTCCCATTAAAAGAATAAAGGAATGAAAGCTGCTGTACGAGCCCATAAAATAATCTGCAAGAATTTGATGAATAATTACTTCCAGCAGGGCAATATGATAAGCAAGCACATATGATTTCAAACGCGGCACAAGAATCAAAATTACAGAAAAGACAGCAATGCTAAAAAAATTGTAATAAAACATATGCTTGATATCTATTGCATAAAAAAAGCACCAGATACAAATATGGTATAAAAGAGAACAAATAGTTACAAACAGAGAAACGAGCCTTGCCCGCTGAAATGAGGATGTAAGACTGTTTAACCCTTTTCGGACTTTTTGTTTAAAAGCCATCTTATAATTATATAATGGAATTCATTTTTTTAACAATATTATTTTTTACTGATGAAATTATAACAAAACTAACTATTTACTGTCATCTTTTTTTTATGTTAAAATAAATTTTGTAAAAAAATTTTTAGAGGTGTTTATGGAAACTCAGACAAAACAGCGCAACTCGTTTACTAGTTCAATCGGGTTCGTTCTGGCTGCAGCAGGTAGTGCCGTTGGATTAGGAAATATCTGGCGCTTCCCTTACCTTGCTGCAAAAGACGGCGGAGGACTCTTCCTTCTGGTATATCTTGTTCTCGCCCTCACATTTGGTTTTGCACTTTTGATTACAGAAGTTGCAATTGGTAGAAAGACTCAGGAGAGTCCACTCACTGCTTATTCAAAAATCAATAAGAAGTGGGGCTTCCTCGGAATCTTTTCATTCGTAGTACCATTTATTATTTATCCTTACTACTGTGTAATCGGTGGATGGGTAATGAAATATATGTTCAGCTACCTTGCATTCCAGGGTCAGGTTGCAGTTGCAGACGGATTCTTTGGCGCATTTATCACTTCACAGTGGCAGCCAATTTTCTACTGTGCTATCTTTGCAATTCTCTGTTTTATCATCGTATATAAGGGAGTTGAGCACGGAATCGAAAAATATTCAAAGATTCTTATGCCAATTCTTTTTGTAATTGTTGTATTCATTGCAATTTATGCTTTGTTCATCAGCCATACAGATGAAAACGGTGTTACACGCACTGGTCTTCAGGGTGCCGCAATTTACTTTATTCCAAACTTTGAAGGAATTACAGTTAAAAAGTTCCTCTTCATCATTCTTGATGCAATGGGTCAGCTTTTCTACTCTCTTTCAATTGCTATGGGTATTATGATTGCTTACGGTTCTTACATGAAGAAAGATGAAAACCTTAACAAGTCTGTAAATCAGATTGAGATTTTCGATACTGGTGTTGCTATCCTTGCAGGTATGATGATTATTCCTGCCGTATTCGCATTCAGCGGAAAAGAAGGTATGTCTGCAGGACCAGGACTTATGTTCATTACTTTGCCAAAGGTATTCAACTCACTTGGTAAGTTTGGTGATTTCATTGGTCTTATCTTCTTTGTAATGGTAATGTTCGCAGCTCTTACTTCTGCAGTTTCTATTCTTGAAGCAATTACTTCTTCTATGATTGATAAGTTCAAGTGGAGCCGCCGCCGCTCAGCATTCATTATGGCTGTAAGCACATTTGTTGTTTCTGTTATTGTTTGTCTTGGATACAACGTATTCTACTTTGACCTTAAGCTTCCAAACGGCAGTGTTGGTCAGATTCTCGACATCCTTGACTATGCAAGTAACAACATCCTTATGCCAATTGTTGGACTTCTTACTTGTATTCTCATTGGCTGGATTGCTAAGCCAAAAACAACAATTGATGAAATTACTCTTAACGGCGAAAAGTTCGTACGTAAGACACTTTATGTTGTAATGATTAAGTTCGTTGCACCTATCTTGTTGTTCATCATTCTTTTGACAGGTATTGGAATTATCTAGTTTGATATAAAAAAAACGGTGGTTTCGACTAGCGAAACCACCGTTTTTTTTATTTAGTCTCAGGCTTCAAATAAGCTTTTACAACTACATTAGTATTCAAATACTTATTAGCAGCTTCAAGTAAAGCTTCTTTTGTAATCCATTCTGCAGCTTTATTTGTATTTGATGTAAACCATAATGGTTCATCAGTATACAAAATTTCAGCCTTAAAACGATTAAGCCACCAGTTATTATTTCTTAAATTAGTTTCAATTGTACGGATATAAGATTCCTTCAATTTTGAAACTACTTCATCAGAAATATTTCCCTTCTGGATATCTTTAATTGTATCAATTATAGTTGCACAAAGTTCATCCTGGCGTGAAGGCTCACAACCAAACTCAATATCAACTCCATAGAAACGCTCTGGCCAGCCGTCAATATAACCGCCAACGCTTACACCATAAGAACCGCTCTTATCTTCACGAATAACTTCACGTAAACGAATTTCAAGTAAAGAAGCAAGCTGAGTTATGATTTCACCTTCATTGAAAGTCTGTTCGATATCTGCACATTCTGGAAGTGATCCTCCAAAGCCCATATATACATAACCGTTTTCATCAATTCCTTTATTTACAACAATAGATTTGCTTTCTTTTGGGAATGGGAAATAAACATATTTTGTTTCTTCAAGCTTATTATTTGTTTTAAGAGTTCCAAGATAGTAAGCACACAAATCTACGAGTGCTTTTTCATTGAAATCACCAACAAAAACAAATGTAAAATCAGCTGGATTTGCAAAGCGTTCACGATAAACTCGTTCTGCAACCTTAGGATCCATTTTTGCTACATAATCTTTATCAAATGGTGCATGATACAGAGTTTTACCATAAAGCATTTCAGAGATTTTATCTGAATATACCTGCATTGGCTTTGATCCATAAGAATCTGCTATCTGGTTACACTGAGCCATGAGTGTTTTCCATGCATCTTCACCAAACTGTGGCTTTGTAAACATAAGATTTATAAGCTGAAGGCTTTCTTCAAGATTATTCTTATTTGCTGAAGCATTAAATTTTTCTGTAGTATTAGTAATGCCGATATTTACATTCAGATTTTTAGCTGTAGCAATTTTCTGATACTGAGCATAAGTGATTCCGCCATAACCTGAAAGAATCGCATAATCTATACAAAGCTGTGCAGAAGGGATTTCTTCTTCCTTAAGCTGATACAAGCCTCCCTTACTTCCGCCATAGATTGCAATTGAGTCCTTCTGGAAATCAGTTTTCTTTGTGATGATTTTTACACCGTTCTCAAAAGTATACTGAGTACCACCAAGTTCTTTGATTACTTTTTTCTCAGATACTTTGGCTTTCTTTGCAGGACGCTTCATAAATGAATCTGTACTTAAATCATCTTTATAAGCTTCTGCTTCGCTTTCGTAATTTTTCCAGATGTCTACGATTTCTTTTTCAGCTGGAATTTCCAGTGATTCTGGAACAAGAACAAGCATCATAGTTCCACGATTATCAAAATACTTTTTGGAAACTTCAACTATTTCTTCTGCAGTAATCTGATTAATGATATCAGTTGAAATCTTAAGATTATCTTCTTCAGAAACATAAATTCGGCCAGTTGTATAATGATTTACGATATTACCTGCATAGTTTGCAGAAGCGTGTTTATCTTTATTTGCATAACTTTGCTCTGCACTCTGCAACATTGCCTGCTTAACTCGAGCTAATTCTGTGTCTGTAACACCATAATTCATAAAACGTTCATATTCATCAAGAAGTGCTTTGAATGCTTCATTAAAACGTCCCTGCTTAGGAATTACATCAAGAGAATAATAATAATTGAGTTTAGCTACACTGCTGGAATAAAAACTTGCATTAAACCATTCAGCATCTGGAAGACTTGATTTTTCCTGGCAACGCTGATTAAAGATTGTTGCTGCAATGTTTAAAACATATTCTTCGCGAATCTGTTCTACAGTAGTAACTGGTTCATTATTATTGTTCTGCTGGAAAATACAAATCTCTGCTACTGACAGTTCTTTGTCGCGCATCGTTGAGATTGTTTTTTCTGTCTGAGTTGGAACTTTAAATTCTGGAACCTTTGTTTTCTTTCCAGAAGCAGGAATTGTTCCCATAACTTCTTTGATTGCATTTTCAAGAACATCAGCTTTAATGTCACCAACTGCAACAACTGCCATATTTTCTGGTCTGTACCATTTTTTGTAGAAATCTACAACTCTATCGCATGAAATGTTTTTAATTACATTCATATCGCCAATAGGCATGCGGTCTGCAAATCGGGAATCTTTAAGAACCGTATTAATTATTAAATCAGAAACACGCCCCTGAATTCCCTGAGTTCTCATTCTCCACTCTTCAACAATTACGCCTCGTTCCTTATCGAGTTCTACAGGATCAAAGGTAACTGCACTAGCCCAGTCATGCAAAACCATAAGGCTTGTCTTTAAGATTTCTGGATCATCTGCAGGAAGTTCAAGCATATAAACCGTTTCTTCAAAGCTTGTATATGCATTTACCTCCGGACCAAAAGCCATACCAATTGATTCAAAATAATCAACAATTGCAGACTTTTCAAAGTGCTCAGTTCCATTAAAACACATGTGTTCAACAAAATGAGCAACACCTTTCTGATCCTCATCTTCCATACATGAACCAGCTTTTACTACAAGCCGGAGCTGTATGCGGTTTTTTGGTTCGCCGTTTTCACGAATAAAATAAGACATGTCATTGTCAAGTTTTCCCTGCTTGATTGCAGAGTCCATGACAAGTTGTTTACCAGTACTTTTGTTTTCAACTTTAGATGAAGAACATCCTGTTGCCAAAAACAAAGCCGACACAAAAGCAACAACAAATATAGTTTGTAAAACCTTGTTAAATCGCTTCACTTTTTTTCTCCTTGAGATAATAGTTTTATATTAATTAAATTGGATATGATTTCGAAAATCAACCATTTTTTAAGTTAAATAACCGAAGTTACTCAAATTTGTTACATCCTATGACATAAAAAAAGCCGACCCAATTGAATAGGTCGGCTCGCATAGTCGAATAAGATTCCCGGGTCAAGCCCGAGAATGACATAATTTATTTTACCAAAGTAACATCAAAACAGATGTATGAATCACCAGGAATACCAGCCTGTGGAACTCCGTAGCTGCCGTATGCAAGCTCTGGTGGAATTACCATCTTACGTGTTTCACCGTATTTCATTTCCTGAACCATAGCGTCAAAGCCAGGAATCATCTGTCCGCCAGCAGTTGTGAATTCAAGTGGTTCATGTCCCTGTGGATGGAATTCTTTAGAAGCATCAAAAATCTGACCTTCTGGAAGATATCCCTTGTATTCAACAGTAACTTTCTTACCTTTTCCACAAACAGGGCCACTTCCCTGCTTAAGAATCTTGTAATATGTTCCGTTGCTTGCTTTTTCGCAGCCTTCAATTACTTTTGCAATTGTTTTCTTCTGAAGCTCTTCCTTAAATGTAGCTGCTTTTTTAGCTCCAGTAGCCTTAAGATCATCAAAGCTCTTCTGAGTTACCTTAAATGCTTCTGCATCTTTACCCTGACGAACAATCTTCAAGGATTTGATGCTGTCGCCCTGAGCTACTTTATTTACAACATCCTGTCCTTCAAGAACTTCACCAAAAATTGTGTGCTTGTAGTTGAGCCAGTCTGTTGGAACGTGTGTAATAAAGAACTGGCTGCCGTTTGTATTAGCACCTGAGTTTGCCATAGCAAGCTTACCAGGTTTATCAAAAATGTATCCTTCTACAAATTCATCAGCAAACTTGTAACCAGGACCGCCAGTACCGTTACCCTGTGGGTCACCACCCTGAATCATAAAGTCAGAAATTACACGGTGGAATTTCAATCCATCATAAAAAGGTTTTCCCTTTGCTGCA
>CADANN010000058.1 GCA_902789325.1 uncultured Spirochaetaceae bacterium
TCACACAAGTTACAAGCATAGAATATCCCTTATCATCAACCGGCTTCAGCTCATGCAGGACATCCGGCGGAATCTGAAACTCATCTCCCGCACTATAGATTTTTGATTTACCCTCTATTACAATGCAGACCCTTCCCTCTTCAACAATTCCAAGAGTCAGGTGTTCAGCATGCGTGTGAGGCGGATAAGCCTTCGTCCAGTTTCTATAATGCACACATTCTATGTCATCATTCTTTTTCTGATATGAAATCTGGTTTGTCATATATTCCCCGCAAAAACAAATTCAAGCTTTTCTTTTGCAACTTCTACAAGACGCAGGATTGTGCCGACTGGAGTTGGCTCTTTGACTGTGAGATGGAAAGCCGGGAAGAATCTTGTGATGTGAAGCGGGATTTTTTTGCCGGCTTGATTTTCTAGGGCGGCGACCCAGGCAGACAGTTCGCGCATTTCTTCTTCGCTGTCATTTTCGCCAGGGATGATTAGTGTTGTCAATTCCACGTGGCAGGTGTAGGCGGCGATGGTTATGAAATCTTTTACCATCTGAAAATTGCCGCCAATGAAGTCTTTGTAAAATCTATCTGTAAATGCCTTAAGGTCAATATTCATGGCGTCGATGTATGGGAGGATTTCCTTGAGAATTTTTTGTGCGGCAGTTCCGTTTGTAACAAGGACGTTTTGCAGGCTGGCTTCTTTCGCCAATCTGGCAGTGTCACGAACAAACTCGTAACCGATAAGCGGTTCGTTGTAAGTAAAGGCTAGACCGATGTTTCCGTGAGAACGGAGCTCGAGTGCAGTTTTCACAATTTCCTCTGGATCATAATAGTCTGCACTGTCTTTAAAATCGAAAGCCTTCTGTGACCAGGAAATGCTTGAGTTCTGACAAAATGGACAACGAAGATTACAACCAAAAGAACCAAGCGACAAAATCATACTGCCAGGCATGAACATCTTAAGAGGTTTCTTTTCGATTGGATCCAGAGCAAGAGAAGTAAGTTTGCCATAGTTAGCTGCAACAATCTGGCCATTGCAACAAGTCCGCCCACCGCAAAAACCTGTCTGCCCTTCTTCGATTTTACACTTTCTGAAGCATACGTCACAAATCGGCATATTGATTTCCACAGGCAGTTAATAATGTCTTACGACTTCAAATCTAAAAAGCTCCACATCTTCACCAGGAGCAATTCCACCTTTACGCCTTGCAATCGCGATCTGTTGTTCTACGGTATCAACGCCATCGAGATCTGGCAGCAACAGGCCACGCTTATAACCACTCTGAACAATCACGCCATATTTCTTTACATCTAGCTCAGCAGGAGAAGATATTTTTTCTGCATCACCCAGAACATCTACATTTATATCAAGATATTTTAATTCATCTTCTGTAACAGGCTCAAAACGAGGATCCTCGGAAACTGCACTAACTGCATTGTGAATTATCTCAAACGCAAGATTTTCTTTTGTTGCAGCAATGGTTCCAATACAACCACGCAGGCTCCCAAACTTGTGAACAGAAACAAAGGCCCCGGCACGGGTTTTCAAAAGCGACTCAGATACCCAAGAAGGCAATTCCATCTCTTCGCCATTTTTTACAAAATATTCTGCAGACTCTCTCGCAAGCTTAACCCATGCATCAGACTTCTGTCGTTTTTGTTCAAGTTCTCTTTGAACCTGTTGGAGACGCGAATTCAGAAAGTGACGACTCTCATCTTGGCCCTTTGGAATGAAAGAACAGATTCCATATCCCACACCAGTTACATCTTCGTGCGAATATTGCTCGGCCTCAACCGCCTGTCCATCCAACGCGCCCGCCATAATCACAAAAGATTTATGTCCGCACTCTGCAGCCTTCTGGCAGAAGTTTTCATCAAAATCAAAAAGCTCTCCAAAACGTGCTCCTGAGCATACATCCATAATCCGCTTGTCATAAACAGGTCCCTCTTCAGCAAAACCGTAAGGACCATAATCCTGAAGTTTATGTGACAAATCTCCGCTGGCAATATAGACCACTTTGCGTCCCAGCTCTTCAACCGCATCCTTAATCATCATTCCATATTCATAATGCTTTAAAAGGTCGTAGCCAGAAAGCCCAGTTCGAACAAGCTTAAAGTCCTTATATTTTTTGAGAATGAACCAGAGCGGCACCATAGTTCCATGATCAAGTGATGGATTTTTTTCACCAAGAGTACCTGCCGGAAAGTGAGAAGCATCAGCCATATCAGCAATTCGATTTACAAGTTCTTCATCATACTCAATATCAAACTTGGCCTGTGGCGCGCCAAATTCTGCAAACGAACCAACCGCCCCACTTCCCGGAGAAATATGAAAATAATCAGAATACATCACACTGTGAGGACTGGAAATAATTATCGTCTCCGGCTTAAGGGCCGCAATTTCATCTGCAACTTTTTCATAAGCCTTAATTGTTTTTTCAATCTGATTTTCACTTCCACGCCCAACTTCCGGCACAATCATCGGCGGATGCGGAACCATAAATGCAGCTATAATCGACATTGAAGCCCCCTTCTTTATTCGTTAGAAATATAACAATCACCTGAACCAATCATCAGCCATTTTTCACCCCATTTCAAATTATATTTTTGAGGGGCCTGACTTTCGTTTAACGGGAGAGATATTTTTACAGGACTCTTATATTGAATAATTACAGAAGATCCATTTTTTATATATGAAGCATCTTCTGTAACGTATCCTCCAAAAAGAACACTTTCATTTTCTACCGATAAAATTATTTTGTTATTTAACACTAACCAAGTGCCATTTATTTTTTCAACTCTGTTTATAGTTTTACCTGGAATATATTCAAAGGTTTTGTCTTTGTTTAATTTCAGCAAAGGGCCTCTTTGATCTGCACCACCGTTCCAGGTTTCCCATATAATACTTCTGTTTTCAAAATCGTATTTTACAGTTGATTCGTTTTCAAATAATTTGATTCTGTTTATTGCTGATTCTTCCAGCCATGTAAAGCTTACATCTTTTGATTTTGGTTTATACCAGTCGAACTGCATGAAGAATTTTTCCAATTCTTTATCAGAAAAAATATAGCCTTTCTTTGCATAAAACAAATTACGGAAAAGTTTCAATTCAGTTTTTGATAAAGCACCTAACTGCAAGTCATTCAGATAAGGTTTTTCAATCGCAGAAATATCTCCGTTTCTAATGATGGTTTTATATTTTTCTAAATCAATCAACTCATCAGCCGATTCCAGATAGGTAGAAACATTGTATCTATATGGATATTCACTAGCGAGTTCGTTGGTATACTGACTTACCCTATTATTTTGAGCATAAGCCAAGGTCGAAATTGAAATCAAGATAGATATCAACAATACTTTTTTCATTAGTTACTCCTAACATTTTTTATTTCTGCTTTTATTCCTGAGGATTAAACAACTCCACCTGCTCACCAAGAGGTCCATAGAAAAATGACATTCTAGCATGAAACTCAGGATTACTTGGAATCACAATATCCTTAGGTTTTATAAATACTTCGTAGCCGGCCGCTTCAACTTTTGCTGCAAGTTCATCTACCATTTTTGTCTGAAGTGCAAAATGACGCACAGCGCCAAGCTCACGGATTCCATCTCCATTGCAGAAGATTTCAAGACGAGCCGGAGCTGCACCACTATCATTCCCACCAGACTTCAGCATAACCCCTTCAGTCCAACTGCGCTCTTCTTCAAATCCTAGAATCTCTTTATAAAACGAAATAGCCTTTTCAAACAAAACAGGATCTTTGCATTTCATCGAAATGTGATGCATTCCTGTTATAGCAAATGATTTTCCCATTATGGTGCATCCCCTTTATCCCACGCAATCCAGTCTTCTGGGATATAATAAGTAGGCCCTCCACGTTCTGCAGAAAGACTGGCTCCTGAAATCCAGCCTGTTTTGCCTTCTACCGTGATTCGCACCCAACGCTTATTGTACGAGCCTTCATATTCTTCAGTAATTGCCTCAGTTATAATATTTTCCTGGCCATTACCATTTTTAAAACTTGAAGGGATTTTTGCGATTACAACTGTTCCAACTACACCGGGTTTATCGCGAACTTCAACAAATCCATTTTCTGAAAAAACTGAAAGCGTCTGGTATACTTTTCTTGCTGTCCAAACTTTGTTTCCTGTCTTAATTTTTTCGAGGATTTCCCAGCGGTTGTTCTGGTATGGATCCGAATAGCTATCAACAATCTTTTTATAATAATTGTTATAATGAGCTCCAGAATAAAAGAAAAATCCCTGTATTCCATTATATGAAACTTTGAGCCATACATAATGAAGCGAATCATTTTTAGACTGAACTACCCATAATTCTTCAACATTAATACTATCATTAAGAGTGATTTGAGTTAGAACCTGACTTTTATTTATATCTTTATATATATTAAAATCATCGGTCATTTCGCCAATTTTGATTTTTTGCTGATGCTTTCTTTTTAAAATATAAAAATCATTATCTTCTGTCTGAGCGAGAATTGTTCCATTTCCATTTTCATAATCTGGAACATAAGAAGCTGGGGTTGCTTCTTTTAAATAACCCGCAAAGCATCTTCCAACAACTGCATATTTTATTGGATTTCCGTCTTTGTCTTTTGCATTCTTCTGAACTTCGACCATCACCCAATTACTGGTAATTCCGTCGATTGTTTCTTCTTTATCTTCGATATCAATGATTTTTACTCTAGTACCCTTATTTAAGACCGTAAGGATTTTATTTCCTGCATACTTTGGCGAACGAAGTCTTAAATTATCAGTTGTTATCATATCCTGATATAACGCCAACTTTGTTTGAGCAAAAGCAGAAAATGAAATAAAAATCGATAATAGTACTATTGATAAACGTTTCATTAATTTATTCCTTTGCTGTTTCATCCGGATAGTCCCAGAATTTGCCTTTGTGGAAGTTTGCGTTTCCTAAAGGCTTTGCTGTCAGCTTAAAAATCATACAGCCATCCGGGCAGACAATTGTTTTTGAATATTTACTGTCACCGCCTAGATTTTCCAAGTCGCCACCGCTTCGAACTGCCTCCATTAAAGGATAAAGCATCATCATAGTTTTTGAACAGATTCCATATCCATTTTGATTTACAGGACAGCCGTAAGTACAGGTATACTTGTCGCCAGGTTCTTCGCCGTTGCGGCAATAGCGTTCAGTGTGGTCACCATGCAGATAGCCTGTAACTTCCACAGTGAACTCATATTCTTCGTCATACCATTTTTTCATTTTGATTTTTCTCCATTTTTCCTTTTCTATATAAGACACGCAACCGCATTACTTTTGTGGCTCTAAATATATAAACTCATATTCCAATGGATTCACATAACCTAAACGCTGTGCGAGCCGGTCAGATTCTACATTGTCTTTGTCGCAGGCCCAGATTGCTTTTATTCCCTTTTTTTCAAGCTCCTGAATTGTTCTAAGGCAAGTTGCATAAGCAAAGCCTCGGTTTCGGTATTCTTCAAAGGTGTAAATGCCCATTTCTGCATAGCCGCCTGACATAAATGCAGCTTCACTTTCGCTGCATACCTGGCCGTTTTCTACAGCAAAAAATCCCCAGGCCTTTTTAAGGAATTCTTCTTTTGAGCCGTAATTCTGAATATGCCATTCTTTATAATCTTCCGGCAACTTGTCGTATAATTCGCTTGAGTATGGTAAGATTTCCACGCTGCAAGGTTCCTTCTGTTCTTTTTTTCTTTCGATGTACTCAAGGCGTGGAAATGGTTTTGAAATGCCTTTAAGAGGACAAGTTCCTTTTCGCTCCGGTACCCAGATTACCTGCATCCAGGTCCTTTTTACCAATTCACCTAAAACTTCTTCAATCCATGGGAGATCGGCGTCGTCAGTAACATAGGTCCAGCTCATCTCCAGCCTGCAGATTGCTTTTGTCGGGTCGTTTACATCATCAACATAAGCTTTGCCCGGCATCTTTCCTTCAAAATAACAACTGAGGGCAGAACAGTTCGGCTGATGTTTTTTGTAGAGCGACTTAATCAAATCTTTTTTTTCGTCGGGTAACTGCGTAAACATATGACCTCCTGGAATTAATTCTGATTCTTGAAATACTTTTTTCTGATTAATTTGTTTACTATGATCAGAATTATTATGCCGGCACACAGGACTACGGTAATTCCTGCGCTGATTTCTATAGAAAACAAACCGATTACTGCTGCAATCAGCCAGCCTATTGCATAGACTAGCCACATAATTCCATTAGCACGATTATATTTTTTTACATCAGTTACAAAATCGGATGGGATTTTTTCTCCGGCCCAAAAATTGATTGGCTTTTTCGATAAAAATGCATAAGTTGCAAAGGCAAAAAAGGCTCCCGTACAAACCAGGATACTTATAAAATAAATAACTTTTTGTGAATCCATTTTGAAATCTCCTATACCTAAATATTATAAGGGGCAAGCTGACATTTGTAAAATGCAAACAATAACCATACTTCTTTTTCTCAAAACCTATGCTATAATTATATTATCAATTCAAAGTGAGGCGCCACATGGAAGTTTTCGAAATCCTTAAACAACTTCGCGAAAAAAATAATCTTACTCAGGAAGAAATGGCTGTCCGTGTAAACATTACAAGACAGGCCGTAAGCCGCTGGGAAACCGGTGAAACTCAGCCCAACCCACAGATGCTCGTAGTTCTTTCACGCGAGTTTGACGTTTCTATAAATACTCTGCTCGGCTCTCCCCGCAAGCTTTTCTGCCAGTGCTGCGGAATGCCTCTC
>CADANN010000059.1 GCA_902789325.1 uncultured Spirochaetaceae bacterium
GATAATGATAAGAGGTATGTACTTCTTACAAGTGATATGAAAGTGTAGTACAGTTTATATTTCTTTATCCACATTTTTTATCCTACTACTATTTGTTAATACATTAATTGTTAATTATTTGTATATATAGTAAGAAAAATAGAAACTGTAGTTAAATGAAATAGAAGCTGTAGTCATATTGGTCTTATTTAGAAATAGAAACTGTAGTGGATAAATCAAGTTTTCCACAGGCATTTTGTGGATAAAAAAATATAAAGTGTAGTCATTTTTAAGGTATAGAAAGCATTCAGAAATAGAAACTGTAGTTATATTCAGGACGAAAAATACGAATTGAAATATAAACTGTAGTCATTTTCAAGCCTCTTGAAGTTCTGTGAAATATAAACTGTAGTTATTTCTGGCTTAAAAACTGCGTCTATGAAATATAAACTGTAGTTATTTTAATGAGTTTTTATTCTTCTGAAATAGAAACTGTAGTTATTTTTAGATGCATAGCTGGTTCATGAAATAGAAAGTGTAGTTATTTTTCTGTGCAGCAAGATCTTCTGAAATAGAAACTGTAGTCATTTCTTGATACAAATTCATGAACTGAAATAGAAAGTGTAGTTATTTTTTTGCGGATTTTATCAGCATGAAATAGAAACTGTAGTTATCTGGTTTCCCTGGAAAGCATGGCAGAAATATAAACTGTAGTTATTTATTTAAACTGAAATATAAACTGTAGTTATCTTTGGAAAAACAGATCAACTGTGAAATAGAAACTGTAGTTATATAAAATACAAAAATATTTTATTTAATAAAGCTTTTATGATATTATTAATAAAAAGTTTGGAATTGTATTTTATATTAATTTTGGAGTTGTTATGAAAAAGAAAATTATTTTTGCATGTTTTATATTCCTAACTGTATTTTGTTCTTTCGCTCAGAATATTGAATTTAAATATTATTCCGATTATTCAAAAGGTTTTTCCGGTTATGCGGCCTCAGCTTATCAGTGCAATCTTAAGGATGCGAATATAAACGAGGAAGATTTCTTTGATAAAATATCTGAGGTACTTGATGAAGAAATACCACCTGTTCAGAAACTGACAAAAAAGAATACCTGGCTTTTCCAAAAATCTCTTAATGAATGGGATTATGAGGTTGGAGAAGTATATCTGGTTTTTTGTATGGAGTCAGAATATTCAAATGAAGCACTCGTATTTTTTGTTGTTATTGAAGAAAAGAAAGAATTAAGATGGAAAGCTTATAAAGTAAAAGAGGCTGATGTATATAAAATAGAAGAACTGTTTTCCAATGCCGAACCTATAACTGCAATACCAACTTCTGAAGAATATGTTTCTGGACAACGTGAAATCTATGACTGGTATACTTCTTTAGGTATTGTCCTTGGGAAAACAAAAGACGGAAACACGGTAAAAATTGATGTTGCATTTGCATACCGTAAAGAAGACTCGGCAACTCAAAAAGAGATCAGGGAAAGGACTGTCGAGATAAAAGATTATTTACGACGATTTATTTCGCAGCATGAAGTAAAAGATTTTAGAAATATTAATAACGAAGATAATTTGGAAAAAGAGATTACAGATGGAATAAACGAACTTATTCTTTCATCTGGAAGAATAAGGGATGTCGTTTTTCAGCAGAAAGATGTAATTGAATAATGGCTGAAATATTATCTTTAATCTTATAATTGCAAAAAGAATAATAAAACGTTATAAATATTAATCGTTTAAAAATTAAGAAAGTTCTTATTTTTCAAAAGATAATTCATTTACGGAAAAGGATTGGAAGGATTTTTGCGTAGCAAAAAAACCGCAGCGTAGCGGAGGTTCGAAGCGATAGCGGAGTCCTGGAAAGCCTGTGTGCGGATTTAATCCGCAATTCCCATAAAACTTTTCTGAAAAATCTCTTCATGCAGAAAATCTCCAAAACGAATAATTTAAAAGTGTCTACCTAGTAGCGGTTGACGGTTGGGGAAAATTGATATATTATCGAACCGAAAAAAATGACCATCCTGACCGAAAAAAAGTCTGTCGCAGAAAATTACATTAAAGCACTAAACCTCACAAAAAAAGAAAACGCATGGTACGTTTCATCTGACGGAAAAATTAACTTAACATATGCAGCTGGTCACCTTTACACTCTTTTTGACGCTGAAGATTATAACGCTGAAAATAAAAACTGGTATCACAGGAAACTTCCTATAAAACCTGAAGAATATCTTTATAAACCAATCGTCACAAAAAAAACGACTAGAACTGAATGTGAAAAAGTTTTAAAAAACGCAGTAAAAAATGGCGAGGAAATTGTTATAGCGACAGACCCGGACCGTGAAGGAGAAGTTATTGCCCGCCTTATCCTCAGAGCTTGTAAGGCTGATTTTTCAAAAGTGACTCGAATCTGGTGTTGCGAGGGTCTCGACAGGACTCAGATTATTTCGGGCATTAGAAGTAGAAAAATAGACAAGACTTATGATTATCTTGCCCTCCAGGGCGAGTATCAGAAAAAAGCCGACTGGATGTTCGGAATTAATTTAACTACAGCCTATACTCTTTTAAACAACGATGGAGAAACCTATTCAATAGGTCGTGTACAGACTGCAGTCTTAACAGAAATCTATAACAGACATAAATCCATTCTTTTATTTATGCCTAAAAGATATTATCTGCTGAAGCTTACAATGGAATCGGGAACCGATTCCTTCCTCATAAACACTAAAACTCAGAATACTCACTTTGATGATAAGACAGAGTTAGAGAGAATAAAAGCAGAACTTGAAAAAGACAATGAAGTTATAATTTCATCAGTTGAAAGAGAGCAGAAGAAAGAACTGCCTCCAAAATTGTACGACCTCGCTCAGCTGCAGATAGATGCATATAAAAACTATGATATTGATGTGGACCAGTGTCTTGAAATAGCTCAGACTCTTTATAACGAGAAGGGAAAAATTTCATATCCGAGAACTGACTCTGTAGTTCTCAATGACAGTGATGCTGAGAAAACCCATGAGCTTTATGAAAAGATAAAGGATACCTATAACTTTGAGTTTACTGATCCATCAAAGATTAATGCAGCAAACAAGAGGCTCTTTGATTCAAAGGGAGTTACGGGCCATCACGGAATAATTCCGAGTAACACATATGAAAAAGAAGACTCATTGGACTGGAAGGTTTATGACCTTGTTGCTCGCCGTTTCCTTATGTCAGGTATGGGTGAGTATGTAAAGGATGAATACAAGGTTTACTACAGTAAGAAAAATCATTCTTATGTATTTAAAAGTGAGGGCTACCAGACGGTAAGACTTGGATGGAAAGAAGCTGAGTTAGGCTTTGAGGATAAATCTGTTCCTCTTAATAAAAATGTCGGAGAAACAGACAGAATTAAATCAATCGAGATTGTAGAAAAGCTTACAGAGCCTCCAAAATATTATACTCAGGCAACTCTGATCAAGTTCATGAGAAATCCGAACAATTCTGATGAAGAGGGAATAAAGCTTTCTTCAATTGGAACAGAGGCTACCCAGGCATCGATTATCAAGACTCTTTTTGTAAGGAAGTATATTCATAATGTTGGAAAACATATTGAGATTCTTCCGAAGGGAATAAAAATAATCGAGCAGATTATGGACAATTCTGTATTGATGAACAATACCAATGTTGAAACTACTACAAGGTGGGAAAAACTTAATAAGGAGAATCCTTCTTTATTCCTGGAGAATGTTGAAAAGCTTACTGAAAAATCGATTTCAAATATGAGGGGAAATATGGAAACTGTAATTGCACAGAGGGAAATCGGAATCTGCCCGGCCTGCGGCGGAAAGATTATGAAGGGAAAGAACGGTTTTTATTGTTCCGGTTATAAAGAGAAAGGCTGCGAGAACAACATCAATTATCATGTTATGGGGCACGATATTGATGAGAACTTTATGAAAGCTTTCCTGGAAAGTAAGAAAACTGATGTTATGAACGGAGTAAAGAAGGATGGTTCACAGGTTCAGTTTTATTTCAGGATTGATGAAAACGGAAAGTTTACGATTGTATTTGTCGGAAACAATGAAAAAATCTGTGAATGCCCTAAGTGTGGGAAAGGCATCTTTGAAAAAAAGATGGTCTATAAATGTGAAAACGCTGACTGCGGCTTTTTCATGTGGAAACAGACTTCTGGAATCAAGTTTGGTCCGGATATGATAAAGACTTTATGTGAAGGGGGGGAAATAAAGACAGAGCAGACAAAGAAAGATAAAAGCACTGCGAAAGTTACCGTAAGGCTTGATGAAACAAGAGAGAAAATAGAAATAAGTTATTGATTAAAAAAGTAAAAAGGAAAGGAAATCAATGGAACACGTGGTACATTTTGAACAGGAGAGAATTAACGTTGAGCTGTACATGGAAAAGCTTCTGGATGTAAAAGAAGAATGCGAGTACGGTTCTGAAAAAAGAAGAAAGCTTATAGGGGATGGAGTAAGGCTTGTAAGAACTCTTATTGCAAAAGTGTACGAGGAAGGAATAAAAGACGGTCGTACAAGTGAAAAGGTAGATGTTGTAAGTCTTCTTGCCAGAATGACAAAAAATCTTAATGATCAGATTGTCTTGAATTTTCTGAAGGAAGACAACGAGGAAGACACTGTAAAGTGTTTTGATGTTCTGCTTGATAATTATGAGAAAGTAAGAAATGACCAGGATAATCAGGTGGCTTAAAAACCATATGGCGGACCAGTGTTTTTTAGAGAACATTGATCTTGCCAGAAAACTTGTGAAGATTGCATTTGTTGTAGTGTTCGTGGGAATCCTTGCATCTTATGTAGTTTTGAAAAATGTCATTGACTAATTAAAAAGAAGAAGATAATATTAACGTATTGAATACAAATTTATAAACAAAAGGTAATTTATGAAAAAAGAGTTAGAGAAAAAGGATAAGTTATCTTTATCTTATCTTCCGAGTGCCTTTATAACGGCAAGTCTTCCTTTAAGGGATATAAAGAGTAATGTCTTTACAAGGAAGTACAACAATATATCAATGGTCATAACAGGATCTTCCAAAGTTCCTTACGGTTCTTACGGAAGACTTGTTTTGAGCCTTTTGACTACTCATGCGGTTGTAGACAGAAAATCAGAAAACGGAACTGTTGAAATCTATTTTGACCGTGAAAAAGATTTTCTGAACGAGCTTCAGGCTCCGGCCTCCAGAGCAGAAAAGTTCCGTGAGCAGCTGCAGGCTTTTTCCACATCGTCATTTTTATATCAGGCAAAAATCACAAAGGACTTCAATAAAAAAGAAATCTTTGAGGATGTTGAGACAAAAGACAGTAAACTCAAAGTTTCTTTATATAATTCTGGAAACATACCGTTCATCAAAAACCTTCAGTATATGTCAGTTGAAAACGAGGATGTTAATGCTGACAAGAAAAGAAGGAATTTTAAGATTATACTCAGTGCCGATTTTGTAAACCTCTGTTATGAGCATTCTGTTCCGATTAATTATTCAACTTACAGTTCTATTAAGAACGCTACCGGAAAAGATATGTATGCCTGGTTTGTTTACAGAAACAATTTTCTCAAAGATAACGAGCCTATCTTTATTCCGAAGGAAAAGTTTGTAGAACAGTTTATGCCGGTTAAGAACATGGAAAATTACGCTGTAATGCTTAATACAAACTTTCAGTATCTTAAAGAACGTATCAGTGAGATTAAACAGTATTATCCTGAGCTTAATGTAGTTGTAGCGAAGGAAGGGGCTGGAATCATTTTATTCAAGAGTCCTAATCAGATCACTGAAAGCGATAAGAGATACATACTTATTACGGGCGGTAAATAATAGTTACATATACTATATGCGACTGATACGAGGTAGACAAAATGGACAATAATATATTAGATGTTAAATATTCAAAGGAAACTTTTAATTTTCTGATGCAGGTCTTGAACTATGTTTTTGAAAGGGAAAAGAACGCTGCATCTAAAGATTCAATATTCAATTTAATGAATAAGATCAAGGCAAGCCACAATTGGGAAATTGCAGATACTATAAGTGTAGTTCTTACGTTGGATGCCGTTGATTTTTCAATTATTAATTACTGCTATGAAAGCTTACTCTATGACTCGATGGAAGCCAAAATGGGTAAGTATGGTTGCGGTGATTATTTTACGATTTATTACGAGGAAGACAAACTAAGGAGAGACAACAGGTAATGTACTATGACAGAATCGAATCGGGCGAAGGGGTTTATATTTCATGCGGAAACTATAAAACTTTTGACCTTGCAAAAAGGGCTTGTGATTTCGGAAATAAAGTATATATCAGAAAAATATTTGAAGACAAGGGAGAGGAAGTGGTTACTTCCTGGCGTCTTGTGAAAAATAAAACACAGTCATTTTGTATGTGCCATAGGGTGGATGAAAAAATGAATGAAAAGCTTTCTGATGCATGGACAAAGGCAATGTACGGGTAGGTTTTATGGGATATGAGATAATGCTTGTAGTGCCTGTGATGGTATTCTTCATAAGGTTTTTTATAAAGAAGTTTGTACATCTTGGACTTGGGATTCTTGCCCTCTACCTTTTCTGTTTTGTATATCCGGCTCCTTTAGGGTATGTACCGTATAAACCTTATGTATACTGGAAAGGTGGAAATAAAAAGGGAGAGCTTAGCTATAAATATAAAAACTTTAAGAAGAAGATGCTGCGTAAAGTTGGAATCGAGTTAGTGGAGAAATAGGAAATGGAAGAAATAGTTTTCAAGGCATTTGTAATAATACTTACGATATATTTAATGTTTGGTTTTATCCTTAATAAAATCTGTCTTAATAAAATCTGTGAGCTTAAGAATGACAGATGGCATAATTTTTCTTATAAAAAACCGGATGAAGAAAAAGAGTATCTTGTCTGCCTTAAAAACCAGAAGATGAAGGTCAGCACCTTTAACCTTAAAAATATATCTTTTGATCAGAAAGATGTTGTTGCCTGGAGAGAACTTCCGGAAGGAAATGAGGTTGTTTCGAAGATGATGAAAAATCCGGCCGGATATTTAATTGGTAAGAAGAAGGATATTAATGTTCAGTAAAAAAGTTGTGATATTCATAGACGGAAAGAAAAAAGTTTTTTTCTCAGAAATTATGAAGTTCATTGAAACAAGTGTTGTTATTCCGTATTCTTTGAAGGAAAGGATAAAGGAACAGATTCTGAAATCTTACAGAAAAGATAAGACTTACGGACAGATTATAAAGCTTGATAAAAAATGTGCGAAAATTTTTTATGCAGCATACGCTAACGTAACTGGTAAACCTGTAAACGATTATTCTTTTTTATATGAATATGATAATGTAAACTTATAGAAAAGGAGTTTGCCCATGAAAAAACATACTGAAAGCTATATTGATAGTTCAATAAAAGATCCCGATGGACTTCCTTCTAATGTTCAGGGGATTCTTGATGATTTGAGACAGTATGATAAAGAAGGGAACGGAATCGGCTATACAGACAGGCTTGATGATTTATGGGTTATTGTAAAGAACGCAATGGCTTCGAATGCTATGAGTCAGTGGGCTTGGGATGTAATTGTTCAAAAGTATTGGACTCATGCTGATATTGTTTACAAAAAGGAAATAGAAAGTGGAAATATATAATCTTGATAATTGTGCTTATAGTGTGAAAAATGGAACTTTTGGGGGTAATTCCGGCGATAAGGAAGGAATACTGTTCAATGGAGATTCATGGATTGTAAAATACCCGAAAAAGGGAACTGGATTAAAAGATGTTCAGATGTCTTATACACAGTCTCCTTTATCAGAATATCTTGGAAGTCATGTTTATCAGATTTTAGGTTATCCGGTACATGAAACAATACTTGGCATCCGTAATAATCATTTAGTTGTTGGATGTAAAGATTTATGTTCTAAAGGTGAGACTCTTATTGAATTCCGACAGCTTAAAAATGCATATAATCAGACATTAAGTGAAAAACTTGATATGAGTTTATCTCCAACAGGTGATAGGCATTTTACAAATTTTAACGAGATTGCAATACATTTAAAATATAATCCTCTGCTTAGAAACGTAAAAGGGCTTAATGAAAGATTTTGGGACTGTATTGTTATAGATGGTCTTATTAATAACAATGACCGTAATAGCGGAAACTGGGGAATTATAAGAAGTGAAAAAGAAGATCGTGTTTGTCCGGTTTTTGATAACGGAGCGTCTTTTTCTCCTAATGTACCTGAATACAGAATTGCAGCTAAATTGATTGACCAGAATAAGTTTATAAAATCTGCTTGCGATGGAGTTACAGCATATTCTCTTGATGGAAAAAATAATGCAAGATTTGTTGATTTAATCAAGCTTGATATAGAGCCGTTGAAGAAAGCAATTGAGAAAAATGTTCCTCTTATCACGGAAAAGATGCCTGAGATTCAGAAAATGATTACTGAGATTCCAGAGTCTTTTGAGGGGTATACAGTTATGACTAAAGAACGGAAGGAAGCTTATAAGAAAGAACTTGCTGCAAGAACACAGTTTATTCTTGTTCCTCAGTATGAAAAAAATCATACGACTGTAAGTGAAAGAACGACAGATGTACAGTACGAAGTTTCCAAAAGCCGTAAGGGAAGGAGATAAATGAAGAATTCAGTAATACCGGAAAAATTAACTGTAACTGATTATTTTGCAGTTAATATATTCAATTCCCTTATGAGTAATGCTGGTTACCAGGTAATTGATAAAAAATCTATAATAAAAGAATCATATGAGCTTGCAGCATATATGACAGAATTAAAAAACAAGGGGGAAAATAAAAATGAATAACAAGTCACCGTTTTATTATTGTGATACACAGTTTTACAAGGTAATGGGATACCTTGAAAACTATCTGAATCAGAACTTTGTGGAAATAGATCAGGAAGAATGGCTATTGGCTGATAAAGCTTTAAGAGAACTAAAAGCTAAGCCTGAAAATGAAAGAACTGCAGACAATTTTTATGCTCTTCTGGATGATAGCGTATCATTCAAGCCTCTGATCAAAGAGCTTTGTGCTGGCGGAAAGTATGCTTTTTTTGAGGACGACAGAAAGTATGTAATTAAAGACATGGATGAACTTCAGTTCAATATGTTTGATTACTACCAGAACTTTCTGAAATAGACAGATAATAAAAAGTTCGATTGAACGAACTTTTTATTTTTGCTATTATATATTAATGTCAACCGTGGGCGAATGGATATAATAATAAAAAAAGTTAAAGGAACAGAAAAGTTTATCGTATGGATGAACGGAGAAAAATCTGACTTCTCCGTTACAAAAAACAATTTCGGATCAGAGTGTTATTACCTTATCTATAAAGGACAGCGGCTCAAAAGACGGGCAGAAAATCGTGAGGAAGTAATTACTTACTTCAAGACTTATCTGCTTGAAAAAAGGGCTGACTTACTGTTAGGAAAAAAATGAAAATTATTAACAAATTGTATTACATGCTGTCCAAAAAAGATAAGGGCGGTAATCCGGTAGTAAAACCTAATTTTGTCTCTAAACCAAAAAGAAAAGTTGAAATGACTTCGATTCTTCCGTGGTGGTATTGGGTCAGAATCAAGTATTGGGTTGGAGACACTGAACTTGAAAAATGTGTAATTGTTCAGAAAAACGGAAACCTTCAGATTACATACGCATTCCGTGGATACGACATTGAAAGTTATTCTGCAGATTATATCAATGCAGTTTTTGAATATTTCAATACACAGATAAAGACTCTTGGAGACGGATGGATGGTATCTCTGGAAAGTCAGAGATTCAAGATGCACGATTATCCGTCTGCGGATTTTGATAATGTTGCTGGCCTTATCATTGATAAGGAAAGAGAGAGTGAATTCCGACTTACAGGTGACCACTACGACTCATGCTATTACATGAACTTTGTCTATAAACCGGAAGCTCCGATTAAAAAGAAGTTTGTAAAATTCTTTTATACAGAGCCGGAAGTTGGTATTAATCAGCAGGAAGAGATTAAGCAGTTTTTGAAGCTTGTTGAAAACATGACTTCTGTTTTGTCGAGCCGTCTTATTATAAGACCTCTGACAACAGAAGAGACAATTGCGTATCTTCATTCAACCATCAGTTTCAAGCGATATCCTATTTTAGTTCCTGACCATTGTATCAGTCTGGATCATTTTATTAAGGATTCCTCAATTGATAACGGAAAGACTATAAGACTTGGAGACTATTATTGTCCTATTCTTGAAATTAATGACTTTCCGACTTCTACATATCCGACTATCTTGAATGAGCTTAATAAGACAGATATTGAATACCGTTGTGTGCACAGATGTTTTCCTATTGAAAAGACAGAGGCTCTGAAGGAAATTGAAAAGCAGATTTCCGGTGCTATGGGTGGTGCAAAAAGCGGTAAAAAGATGGCATCGGAGATGATGTTCGGTTATGAGAGCCGTATAGAAAATCAGGGAGCTTTGGCGGCTGCTTCAGATATCCAGGATTTACAGGTCGAGGTTGCAACTGATGTAAACGGACTTTGTTACTACAATTCTTCACTCATGGTGTGGGATAAAGATTACAGTAAGGCAATCGAAAAGCTTAAGAAAATTGAAACTGTAATTGAACGCTGTCAGTTTACATGTCAGGAAAACGAGTTTGGAGCTTTGGATGGTTTTAAGGGAATGATTGCGGGTAACACAACCGCAAACATCCGTCGTCCGGCTATCTCAACAGGAAACTTTACTCACATCCTTCCGTTCTCTGCAATCTGGGCCGGAATCGAGCATAACAAGTTTGTGGGTGACCTTACAGGAATTGATAAACCTCTTATTACTTGTGCTACGAACTACGGTGCAAACTTCTATCTGAATCTTAATGACGGAGACGTAGGACATACTTTAATTCTTGGACCAACCGGAGCCGGTAAGTCTACGCTTTTGAATCTGATTGCAGCGTCTACCTTAAAGTATCCGGACTCTCAGGTTTTCTTCATGGACTATGGTCTTTCAAGTTTAACTCTGACACTTGCCGTAGGCGGTTCTTATATAAACCCTGCTGACAGTACGGTATGTTTTCAGCCTCTGCGTGATATTGATGATGATAAGGAATTTGCGTGGGCGAACGAATTTATTCAGACAATTATTGCCCTCCAGGGAGTAAAACTTAATCCACGAATGCGTCTTGCTATAGAGGCAGCTATGAGGGCACTGACAGTTTTGCCTAAGGAAATGAGAACCCTTACCACATTCAAGATGAACCTTGAGTATACGGATGAACAGGGCTACAACATTTTGAGTGATGCTATTGCTCAGTACTGTGTTGAAGGAAGATACGGACACATTTTTGACGGTAACAAAACTTCTTTAGTAAATGCAAGATGGGTTTTGTTCGAAATGGAACACATCATGGACTTAGGTCCGAACTGTTCAGCTCCGGCAATTCTTTTTATTTTCCATTATCTTGAAAAACAGTTTACTGGAAAACTTACATTCTTCATCATGGATGAATGCTGGTTTGGTCTTGAAAACGAGATCATACGTTCAAAAATGAAAGAGTATCTTTTGACACTACGTAAGAAGAACGTATTCTGTATTTTTGCAACACAGAACCCTTCTGCTGTTGCAGATTCTCCGCTTGCCTCAACAATGATTCAGAACTGCCCGACTCAGATCTTCCTTGCAGACCCTAAGGCAAGAAAACTTATGGATAAATATCAGAATCTTGGGCTTTCTGCAGAAGAGGTAAACATCCTTTCAATGTCACAGAAAAAGAGGGATTACTATCTAAAATGTACTGCGGGTGCAAGACTCTTCCAGCTTTCTTTGGGCCAGCTTTCTTTGGGCGCCATTCAGTTAGCCTTGTTCCGTGGCCGTGAGTCTACTTTTAATTATCCGAAGGGTAGTGACAATTATATAAGATGGGCTGAGTTTCAGAAGTATCTTCTTGAAAAGAGAAAGGAATCGAAAAAGACAAGATGTTATGTGGATGAAATCCTTGATGTCCAGGGAATACCGTTCCGCCATTACCTTAAAGATTATGACTGGGAGAAATATTTATGATG
>CADANN010000060.1 GCA_902789325.1 uncultured Spirochaetaceae bacterium
ATGAAGAGCTTACCTTCAGTAATATCTTCCAAACCAGCGATCATACGGAGAGTTGTTGACTTACCGCATCCAGAAGGACCTACGAATACGCAGAATTCCTTGTCTTCAATAGTGATATTAGCATTGTTTACAGCACGAACACCGCCGTCGTAAACCTTACCAATACCTTTAAGTTCTACCTTTGCCATTTTATGTGGCCTCCTTAAGGGTTATATTATTAGAATCATTGTAGCACATCCACGGCAGAAGTCAACAGAGAATTTTCGTATATGTGTGATTTTTTCGGTTAGATGCTGAATCAAGTTCAGCATGACAGTAGTTAAAAAGAAAAGGCTTCCTGATTCAGGAAGCCTTTTGCGGAGGAGCCGACTTGAACGGCCACGACTAACGTCACAAGCACCTCAAGCTTGCGTGTCTACCAATTCCACCACCCCCGCGCGGAATGTGATATTGAATATATAGTTTTTGACGTTTTATGTCAAGTAGAAGATTATAATTTTTTCAAAAAAAATCTTCAAAATTTTATTCATTTGTAGCCTTAATAATCTGGTCTACATTTTTGATTATAGCGCCGGCTATTTCAGGCTTATTCATAGTATAAATATGAATGCCCCGAACTCCATTTGAAATCAAATCTATAATCTGATCTGTTGCATAAGCGATTCCTGCCTGCATCATTGCTTCCGGCGAGTCTCTGAATCTGTCGCAGATTGCCAGCAGTTTTCTTGGAATATAGGCATTCGACAAATCAACCATACGGCTAACCTGATTTGCATTTGTAATTGGCATAATTCCTGCAAGCACTGGTACGTGAATTCCAGCAGACTGCAGACGATACAAAAACGAATAAAGCATGTCATTATCAAAGAACATCTGTGTTGTCAGGAAATCTACACCGGCGTCTACCTTATATTTCAACGATTCGATATCAGCATCGCGGCTTGAACTTTCAGGATGCCCTTCCGGATAGCACGCGCCTCCTACACACATTCCCTCTTTTTTAAGAAGAGTAACCAGATCAGAAGCATGTGTAAAACCAGACGGAAAAACATTTTCGCCTGTTACTGCATCTTTAGGATAGTCTCCGCGCAGTGCAAGCACATTTGAAATATTTTTTGCTTTTAAATCTTTAATTGTATTTTCAAGAGCATCAATTGTAGAGCGAACGCAGGTTAGATGAGCCAGTGCAGTTGTGCCATTATTTTCAATTGCTTCTGCGATATCTGCTGTATAACCTTTTGTAGTACCGCCGGCACCAAAGGTAACGCTTATAAAATCAGGTTTATATTGGGTCAGAGAAACAGCTGTTGCTTTTATTGAATCCAGAGCTTCCTTTTTTTTAGGAGGAAAAACTTCAAATGATAAGGTTACTTTTTTGCTTTTAAGAATGTCTGCAATTTTTACTGGTTGATTTGTCATTCTTTTATTTTACAGATTGTATAAATGACTGTCGAGTACCAGCTATTCTTTCTGCTCTTTCATATTATAATCTTTATCTTCATCAATCATCTGAAGCATGATTTTTGCATAAGCCGGATCAAACTGAGTACCTATTCCGTTTTCAATTTCGCTTCGTACTTTTTCCTGAGGAAGAATACCACGGTAACTTCTCTTACTAGTCATTGCATCATAAGCATCTGCAACGGCAATAATTCTTCCGATATCCGGAATGTTCGTACTTTCGAGTCCTTTAGGATATCCGTTTCCGTCATAACGTTCATGATGAAAGAAAGCTCCATCGCTGATATGAGGTGCCTGAGAAATATTTTCCAGAATATGCTTTCCGATAACTGGGTGCATTTTTATTACGTTAAATTCTTCTTCTGTTAAAGCGCCGACTTTGTTAATAATTTTGCCCGGTACACCGATTTTTCCGACATCGTGCATAAGAGCTGCCAGGAATATATCGCGGCATTCTTCTTCAGATTTGCCTGCCCTTTGGGCTATAGCACGGGAATATTCTGCAAC
Organism: uncultured Spirochaetaceae bacterium; assembly: GCA_902789325.1. GTDB lineage: Bacteria > Spirochaetota > Spirochaetia > Treponematales > Treponemataceae > Treponema_D. The sequence continues at coordinate 1,969 of CADANN010000060.1, forward strand.
GCGCGTTGAATGTCCGTGAGTATAAGCGTCTTTTGCATCGATTGCACTAGCCAGAGCCTGAGCAGTTTCGGCTGTCATTTGCGTAAGTGCCTTAATATTGCTGGAAATAAACTCTTCCATTTTGTAAACAGAATTTGCGAGTTCTCCAATTTCATCCTGATTTTTTACAGCAAGAAGATTTTCACTTGGAGTACCATTTATAATTGCAAAGCGCTCTGTTTCATTTGTAATAAGAAGGATTGGTTTTATAAAACGGTAATTGAAATAGATTGTAAATACCAGAATAAATATTGCGGCAATAATCAAAGCTGTGATTAATACAAACTGGAAGAATGAACGTCTTGCATTTACAAAATCCTGAATATTCTGCTGAGCTCCAATAACAGCTACTATTTTTCCATTTGAATCATAAACAGGAAGCTGGGCCGTAATGTGGGAGCCGCTGCGGGTTTTTATAGTGTGGCGGACAATTGTTGCGCCCTCTTCAAAAACCCGTTTTGTTGAAGCATTATAATTCGGCTCATAATAATCTTCTTCATATCCAAGTGGATAAGGAGAATATCGACCTTTTGAATTTACAGGATCATAAACATAAGTGATATGAGTGTAACCAGGAGCTTCAACATATGAAACATAAATCATATTCAGATTGCAGTTATCAACAAGTCTCTGAAGAATTGATTCAACTTCATTGTATCTGGCATCTCGTTCGCGAGTAGAAAGATATTTTGCAAAATCATCTGGATTCAAAAAATCCCGTGCCGAAGCACAAACCTCAAGTACACTGGAATCGTACTGTTCCCGGAACTGACGGTTAAATGCAAAATAACTTACAGAAATCAAAAGTGAACTCAACACGATTTCTGCAAGAATAATGCATAAAATAATTTTCTTTGTGATGGCAGGGAATTTTTTATCCAACAGCTACTCCAATATTGCACCCTTATCGGCTGAAGAAACGAGTTTGGCATATCGTGCCAGATAACCAGTTTTTACCTTCGGCTCAGGTGCTTTCCAAGCGGCGCGGCGACGTTCTAACTCTTCGTCACTAACCTCAAGGGTAATTTTATAATTATTGATATCAAGGGTAATCATATCACCCTCTTCTACAAGAGCAATTGGACCACCTACAGCAGCTTCCGGAGAACAGTGTCCCAAAGAAGCTCCGCGGGTTGCACCAGAAAAGCGTCCGTCGGTAATGAGGGCTACTTCCTTATCAAGTCCCTGTCCGGCAAGAGCAGCAGTTACAGCAAGCATTTCGCGCATACCAGGACCGCCTTTTGGACCTTCGTAGCGGATAACTACAACATCACCGCTCTTGATTTTGCGGTTCTGTACAGCATCCATTGCCTCACTTTCGTCGTTGAAAACACGGGCTGGTCCAGTATGTTTCATCAGCTCTTTTGCACAGGCAGAACGTTTTACAACAGTTCCGTTTGGAGCAAGGTTTCCAAAGAGAATTGCGAGTCCACCATTATCGCTGAATGGATTTTCTATAGGACGCAGAACTTCAGGATTGCGGTTACGAACACCAGCGATATTTTCTGCGATTGTTTTTCCTGTTACTGTTATCAGACTTGTATCAATCAGATTTTTCTTAGCAAGTTCCGCAAGAACTGCCTGTACACCACCAGCATCATCAAGTTCGCACATAAAGGTATGACCAGCTGGAGCAAGATGACAAAGGTTTGGTGTTCTATTAGAAACATCATTAACCATGTGAAGGTCAATGCTAAGTCCTGCTTCGTGGGCAATTGCCGGCAGGTGCAACATAGTATTGCTTGAACAACCAAGTGCCATATCAGCAGCAAGAGCATTTTCAAAATGCTTTTGAGTCATCATGCAGCGGGCGGTAATTCCACGATTGAACATTTCCATTACCTGCATACCAGCCTTTTTAGCAAGAGCAATGCGGCGGCCAGTTACAGCAGGAATAGTTCCGTTTCCAGGAAGACCAAGACCTATAGACTCTGTAAGACAGTTCATTGAGTTTGCAGTAAACATTCCAGAGCAGGCACCACAGCCTGGACATGCAACACTTTCCATTTCGCGAAGCTGCTGTTCGTTTATACGTCCGCTTGCAACGGCTCCAACGGCTTCGAACATATCTGTAAGAGAGAGATTTCGTCCACTATATGGATTAGTTTCGTCTTTTCCAGGCAAGTGACCAGGCATCATTGGACCGCCGCTAACAAAAACAGTTGGCAAATCAAGACGTGCAGCAGCCATCAGCATACCAGGAACAATTTTGTCACAGTTAGGAATCATAACAAGTGCATCAAACTGGTGAGCCTTTGTCATACATTCAATTGAGTCTGCAATGAGTTCGCGGGTAACAAGGGAATATTTCATTCCTTCATGCCCCATTGCAATACCGTCACAAACACCAATAGCAGGGAATTCAACGGGAGTGCCACCTGCCATACGGATGCCTGCTTTTACAGCTTCGGCAATGCGGTCTAATTCAATATGGCCCGGAATAATTTCGTTTTTAGCACAGCAAACGCCAACGAGTGGACGATCTAATTCTTCATCAGTATATCCCATTGCATAAAACAATGAGCGGTGTGGCGCGCGGGCAACACCTTTTTTTGCGTTATCACTTTTCATGTTTTTTCCTCGCGGTGATTTTACTCGTATTTGTCGCGAATGACAAGTTTTATGAGGTTATCTGTTTTAACAGCAGCTGTATTTCTCTGCTCAGAAAGATCTTCCTTTTTGAGACTGATTCTTGAAAACTCACAGATTTTCTTACCATAATCAGAAAGTTTAGATGGAGATTCTGCCTCACAGGCGAGAACAACATTCTTCTTTGAAATAAAATGCTTAAAGAACTGAGTAAACTCATCATTATCAATAGGAAGACCATAAAGCATAATGATTTTCTTAAAGTCATGAATGCGGGCAAGAGTTTTGCAGCAGGCAACAAGCTTTGAACTGAAAGTATCTTTTCCGTCTTCACCACGTGCAAGTTTTTCCGCAATGACATAGAGTTCGTTTTCTTCTGGCATTGGACCAGCTGGTACACAATCAATTATTAAGCTAAGTCCAACTGAATCTGTAAGAATCTGAGCCTTGCTGTCAAGAACATCAGGATTATCTGCATTATGAGTAGCAAGTTCATCTTCTTCGTTTTTAGCAAAGAGTTTTTCAAGTTCATCATTTGTAATTGCAACATCACTACCCTGTGTTGAATCTGCCATAACCGACATTGTTTCAGAAAGGATTTCTGTTTCCTGCTCACTTACAGTTACATCTTCAGTAATTGCATTACGCTCCTTTTCTTCTCCTAAAATATCAGCAAGCATTGAATCAACTGCACTATCTTCCATAATTTGAGGTTCTCCTTCTTCTTCATTTTTTATATCGAATACAGGTTCAGGTGGAGTTTCAGGTGCGGCATCTGCCACAGAACCAGCTTCTACAGCCATTGTTTCTTCTTCTGAAGCTCCAATTTCTGCACTGAATGTATCATCATCTTCAAATTCATCATCTGCATCTTCTGCAAGCCCTGCTGAAACTTCGTCTGCATTATCCTTAAAGAATGAAACAGACTGAGCCTGCACACCATAAGCTTTTACGACAAGCTTATCTCCATCGCCTACTTCATAAAGACTGCCATCTTCGCCAACATAGAACTGATTACTTTCTCCATCAAGACGAATATTATGAATTGATGTACAGCCTTCAAAAGCATCTGGCGCAATAAACTCAAGTCCAGCCGGGAAGACTACGCTCTCAAGAGAAGAACAACCTGCAGCGGCACGGCTTTCTATACGTGTAACAGTATTTGGAATTACAAGAGATTTAAGAGCTGTACAACCTTCAAAAACGCTTGGGGCAAGAGTTTTAAGTCCTGCACGGAATGGAATTTCTGGCAAAGACTCACAGTTTTTAAAGAGTCCTTCCGGAAAAGTTTCCACCTGATTTGGCATAGTAACTTTAGCAAGTGCAGAACAACCTGCAAAAAGATATGGTGGAAGTGAAGTAAGTCCTGAAGGAAGCTTTACCTTTTCAAGAGCCTTGGAATTTTCAAAAACACAGTTTCCAAGTTCTTTTACAGAATCTGGGAGAGAAATAGACTCATATGGACTTTCAGAAAAAACATCATCGTCAATTCTGTGTGCACCAAAAGGGATGCGGCCGTTAAATTCATTAGAAGTATCATCTACACCAATTACTGTGTGCAGATCTTCAGAGTATAAAAGTCCATTTTTTTTAATAAAAGAGCCCATATCGTTCCTCAAAAATTTATTTACATCATTTTAACATAGGAAAACGGATTTGTCATTTTTTATTTACTCAATTTAAGTTCAAACGAATCAACGAGTGCAATCCATGAAGCTTCAATCACGTCGGAAGAAACACCAACCGTTGTCCAGCTGGTTTCGCCGTCGGTACTTTCAATAATTACGCGAACGCGGGCAGCTGTTGCGGACTTGGTATCAAGGACGCGAACTTTATAATCAACAAGGCGGAAGTTTGAAACACCACAGGATAAAACTTTTCCAGAGCCTTACGAAGCGCAATATCAAGCGCATTGACAGGACCATCTCCCTCGCCTGCTGTAATTTCAAAATTGCCGTCAACTTCAACTTTAATCTGCGCACAGCAGCAAACACCTTCTTCTGGACGCGGATTTGAACCTGTAGTCTGATAGTAATGAAGCTTAAAGAACGGCTTATAGCGTCCAAGATGCTTTTTTACGAGCAGCTCAAAACTTCCGTCCGCACCTTCAAACTGGTAGCCCTGGGCTTCAAGTTCCTTTACGGCAGCCATAAGTTCACTTACAATCGGGTCGTTGCGGCGAACTTCAGGTGCAAACCGGCGGATTTTTTCAAGAATTGTAGAGCGGCCGGCAACTTCGCTCATAAGGAATACGCGGCTGTTTCCAACAACCTCCGGCGGAATATGTTCATAGGCAAATGGATTTTTCAAGACTGCATCAATATGCATACCTGCCTTGTGAGCAAAAGCATCTGAACCAACATAAGGTGACTGAGGATTTACGCGGATATTTGTAAGCTCGGCAACCCTT
>CADANN010000061.1 GCA_902789325.1 uncultured Spirochaetaceae bacterium
CTTGTGCTTGGACCGTTTTACGCAATTGTTGGGGTAATTTCTGTGGGCTGGGGCAGTGTGGTTTACCCGATTTTGAAAGGTACAAAAAAATATAAAGATGTAAAATATACTAAGTGTTTTGTGGAGTATAATGCAAGCTGGTTAGGGGAAAAGATTACTGGTGAGAAGGCGGTGTGGTAATGGATTCCCGGGTCAAGCCCGGGAATGACATTTTCAGAAGTTGTCATCCTCGGACTTGACCCGAGGAGTTATTTAGAATCGGCCTTCGTCCTTATCCAGTCCACTAACTTCGTTGTGTTCTTTGATGAACTTGATTGTTTCGTCGACTGTTGTAAAGCAGAGACCTGTTACTGTGTCTGCACAACCGTAGTAGAGTGCAATGCGTCCTGTTGCCTGGTCTGTAAGTGCAGCTACAGGGAAGCAAACGTTGTCTACAAAGCCTGTTGTTTCGTATGGCAATTCTGGTGTGAGCATGTAGTCTGAGCAGCGATATTTTACGATTGATGGTTTATCCTTGTCGAGGAGTGCTGCTGAGAATGAGTAAACGTATCCGTTACATGTCTGGCAAACTCCGTGGAAGAAGAGGAGCCATCCTTCGTCTGTTTCAATAGGAGCCGGGCCTGCACCAATTTTGAGACCTTCCCACCAGCCGCTTCCACCTTTCTGCATTACGAGGCGGTGTTCTCCCCAGTATTTCATATCTGGTGACTGTGAAAGAAGAATATCGCCGAATGGTGTGTGTCCTGAATCTGAAGGGCGAGAGAGCATTATGAATTTATTGTCGATTTTGCGTGGGAAGAGAACTGCATTACGGTTGAATGGAAGGAATGGATTTTCAAGACGTGTAAAATCTTTGAAATCCTTTGTAGAAGCAATACCGATTGCAGCACCATCAAAGTCACCGCACCACATAATATAATAAGTGTCATCAATTTTTACGACACGTGGGTCATAAGCATAGTATGGATCATGTGGAGTTCCATCTGGATCATGCATGTGTATTCTTTCTGTCTGGAATGTCCAGTGGATACCGTCTTCTGAGTCTCCAAGATAGAGGAAAGGACGTGCAATTGTTGCTTCAGCACGGAAAACTCCCTTGAATTTTCCTTCCCATGGGATTACTGCTGAGTTGAAAATACGTGCCATTCCTGGGAATGGGTTACGGTCGATTACAGGGTTTTCTGTATAACGCCAGATTGGCTGCCAGCTGTCTTTTGGTTTGTCCTGCCATGGAATATTAGGCAGATTTCCGCCGCTGATGATTTTTGCCATAATGAAAGCTCCTTGAACTAAATGTTCTATGATTTTACTTTAACGCGGTATATTTTATTTGTCAAGAAAAATTAAGTTATTTAGGTAAAATGTATTAGGTTAAATTAAGTAATATTAAGTTAAAAAAACATCTGAATACAACTGTAAAATACTGCGGAAATACTAAAAAGTACTACGAAAATACCACCTAGAATCTAAGTCCTAAAACCAATATAATAGAAGAATGAATCACAAGAGTTTTGTATTTTTTGACTGTGAATGCGCTAATACATTTGATGGCGTGGGAAAAATCTGTTCGCTTGGTTATGTTATTTGTGATGATGATTTGAATATTATCGAAAGCGAAGATGTTGTAATGAACCCGGAATGCGATTTTGACTGGTATCTTCTTTCTGGAAAGGGTGACTGTAAGCTTGCTTATTCCAAGGATTATTTCCGTATTAAGCCTAATTACGAATCATATTATAAAGATATCAAAAAGCTTTTTACTACCGGTAACCGCTATATTGCAGGCTTTGCAGTTTCAAATGATGTTGGTTTTGTAAATGATGCAAACGAGCGTTATGAGCTTCCTTATATTCAGTTCCGCGCTTTTGATCTGGAACGTTACCTTGAACACAAATATGAAAAGAAGCAGAAGCTGGTTGAATGGGCAGAAGAGTTTGGTGTAAATGTTGCAAAGTATCAGAGCCACAAATCTGAAGATGATGCAATTATGACAATGCTCTGCCTAAAAGCTGAATGCATGAGAACTGGCCAGACCGTAGAAGAAATCATGACTTCACCTGAGGGCAAAAAGTGTTTTGTTTCTAATGATCAGATTCTTGAACAGGCAGCTGAGCGCGCTTACCGCCGCGAAATGACAGAAAAAATCAAACGCCTTTATGGCAAAGTTTCGCCAATGCCTCATTTTAAAACTGTAGTTGGCGAGCGTTTTGAACTTGATCATAAAATTCTTCGCGATGTAGATTATGCTTTTGAACTTGTCAAAAAGATTTATGATAACGGTGGTTCAACTGGTGAACATTTGACTGTACACGGTACTGCAGTTTTTGAAAGTGAACCACATCCGGAATTACGCAAAAAAATTGAAAAACGCGGATTAAAAATAATACTTTTAAAAGAACTGGAAGAAAAACTAAAGTAGCCTTATAATTTATATGAGGCTATTTATAGGTGAGATATCAGTTAGATCAAACGGCTCGTAAAACAATTATTTTCCGCATTCGCCAGATTGCACTTGTTACAGTAGGAACTTTGATTAATGTTCTTCTGTCGTACTTAATGTTCAAGTCTGGTTTGCCGCTCTTTTTGGATACGGTAGGAACAATAATTGTTTCGGCTTTTAGTGGCATGCTCTTGCTGGGAATCCTGACTGCTGTAATCTCAAATGTTGTCTGTTCTATTTTCAATGAGACTGCCTTATATCTTGCCTTCTTTAATGCTCTGATAGCAATTTTTACAGTATGGTTTTTACACAAACATTCTTTTAAGAAATTTGGAAAAACTATAATTTTTGCTATTGCAATTTCTTTATTTTCAGCTGTTTCAGTTTCTCTGGTTCAGTTTATTGTTTTAGGGCAGGACCAGACTTCTATGATTGTGCAGTCTGCACAAAACTTTTCGTCTGCTGCAAATTTCCCTTATCTGCTTTCTTTTATAATTGTTAATTTTCTCCTTCAGCTTGCTGATAAAGGTTTCTCCTGCATTCTGGTAATGATTCTTGTGAGGCTGGTATCTGAAGAAACAAGAACTGCTTATACTTCTGGCGTCTGGCTGCAAAGACCACTCTCAGATAAGGAATTGAAAGAATTAAAAAGCATGAGGAGTACTGTAAAACATTCTCTTCGTACCAGAAATACTCATACTCTTGTATTTACTTCTTTAGTGGTTATGATACTTACCGGTTGGACAGGTCTTCGCCTTTATTCTCAGAATGAAAAAGTGAAAAAGACTGAAAGCGCCTGGAATACTATCAAAACTGCGGCCACTCTTATTGATCTTGAAAGAATAGATGATTATTTAAAATATGGCGAAGAGGCAGAAGGGTATAAAGAAACAGCTGAGCTTCTGTCAAAACTGTGGATGTGTTCTACAGATATTGCCTACCTTTATGTTGTAAAACCGGAAGGAGAATACGGTAAGTTTATTTTTGATGTAGATACAAGAGCTGTAGAGCCTGATGCTGAGCCTCCGTATTATCCTGGAGAATTAGTTCTTTTTGAAGATGCTTTCAAACCATATTTTTCATATTTTGAGGAAGGACGACCAATTGGTCCTGTCGAAACAGATGATACCTGGGGCTGGCTGCTTACAGTTTATTATCCGGTAAAAGATAGTCTTGGAAATCTTAAATGTTATGTAGGCGCCGATGTTTCTCTTCGATACATAGCAGAATATATGATGGTTTTCTTTGTGAAGATTATTCTGACCATGGCAGGGTTCTTTATTTTGATTGTTGCCTTTGCCTTATGGAAAACAGGAGTTTATACTTCAATTCCTATAAGCACAATGACCTCCTGTCTGGAACGTTTTGCAACCTCTGGTGAAGATCAGGATAAGCTTGATGAAAATGTAAGGATTATTCGTTCCCTTGATATTCATACCCAGGATGAGGTTGAAAGGCTTTACAAAGCAATTTGTAAAATGACGCTTAATCAGGCTGAACAGATGCGTGATATCAGACACCTTTCTGATTCAACTCTTAAGATGCAGGATGGTCTTATTATCACAATGGCTGATATGGTTGAAAGCCGCGATTCGGACACTGGCGCTCACGTTCAGAAAACTTCGGCCTATGTAAGAATTATTGTAGAAGGCCTTAAAAAGAAAGGCTACTATGCCCAGAAAATTACGCCAAAATTTATTTCTGATGTAGTACGTTCGGCTCCTCTTCATGATGTTGGAAAAATTAATATTCCGGATGGAGTTTTGAATAAGCCTGGAAAGCTTACTGATGAAGAGTTTGAGATTATGAAAACTCATACAACTGCAGGTAAAATCCTTCTTGAAAATGCAATCAGTTCTGTTCAGGGAGAAAACTATCTTAAAGAAGCCCGCAATATGGCAGCCTATCATCATGAGCGTTGGGATGGAAAAGGCTATCCTGAAAAGCTGCACGGTGAAGTAATTCCACTTTCTGCCCGCATTATGGCTGTTGCAGATGTTTTTGATGCTCTGACTTCTCCGCGTGTATATAAACCAGCCTTCCCGATTGAAAAAGCACTTGAGATTTTACAGCAGGGAGCTGGAACTCAGTTTGATGCAAAATGTATAGAAGTCTTTATGGATGCACTTCCAGAAGTGAAGATGATTCTGAAGAAATATAGTTCTGAAGTTTTTATGTGAGATGAGGCCTGCTGTGACTGTAGAAATGATTAAAGCAAAATTACAGAAATCTCTGAAATTCTCTCTCTTTGTCATTTTTGCTCTGGCCGGTAATATAAAATTGGCTGCACAGGAAAGTCATAAAATTGGCGGCGGTTATGCAGTTACAGGGCAAATTACACAAACCGGTTATACCTGCGAAATATACAATGCTGCAAATGGCCTTCCAACTTCTGACGCAAACTATATTCTTGGTGCATCTGATGGTTACGTATGGATTTGCGGTTATGCTGGAGTAATCCGCTATGATGGTTCTGTTTTTGACAGACTCCCTCCTGTAAATGGGCTTACAAGCGGCCGTGTTCTTTTTGAAGACAGCCGCCACCGAATATGGGTTGGAACAAATGACAATGGCGTAGTCGTTATTGATGGTGAAAAAATGCGTCATTATACCTTCAGAGACGGATTGCCATCTTCTTCCATAAGAATTTTTGCAGAAGATCTTGAAGGTAATATTTTTATAGGAACAACTTCGGGGCTGGCATATGTAGATAGCAAAGGTCAGCTTATTCCTCTTTCTGATGAAGTATTGGATGATGAGCGAATCCTGAAACTGGATTCTGATTCAAGAGGAAACATTTATGGCCAGACTAAAAACGGTTTGATTTTTAGTATCATTGATTGCAAGGTTTCAAAAATCTATTCCAGCACAGAACTTGGAATGGAAAAAATCACAACAATAATGGCCGATCCTCTTATTCCTGGTAATTTGTATTTTGGTACTGAATCAAATATTGTTTACTATGGTGGATTTGGTAATAGAGCTGAGTTAATGGCCAAAACAAATGTTGCCCCTCTGGAAAACATTCACTGGATTAGTTACGACTGTGGAAGAGTATGGATTTCTTCTACTACTAAACTGGGCTATCTGGATAAAACAAATAAGTTTAAGCTTCTTTCAAATATTCCAATGAACAGCACAATCGAAATGTCTACTTCAGATTATCAGGGCAATATCTGGATGGCTTCTTCAACTCAAGGTGTAATGAAGCTTGTTACAAATAATTTTGTTGATTTATCTGAACAGGCTCAGCTTCCAAAAGAAACTGTAAATACAACCTGCCTGCACAATGGTTTGCTTTATATAGGAAGCGATAGCGGTCTTCATATTGTAAATAATCATAACAAAGTTGTTCAGAATAAACTTACTGAATATGTAGGAAACGCCCGTATTCGCTGTATCATTGCAGATAATAACGATAACATCTGGCTTGCAGCATATACAAATAATCTTGGAATTATCTGCTGGAAAAAAGATGGAACTATTCTTTCTTTTACAAAAGAGAATGGTCTTTTAAATAATCAGATAAGGTGTTTAAGTCTTGCTTTTGATGGTAGTATTCTCGCTGGAACAAATGGCGGACTTGTAGTTATAAAAGACTATAAAGTTAAAGCAACTTATGGTGCAGAAGATGGAATCCGAAACACTGAATTCCTTACAGTTGCAGAAGCTGAAGACGGAAGTGTTTATTGCGGAAGTGATGGAGACGGAATCTATATAATTGGAAAAGACGGCATTTCAAGAATTGGTCGCAACGAAGGTCTTTCTAGCGATGTTGTTATGAGAATTAAAAAAGATGAAGCTCGTGATGTATACTGGATTATTACTTCGAACTCAATTGAATGCCTGCGTAAAGGTGCAATAAAGACAATCTCAAGTATTCCATATAATAACAATTACGACATTTACTTTAACAGCAAAAATGAAGCCTGGATTCTTTCGTCTTATGGTATT
>CADANN010000062.1 GCA_902789325.1 uncultured Spirochaetaceae bacterium
CGTTCAACTCCGGTTCAATTATACAGTATTGTTGGATTTACAAGTGAACTTACAAATGAAGATAAACAGGAAATTGAAATATTCCATACAGCATTAGATAAATACCTGCAAAGAGATTTCGCAAATGCCGGAAAATTATTCCTTCAGGCAAACAAGATTGGAGATGGAGATCCAATAGCACTTGTATTTGCAGACCGCTGTAAGAACTTTATAGAAAAAGGTGTTGAAAAGGGCTGGGATGGAGTAATAAATATGACATCTAAATAAGCCTAAAAAAACGGTGGTCGAACTTGTCGAAACCACCGTTTTGTCGGCAAGCACAGCTTGCCTCTGAGCCGTTCTTTCGATGAACCTAAAATGGCCCGCTGTCGCAGCCCATTTTTTAACGGTTCTTCGATTATAGGCATTAACGGAAAATAATGATAAGGAACTGTGAAACAAGTACAACAGCTACAAGAGCGATTGGGTAAGTAGAAGCATAAGCTCCAGCTACCTTTTCTGTTCCGGCTGTTGAAATCAATGTTCCAAGGGCTGGAGTAGAAGTCATACCACCACAGATAGAACCAAGATTGTTCAAAAGATTCAACTTCAAAACATACTTAGCAAAAATGAATCCAATAATCATTGGAAGAAGTGTCATAATGATTCCGTAGATGAAGTATACCCATTCAAAGTATTTAACGAATGAAGCACCACCTGCAACACCAGCACCAATCAAGAAGAGCATAAGACCAAGTTCACGGAAAACTTTAAGTGTTGATTCCTGTGGCATAATGCATACTTTACCAATTTTCTGGAAGTGACCAAAAATCAAAGAAAGAATCAGACAACCACCAGTTGTTGTAAGAGAGAAGTTACCAAACTTGAATGAACCAAAGAAAACACCAAGAACAGCAACAAGTGAGAATGCACAGAAGCCGAATGGATCAAGTTCGAGTTCTGAACCATCAAGTTTAGAAGGAGCTTCTGGAGCTGATTCAGAAAGCTTTGCACGTTCAACATCCATATCTGCCTTTGCAAACTTTGGAACAAGCTGTACAAAGAGTACTACACCAACTACACCAAACAGATAAGCAATTCCGTGTCCTACAGCGACAATAGCTTCAAGTTCATCACTTGTAACTGTAGCTTTTGCTGCAGAGAATGCTGGAGTAGAAGTAAGAGAACCAGAAAGAAGACCAACAAGCATAGCACCTGCTTCTTCGAGATCACGACCAAATACTTTGTTATCAAATACGATACATCCAGCGCAAGAAAGACCACCAATCAAAATGATGATTACACCAAGCAAAATATATGACTTAAAGTTTTTCTTCAAATCACCAAAGAAACTTGGACCTGCAATAAAACCAACTGAAGTAACAAACAAAATCAAACCAAGATTTTCAACTATCTTAAGTGCGTTTGAAACATAAGTTGCACCACCTACTTTAAGCTGATTAGCAAGTGGAGTATACAAAAATGCACCAAAAAGAAGAGCTACGATAAATACTCCCGCAGTTCCCAAAGAAACACCTTTAATAGTGATTCTACCAAGAAGGTATCCTAATCCAGCGATTACGAATACACAAAATACTAAAAAACTGATTGTTTTAATTGATAAGATTCCACCAAAAAGAACCATTGTAATACCTCTTTCTACTATTATAATGTTATGTAAAGTAATATGCAAGTTAGGTAAATTTTTGTTATTTAATGAAAAATGATTTGTACACAAAAATCTCAGATATAGTGTTATAATATATATAGCTTAATTTTATTTGGATGATTTAATTGATTATGAAAATCAAAAACAATTTTATTTTAATATCTGTTTTATTATTTTCCCTTATTTGTTTTAATTCGTGTGCTTCAAACAGACAGCTTCAAGATCCTGAAAAAATTGAAGAAGAAACTGAACAGTCTGTGCCAGAAGATATAGAAGATTCAGAAGAAATTGAGGTTCATGTTGAAAATCCTGTAGTTGAGACTGAAAATGTTGAAGAAACCATATCTTTGACTCCCGAAGAAGAAGAGGCAATTCGCTGGACAGGAATTTTAAAAGAAGCAGAAACTATGACGCCTGAACAGAAAAAATTCTATCTACTTAGAAGAACGCGTGATTATGAGGTTGTAGGAAAAGATCTTGATTATAAAATAATGGTTAATGATGAAACAAAAGAAGTAATTATTCAATTTGAAGAAAGTGATAGTGATGAAGATTGGAAAAATAATTATCTTTTTTTCCCCTGGCCATTAAAACTTGATAATAAAATTGTATGGACAACTTATGGATATGCAAAGGTTTATAAATCTGCACAAGATATTCCGTTTAATGAGTTTTATAAGCAGATAGAAGCTCATCCGGATTACAAGGTTGTTATCTGGGGCTGGAGTATTGGCAGCGCAATGGCAAAAATTACAGCCCGCCATTTTGAAATCCGTACAAAAGGACAAAAGAAGATTGATGAACTGACAACCTGGGGCGATGTAAAATGCTGGTATAATTATTTTTATAGTGTAAAGAAAAGATGTGTAAAAATCAGAGAATATGTTACTCCAAATGATTTAATAACCTGGTGTATTCCTATATGCCGGCGTGATGTAAAAAATAAAGTTGGTGATAAATATAGCATCAAAAAAAGTTTTAAGAGTGAATATTATCACATAAACTATCAGGATTATGATTATTCTAAATATGAAGAAATAGATAAGGTGGAATAATAAGATAAAAAATAAGCCGCAATCTTAATGATTGCGGCTTTTATTTAGATTCCAAAATAAATTCGGGATGACATTTGTCATCCTCTGGCTTGACCAGAGGATCTAAATCTAAAGTGTAGCTCCAGGAATTTCTTTCTCAAACTCAGGATTGCCGTGGTGATATGTTGGGAGAACCTTTGGAGAAACAGCGTTGCCCTTAATCTTGGCAGCAGCTCTTTCCTTTTCAAAGTCCTTTACATGCTGAAGAGAAAGCTCTTTTGCAAGCTTAATCTTCTTGAACATCTTACCAGCTTCGATTCCGGCTTCACGTCCGAATACAACTACGTCGAGGAGTGAGTTACCCATAAGGCGGTTTGTACCGTGAACACCACCAGATGCTTCACCTGCAACGAGAAGGTTTGCAACGTTAGTGTGGCAAGTCTTGTCGATTTCAATACCACCGTTCTGATAGTGGAGTGTAGGGTAAACAAGAATTGGTTCCTTGCGGATATCGATTCCGTACTTAATGAACATGTTGTACATAGCAGGAATTGACTTAAGGATTGTTCCTTCTCCGTGAATCATATCGATCATTGGAGTGTCGAGCCATACAGCATCCTGTACGTCGTTGTGAACACCACGGCCTTCGCGAACTTCGCGGATAATACCAGAAGCGTTTACGTCGCGTGTTTCAAGAGGGTGAATGTAAACTTCACCATCTTTATTGATAAGTTTAGCTCCAAGAGAGCGAACCTTTTCAGTTACGAGTTTACCAAGGATCTGTGTTGGGTATGCAGCTCCAGTTGGGTGATACTGCAAAGAATCCTGATAAAGAAGTTTTGCACCAGCGCGGTATGCAATTACAAGACCGTCTGCTGTAGCACCGTAATGGTTAGAAGTTGGGAATCCCTGATAGTGCATACGTCCAGCTCCACCAGTTGCAATGATTACAACCTTAGCCTTAGCAATGCGGATTTCTCCAGTTTCAATGTTCATAAGAACTGCACCAGCAGCTTCGCCTTTTTCGTTCTTAATAATTTCGATAGCAGCTGTGAAGTCTACTACAGTAATCTGGTCTGCGCGGTTGAATGTTTCATCGCGGAGAGTACGCATGATTTCAGCACCAGAGTAGTCCTTACATGCGTGCATTCGCTTGCGGCTTGTTCCACCACCATGTGTAGTTACCATTGTTCCGTCTGGCATCTTGTCGAATTCAACACCAAGGTCGTTCAACCATTTGATTACAGATGGAGCTTTGTTTACGAGTGTATATACGAGCTCTGGTTTTCCGTCGAAGTGTCCGCCACCAAAAGCGTCGAGGTAGTGCTGAGCAGGTGAGTCGTTTGGCTTATCTGCAGCCTGAATTCCACCTTCAGCCATCATTGTGTTGGCATCACCAACACGGAGCTTAGTTACGAGAAGTACTTTTGCTCCAGCTTCAGAAGCCATGATTGCAGCTGATGTACCAGCTCCGCCACCACCAATTACGAGAACGTCTGTTTCGTAGTCAATGTGGTTAAGATCAATCTTTTCTGGCTCGAGGCGTGGTTTAGCCTGAAGCATTTCTGCGAGCTCGATAGGAGCCTGCTGTCCCTTGTTAGGACCAATCTTGAGTTCTGTGAACTGCTTCTTAATGCGGTCTGGATGGAACTTCAAGAGCAAATCGTCTTTTTCTTCAGCAGTAAGACGAGCATGTTCAAATTTAAGGTTTTCTTCGCGTTTTTCAGCTACGATTTTCGCAGCATCGTCAAGGTAATTTCCGTACATATTCGTCCTTCTCCTTATTTCTCGATATCACGTGTGTTATAAAGTTCCTTGATTTTGTCAAGGTTCTTAGTAGACATAGTTACAAAGTTCTTGATGTCCTTTTCGCATTTGCCTTCATCAATTTCTGCAACACGGTCGATGAGGTGCTGGCTCTGTGGCTGAATGTATTTACCATTCAAGCGGCGAGCAAGCTCTGCAACCTGTGGGTGAGAGATTCCAGCTGGACAGCGTGAAGAACAGCATCCACACATTACACAGTCGAATGAAAGGTCTGCACACTTTGCAAAGTCTCCGCGCTGAGCGTAAGCGATGTACTGCATTGTCTGCAAGCTCTGAGGGCAGGCACGAGTACAAGCATTACAACCTACACAAGAGTAAATCTCTGGGTAGAGCTGCATCATAATAGACTGCTCAGGTTTAATCTTATTGATATCGTAAAGCTGTTTTACGAGTGGGAAGAATGGAAGAGTAGCGATATACATATCGTTCTCAACCTTCTTAGAACAAGCGAGACAAGTCTGAAGCTGGTTCTGTCCCTTAATGCGGTAGATTGTAGCACAAGCACCACAGAAGCCGTTACGGCATCCGCAGCCTCTCTTGAGCTGGTATCCGGCATATTCCATTGCATTCATAATGGTAAGTTCAGCCGGAACATCATATTTTTTACCAAATATATAAATGGTTGCCATTTCTTTTGTTTCTGCCATTTTTTTGCTCCTATAAATTAATACTCAGGTGGAAGTTCACCAAGCTGGTCAAAACTGAATACCGGACCGTCTTTGCAGACAAACTTGTCGCCGATGTTACAGCGACCGCATTTTCCGATACCACACTTCATGCGCATTTCCATTGTTGTGAATACCTGCTCGTCTTTAAAGCCAAGCTTCTTCAAAGCATCAAGGGAAAGGTGAATCAAAATCGGAGGTCCACACATGATTACAGTCATGGATGGATCTGGATTAAGCTCTGTTACGTATGGAGGTACGAATCCAACGTGTCCGTCCCAACCATCTTCTGCACGGTCGATTGTAAGATCGATAGAACAGTTAGGCTGTTTCATCCAAACGTTCTTCATCTCTTCGAGGCGAACGAGGTCTGCCATCGAGCGTGAACCGTAGATTACCTGGATTTTACCGTAGTCACTTCTGTGATCCATCATGTAGTTTACTACAGAATGAACTGGAGCAATTCCGATACCACCGGCAATTACGAGGATATCTTTACCTTTGAGTTTTGTGTCAACAGGGAATCCGTTTCCGATTGGGCCGCGGAGACAAATCTGCTGACCAACTTCTGCGTTGTGGAGCCATTCAGTTACACAACCACATTTCTTAATAGAGAATTCCATGTGAGTAGTAAGGGTAGGGCTTGATGTGATGGAAATCATTGATTCGCCAACACCTGGAACGATGAGCATAGCGCACTGTCCAGGAATGTGTTCGAACAATTTCTTTCCGTCAAGACCAACTACGCTGAAAGTCTTAACATCAGGAGTTTCCTGTTTAATGTCAATAATTTTT
>CADANN010000063.1 GCA_902789325.1 uncultured Spirochaetaceae bacterium
CCCGTTCCCATTCCGAACACGGAAGTCAAGCTCTCTTACGCCGATGATACTGGATTCGTTCCGGGAAAGTAGGTAGCTGCCAGCTTTTTTTTGTTTAAATACATTTAGCCGGGATTTTTCTGGCTTTTTTTTTACTTTTTTAAAAGTTAAACGATTAATATTTAGGTAAAACAACACTTTAAACTTGCTTTAAAAACAGTTAATGATAAACTTAAATTAACTTAAACATTAAAAGTATAATGGAGGTTTTTAATGAAAAAGTTAATTAAAGTTTTGTCTGCTGTACTTGCCGTAACAGCAATCTTATCATTTGTCGGATGCTCAAAAAAATCAGCTTCATCAACTGCTTCTACTGGCGGTGCATTAAAATATGCTGATGTAGAGCTTGGAAAAACAGGCAGCGATATTTCCGCTACAATCAAACTGCTCACTCATCGAACAGATATGCTTCAGGATTCTTATACAGGTGTAACTTTTGCAAAATACCTGACAGAATTTAATAAACTATATCCAAACATTAAAGTTGAAATTGAAGGAATTACAGATTATGCAAGTGTTTCTCTGTTGCGTCTTCAGGGTGGAGACTGGGGTGACATTATGATGATTCCTGCAATAGATAAAAAAGAACTGAAAAACTATTTTGTATCATTTGGTGATTTACCAACTATGGAAAAACAGATTAAGTTTGCAACTAACTGGGAATATGATAATGAAGTGTACGGTATTCCTTCAACTGGAAACGCTCAGGGTGTACTCTACAACAAAAAAGTTTTTAAAGAGGCTGGAATCACAAAACTTCCTGCATCTACAGAAGAGTTTATTGCAGATCTTAAACTCATCAAAGAAAAAACTAATGCAATTCCTCTTTATACTAACTATGCAGCAGGCTGGACAATGGGTGCCTGGGATGCTTATCTCGGTGGTTCAGCAACTGGTGATGCGGATTATATGAATAATGTTCTTCTTCATACAAAAAATCCTTTCAAAAATTATGGAGATGGAACCCACGCATATGCTGTATACAAAGTTCTTTATGATGCAGCTGCAAATAAACTTATTGAAGATGACTATACAACAACTGACTGGGAAGGTTGTAAGGGTATGATTAACCGTGGTGAGATTGGAACTATGGTTCTTGGATCATGGGCTTTTACTCAAATGCAGGGAGCTGGTCCTAATCCGGATGATATCGGTTATATGTCATTCCCAATCACAATCAATGGTAAACAGTATGCATCTGCAGGTCCTGACTATTGTTTTGGTATTAATGCAAAGGCTTCTGAAACTAACAGAAATGCTGCAATGATTTTTGTAAAATGGTTTACAGAAAAATCTGGATTTGCATATAACGAAGGTGGAATTCCTATTGCAGCAGAAGATAATAACTATCCTGCAGCTTATGCAGCCTTCTCTGAGAATAATGTAGCTTTTGTTTCTGATAATCCTGCTGCAGCTGGCGAAGCAGATATGTTCAATGCCCTTAATTCTGAATCTGAGTTGAATATTAATGCTGGTGGTAATCTTAAGGTTCAGCAGATTATTGAACATGCTGCAAACGGCACAAAGACTTTTGATGCAATTATGGATGAATGGAATAAAGCATGGTCTGATGCACAGACTAGTGAAAATGTTGAAATAAAATATTAGTCACTCACATTTAAGAACACACAAAACTGGAAGACGTTCTGGCTGCAGCTGTTATGTGAGGGCAGTTGCAGCCTCTTTTTTACAAAGATTATACCTGCAGAGGTTTTTTATTATGAAAAAAAGAATCATAAATATCCGCTATTCGCGATGGAGTGTAATTGCAGCTTTTATTACAATTCCGCTCCTTCTGCTCTTTACCTTTACCTATCTGCCTTTTGGTGAAATGGTAACCTACAGTTTTTATAAAATGAAATATATTGGGGAACGAACTTTTGTTGGTTTAAAAAATTATAAAGATTTATTCACAAGAGATGATATCTTCAATTCCCTGAAACTTTCTCTTTACTATATGGGCGGCTCTGTTGTTCAGCTTGTTCTTGCCCTGCTGCTGGCCACTCTTTTAAGCTTTAAGACAAAACTTGGAAATCTTTTTAAAGGAATATTGTTTTTTCCATTTTTGATTAATGGAATTGCTATTGGTTTTATCTTTAAGTTCTTTTTTACACATGGTTTCGTTTTCGATACTGTGCTTGGCTGGCTAGGTTTTCCTTTAGATAAACTGCCTTACTGGTTGAAAACTCAGGGACTTAACAATGTATCTTTGGTAGGAACCTCTGTCTGGCGATATCTTGGACAGAATATGGTACTTTTTATTGGGGCAATAATGTCGGTAGATGCAGAACTTTATGAAGCTGCAGAGCTGGATGGTGCTTCAAAAGTACAGCAATTCTTCCATATAATTCTCCCAAGCATCAAGACTATTGTAACTCTTAACATAATTCTTTCTATTACGGGGTCTCTTAGTGCATTTGAACCTCCATTTGTTATTACAAAGGGTGCAAATGGTACAGGTACATATTTTATCATTATGGATCAGGTGGCTCATACAAGTCAAAAAGTTGGTTTGGCTTCAGCTATGGCTGTATTCCTGCTTTTGATTATTTTTATTGTTACAATTGTTCAAAAACTGGTACTTAAATATGCATTCCGTAATGCAGATACAGGTAATGGAAAGGGGGATATTTTATGATGTTAGAAAATAAGGCCAGAACTAATTCTGTTATTCAGACTGCTTTAAAATATTTTGTGCTCGTATTTTTTGCTTTCTGGACAATTTTGCCTCTGGTATCCTGTATTATCACTTCGCTGAAAAATGCAGAAGAATATCAATCGACATCAGTAATGATGTTGCCAAAGATTGTATATTTCAAAAATTTTATCGATGCTTTTAAACTGGCAAATATGGGCAGGGCATTTTTCAATTCCTTTGTTGTGCTTATATTTGTACTTGCGGGCTCAATTTTGATAAGCTCTCAGTTGGCTTATATCTTAAACCGCTTTCGTTTTCCAGGAAATACTCTGATTCGCCGCCTTTTTCTTTTTGCAACTCTTCTTCCTGGTGTTGCCATGCAGGTTTCGGTGTATTCGATTATGGGTAAGCTTGGTTTTATTAACCATCTTTACGGCTATATCATAATGATGATGGGAACTGATGTAATTTCCATATATATATTCATTCAATTTATGGAAAACATTTCAGTTTCTCTGGATGAATCTGCAATAATCGATGGAGCTTCCTATTTCAAGATTTACTGGAGTATTATTCTACCTCTTCTCAAGCCTGCTACTGTAACAAGTTTGATTCTTAAAGGCGTAAGTTGCTACAACGAATATTACTGTGCAAACCTTTATCTGCAGGATGTAAAACTTCGAACCGTAGCTATTTCTCTCTATACTTTTACAGGGCCTCTTGGCAGTAAATACAATCTGATTTGTGCTGGCGTTATTATTTCTATGATTCCGGCCTTTATAGTATTCATCCTGTGTCAAAAGCAAATTTACTCAGGCATTACAAGTGGAGCAGTGAAGGGTTAGGGCAGGACTTTCAGGAGTTCTTCAAAATAATACTTATCATCGATTTTTTTGCCGCCGCAGGTGTGGCCGAGTTTGCGGTCTGCACGGATTTTTTCGCCGTGGAAATCACTGCCGGCGGTAATTATAAAGCCTATTTTACGTCCAAGTTCTTCGAGGCGAAGACATTCTGTAACACGGGCACCGGGATGAAAGGCTTCAATTCCAGCAACTCCCTTGTCATAGCAATCCTGGAGCATGTCGGGAAGTTTTCCCCAGGAGAGATATAATGACATGGGATGAGCAACTACAGGAACTCCGCCGCTTTCTCTTATGGCAACGATAGCTTCATCAAGATTTGTGCAGATTCGTGGAACGTACCATTTCCGGCCTCTGGCAAGATACTGATCAAAAGCTTGCTGACGGTTTTTTACCACTTTGTGTTTTACCAGTTCGGCTGCGAAATGAGGACGACCGATTACTGTATTTGGAAAATCTGAAAGAAGTTCTTCTAATGTAATTTGAACTCCATCTTCGTTCATTTTTGAAATTATAGCTGCATTTCGTTCATTTCTATATTTAATTACGTTTTCTACTATAGAAGTAAGGGATTTTGATGGATTATTTATACCTAAGCCGAGAAGGTGAAATTCTCCGGTAGGAAAGGTGATGTTAAGTTCAATTCCTGGAATAACTTTTACTCCAAGTTTTTCACCTGCTGTAACTGCTTCGTTTACACCTGCAAAACTGTCGTGGTCTGTTATTGCAATAACTTTTATGTTTTTTTCTGCAGCTTTTTCGATTATTTGTGTTGGTGTGTATTGACCATCAGATGCTGTGGTGTGAACGTGTAAATCTATCATAAGATTATAATAGCATAATTTTTCAATGTGTGATATAATATAAAGTTGTAGGAACTATATTTAAAAGGGGTTGTATAAAAGTATGCCAAAAGCGATGCAATATACAAAAGGGTCTATCATTTATTTCGAAGGCGACCACGATGAGCGAATTTTTATTATGCAGCAGGGTGCTGTACTTTTAACAAGTACAGATATTGAATCTGGGCAGCCTGTTGCTGAGCAGGTAAAAAGTGGTGAGTTTTTTGGCGTAAAGTCTGCTCTTGGACATTTCCGTCGGGAAGAAACTGCAACGGCACTCGTTCCTACTGTAGCCGTAGCTCTTACAATCCAGGAATTTGAACTTCTTTTTAGTAATAATAAAGCTCTGATTATGAAGATGCTCCGCGTTTTTTCTAATCAGCTCCGTCAAATCCACAAGAAAACAGAATCAATCTTAAATAACATTCAGGAAGATCAGCAGTCTGGTATGATTGCAGTTGCTAACAGCTTCTACGAAGAAGAGCAGTATCGTTCTGCTTGCGATGTTTATATGAAATTCATGAAGCGTTACCCTAACAGTCCGCAGATTGCCGAGGTTCAGAAGAAATATAATGATTCTAAGCTTCGAAGCGATAAACTCGCTGCTGTTAGCCGTGGTATTCCTGTCGATTATGATGATGATGGTGGAAATGCTTCGCTAAAACTCTTTCAGCTGCCGGCTTTTGAACGTTTTGCCAAGACCTACGAGCCAGGTGAAGTTATAATTGCCGAGTATGAGCCTGGTGACAGTTTCTATCTGATTCAAAGCGGTCGTGTACAGCTTGTAAAGTGTGTAAACGGAAGTAAAAAGAATCTTGATGTCCTTAAGCCTGGTGAATTCTTTGGTGAAATGGCTATTCTTGATAATTCTCCTCGTTCTGCAACCTGTATGGCTGCTGGTCGCGTAAAGTGTCTTGAGTTCAATAAAGAAAACTTTGAGCTTTT
>CADANN010000064.1 GCA_902789325.1 uncultured Spirochaetaceae bacterium
CGCAGGAAATCTTGAATCTTTGAAAGACATCGAAGAAAAGTTTGGTGGAAAACGCTATTTCTTTGAAAAAGTTGATATCTGTGACCGTGAAAACATTGAACGCATTTTCAAACAGTATGATATTGATACTGTAATTCACTTTGCGGCAGAAAGTCACGTAGACCGTTCAATTCTCGGTCCGGAAGCTTTCATGAAAACAAACGTAATGGGCACTTTCACCTTGCTTGATGTTGCCCGCAATTACTGGAAGAAAGAAGACGGCTCAATCCGTGATGACGTACTCTTCCATCATATTTCAACTGATGAAGTTTACGGTTCACTTGGAGAAACAGGATATTTCCGCGAGGATACTCCTTATGATCCACGCAGCCCTTATTCTTCATCAAAAGCATCTTCGGACCACGTTGTAATGGCATATTTCCATACATATGGTCTTCCAATTACACTTTCTAACTGTACAAATAACTATGGTCCATACCAGTTCCCGGAAAAATTGCTTCCTTTGATGATCAGCAATATCCGTGACGGAAAGAACCTTCCTGTTTACGGTAAGGGCGATAACATTCGCGACTGGATTTATGTAGAAGACCACAACCGTGCTGTATGGCTGATTGTAAACAAAGGTGTTACTGGTGAAAAATATAACATTGGCGGCGAAAACGAATGGCAGAACATTAAACTGCTTCATAAGGTAATTGAACTTACTGCAGCAGAAACCGGTAAAAAGGTTGAAGATGTAGAAAAGACAATCACTT
Source organism: uncultured Spirochaetaceae bacterium (assembly GCA_902789325.1). GTDB lineage: Bacteria > Spirochaetota > Spirochaetia > Treponematales > Treponemataceae > Treponema_D. The sequence goes on from CADANN010000064.1 coordinate 756, forward strand.
ATGTAAAAGACCGCCCTGGTCACGACAAGCGCTATGCAATCGATTGTTCAAAAATCAAGACAAAACTCGGCTGGGAACGCAAGATGACTTTTGAAGAGGGCCTTCAGGAAACTGTAAAATGGTACCTCAAGAACAGCGACTGGATTAATCACATCTTGAGCGGTGATTACAAGAACTGGATTTCTAAGAACTATACAGAACAGGGCCGATAAGGAGCGAACGAAATGAAAGGAATTATTTTAGCCGGAGGATCTGGCACTCGTTTATATCCAATCACAAAAGCAGTTTCAAAACAGATTCTGCCGCTTTATGATAAGCCGATGGTTTATTATCCGCTTTCATGCCTTATGCTTGCAGGAATCCGCGAAGTTCTGATTATTTCTACTCCACGCGATATCAGCTGCTTTAAGGAGCTCTTTGGTGACGGTGCATGGCTTGGAATGAAGTTTGAATATGCAGTTCAGGATAAGCCTCGTGGACTTGCTGATGCATTCATTATTGGTAAAGACTTTATTGGAAACGACAGTGTAGCCCTCGTTCTCGGCGATAACATTTTCTATGGCCAGAGTTTTACTTCAACTCTGCGCCGTGCCCGCGAAAAGGTAGAAAACGGAAATGGAAGCGTAATTTTCGGATACTTTGTAAAAGATCCTACAGCCTATGGTGTAGTAGAGTTTGATAAAGACGGCAAGGTTTTGGGAATTGAAGAAAAACCTGCAAAGCCAAAATCAAACTACGCTGTACCTGGTCTTTACTTCTACAGCAATGCAGTAGTTGATATTGCGGCAAATGTAAAACCTTCTGCCCGCGGCGAAATCGAAATTACATCAATAAATAACGAATACTTGAATCGCGGAGAACTTTCTGTAGAACTTCTTGGTCGTGGTATGGCATGGCTTGATACAGGAACTTATGACGGACTGCTTGAAGCTTCTAACTTTATTGCAACAATTCAGAAGCGCCAGGGAATGTATGTAAGCTGTATCGAAGAAATTGCATACCGCAACGGCTGGCTTTCAAAAGATCAGCTTATTGAACTTGCAAAGGGCTACAAGACAGATTACGGCCGTTACCTTGAATACATTGCAGAAAACTAGGAAATATATATGGCATTTGAATTTAAAAACTGCACACTTTCAGATGGAACTCAGATAAAAGGACTCTACGAAATTCAGCCAAAGATTTTCGGTGATTCCCGTGGATATTTTCTTGAAACTTATAGCGAACGCGACTTTTTTGAAGCCGGTCTCACTATGAAGTTTGTGCAGGATAATCAATCAAAATCATCAAAGGGTGTACTTCGTGGACTTCATTTCCAGACACAGCATCCACAGGGAAAACTTGTGCGTGCTCTTCAGGGTAAAGTTTACGATGTAGCAGTAGACCTCCGCAAAGGTTCTGCAAGCTTTGGAAAATACTATGGCGTAATCCTCGACAGTGAAAAACAGAACATGTTTTATATTCCAGAAGGTTTTGCACATGGGTTCTACGTTCTTTCTGATGAAGCAATCTTTACATATAAATGTACAGACTTTTATGATCCAAAAGGCGAGGGCGGACTTATGTGGAATGATCCTGCAATCGCAATCGACTGGAAGGCTGTAGCACCGGAAGTAAATCCGCTTCTTTCTGAAAAAGACGGAAAGCATCCTGCCTTTGATACTGCTAAAGATTATTTTGATATTAACGGAAAGTGGATAGGAGCATAAAAAATGTTTGACGTAAAAGATACAGATTTTTTTGATTTGGAAGATGAAGCCTTTGATACAATCGTCGAAGATGATATTTCATTTACAGGTTCTATCAAAATCAAAAAGACCTTTATGATTCGCGGAAAAGTAAATGGAACAATTGATTCGACAAGTGACCTTGTAATAGATTCAGATGCAGTTGTTAATGCTGATATTACAGCAGAACGAGTTCTGATTCGTGGAAAAGTAAAAGGTAATGTTGTTGGAAATAAATTGATTTTCATTACATCATCAGGTTCTCTTGATGGTGATATTACAACTGGAAAGGTTGTGCTTGAGCCGGGCTGTATCTTTACTGGAAAATGTTCAATGGTGAGAAACGAAAATGAAAAATAAAATAAGTTTTTTGATTGTTTTAGCAATGACTTTTGCTCCTCTTTTTGCACAGACTGCAACTAAACAGGATGCTCTTGTTTTATATCATAACGGAAAATACCGTGAAGCAGTTCAAGTTTGTGAAGAAGAACTTTTGACAAATCCAAACCGTGTTGAATCATACGTTGTAATGTGCTGGGCTCTTGTAAAGAACAAGCAGTACGCCGAAGCAGAAGAACGTGCTTCAGAAGGGCTTGTAATCAGTCCTTATGATTTACGATTGATTGAAGTTCTTGGTGAAGCAAAATATTATCTTGGAAAAAACACAGGTGCAATGGAACAGTTTAGAAAATATGTTGCCAGTGCTCCAGAAAGCGGTTCACGTGTAGGTGTTGCTTATTATTATATGGGCGAGATTTTTATTCGTCAGGCAAGATATCAGCATGCAGATATTGCACTTTCATCAGCTGTAAAGAAAGAACCTCTGCTTGATACCTGGTGGGTACGCTTAGGCTATGCACGTGAAATGGCCGGAAATTATTATGAGGCAGTAAGTGCATACGATGAAGCTCTTCGCCTTAATTCATCTTCTGTGGAAGCAACTCGTGGTCGTGAAAGAGTAAATGCAAAACTCCAGTAAGGTAGTACCATAATAACGTGAGTGAAATTAGAATAGAAACCCTGGGCTGCAGATTAAATCAAATTGAAAGTGAATCTGTTGCCCGTATTTTTTTAGATAAAGGATTTTCAGTTGGAATGGAAGGATTGACTTCTAATTCCCCTGAAGATACCGAAACCCTTATTTGTATAATCAATACATGTACTGTTACTCAAAAAGCTGAACAAAAGGCACGTCGTTTGATGCGTCTGATTCTTAAGAAATATCCAAACTGTACATTGATTGCTACAGGCTGTTATGCACAGCTTTCATCTTCAGAAATTGAGAAAATGGATAACAGAATCTGCGTTATCGGCGGTCAGATGAAAAGCAGACTTGCAGGAGTGCCGGATCTTCTTACAGAGAGGAAGATGCAAGGCAACTGGAACCCTGTAGATTTCGCGCTGGAAATCAAAAATACGATTTCTTCGATTCCGCAGCAAAAGAAAGATTTTCCGGAAGATTCTTTTAAGCTTGCAACTTCAGCATTCCTTTCTCATAGTCGTCCAAGCCTTAAAATCCAGGATGGCTGTAACAGTAACTGTTCTTATTGTGCTATCCATATTGCGCGCGGGCACAGTGTTTCTCTGGATGTACAGACAGCAATAGAACGCGTTCAGGAGCTTGAAAGACAGGGGCATGGAGAAGTTGTCTTAACTACTGTTAATATAGGACAGTACAAAGGAGCTTATAAAGATGGCTACTGTAATTTCTCAGAATTGCTTGCTTTGCTGCTTGCAAATACAAGTAAAATCCATTTTAGAATTTCAAGTCTTTACCCGGATATTGTTGATGAGAAATTCTGTCGTGTAATATCGGACGAAAGAGTTCAGCCTCATTTTCATATATCAGTTCAAAGCGGAAGCAATAATATACTGAAGTTGATGAATCGTCCTTATGGTGCAGAAAAGGTAATTAATGCCTGCAAAATGCTGAAAGAAGCAAAGAATAAGCCTTTCCTGGCTTGCGATATAATTACTGGTTTTCCTGGGGAAACAGATTCAGATTTTGATCAGACAATGCAGTTATGCCGTGAATGTGATTTTGCCTGGGTACATGCATTTCCTTATTCAGAACGACCTGGTACTGTAGCAGCCGTAATGAAAAATAAAGTTCCTCAATCTATATCTGGAGAACGAGCTAAGCAGATAGGTGAGTGGGCAATTGCGCAGAAAATAAAATATGCTGAACAATTTGTAAACACTGAGCATCTGGCTGTGTTGGAAACAGTAAAACGTCCTATGGCATTAGCTACAGGAAGCACAATTGGCAGATATATTTACCATGCTGTAACAGATAATTTTTTACATTGCGAAATTGTTTCAGAAAAGCTTATGGAAGCAAATCAAACCGTAAGAATTTCAATTACAGGAGTACTTGAACAACGGATAAAAAAAGGTGGAGATATAGAAGTTTCTGCAAAATTTCTTTAAAAATTTTCAAAAAAACGTGTTTTACCACTTGATTAAATTTAATCAAAAGTATATATTATTATTCATCGACGGGCAATAGCGCAGCTGGTAGCGCGTCTGGTTTGGGACCAGGATGTCGGGGGTTCAAATCCCTCTTGCCCGA
>CADANN010000065.1:0-610 GCA_902789325.1 uncultured Spirochaetaceae bacterium
GCAGCTTGTGCCGCACTTACAATTGTGCTGGCTGGTACAATACCCGCCGCTTTAGAAGAAATCATTTCATATTTAGAAGGGTATTCTTTTACAAGGAAGGCTACTGTAATCTTTTCTTTACGCTGATCAGCACGCTTGAGCAATTCGTTTGTTGCAAACAAAAATCCATTAATCATAGTGTCCACAGCATTAGAAATATCTTCCGTGCGGTCAATTTCAAACTGAGAACAGAAACTCGCTGCATCAAAATAAAAAAGAGCCTCATCAAGATTTTCGAGTTTAGTTTCTGCGCGAATAATAACAGAGTGAGCAGAAACTGCAGAAGACTTATTCCAAGTAGTCGCGTAAATTTTTTCTGAATCAAACTTTGCTGCATCGGCTTCTGATTTAGCTACACCAAAAACCGAGCGTCCCGAATCTGCCAGAACTTCTGTAAAATTAAGCCCGTCTGGCAAATCTTTCCCCAAAAACAACGTATTAGACATGGCTTAATTATAGCACATTATTGCGAGATTTTGTAGAGCAACTTTTCTGGAATCAGGTCGTAAGAAGTGCTTCCAAGCTGCTGAGAAAGAAGTGCGTGATGTTCAGCTGCAGTAATTGCTGCAGA
>CADANN010000065.1:661-5504 GCA_902789325.1 uncultured Spirochaetaceae bacterium
GCAAGAATATCTCCGCTGCCACCTTTTGCAAGACTTTGAGCACCGTCTGTAATGACGTATGTTTTTTTTGCGCTTGCAATAAAGGTGTCTGCGCTTTTCATGATTACAGTTGTGCGTGGGAAGAGCTTGTTCAATTCTTTTCCAACTTCAATTTTGCTTAGTGGATTTTGTGCAAGAACTTCTACAGTGCAGAGTTCTTTTGGAATGCTCGGACAGTTTTCCAGAAGGCGGCTTAATTCCGAAAGGTGTGGTGTAATTATGATCCTTGCGTTCTTGAATTTGTTAAGCTGTTTGAGCATTTTTAAGGCTTTTTCAGATGCAAGTATTCCGGCATCTAAAACTACGGCCGGGTTTTCTGTTTCTTCGAACCATTTTAAGAGGGCTAGAGCTGCGGTTTCAGAAAAACTTGTGAAACCAGAACCAATTACGATGCAGGTTGTTTTTTTAGGAATGCTGTCTGAAATCATCAATGCTGGGGAAATTTTAAATTGTGAAAGTGCAATGCGGTTTCCAGCTGATGGAGCAAAATCAGGATTTTCGATAAGACTTGTAAGACCGCTGCCAAAATTCATTGCGGCAGTGGCGGCTAAAATTGCGGCACCACATTTATCGCCACAGAAAACAGCAGTGTGACCGAATTTTCCTTTATGAGCGGAACGATTGTTTCGAAGTGGTAATTCACGATCGTTTACTTCTACCAAATAGGCATCTGGTTCAAGACCATCTTCAAAAACTTCTTTTGAAAGTCCTAAATCGGCAACAGTAATGTTTCCACAAACGGCCTTTGCTTTGTCGGAATAAAGTTCAAGCTTATGTGTTCCCATGGTCACAGTGGCATCTGCATTAAATTCTAGTGCTGAAGGAATGTCGCAGGCAATTCTTTTTGCCGGATTCTGATTTAATAGTTCTATGATTTTTTTTACTTCTTTAGATAGTTCACCATGAAAGCCGGTGCCGTAAAGACAGTCGACAATATAATCGTCTGAAGTAAGTTTTTTACAGGCTGCTTTTAAATTTCTGGTAATTTCTATTCCAAGCCTTTTGCACATTTCATACTGTGCTTTTGCTTCTTTGGTCGAAGGTTCTTCAATACATGCAACAGTTACTTGAAGTTTATTTTGCAAAAGTCGGGCGAGGGCGTAACCATCGCCACCGTTATTTCCTTTGCCACATACAATTAATACGCGCGCCGATGGCAAAAATAATTGTGCCATTGCTCTTGCGGCATTTTCCATCATCAAAAAATCCGGTACAGCATATTTTGCTTTAGCGTTTTTTTCCAATTCTGCAGCGTGGGAACAACTGTAAATCTTTTGCATAAGCCCTCTCTGGTTATGTTTTAGTTAAAGAGATCTTTAAAGGTATCTCCTATTTCTTTTCCAGCGTCTTTAAGTTCTTTACCAGCTTCCTTGAGTTCTTTGCCGGTAGCTTTTGCGCCTTCTTTAATTCGCTCTTTATCTTTTTCAGCTTCCTTCTTTAGCTTTTTCTTTTTCTTATCAATCTTTTTTTGTGTTTTTTCAATCTTCTTGTTCAACTCAGCTTCGCTCATATCTGAATATTCCCCAATGTGGGTTTTCATTTTTGTGAGTTCCATTTCGAGTGCAATGATTTCTTTATTTAACTGGCCGTCAACTGCGTACATTACAGGCTGAAGGCACATAATTGCAGAGAGTGCGAGTGCAATTTTTTTAGTAGATCTTTTCATGTTATTTCTCCTTTTTTGAAAGTCGCAGGCCGACAACTATAAAAACAATGGCTAAAAGCATCATTAAAAAGCATAATATCTGCCCGGTTGAAAAATTCAATAGTGATGTGTTTGTGTATATTGGTGCGCTGGAATCTTTAGCAATTCTGTAGCCAAGGTCTGCGTCTGGTTCACGGAAGTATTCAATAAAGAAACGGAAGAAACCGTAGCCGCCTGTGTAAACTGCAGCAAGCATTCCATCAAATTTCTTGTATTTTCTAAGGTTCCATATGATGAGCCACAAAACAATTCCTTCGAAGAAAGCTTCGTAGAACTGGCTCGGGTGGCGAGGGAGATTTACTAAGCCGCTTGCAGGTAATTCCATGCCGATTTTTTGAGCGAATTCTTTAACCCATGGTAATTTTGCAGAAAAACGTTCTGCTGCAGGGAAAACCATACCCCAAGGCATTGTTGTAATGCGACCGTAAAGTTCGCCGTTCATAAAGTTTCCGAGACGGCCAAAGGTGTATCCAAGAGGAATGGCACAAACCATTGCATCAATCCATTTTAAAACAGGACGCTTTTTGAATTTGCACCAGACAATCATTCCTAAAAGTCCGCCGACAAATCCGCCGTGGTAAGACATTCCTGCGAGTCCGGTAAATTTTCCGTTTGCATCAAAAGGCCAGAAAATGAGCCATGGCTTTGATTTATAAAGTCCGCTTGTATCATAAATCAAAGTTGAAAAAAGTCTTGCACCAACTAAAAGAAAAATAATTCCGGTAAAAATAAAACTGAAAATATCATCTTCTGTTGCTTTGTACTCTGGAGTGTCGAGGGCACCTTCTTTTCTTACTTTCTGCAAAAGATAATAGGCTGTGGAAAATGCAACAAGATACATCAAGCCATACCAGCGCAAAAGTGAAAGGTACTTTACGTTAGGGAAAATCTGATCATGAATCCATGATGGAAAATTAATATATAAAAACATTATACTTTATATCCTTGCTGGGCTGCTTTTATCAGTTTTGATTTAAGCAGATTGTTTTCTTTGCGAAGCTGAGTAATTTCGTACTGCTGGGTTTTAATCATTTCTGCAAGCTCGCTGATAGAAAGTGAACCGCCGGCAACAATATCATCAATTCCAGAAAGACGGAAATTAAAGTCTTCATTTGCATCGTCTTCTGCTTCCTGGAAATTGTCACCATTAAAGCTATCCGGATTAAAGTCTGAATCAAACTCGTGAGCTGGAGTAGAAATAATTTTGTCTGCAATGCGGTAAATTGCCTGTCCAAGAACTGACTGAGGTTTATAAACCACAACCGGAAGCTGAGAAGCAAGTGCCTTGTCCTGAAGCATATCGCGGTACATAAGACCAAGGTATTCAATTTCAAGACCAAGATACTGGTTGCACGAAGATTTAATTCTTGTTGCGCGGTCAGCATCTTTAGGATCTTCAATCATATTCATTACAAGACGTGGACGGAACTGCTGCATGCGGTTAATAAACAATTGAGTTGTCTGTGGATCAGCCTGAGCAAGCCCCTGAATCAACTGTGGAATGTAAAGCTTCTGCATCTGTTCAGAATTCTTTTTGAGCTCATCAAGATAAGCACGACCTGGAGTTCCTTTTTTGAAAGTAGTATACAAAAGGCGGAAAACTGCATTCTTAAGGAACAAATATCCGTTCAAAGTTGCTGTAACTGCAGGAGCAGAAACAATAATTCCCTGTGGAGAAAGCAGGAACATATCAAGAATAAACTGATGAGTTCCAGCTCCAAGGTCTAAAATTATATAGTCTGCGTCAATATTCTTAAGGTTTCTGATAAGTTTTACTTTCTGTAAATGCTTGAGCGATGTGAGGTCTGGAATCTGGCTGTCACCGGCAATAAAACTCACATTCTGATAGTCTGTTGGCTGAATAATCTCGCGGAAATCATTTTTTTCTGTAAACCATGAGCCAATACTTGCTTTACCTGGTCTCTGACCAATTACGAGATGAAGATTTGATGCACCAAGATCCAGGTCGGCAAGAACAACACGTTTTCCCTGCTGACCGAGTGCAATTGCTAGGTTTGCGGACAAAAGGCTCTTACCAACACCACCTTTTCCGCTTGCTACTGGAATTATTTGTGACATATCCCAATTATAGCACATTTATCTATAAAAAGGTAGATTTTTTGATTTTAGTGACGTACAATATAGACTTATGAAGAAATTCGGAAAGATTATTGCGGCAGCTATGCTGCTTTGTGCATCTCAGTGTTTTGCAGAATCATCACTTGAAAATGATTCAAAAATTACAAGCTTTCAGTATGTAAAGAAACTTAATCAGGTTTTTGACTTTGTACAGCAGAATTATGTTGATGAAGTAGACCCGAAAATCCTTTATGAAGGTGCTCTTAAGGGAATGCTTGATGCAATCGGCGACCCTTATACCCTTTATCTTGATTCAGATTACATGCGTGACCTTAGCGATACTACATCAGGCAGTTTTGGTGGTGTTGGACTTTCGATTTCAAAGGCAGCAGAATCTACACCTACCAAACCGGCTTATGTAGAAGTTGCTTCTCCAATCGATGATACTCCGGGTGCAAAAGCTGGCATTCAGGCAGGAGATTTGATTTCTGCAATTGATGGAATGCCTACTCCAAATATGACGATGAATGAGGTTCTCCAGCATCTCCGTGGTGAAATTGGAACTCCGGTAACAGTAACAATTATGCGCGGTACAAGCATGAAGTTTGATGTAACTCTGATTCGTGCCCTCATAGAAGTTCCAACCGTAAAATACGGAATGATTGAAGGAACAAAAATTGGTTATGCCCGCTTGATTCAGTTTACTCCAGATACAGCTTTGAGACTTCAGGATGCCTTAGACAGTTTTGAAAAGGAAGGTTATACCAGTCTGATTATTGATTTGCGCGATAATCCTGGTGGACTCATTACCAGTGCTGTTGATGTAGCTGATAAGTTTATTGATGCAGGCCCGATTGTTTCAACAAAGAGCCGCCTTCTTTTTGAAAATACACAGTTTTCTGCTGCAAAAGAAAAGACAACAGTTCGCCGCGACATTCCAATCGTCGTACTTATAAACCGTGGTGCGGCCAGCGCGTCAGAAATTGTTTCGGGTGCTCTTAAAGATTATCATCTTGCTTA
>CADANN010000066.1 GCA_902789325.1 uncultured Spirochaetaceae bacterium
CATTCGGCGGGTGATGCCTTTATCCATTGCTGAACTTGAAGGATAAAGTGTGTTATCCATATCAAAAAGAAGGTGTGAAAATTTCATAGGTTAAATTATAGCAGAATTTTTAACTAGCGTTAATGCGTTTCTCGTTGTAAAATAGATGGCAGATGAATTCATTTTTGTTCAATCATATCAGATTTCAGATTGCTGCACTGACGATTTTGTTGATTCTTGAGGTAATCTATTTTCTGCGACCAAAAATTAAACTTGTCTCAAACCGCATTTTTACCGTTCTTATGGTAAGTGCTTTTTTATATCTGATTTTTGACTTTGCTACTGTTTTTGCTCTAGTTTATTATGACTATTTGCCTGCCTGGTTTGTACGTTTTACCCATCAGGGTTTTATAATATGTCTTTATGTTGCGCTTTCGTGTATCTATCTTTATATTGATATGCTTAATCGTGACCAGAAACCTTATTCCAAACCTGAGCTCTCGGTTATTATTGCTTCTTATATTGTGGCTCTTGCTTCGGTTTTATTTGCGCCAATTGAGTATTATATTGAAGAAGATGGAATTTATTCTTATGGCTTAATGGTAAACTGTGTTTATGCCGTGCTGATAATTTATTCGTGCATGACGGTTGTCCAGACTTTGCGCCATATGAAAGATAAGACTCATCGAAAGCAGAAAATCTGTGTACTTATGACTATGGCCTTGTGGGTTATTTTTGGCGGTTCACAGATTATTGAGCCAAAGATTTTGATTTCGAGTGTTGGAATTTCTGCAATTATTCTTTTGATGTTTGTTTCTTTCGCTCGAAAATCCTTCTGAATATCTTGATGGCGAAACCAGAGCCTTTAATTACTATGCGCTTAAAACTGTTTTACAGGAATGTCTGAACCGTAAAAAAGATTTTTCTGTTATAAGCATGGAGCTTGATGAAGCAACTATTATCGAGAATTATGCAAGCAACAACATGATTTCCGATGTGCTTATGGAAATCAGAAGCTATGTAGAAAAAACATTCAAAACTTCTTGTTACAGAATGAACAGAATGACGCTCGTGTTCATTATAGACAGCAAAAGGATTTCAAAGCTTAATACTTATCTCGAAATACTTGCAGATCGCTTTTCTCAGCCGTGGGAGTTTAAAGATAAATCTATCCGCCTGAATGCTCATGCAAATGTTCTCTGCTGTCCGGAAGATTTTCCTTATGATGGCAGCGTACAGGAACTTTTGGACTTTGCTGAAGATTCTGAAACCTATGGTCAGACAATTGGATTTATCAAACGTATTGATCAGAAGGCACGCGAAAAACGAAAACGAATCCGCCGCCGAAAGATTCTTCATGTTGTTTCTGATGCAATCAGAGATGACGCTATAGAAATGTATTATCAGCCAATTTATAGTCTTGAAAAAAAGAGCTTTACAAACGCAGAAGCTCTTGTTCGTCTTAAAGATGAGCAGACTCTTGGATTTGTTTCTCCAGAAGAATTCATTCCTCTTGCAGAAAAGAAAGGAATGATTATGCCTCTTAGCGGTTTGATTTTTAATCATGTTTTCAGTTTTATGTCGGAAAATAGTCTTCGCAAGAAAGGTGTAAATCATATCGAAGTAAATCTTTCGGGCCTGCAGTCTGTTGATGCTAACTTACCAAAATTAATGAAGTCACTTTTGATGAAGCATAATATTGCACCAGATTGTGTGAATCTCGAAATTACAGAATCTATTGCGGTAACTTCTGGTTATATGCTTAAGAAGAATATGGATGAACTTCGCAAGTTTGGATGTTCATTCTCTATGGATGATTTTGGTACTGGTTATTCAAATCTTTCACGAATTGCCAAAGCTGATTTTGAGATGATTAAAATTGATAAGAGTCTTTTGTGGCCATGCTTTAAGGATGATGCAACTGATGGAACAAAGAATGCAAAAATCCTTCTGGAAAATATGATTAGTATGCTTCTCCAGATTGGCCGTAAAATTGTCGTTGAAGGAATTGAAACTCAGGAACAGTTTGATTATCTTGAATCTCTTGGAATAACTTACGCACAGGGCTTCTATTTCAGTAAGCCACTGCCAGAAGCCGAGTTTGTAAAATTTATAGAAGAGAAAAATTCCAAGAAATCCTAAAGCTTAGCGTTCTGAATTTTTAGACGCAAGTCCAGCCATTTTACTGAACGTCTTTTCCAGATACTGAGCTTCGCCTTCAGAAAGACTTGCACGGCTCAATACACTGCGCCAGAAGTTTTCCATATCTTCGCGGCCAGGCATTTTGAAAAAACCGATTTTCTGCATGTTGTCTGTAATTGTCTGAACAGTCTTGTCTACGCGTTCGAGTGTTAGTGGTGTGTAACCACGGTACTCTCCTTTCTTCTGAACAAGAGCTTTTCTGAAAAGATGATAACTCATAATTTGAACTGCGTGGCTGAGGTTTAATGAGCCAAAATTATCTGATGAAGGAATTGTTACGCCAAGGTTACATTCATCCAGCTGTTCATCTGTTAAGCCTGTACGTTCATTTCCAAAAATCACAGCAACTTTGGCGTTCTGAGTAATGCCATCCGCCATATCAGCAAACTCTTCAGGGAGAAGAAGTTTTCCGCGCTTCTTTCCACGACGTCGAGTTGTGCCCGCACAAATTGCACAGTCTTTTGTTGCTTCTGTTATCGAATTAAAAAATTGAGCTTTATCAAAGATTCCACCTGCGTGAATTGCCAGCACGTGAATGTGTTCTATATCATAATCTGCTTTGTTACCAACAATGCGAAGTTCGCTTATATCATTATTTGCCATAGCACGACAAGCCGCACCAATATTACGTGACTCATCTGGATGGTCTAATACAATTACAATGTTTGAAAGATTCATATTGGAATTATAAAATAAAAACCGCAGCGTGGCAAATGTAGGGCCTTGCTGCGGTCAGGAGTGTTTTGATTTTTTGTACGTTTTATTTCGTCTTTTTAAGAAGTCTTAAACTATTGAGTACGGCGAGAATTGTTACTCCCACATCACCAAAGACTGCTATCCACATGTTTGAAATACCAAGGGCACTGAGTAGGAGGATTGCTCCTTTGATTCCAAGTGCGCCATAAAGGTTTTCGTAAACTATGCGCAGAGTTCGACGGCTGATTTTTATTCCGTCTACAATCTTACTTGGCTTGTCTTCCATTACGATGATGTCTGCGGCTTCGATTGCGGCGTCGCTTCCCATTGAACCCATTGCAATACCTGCGTCTGCACGAGCGAGAACTGGGGCATCGTTAATTCCGTCTCCGGTGAAAATAAGGGTGCCGCGTTTCTTTCCATTCTTTCCCTGAAGGTCTGCGAGCAGTTCTTCGACTTTTGCAAGCTTGTCTGCGCTGAGCAACTGACCGTATGCTTTTTTGAGTCCGAGTTTTGCGGCAACAGTGTGTGCTGCGCGTTCGTTATCTCCAGTGAGCATTACAACATTTTCTACGCCGATTTTGTGGAGGCCTTCTACAGTCTGTGCTGAATCATCTTTAATCTCGTCGCTGATTACAATGTGTCCGCTGTATTTTCCTTCGCTTGCAACGTGGATGATTGTGCCATCTAAATGTTCAGGACATTCATCGTACTTAATTCCAAACTGATCCATGAGTTTTGTATTTCCGGCAAGAACTTCCTTTCCGTTTACAAGAGCCTTAATTCCCTTACCAGAGATTTCTTCAACATTTTCGAGCTTTACCTGATCACAACACTTATCGTGATGTGCGGCTTTGAGTGAAGCAGAAATCGGGTGTGTTGAAAACATTTCTGTGTGTGTTGCAAGTGCGAGGAGTTCTGTCTCTGTAATTGCAGGATCTGTTGCATGGATGTGGGATACAACAAAGTTTCCTTTTGTAAGAGTTCCTGTTTTATCGAATACGGCAGTTTTTGTTTTGCCGAGTGCTTCGAGGTAAACGCTTCCCTTAATCAAGATTCCTTTGCGGGCTGCAGCTGTAATTCCGCCACAGAAAGAAAGTGGAATTGAAATTACAATTGCACATGGACAACTTACTACAAGGAACATAAGTGCGCGGTATACCCAGGTATTCCAGGTTGCCTGCCAGTTCCAGTTACCGGTCTTGAAGCCGATTATAAGACTTGGAATGAGTGCGAGTGCAATTGCTGAGTAAACAACGATTGGTGTGTAAACTCTGGCAAAGCGGGTAACAAACTGTTCTGACTTGGTTTTGTTTTCCGTTGCATTTTCCACAAGGTCAAGGATACGTGCAAGAGCAGAGTCTCCGGCATGACGGGTTGTGCGGATTTCCAAAACTCCCTGCTTGTTGATTGAGCCTGAAAGAACTTCGCTGCCAACACTTACATGGCGTGGAATGCTTTCACCTGTAAGAGCTGAGGTATCTACGAAGCTTTCACCGTCTACAACAACGCCGTCGATTGGAATGCGGTCACCTGGTTTTACGATAATAACAGAATCTGTTTCAACTTCTTCTGGCGTAACTTCGCGGGTTTCTGTTCCCACTTTTACAGTTGCGTGGTCAGGTCGGAGCTTTGCAATTTCTTCGATTGAGTCACGCGATTTATCTACTGCATAATCTTCGAACTTCTCACCAACCTGATACAAAATCATAATTGCAACAGCTTCTTCATATTCACCAAGAAGAATTGCGCCGATTGATGCAACAGACATTAAGAAAGACTCGTCCATCAGTTCACCGTGGAGGAGATTTGAAACAGCGCCGATTACGATGTCTTTTCCTGTAATAATATATGCTGCAAAGTAGAGTATCATGTAAATTGTCTGATGAATTAATTCTGCCTTACTAACGTTAGTTAGCCAGGATGCTACAGGTAAGTGTTCAATAATTAAACCAAGTACAAAAAGAACTGCGGCGATAATCAGTTGCTTTACTGTAAGCTCGTGTTCTTCTTCGCCTTCGTCGTGTTCGTGATTATGTGAGTGTCCATGCTCATGACCGCAACCGCAGCTGCATCCGTGAGAGTGCTCGTGATGGTGATGCTCGTGCTCATGGCAGTCACAGTGGTCGTCATCGTGATGATGTTCATGTTCTTCATGACAGCAGCATTCTTCATGCTCGTCATGTTCGTGATCATGTTCATGCTTATGCTTATGTTCGTGTATATCTTTACTCATAAAATTACCTCCTGAGATTATTCCAATTCCAGAATGTGTTCGAAACCACATTCAAGAATGCTCTTTACGTGATCATCTGCGAGACTGTAATAAACAATCTTTCCGTCGCGTCTTGTTTTTACAAGATTTGAATCGCGCAGATTTTTTAGTTGATGTGATACGGCAGAAACTGACATTCCGAGCAGGGCTGAAATATCGCAGACACACATATCACTTTTATCCAGTGAATAAAGAATTTTTACGCGGGTTGTATCTCCAAAAATTTTGAAAAAGTCTGCAAGGTCACAGATTACTTCATCTTTTGGTAGAGTCTCGCGCACAGCTTTGACTACGTCATTGTGAATTATTTCGCAGTCACAGATTTCTTCGTTCTTCATATGATTCCTTGATAGATAAACAGTTGAGCGTTTGTTCAATTGAACATCCATTCA
Source organism: uncultured Spirochaetaceae bacterium (assembly GCA_902789325.1). Taxonomy (GTDB): domain Bacteria; phylum Spirochaetota; class Spirochaetia; order Treponematales; family Treponemataceae; genus Treponema_D. The sequence continues at coordinate 5,545 of CADANN010000066.1, forward strand.
AATAATAACTACATTTGAATGATTGTGCAAGTGTTTTCTTTCTGATTTTCACCAAATTCAATATTTTTTTCCCATCTTAGAAAACTGTGCTATAATTATTATATATTTTTGGAGTATAAAAAATGAAATGCATTAAATGTGGTACAATGCTTCCTGATGAAGCAAACTTCTGTTTTAAATGTGGATATCCGGTTGGCGATGTAAAGATTTTACGTTCCTGCGAAGAATGTGGAAATGCTCTGAGCACAATGGATAAATTCTGTTCTCGTTGTGGTGTTCCGGTTAAAGTTGTAAAAGAGGGCGAAGGCGTTGCACAAACAGAAGATAAGTCGCGTGTACAGCTTTTGTAATGGGCGGTGGCTCACGTAACAGTCTTGTAACGCTTGTAAGTTATTATCTTGCAGAAGTTCCTGTAACACAGCTTCAGTATTCGTATGTAATGGGAAAAAATCCTTCTAAACTTGTGGGCGACAATCGGCCTGTAGAATGCGTAAACTGGTGTGAAGCAATCATCTATTGTAATATGCTCAGTAAGTTAAATGGACTCACTCCATGCTACAGTATTGGAACTTCTACAGATTTGAGCGCCTTTGAATCAACAAGCCCTGTATGGAAACGAATTGTCTGCAACTTTACTGCAAACGGTTACAGACTTCCTACAGAAGCTGAATGGGAATATGCTGCCCGTGATGGTAAGACTTCTACTCCAAATCCATATGCGGGAAGTCAGAATATAAATGCTGTTGCCTGGTATGGTGAAAACAGTGGAATTACAAGCCATGATGTAGCCTGTAAAGATCCTAATGCTCTTAAGCTTTATGATATGTGCGGTAACGTTGCAGAATGGTGCTGGGACTATTATACTCCAACACTTCCTGCTGGTGCTCAAACTAATCCTCATGGCCCGACAACAGGAGATATGCACGTAAAACGAGGTGGAAGCTGGCTGGATGACCCACAGCAGTGTACAGTTTTCTATCGCAGTGGAAGTGCTCCAAACGGAAAAAGCAGCAGTCTGGGATTCAGAGTCTGCTGCAGTGCAATGGGACAAACGATGTAATCAAACTTGCAAAATCTATAAAACAGTGAGACAATAAAAATATGACTATTACAGAAAATAAAACTCCAAATTCTCTTGAACTCGTGATTTCTGGGCGGCTTGATACAGCTACGGCTCCAGAGCTTGAGGCTAAGCTTAAACAGATTCCAAAAGATACTCAGACTCTTTATCTGAATCTTTCAAATATCCAGTATATATCAAGTGCGGGACTCCGTGTTGTATTACTTGCACACAAACTGATGCTTCCGATTGGGGGAAAGATGATTATTCGTCAGCCGTCAGCATTCTGTAAGCAGGTGCTTTCAGCTACAGGTATGGATAGTATTTTAACTGTTGAATAATTATTGCTGGTGGATAGTTTTTATTATTCGTAAACAGTTCATTCCATCCTTATATTCATATGAAACTGTATCCATAAATTTCTTTGTAAGATAAATGCCGAGGCCGCCGATTTCGCGTTCTTCGGCATTTAATGTAATATCAGGATCGGGCTTTGCAAGCGGATTGAATGGAACTCCGCTGTCGCTGAATGTTACTTCAAGTTTGTCATTTTCAAAACTGCAATTTATGATTGCTTCGTCTGCACCAGAATAGTGGGCGATATTTACAAAAATCTCTTCTACTGCTAAATCAATCTGATTCAAAATCATTTCATCACAGGCCGATGGCAGCGAGGAGTGAATAAAATCATTTACGGTCATTTGCTTTAACTCTCAATTCCATAAGTACTTCCTTCTAGCGGCCTTTGAAAACCATTTCGAGCATTGTGATATCATCAAATTGAGGAGCTTCGTCTACAAACTCATTTATATCGTTGCGTACAAGATCCAGAACTTCGTGAGGAGTTTTATCAGTAGCGCCTTTCATTACTGTAAGAAGGCGGTCTTCTCCATAAAGTTCGTTCTGCAGATTTGTTGCTTCTGTAACACCGTCGGTGTAAACAAAGAGCCGGTCTCCTTTTGAAAGGGTAGTGATGTGTGTTGTATAAGGAATGCCATCCATTCCGGCAAGCATAAGATTTGGTTTTGTCGTAAGATATTTGATTTCTCCATTTTGAAGAATGAGCGGCGCATTGTGGCCTGCATTTGCAAATTTAAATTCTCCTGTTGAAAGAGTGAGGATTCCGAGCCAGCAGGTTACAAAGAGGCCGCTCTCATTTCCTTCACATAAAACGCTGTTTACGTGTTCAAAGATTTTTGCAGGGTCATGTTCATGTGCCGCAGTATCTTTAATTAAGGTTTTTGTGATGACCATGAACAGTGCGGCAGGAACTCCCTTTCCGCTTACGTCTCCGACAACCAGTGCAAAATGGTCATCATCAATCATATAAAAATCATAGAAATCACCGCCAACTTCCTTAGCCGGTTCCATGGTTGCAAAAAGTTCTACTTCCTTGTGATTTTCATATGGCGGGAAAACACGGGGAAGCATTTCAGCCTGAATCTGAGTTGCAACATTGAGTTCTGCACCAAGTCTTTCCTTTTCAGCTGTGGCATGTGTGAGGTCTTGAATATAACGGTTAAGGTCCTGACTCATTTTTTCTACAGATTTTGCAAGGGTACTTATTTCGTTATGACCGTGAACTTTTTTAAGAATGCCGGAGAGTTCTCCATGCTGTTCTGCCAGATGCGAAGTTTCATGGGTTACAAAGAGGATAGGGCGGATAATTCCCATATATAAAAAGAGTGCATAGAGGGCAATAAAAATTGCGGTAACTACAAGAGCCCAGATTATTATGGA
>CADANN010000067.1 GCA_902789325.1 uncultured Spirochaetaceae bacterium
TCCTGTAGATTCTGAAGAATTCCAGAAGTATGTTCAGGATGCACTTGATCTGATTGAATTTGCTAACGGTCCGGTTACCAGCAAGTGGGGTGCACTCCGTGCTCAGATGGGCCACCCGGAAAGCTTTAATCTTGAACTTCTTGCAATTGGAAATGAACAGTGGGAAAGCGGTTGTGTAGATCTTGCTCCACGTTATATAGCTTTTGAAAAAGCAATTCACGAGCAGTATCCAGAAATCAAATGTCTTGGAACTGCAGGTCCATTTGTAGGAAATGATTTCCATAAGAATGCTTGGGATTTCTATCGTATTACCGGCAAGAAAAACAAAGCCTTCTCTTATGCCGTAGACGAGCACTATTATGTTGCTCCAGAATGGCTTTATGATAATGTAGCCTTTTATGATGATTACCCTCGTGATGTTCTTGTATTTGCAGGCGAGTATGCAGCACACGATGCAAATCTTTCAAACTCAATTGATGGCGCTGTAGCTGAGGCCGCAATGATGACGGGCATGGAACGCAATGGCGATGTTGTTCAGCTTGCTTCTTATGCACCGCTCTTCAATAGAATTGGTCATTCACAGTGGACACCGGATATGATCTGGTTCGATGCAGACAAGGTTGTACTCACTCCAAGCTATTATGTTCAGAAGATGTTTGCTGATTTTGCAGGAAATGCTGCTCTTGAATTAAACGGCCAGGAAAAAACACTCCGCGAAAATAAGCTCTACATTTCAGCAGTAAAAGATTCTACTGGTGCAAAAATCCTTAAGATTGCAAATGGTTCAGAAGAAGAACAGAGCCTTGCAGTTACTAAAGATGATGGTTCTGCTCTTACTGGTAACGCAGAAATTGCCCGCCTTGCCGCAGCATCAGGAACTGCAAAAAAAGTTGTAGCAACAGATGCAATTGGAACTACAGGCGGTACAAAAGGCGTTTCTCCAGATGTAATGAGCAATCTTGAAGTTTGCCAGAAACGCGCTCCAGAGGAACTGTCTTATTCATGCAGTAAAGAAAACTTTGGCGGTGAAATCACAATTCCTGCAAAGAGTTTTGTTGTAGTAAAAATCGGCTGCTAGAACTTTTTGATTGTTCCATGACCCGGGCAGATAATGTAATCGCTGTATTTTGAAACAAGATACTCGCGTGCTTCTTTCGCAAGAGCCGGATTCGAATCTACCCCGGTCATCAAAAATGGTGCAAGCGCATTAAACTCTTTCTGGTCTTCAGAAAATCCTTTAATGTTTACATAAATATCGCCACTGAAAACAAGCTTTAATTCATCACAGACAATCACAGTATCGCCTTTTACATGGCCACCTTTTCCTTCATAAAAATCAAAGCGCTGACCCGCAAAAAAATGACTTCCTATCGGCGCAAGAATATCATCTCCTTCACGTCGTCCAACAACAATGCATTTTTCGAGCGCAGGTGGCTGATATCCGGAAATAATTCTGCTTAGTTTACAGTAAGGTTCGTGTAGCGGATTCTGCTCTCTAAAATCACTTTCACCAGCAACTTCAAGAGCAAAATTATCATAACAGCTGCCACTCATATAAACCGCATCAAATTCAGAAAGAAGACCAGTGTGGTCCATATCACCATGAGTAATAAAAGCGGATTTTTTCATTGTAGAATATCCGTGGAAAAGTTCCTTAAACAAAGCTGTCATTTCGGCACGGTAATATGCAAAGCCGCAGTCTACAAATAAGAGTTCATCATCACTCTGAATTACATAGGTATTACTGCCACATGGAGGTTCAATTGTAAAAAGCGTGAGCTTATCATTAAGGGTAATAAATGAAACCTGAGGCTTGAAATTTTCACCTTTACGTTCGCGAACAAATGAGGCAAATCGTCTGATATAATCAAAAGTCTTTAGCGGAGATTTTTTCTGATCATCTAGAATCTGCATCATCCGATTAGCATGAACTAGAACCTGGTTTGTCTGCTTCTGATCAAGACTCAAAATCTTGCGCATCTCGTTTGCAAAAGTAACATAGAAAACGGTGCCGTCCAAAAGCCGGTCGGTAACTTCATAATCTAGAATTTTAATTTCGCAAACCCGGGAAATCTCATCAATCAGTGCACGGATTTCCTGGGTATTTTCTATCAAAAGTCCCATCTTAAAATACTGAACGCCAGTACCATTTTCCTGCGAGCTCATATACGAAATATTCACTTTATGAGCATTCAGAATCTCAAGAACAGGCATTACGGCTCCGCTTACATCTGGAAGTGTAAGAACAATCATAAGAATCTGACTTTCAGAATTGATTTCAGAAAGATATCCGCATTCAGAAAGTTCAGCCTTAATCAGTTTGTGCTGATCCTCACTTGCAGAGACTTCAATAAACAGCGTGTGTAAATCAACTGCCTTGTTATAATTTACGCGGACAATATTTCCGCCATGTTGTGCAATAATTTTTCCAGCAACAAGAAAAGCTCCGGCCTTATCCGGCATCCTGGTCACATAAGTTTTCTTCATACTGCATAATGGCATATTGCAGATTTTTGGACAATAAAAATCAATGAAAATAAAGTTTTATTGAGAATATTTGGATAATTACGTATTATTAAATCAGGAGACGCTTATGAAACTCAAAGCAAAGCTAGTGGCAATATTATTCATCTTGTGCGTGTTTGATAATTTGATAGCACAGAATGCACATCCTTCCTTTGAGCCGCTTTTTCAGATAGATAAAATTAATACAGCTGATGATGTTTTTGAGGCAGCGCTTTTGTTTTCTGAGTGTGAGCGTGAAAGTGAAACCTGGAATTCCTGCTGGCAGAAATTTGAAACGATAAAAGATGATATGGCTTCACCGTCAATTATAGATTTAGAGGAAGAAGAACGCGGCAAAGCAATTTTGAAATATCTTTATCAGAATTTTCTTAAGGCTTACAGTTTGAATCATACAAAAATTGATGTTGCGCTTGAAACAGGAACTTATAATTGTGTGTCATCTGCAGTTTTATATATGGCGGCAGCAAAGGCTGCGGGGCTTGAGGTTCGCGGGCAAAGTACAACGCAGCATGCGTTCTGTTCAATTTATGTACCGGATGAAAAGTCGCACTCATTGAAGCGGATTGATGTTGAGACTACGAATCCTTATGGTTTTAATCCTGGTAGTAAGGAAGAAATTGAAAATGAAAATCAGATTAAAAAATATTACGTGGTTCCTAAGAAATATTATTCAAACCGGCAGGAAGTGAGCGACGGCGTTTTTGCTGGATTGATAGCAGGTAATTTATGTGCAGATTATATTAAATCTGGGGAATACACAAAGGCCCTTCCGCTGGGAGCTGCAAGATGGGATGCGGTAAAAAATGAGCCTGTAAAGTCTGTGGCATCTGTTCGAAACTCCTTTGATATTCTTGCTGCAAATTATGTGAATCTTCTTCCGCCTTCTGCTACTTCTTACTTTTCTACATTAGACTGGTTTTCTGCATTTATTGACCGCTGGGGCTCTACGGATTTTCTTCAGAAAAATCTGGACAGCTCAATTATAAACCTTCTTGTGCTATGCTTTCAGGAAAAGAATTATCCGCTGGCACGCGAGGCTTATGAAAAATACAAAACAAAACTTTCATCGTCACAAATTACAAAATCTGAAGAAATCATAACAGATACAATTATAATTACAACAACAGATGGTTTGCCTCCAGAGCAGAAAGTTGAAGAAATCAATAGACTGCTTTCATCAGATGTACTTGCAAACTCTGCCCGCCAAAATCGTGCTAACTTACATCTTGAAAGTTATTGGCTTGAATATCTTAATGTACTTATGAATTCCCGTAATTATGAGTTAGGATACACTAACGCTTCTATCGCAATAAATCAGCTTCCAAAAAGCACAAAAATCAAAGCAATGCAAAATGGATTTTACAACAATCAAATAGCAACAATACACAACAGTTTTGCAAAGCAGGCTAATGCCAGAAATTTCGAGGCTGCTCAGGCTATTGTTGAAGAAGGTCTTGAAAAATACCCAAATGACAAAACATTAAAAAAAGACCTGATAGATTTGCTCAAAGTGCGGAATCAGGTACTTCAACCGTAATAAACCGAAATAAATAGTAGCATACCGAAAAATCTAAGACTTTACGGCTCAAAAAAAGGATGAGACCATTAATATAGTTTAATCCTTTATGTTTTTTCGGAGGGGAACATAGATTAAATTAAAAAATTCCCTTTAGAAAAAACGGAGGTTTTTTCATGAAAAAAGTAAGAACTGCCCTCTGTGCAGGTATTACAGCCTTGGCCTTAAGTTTTAGCGGGTGCTCTAACTTAATCAGTGATGGTGCTGGTGTAAGCGCAGTATCGGCTGCTCGAAGTGTAACGGTAAATGGATCAATTCCGATTGATTCTTCGATTGCCGTTCCTTTTGGTCTTGTAGCGGATGTTGGAGAGAAAAATCTTATTCGTCTGGCATGGGGATGTCCTTCTGTTATGCCGGATTGCTGGTACATCTATTTGGATGGACAAAAGGTTGATGAGACTTCAATTTTAAAGCAGGTTGAAATTGAAGCTTATGCTGGAAATCATGTTGTTGCGGTTGCTGCTGTAAAGAACGGAAGACGTTCAGAAGCAGAAGGAATTGAAGTAACAGTTCAGGGTAATCCTGCTCCTTCATCAAACAGTTCACATATAAAATTCTTGCAAAGTGTTCAGGAAAAGCCCTGGACAATGATAATTGGGAAACAACTCCAGGTGCTAATGTTCACCAGTGGGGATATGGCGACAATCAGGCAAATCAGCAGTGGATTTTGCGACAGAATTCTGATGGCAGCTGGAAAATCATAAATCTCTATTCAAAGCTTGCTCTTGATGCTGCTAACTGGGGTACAACTGATGGAACAAATGTTCTTCAGTGGACAGACCTTAATAACAGAAATCAGGATTGGTTTATCACAAAAGAAGGTTCATATTACAAAATCATAAATGCTTATTCTGGACTTGCCCTTGATGTTAGTGCTGCCTCACAGGAAGACGGTGCAAATGTTCAGACCTGGACCTGGAACGGCACAGATGCTCAGCTATGGGAGCTTACAAATCTTTCGGATACAAATGGTACAAATCCTGGAGATCCTATAAATCCTCCTGATCTTGGTGATAGAGGAATTCCTATCGATACAAATGATACTCTTGTTCCACGCAATAACGGAATGAAGGTAACTTATCAGTTCCAGAATCATACACGCGGTGCTTTCGCTGACAATCAGATTTATATCTACATCATCTGTATGAATCAGAATAATGTATGGTGTTATGCCCGCCCTGATGGAGCTCTTATTCCTATCGGCTCTTCATCATCTGACACATGGCAGTACACTCTCGCTGATGTAAAGAACTCTGGTTTCCAGATTCCACTCTCACACTCAGGACGCATTTACTACTCTTACGGTAAGCCTCTTGTAATGTGGGGAAATGGTAATGGAGTTGTTCTTCCTTCTTTGAGCAATCCTGCTGACCCTAACTACGAAACATATTTTGACTGGCTTGAGTATACAGTTGCAGAACATGGTTTCTGGGTAAACACAACTCAGGTAGACCAGCTTGGATTCCCTGTTCTTATGAATGTTTATGATAATGATGGTCGTGTTCAGCAGACAGGTATTTCTGCAAAGCGCGAAAAAATCTGGGAAGCTTTCCAGAATGAGATGCCTGCAGAGTTCAAAACACTTATAAGTGATTACAGAATCTTTGCCCCATGTAAGGGTCCTTTTGATAACAGAACCGGCGGAGCTTATGGAAATTACTTTGATGCTTATGTTACAGAAACCTGGAATACTATCGCTTCAAAGAGCCAGATTGTAACACATCCACAGGGTAAGTTTATTCTTACAGGCGACGGAACAAATCTTTACTTCCGCTGTATTGAAGCTTATGGCAGCATTGCTTCTGCTGGTCAGACTTATGTAATCCACGGTAAGCCAACTACAAGCGAAGTATT
>CADANN010000068.1:0-7077 GCA_902789325.1 uncultured Spirochaetaceae bacterium
CAATTCCTATCTTTGCCAATATTGATGTCAGTGCGGCAAAGATTGCCGAACCAAGCGCTAATAAAAACCACATAGTGATACTCCTTCAAATCCCGATTTGTCATTGTCTATAAAACTGGAATATAGTATGCATTCATTCTAACATAACTCTTGACGAAATTCACGGAATTATATATAGCCAAAACGAGCTGAACAATGGATATTTAACCACCATTCAGCTCGTAATTATCTTAGGATATCTCATTTACAGAAAAACTTTCACACACTCGAAATCAATATATTTCTTATCAGTTTTATCGTCCGCTAGACCAACTCATATCAACTTTTAAGTTACCATCTTCTTCTGATTTTCTCTGGCTTCTGCTGTCTGGAAATTGCTCATTGCAGAAAATCCGCTTCCACGAGTTCCTCCCCAAAATTATATCAATATTCCTTAAGCAATTTTTCCACTTGCTTTAAGCCATTCAATTTCATCATGCATTGTTTCGCGGTAACTTCTTGTTGTGTAGCCCAGTTCTTTACGAGCCTTGCTTGAATCAAAATTATTATTTCTTGCAAGATTGTATACGGCAAAGGTTGTCAAAAGAGGGCGTTTTCCTTTTTTCTTAGCCTGCTTTTCCATGAGCTTTGCAATAAAGTTTGCAAGTTTTACGGAGATAAAGGTCTTCATTCTTTTGCAGCCGGACTCTTCGCTTAAAAGGCTGGCAAAATCGCGGAAAGAAACTTCATCATTTCCAAGAATGTAACACTGACCCTTTTGACCTTTATCTGCAGCAAGAATTGCACCGTGAGCAAGATCGCGGACATCACAAAGATTAAAGGAACCGTCAATTCCGGCAGGCATTTCTCCATTAATAATCTGGATCAGAACCTTTGTTGTTTCACCGACTGCAAAATCTTCTGGTCCCATAATTCCACTCGGATGAATTACACAGGCATTAAGGCCTTCTTCTGCTGCATCCAGAACCGCCTGAGTTGCAAGTGCTTTTGACTGACTGTAACAGCCCAAAACTTTGTCAGCATCAAAATGATTTACTTCGCCAATTTTGTTTCCTTTTGGAAGTTCTGGAATTGCGCCTGTACTTGAACAGTAAACAAGCTTTTTACATTCAGCATGCTTTTTGCAAAGTTCAATTATGTTTTTTGTTCCGCCAACATTTACATCCATAACCTTCTGATTGTAATCAGGATTAACGGTAACAATGCTTGCAATGTGCATTACTACGCTTTCATAACCCGCAGGTATTGTAAAAAGCTTTTCAAGAGAAGACATATCAGTAAGGTCTCCTCGTACAATTTCTGCTTCTCCAGGAACGTATTTTTCTGCCGGGTCATTTGGAAGAACAAAGGCTCTAACCTTGTTCCCACGTTCAATAAGCTGACGGCAGATTGTTCCGCCTAAAAATCCTGCAGCTCCTGTTACCAGATAAATTGTTTTGTTCATTGTATTTTCCATAGTTTTCTCCTTGCACTAACTTTTGTGCCTGTCTGTCATAATTTATGACTTGAATATAAGCCCCCCATATTTCCAAAATGTTTACGAAATGTTGCTGAAATATTAAAAATTTTCATTTTTAGACGATTTTTGATTCATTTTTTCATTTTTATTGCAGAAGCATGTTATAATTTTTTTATGATTAAGATTCTGGTTGTCGAAGATGATGCGGGCTTAAATATGACCGTTTGTGCTTTTTTAAGAAAAAATGGTTATGAGGTTACCGGATGCATGCATGCAAACGATGCCTATAATGCCATGTATAATAATCTTTTTGATTTAATAATTTCTGATGTAATGATGCCTCAGATTGATGGCTTTGAGTTTGCAGAGACAGTAAGAAAAATCAATCAGACAATTCCAATTATTTTTATGACAGCGCGCGATGATTTTACTGCTAAGCAAAAAGGGTTTGCGGCCGGCATAGATGATTATCTTGTTAAGCCTGTTGATCTGGACGAGCTCCTTCTGCGTATTTCTGCAATTTTAAGAAGAGCAAAGATTTCTCAAAGCAAAAAACTAACAGTCGGCTCGCTGATATTGGATGCAGATGCAGTTTCAGCAGTTTCTGATGGAAAGGAAATTCAGCTTACAGCCCGCGAGTTTAATCTGATTTATAAATTACTTTCTTATCCAAATAAAACCTTTACCCGGGTTCAACTTATGGATGAATTTTGGGATGCAGACTCTAATGCGACTCCGCGTGCAGTAGATGTTTATATTACAAAGATTCGCGATAAGCTTTCTGCGGCCGACTGTTCTGGTTTTGAAATTGCAACGGTACATGGACTTGGTTATAAGGCGGTTATAAAATGACAAAAAAATCTGAAAGAAGAAGCCGTTTCCCTATAGGTCTTTATTGGATAGTTCTTGGAATGCTGCTTGGAACTGCCGGTATAAATATTGCCATCATCCTTTTGGGACTTAAATACAACTGGGAAGCTATCATTTTTGTTCATTTAGTCATCTTCTATTGGATTCTTGTTTCAGCAATAATTGTTCTATATATAAAACATAAGATTCACAAAACCTACGAGATTCCCCTTCAGGAAATTTCAAATGTTACAGAAAAGGTTTCAAAGGGTGATTTTTCAGTTTCTGTGCCGACCGTAAATCCTCCTGAAAAATACGATTATCTTGATTATATGATTTTAGATTTAAACAAGATGATTGAAGATTTAAATGGTATTGAAACACTTCGTACTGATTTTATTTCTAATGTTTCTCATGAACTAAAAACTCCTCTGGCAGTAATGCAAAACTATGCAAGGCTTCTTCAGACTTCTGACCTGACGGAAGAAAATCGGCAGGAATATGCAAAAGCAATTTCGCAAAATTGTCAGCAGCTTACTTCTCTTATAACTAATATTCTCAAATTGAATAAACTTGAGAATCAGCAGATTTATCCAAAAGTTCCACCTTATGATTTAGGAGAAGAGCTTCGGGAATGCCTGCTTGGTTTTGAAGAAGCATGGTCTGCAAAAAATCTGGAGCTGGAAGTTGAAATTGAAGATGGAATAATGACTACTACAGATGGCCAGCTCTTGAGTCTTATCTGGAATAATTTTATTTCCAACGCAATTAAGTTCACTCCTGAAAACGGAAAAATCATCGTACGTCTGCAAAAGCTCGGAGAACTGATACAGGTTAGTGTTCAGGATTCAGGCTGTGGTATGGATGAAAAAACTATGAGTCACATTTTCGAAAAATTCTATCAGGGTGATACGAGTCACGCTACAAAAGGAAACGGGCTTGGGCTTGCATTAGCTGCGAGGGTGGCAGATATTTGCAAAGGAAAAATCCGTGTAGAAAGTCACCCTGAAAAAGGCTCTGTTTTTTACTTTGAATTTTAGAATACAAGTTTTCTAAGGATAGTATTTGGGGAAAGATTGCAGAGATGTAAAATCCGGCTTTTTTTTATTCTTCCCAGCCCTTACAGACATCACACCAGCCGGTGGCGTCTGATACTTCTTCCAGTTCAGAGGGAGTTAGTTTTACCGAAGTAAATGAGTTTCCGCCTGCTGGATGAACGTATTCAAAGCGCTTCATTGAAACATCGAGCCATACGGGGATTTCTTTTGGAACATTGAAAGGGCAGACTCCGCCGGGAGCAAATCCGGTGATTGCTTCAACCTGGTCTCGCTGAATCATGCTTGGTTTTGTATGAAAGAGAGCCTTGAACTTTGACGAGTTTACACGGCCATCACCTGCCATTACCACGATAACAGGTTTTTCATCCACAATAAATGAAAGCGTCTTTGCAATCTCCGCCTCAGAACAGCCAATCTGCTGTGCTGCGTGTTCTACGGTGTCGATTGTTTCTTTGTGTTCGGTGAGTCTGTCTGCATATCCCTTAGATTTGAGGAAGTCTAAAACTTTTTCATTTATCATATATCTAAATATCCTTGTTTACCTATTACTCAGATAGGGATATTATAAAAATAAGGGGACAGGCAGTCAATGAAAAGTATTTTGATAAAAGACACAACACATGAAATCCCTTTTACATTGATGAGGAAAGACCATTGCACTGGTGCAAACATCAGACTTTCGACAATGGGTTTATGGGAAGAAGATGTTTTTATTGTCTTTATTAATTGAGATTATTTTGAATTAAATTAGAGGTTAACAAAAATCAATAAAAAAGTGGTAAATTTCACTATTTAAAAAATAAGAAAGCTTTTAGACTAGGTTACATGGAAGAAATTATTGATGAAGAATTTTTTTTTGAATGAATTATTAAGTGACTCAGAAAAAGAAAATAAAACTAAAAATTCTTTTGAAAATATAGGAAATATAAAAGAACAGTTTGGTTTTAAGCAAGTTGGTTCAATTGCAAATTATATTGAACCTATAAATAGTTCAAATCCTATTGAAATTGTTTTAGAAAAATTTTTAGAAAATGAAGATTTACAGGCTATTCCAATTGAAGAGGATGATCAGATAGTTGGTTTGATTGAAAGACGTTCTGTTAGTTCTTTGTTATCAAAGAAAATAGGTCTTTTTTCTAACAAGAAGATTATAAATTATGTAAAAACTATTCCGTTTCTTCTGCAGCTTATGCAAATGATTTGCAATTTTTTCCTGTTATGTATAATAACAGCAGCTTTTACGGTTTGGCTTCTCTTGAAGATTTTATGAATAGAGTTGCAGAAGTTAGAGAAAAGGATTTAGAAAAAGCCTGTTTTATACAGCAAAATTGTCTGCCAAAAAGTAATTACAAAGAATATAATAGTTGGCCATTTAAGCTTGGTATATGGAATAAAATGGCTAATGCAGTAGGCGGAGATTTTTATGTTTCTGAAAAATTATCAGATTCTCTTTATTTAACAGCAAGTTTTGATGTTTCTGGTAAAAATGTTGCTGCTGCTCTGCTTACAATGACTATTGCTTCCTTTTTTAGTATGATTGAATTAGATTCATCAAATGAAAAATATAAAAGTCCTGCTGGAGGTGCCTTGTGCTATGTAGATTTAAAAAAAGGTATTGTAGAAATTCAAAACTGTGGGCATACCAATGTTTATGTATTTATGCCAAAGGAAGGTTCAAAGTCGGTAAAAATATTTTCTCTGGAGCCTGGTTTACCTCCTTTTGGAATGGGGGCTGTTAAAGATTCATTAAAATCGGTTTATAGATTTCCTATTGTAAAGGGAAGTCATATAAATCTTTATTCTGATGGCTTTACAGATATGCAGAGTGAAAATGGAATACGATTTGAAGATGCAAGAGCAAAACAATTCTTTATGAGCCTTTTTAGTAAAGTTATGGATATAAGGCTTTAGTTATTCTTTAGATGAAAGACGGAATTCTTTTGGAGTAATATTATATTTTCTCTTGAAAATTCTTATAAAATGTTCAGGATTTAAATATCCAATTTCATAAGCTATATCACCAATTGGAATTTTTGTATTTTTCAATAGAGAACAGGCTTGCTGCATTCGTATGTTTAGAACAATTTCAGAAAAAGTATGACCGGTAATCTGTTTTATTAATTTAGAAGCATATTGAGGAGTCAGGCGGAAATTTTCTGCCAGATTTTCCAGACTAATTTCTTTATAAGAATCCTGGATATAGCGGATTATATCAAAGCGTAAAAGGTTATCTTTATTTACATCTGGTGGTAAATCATAATTATCTTTTGAATTTCGCAAAAGAAGAATAAATAGTTTATGAAGATATATTTGAAGAAGATCTTGAGTGTATAAATCGGGATTTTTACTTTCGTTATACATTTCAATTATCAGATTATGAATTTCAGGGTTATTATAAGTGTGAAAAATTAAATAATCTGCAGCTTTTTTACTGTACATATTATTCAGGATAAATGAAGAAAGTATGTTATCCATACATAAAAAGTTATGAAAAATTTTTTCAAAAGTACTTCGTCTTACTAAAATATTTAAAATTATACTATCATCAAAAACACTCAGACTATGGCGGATATTTGGAGGAATAAGGCATAAATCACCTTCATTCATTTTAAAATCTATTTCGTTTATTTTTTGATCTGATTTTCCCTTAAGAACATAAAAAAATTCAAGAAATTCATGAGAGTGAGTAAAAATTGGCGTTGCTTTAGGATGTTTTCTAATTACGATTGTAGTTTTTTTATCACTTCCAAAAAAAGTCGATTCTGGTAGTACTTCTGGAATAGATTCTTTTATTTCGGGAATAAAATAAGTATTTTGGACAATTTTATTCTTATCAAGTGATTTTAGAAATCTGGAAAACTTTAAAGGGTCTTTTTTTGCGTCATGATATTCCTGATATAAATACTCTTCCTGGCTTTGAGAGATTAATTCTTGAGGTATTGCCAGCATTCCTGTTTTTAAAAGATTGTCCATAAGGTGATTATAAAAGCAGTTTAAAAAAAATCAATAAAAATTGATAAATCTGATACTACTTTCCAGATGTAAGTGGTCGTACAATCAAAAAAAAGGAGGCGCAAGAATGAAATATTTTCTGGCGGTTGATATAGGAGCTTCCAGTGGACGACATTTTATAACCTGGAAGAATGAAAATGATGAATTGGAATATAAAGAAATTTTTCGTTTTAAGAATGGACTGGAAAAAAGAAATAGCCATTTATGTTGGAATCTGGAAGGTCTTTTTACAAATATAAAAGAGGGTCTGAAAGAATGCAAAAAACAGGGTGTAATTCCTGAAAGTTTAGGAATAGATACCTGGGGATGCGATTTTGTTCTTTTGGATAGTGAAGGAAAAATTCTGGGGGATTCTGTTGCTTATCGTGATAATAGAACTGAAGGATATATGGAAAAGTTAAATTCTTTGATAGGAGCAGAAGAACTTTATCAAAGAACAGGAATTCAAAGACAGCCTTTTAATACTATTTATCAATTGATGAGTATAAAAGATAAAAATCCTGAAATTCTTGAAAAAGCAAATAATTTTCTTATGATTCCAGATTATTTCCATTATCTATTAAGTGGACAGATTTCTAATGAGTACACAAATGCTACTACTACTGCATTGGTAAATACAGAAACAAAAGACTGGGACTGGGAATTAATTAAACTTTTAGGTCTTCCTGAAAAAATATTTATGCCAATCTTAAAGCCTGG
>CADANN010000068.1:7095-11120 GCA_902789325.1 uncultured Spirochaetaceae bacterium
TCTGCAATTGCTGCCATTCCTCTTTCTGAAAATAAGTCTGGTGAAAACAAACCTGTTTTATATATCAGTTCTGGAACCTGGTCTCTTTTGGGAAGTGAATTATTTGAAGCAAATAAGAATCATAAATCTTTTATTCATAATTATACAAACGAAGGTGGGTATGGAGAAAATGGATTTGGAAACAGATATCGATTTTTAAAGAATATCATGGGACTTTGGATGCTTCAATCTGTGAAAAAGGAATTGGAAGAACGAAGTGCAAATGTAATTTCTTTTGATGAATTAGACAAAGAAGCCAAAGAAAGCTGTATTAAATCAATAGTTGCTTGTAATGATAAATGTTTTCTTGCTCCAAGCAGCATGATAGATGCAGTTCAAACATTTTGTCAGAAAAGAAAATTAAGAGTTCCCCAAACTGCTGGAGAACTAGCCCGTGTGATTTATGAAAGTCTTGCCAGGTGCTATGCAGAGGCAATTAAAGAATTAGAAGACATTTTGAATTGTTCATTCGAAGAGCTTTACATTGTGGGTGGTGGTTCTAAATCTGCATTGCTGAATCTTTTTACAGAGCGATGTACAGGCTTAAAAATAATTGCAGGACCATCTGAAGCGACAGCAATTGGTAATTGTTTAATTCAAATGCTTTGCAACGGCGAATATAAAAATCTTGCAGAGGCAAGACAAGCCGTAAGAAATAAGGTTTTAAAAAATGGAGGAAAATAGAATGAGCGAAAATGCTTACATGCTTGCAAAAAATTATTATGCAGGCTTTGGAATTGATACTGAAGCTGCAATGGATGAATTGGAAAATATTTCAATTTCTATGCACTGCTGGCAGGGTGATGATGTTCAGGGATTTGAAAATTCTGATGCTTTAAGCGGTGGTATTCAGGCAACAGGTTCATATCTCGGAAAGGCAAGAAATCCACAAGAATTAATGGCTGATATTGATAAGGTTTTATCTTTAATACCAGGAAAACACAGAATTAATCTTCATGCAATTTATGCAATTCCTGAAAATGGAAAGGTTGTAGAAAGAAATAAACTTAGGCCAGAGGACTTTTCTGCCTGGGTAGAATTTGCCAGAGAAAGAGGTCTTGGAATTGATTTTAATCCTACCTTGTTTTCTCATCCGCTTTCAAAAGAAGCTACACTTTCCAGCGAAAAAGAAGATATCCGACATTTCTGGGTAGAACATGTTCAGGCTTGTCTTAAAATTTCAGAATATTTTGCAAATGAATTAAATACTTATTGTTGTATGAATATCTGGATTCCAGATGGATTTAAAAATATTCCAGCAGATAGAAGTGCGCCACGTGCACGTTTAAAGAAATCTCTTGATGAAATACTTGCAACAAAGTATGACCGTTCAAAAGTTAAAGTTTGTGTTGAATCAAAGGTTTTTGGTATTGGTATGGAAAGCTATACAGTTGGTTCGCATGAATTTTATATGAATTATGCAGCGAAAAATGGAATTCTATGCCTGCTTGATAATGGACATTATCATCCTCAAGAGTATGTTTCTGATAAAATTTCTTCAATGCTTCTTTTTAGCGATCAGGTTGCTTTGCATGTGACTCGACCAGTGCGATGGGATAGTGATCATGTAATAAGTTTAGATGATGAAACAAAGGCAATTGCAAATGAAATAGTTAGAGCAGGAGCAGAACGTGTTCTTATTGCAACAGATTATTTTGACGCAAGTATAAACAGAATTGCTGCCTGGGTTATTGGAATGAGAAATCTACAGAAAGCTCTTTTATCTGCACTTCTTTTTCCACAGAAGGAGGCTGGTAAATTACAGGAAGAACGAAATTTTACTAAGCTTTTTGCATTACAGGAAAGCTTTAAAACTTATCCTATAGGAGCCGTTTGGGATGAATTCTGTCGTAGAAATAATGTTCCTGTAGAAAATGAGTGGTTTAACGAAGTTGAAAAATATGAAAACACAGTTCTGTCTAAAAGAGTATAGAAGAATAAATTGGAGTGTAAAATGAATATAAAAGAAATTGATTTTATGGCTGGATTTTTGCGTATGGCAAATGATGGTTGGCTACAAAACTGGCATGAAAGAAATGGGGGGAATATTTCTTATCGATTAACAGAAAAAAATGTACAGGATGTAAAAGAATTTCTTTCTTTTGATGATTCCTGGCAAGAGATAGGGACAGATGTTCCTGCCCTAAAAGGAGAATTTTTTCTGGTAACTGGCAGCGGCAAATATATGCGAAATGTTCAGGATAATCCAGAGGATTCTGTAGCTATAATTGAATTGAATGAAAGTGGCAATAAATATAGAATTTGCTGGGGGCTTGTTAATGGTGGCCGACCTACAAGCGAACTACCTACGCATCTTATGAATCACGAAGTAAAAGTGCTTACAGGAAAAACAGAAAATAGGGTTATTTATCATGCCCATCCTGCAAATACTATTGCCCTGACTTATATTTTGCCTGTGGATAGTCAGGTGTGGACTCGGGAGCTATGGGAAAGTGCAACAGAATGTGCTGTTGTTTTTCCTGAAGGTGTACAGGTTGTTCCTTGGATGGTTCCGGGGGGAAGAGAAATCGCTGTTGCAACAAGTCACTGTATGAAAGAATGTGATGCTGTTATTTGGACACATCATGGACTCTTTTGTTCAGGAGAAAGCTTTGATTCAACTTTTGGTTTGATGCATACAATTGAAAAGGCTGCAGAAATTCTAATAAAAGTGCTTTCTGTTAGTCCAATAAAGCGACAAACAATTACTCATGAAAATCTTGAAGATATTGCCAAAGCTTTTAAAGTAACTCTATCTCAATAAAGCGAACTTCAAGTGGTGCCATCAACACATTAATTTGCAGGCTATTATCTGAAATATCCGAAATACGCTGGAAAATATGCGGAATGGAAATATGTTTTAGATATTCTATGCCTTGCTTATCTGGGGAGATGGCACCCATTTTTATCCATTCATCAAAGGCAGATCCACTTGTTTGATTTATAATTTCCTCTTTAATTTTACAGCGGGAAGCATTTAATCCAATCAGTTCGAGAGAAACTTCCATACGACCTTGATTCGAAAAAGGTGTGTAGCGTTCTGTGAATGTCATATCATAGGCTTCTCCCTGGGCAAAAAGATGATTAAAATGCTCATAATTATACAGAACGATTTGTATTTTCAATTCAGACTTTGTTATAAAATAACCTTCTCCACGTTCTACAAGCTCATCACCTAATTTTGAAAGCTGGCGGAACATATGATAATGTGGTTTTTTTATACCATTGATTGTAAAAAGCCCAAGACCTCCATGAAATTCTTCTGGAGAAATTTGAATTTCTTCATTTAAGTCTGTAAGAACCCAATAGCCAAAACTATCTAAGGCATCATAGTTTTCAAGAAGGTTTTTAGCCAGATAACAGGATTTAAAACAGGTATCGTTTAACAGATTTCTATGAGAAACTGTAAGATTCCATTCTGTCAGGTAAATTGGAAGGTTTCCAATACCGTTATTATCAAAAAGATTTTTGATAAGATGAATACACTTTTGGAAAGCATTTTCGTCTTTGTTCAAACGGCTATGTGCCGGGTGAGCAGGTGTGTGAGAAGAAATTGTTTCTAAATTAAAGTCATTGTCATAGTAATTTACATTCATGTAATCAGGCAGGCATTTATTTTCAGAACACCATTCTATAAAACGAACAGCCCAATCCTGACAGTATTTGTAAGAAAGAAGTAAAGGCGGACTGCCAAATTGTAAATCAGCAGAAATATTTTTTATGGTTGTAAAGGTTGAAAGGTAAAGGGAATAAAAATCATTATCATTTTTAAAGCCAAAAATATATTCTGTTGTGTTTGGTTCATTCCAGACCGTAAAAAGCCATTCTTTTACATTTGTTAAAGAATATCGGTCAATTAAATGACTTGTTAATGTAGAAACAAGCTTTGTCCATTTATTCATATCTTTAGGAAGACTGATATTAAATGGCGAAGCATAAACGTTTCTATTTTTATCTGATGCTAAATCACTTGGTGTAAAAGCAAA
>CADANN010000069.1 GCA_902789325.1 uncultured Spirochaetaceae bacterium
ATCTTTATATTTTTTTGTACCTTTCAAAATCGGGTAAACCACACTGCCCCAGCCCACAGAAATTACCCCAACAATTGCGTAAAACGGTCCAAGCACAAGAGACTGAAAAGTGTGTCCGTACTCATGAATTCTGGCCCCATTCTGGTAATCCTTATCATCATTTGTCGGAACAAAAATAAAAGGTCCAAGACTCAAGCCCGCCCATTTATCTTTCCACTGAGTTTCAATGGCACATTTGTAAATCCGGTGAGGGCGAGCAATATGAATCATAAAAAACAGAAAGCCAATAGCAGTCTGTCCCAATCCCCATGTAAACTGAATTAAAAGGTAAATAAATCTTTTCATGATTTTAGTATAGGACAGGACTTTTGAATCCGCAATGGCATAAAAGGTAAGATGCATAAATCACGGGGTAAGATGCAGATTTTTTGTTTACAATTACAATAGAGAATTATTCATCCTTTTATTTACATTCGTGTTATAATTAAATTATGAAAAACTATGTTAATTGGGCAATTCTTGCCCCGGGCCGCATTGCCAATAGTATGGCGGCGGCAATGAATGGAATAAAAGACGGAAAACTTGAAACTATCGACGGAAATAAAATCCGCTTATACGCAGTTGCAAGCCGTAACCTTGAACGCGCAAAAGACTTCGCTGCAAAATGGAACTTTGAAAAAGCATATGGCAGTTACGAAGAACTTTATAATGATCCGGATGTAGATGCGGTTTATATTGCAAATCCACATGCATTTCATCTGGAATCTGCAATCGGCTGTCTGAAGGCTGGAAAACACGTACTTTGTGAAAAACCGGCCGGATGTTCCCGTGACCAGTTGGATAAAATGACCTCTCTTGCACGCGAGAAAAATCTTTTTTTTATGGAAGCAATGTGGACTGCTTTCAATCCATGTATTGCCCAAATCAAAAAAGAAATTGCAGCCGGAACAATTGGCCAAATCAAAAACATAGATTCTCGCTTCTGCAACAGAAATCCTTATGATCCTAATGACAGAAACTATGCGCCAGACCAGGCCGGTGGAGCCCTTCTAGACCTTGGCATTTACAATATTTACTTTGCAATGATGCTTTCTGATTTTTCGCCGGTTGCAGAGCGTAGCTCACAGGTTCGTATGCTCAAAGGTGTAGATGCCTGGAACGGTGTAAATCTTACTTTTGAAAACGGAATTGTAACAAGCTTCCAAAGTGCAATGGACCTTCCTTCAACAGGCCCTACTCACGATGCTGTAATATATGGAACAAAAGGCTTTATTACTGTAGAAAACTTTTTCTGCACACAAAAAGCAAATGTTTATGTTTACAAAAACATCTGGGGAAGCGAAGCAGACCTCGTCCGCGAAATCCGCCAGCCATTTGCAGTAAACGGCTATGAATATGAATGCGCCCATACCACAGAGTTTATTCTCTCAGGCAAAACAGAGTCCAACGTACATACCTTCAAAAAATCTGAGGATTTAATTGATATGATGGATGTTTTACGTAAAGACTGGGGTATGAAATATCCGTGGGAATGATTTCAAAATTGCCTCCATGCAATTTTGAAATCAGCAGTTTCGCTTCGCAAAACTGCATCGTGCTATGCCATCCATGGCACATATAAACATTAAGGAGCTCAAAACAGAAATGTCAAATTATAAAATCACAGGAAACGAAAACGTACTTTTTAATAATAATGCCTTTTACTGCATAGGAACTGGACGAATGGGCCTTGCACTTCAGAAACAGTATTTTGAACAGCTCAAGCTCGTACAGGAAAAAATCGGCTTTGAACATATCCGTGGTCATGGATTGTTTCACGACGACATGGCTATTTATCGCGAATTCCAGCCAGGTGTACCAGAGTTTGGTCCACACGCATGGGAAGGCCGCGACGAGAAAAAAGTTCAGGTAGAATACAACTGGACATACCTCGACATGGTAATGGATTCATATCTTGAACTTAATATCAAACCTTTTATTGAACTTGGCTTTATGCCAAAACAGCTTGCAAGCGGAGACAATACCGTTTTCTACTGGAAAGGCCACACTACACCACCGTATAACTATGACCGTTGGGCAGCTTTAATTCAGGCAACACTACGCCATCTTATGGCTCGCTATGGAGCTGATGAAGTTGTTACCTGGCCGGTTGAAGTATGGAATGAACCGAACCTTCCTGGATTCTGGAAAGATGCAGATATGAAGGAATATTTCAAACTGTATGATGTTTCTTCCCGCGCTGTAAAAGCAGTTGATGAACGCTTTAAGGTTGGAGGTCCTGCAGTTTGTGGTGGTACAGACAAAGAATGGATAAAGAGCTTTCTGGAATTTGTTCGCGAAAATAAATGTCCACTTGATTTTGTGAGCCGCCATCATTACACAACAGAAATGCCAAATTATGAAGGTCATTACGGATATCCAAAACTTCATTCAAAAGAAAAATGCTTTGAACAGCTGGATTCTACCCGAGGTATAGTTGATTCCTTTAAAGAATTCAAAGGAATGGATATTAACGTAACAGAGTTCAACACTTCATACATTCCGAATGCACCTGTTCACGACATGAATCTTAATGCAGCCTACATTGCACTTATGCTTTCTACATTTGGTGACAATCATCGTTCTTATTCATACTGGACCTTTGGTGATATCTTTGAAGAATCTGGTGTTCCATATACTCCATTCCACGGAGGATTTGGTTTAGTTGCAAACGGTCTGATTCCAAAGCCAACCTTCTGGACTTTTGCTTTTTACAAGAAGCTCACTAAGCTTTATGAAAAGTGTGTTTTGAAAACTCCAAACTGTGTTGTAGTAAAACGTACAGACGGAAGCTACGCTGGCCTTGCATGGAATGTTGATACAGAGATGTCTGGAAAAGAGTTTAAGCTCGATCTCACCTTCCCGCTTGAAAATCGAAAAGAGCCTAACGTACTTATTACTGAACTTGTAGATGAAGAAGTTTGCAACCCGCTTAAGGTATGGCACGAAATTGGAGAACCAGCAAATCCTTCGAAAGATGAACTTGAATTACTGCGACAGAGCGCACAGCCGTTTGTTCAGACAAAGCGTTGTGGTAACAAAGTAAATCTTGTGCTTAAAGAAAACGCCGTATGCTACTTTGAAATCAAAGCCGCACCAATTAACAGCGACCGTGGATATACTTACGGAAGGTTATATTAATGGAATACACAGCAAACTCAGACAAAATTACCCGCGATTATTTTGACTCTCTCTTAATCGAACCGCGCTATATCGATTCAGACCTGCCAAGCACTAAGTTCGAGCTTTACGGCAAAACCTTTGACACTCCAATCATGACCGCCGCACTCTCTCATCTTGGTAATACTGCAGAAAACGGAATGACTGCAGAAAACGGAATGGTAATCTATGCACAGGCAGCTGCAAAGGCAAATGCAGTCCACTGGGTTGGAATGGGCGAAGATAAAGAACTCGAAGACATCTGCGCAACTGGTGCTGCTACAATAAAAATCATAAAGCCACATGCAGATAACAAAGAAATTTTCCGCAAAATTGAGCACGCTAAGAAATCCGGCTGCTTTGCTGTAGGCATGGATATTGACCACGCCTTCAACGGCACTGGTGGCTACGACAATGTTCTGGGCCTTCCAATGAAATCTAAATCTACAGAGGAACTTGCAGATTTTGTGAAGGCTGCAGGCATTCCATTTATTGTAAAAGGAGTTCTCAGCACAAAGGATGCAGAAAAATGTCTTAAAGCAGGCTGTAAAGGAATCCAGCTTTCACATCATCACGGAATTATGAGTTATGCTGTACCGCCGCTTATGATGCTTAAAGAAATCATAGAAGTTGTTCGCGGTGAGATTCCTGTATTTATCGACTGCGGAATCGAAAGCGGAATGGACGGTTATAAATGCCTCGCTCTCGGTGCAAGAGCAGTTAGTGTTGGCCGCCATCTTATACCGCTTTTGAAAAAAGGCTCTGATGCAACTGCAGACCGCATCAAAGAAATGACAGGTGAACTCGCCGCAACCATGGCACGAACAGGAGTAAAAGACCTGAACAGTTTTGACCCGACTGTTATTCATCAGAGAAAATTCTAAGCAATAACGTGTCACCCTGAACTTGTTTCAGGGTCTATACAACAAGATGCTGAAACAAGTTCAGCATGACACAAAAATCAGGAGACCAAAATGTATCTCGGAATATCATCATCCCCACACTTCACCAGAAGACTGGGCTGCAAAACACAAGGAACTCGGCCTTAAAACCGTAAACTTTCCCGTTGACTGTACTGCCGGCGAAGAAAAAATTATGGCATATAAAAAGGCCGCCGATGATGCTGGTCTCACAATCGCAGAAGTCGGTGTATGGAGAAACACACTGGCAAAAGACCTCGACGAGCGCCAGCGCATGATTGACTACGCGGTAGAACAGCTGAAAATGGCAGACCGTATCGGCGCTCGATGCTGCGTGAATGTTGTGGGAACTCCTTACGGTCCCCGCTGGGACGGTGGATATCGCGAGAATTTTTCTGAGGAACTCTGGCAAATGGCTGTAAAGATGATTCAGGAAATAATAGACCGCGCGGCCCCGACCCGTACAAAGTTTAGCATTGAATCTATGCCGTGGATGATTCCTTCCAGCCCGGATGAATATCTCCGCCTCATGAACGACGTAAACCGCGATGCCTTTGGCGCACACCTCGACGTAGTAAATATGATTACTTCGCCAGAACGCTACTTTTTTAATGACCGCTTTCTCGAAGAATGTTTTACAAAACTCAAGGGAAGAATCTGCAGCTGCCACTTAAAAGATATCAACTTAAAACAGGAATATACTTTCCAGCTCGAAGAATGTGCCTGTGGTAAAGGAACTCTGGATATTGATCTTTATGCAAAACTCGCCACAGCCGAAGATCCACAAATGCCAATGATTATCGAACATCTGACAACTGATGAAGAATATATTCAGAGCGTGGAATACGTTCGAAGTCGTCTTTCAAAATAACTGTCATCGTCGGACGTGACACTAATTCACAATCACAACCAGCACCCGCCCGCTCGCTACACTCACCTCGGCGACTTTTCCTGGCAGCACTTCGTTGCTTATTCCAAGCTGAAAGTCACAAGTGAGTCTTGCGTTCTCCAGCGGGTACTTTGCATTTTTGATATTCACACCGCTCACATCACCTGCTACAGTAAGCACAGAAAAATAAGAACAGGCATCTTCTATATCAACAATCTGCATTACAGAATAGTCATCTATCAAAAGAGCCTTTTTTCCAAGTCCATTCAGATATAAAAGAATAGAAATATTTCCAAGCGCATGATCAAAGCGGCCGCCCATTGCACCAAGCAAAACAAAATCACAATAGCCGCGCTCAACGGCAAGTTTTACTGCAAATAAAGTATCTGTGTCATCTTTTTCGCGCGGAAGCTGAATAATTTCACTTTTCTGCTTCCACCACTCAAGGTCATTAGCATCGCAGGAATCAAAGTCCCCTACCACAACATCAGGCTTTATACCAAGCCCGCCTGCATGAGAAAGCCCACCGTCACAAAAAATAAAAAAGTCGTCATCTCGTAAAAAATCGCGGGCTCGTTCATAATTATGAATCTCACCAGCAGCAACGATAACACAGCATCTTTCAGACATCAGTTTGCCCCGCCCTTTATTATTTCCATCCAGCTGCGATGATCACGTTTCGAAGTATCCAGACCAAAGAGTTCCATAAACTTTTCGAGAGCCCCTCTTACAGCATCAGCCGCATCAGTACCATCAGTTACTTCAACTTCTATATATTTAAGTCCGTTTACCTTTTCAAGTTCAAGATGAAAATCGCAACCTGGCAAAACTACCGACTGACAGTGAACACCATACGAATCCTTATTTTTTTCAAAAAACTGATGATAGCCGGAAAACAAAAGAAGGTCGCGAATAACTTCAGGGTTTTCTACAAAAGTTTCATCCTCGCGGTTGAGCTCAATGCCGTTTTCAATTGTTTTGCGTTTAATACAGAAAAAAGCTTTTTTTTCAGCACCGGCTTCACTTCTAATTCTGATAACCTGAGGTTCCCCTGCCGCCTTGCTTTCTTCACGGGTATTATAGCGAGAAAAATAAATATCAGATTTAAGAAGATGTTCCGGCTGCCCT
>CADANN010000070.1 GCA_902789325.1 uncultured Spirochaetaceae bacterium
CCCTCATCGTCCATAGTATCAGGAGCGCCAAGATGTGGAACTTCGCGTTTTGCGGTCATGCCTTCCTTGTACAAAATCATCGTACCGGCATAACCTTTTTTAGCAGGTGGAACAGACGAAAGCCATTCTATTTTGTAACCTGGAAAATAGCCAGCCAGCAGTTCCAGATGCTTATCCGAAGGCCCCTCTGCCGGCAGCTTAGTCTCCTGAATCGCAATTATATCAGCTTCATAGCAGCCCAGCTTTTTCAGCACATTCTGAGACAAAAGCGCTCTGTCAGATGAAGAAGTCAAAGCCGCATTTATCGAATCAATATTCCAGGAAATCAGTTTCATTTTTTTTACTCCTTAAAACTCCGCGTTAGCGGCGCTGCATGGATGCAGCGAATAGCAGTTTTGCCGAAGGCAAAATCTGCCATTAAAAAAATTACAAGGATGTAATTTTTTTAATGCTCCTGAGGAAAATATATAAGATTTCGAAAAATTAAAAAAGCCTGCCGATTTCTCGACAGGCTCTTGAAAGATCCCCGGGTCAAGCCCGAGGATGACAAACATTGTTTTTATTTAATCAAGCTGTGGTATTCCTGGAGGCTCTTAACTCCACCTTCACCACCATTACCATTCTTAACAGACTCAATACCCTTAACTGCAGCAAGTGCTCCGGCGAGTGTAGTGATGTAAGATACCTTGTACTTCAAACAAGCCTTGCGGATTGTCTTGCGGTCTTCGGCGTAGTTACGTTTTGCTTTTGGTGTGTTGATTACAAGGCAAACGTCCTTGTTCATAATCAGGTCGACAACATCTGGGCGGCCGGCACCAATCTTGTTTACAACTTCGCACTTGATTCCGTTTGAATTGTAGAAGTCTGCTGTGCCCTGAGTTCCAATCAAAGTAAAGCCGAGGTCTTTCAAAGTTTTACCGATGAAGAGTACCTGGTCTTTCTGGCCTTCCTTGTTGCTGAGGGAAATAAGAACCTTTTTGTTTTCCCAGGCAGCTGGTGCGTGTGGGAGCTCTGATCCTGCTGCTTCCTGTGCCTTGTAGAAGGCGAGAGGGAAGGTTTCTGCGAGGCCGAGAACTTCACCTGTAGAACGCATTTCAGGTCCGAGAATTGGGTCAACTCCAGGGAAGCGTGCCCATGGAAGAACTGCTTCTTTTGCTCCGTAGTAAGGAATCTTCTTGTCTTTGAGGCCGAGTGATTCGAGAGATTCACCAAGCATCATGCGGGTTGCCAATCTTGCCATCTGTGTATCACAAACCTTTGAAACAAGAGGAACTGTACGAGATGCACGTGGGTTAGCCTCAATTACATAAACCTTTCCGTCTTCAATAGCGTACTGCATGTTCATCAAACCGCAAACGTGGAGGTTTTCTGCAATCTTCTTTGTATATTCTTTGATTGTGTCGAGGTTGTTCTGTGGAATGCTTACCGGAGGAATTACACAAGCTGAGTCACCAGAGTGAATACCTGCAAGCTCAACGTGCTCCATAACAGCCGGAATGTAAACGTGAGTTGAATCAGCCAGAGCATCAGCTTCGCACTCAAGCGCATTCTTAAGGAAGCGGTCAATCAGCAAAGGTCTATCAGGAGTTACACCAACAGCCTTTTCAACGTATTCCTTCAAAGTAGCTTCATCATAGATTACTTCCATTCCGCGTCCGCCAAGAACGAAAGAAGGACGAATCATAATTGGGTAGCCAATCTTATCAGCGCAAGCCTTAGCCTCGTTGAAGTCAATTGCCATTCCGCTTTCTGGCATTGGGATTTCAAGCTTTTCCATCATGTGACGGAAGAGGTCACGGTCTTCGGCGATGTCGATAGAATCAATTGATGTACCGAGAATGTTTACGCCGTTCTCCTGAAGTTCACGAGCGATGTTCAATGGAGTCTGTCCACCAAACTGTACGATAACTCCGAATGGCTTTTCTTTTTCGTAAATCTGAAGAACATCTTCTGTAGTAACTGGTTCAAAGTAGAGTTTATCAGAAGTATCATAGTCTGTAGAAACAGTTTCTGGGTTACAGTTTACGATGATTGTTTCGTAGCCCATTTCCTTGAGCTGCATAGCCGCATGACAGCAGCAGTAGTCGAACTCAATACCCTGACCAATTCTGTTAGGACCACCACCAAGAATCATAATCTTTTTCTTGTTGTCAGTTGCAACTGATTTATCTTCAGCATTGTATGTAGAGTAGTAGTAGTTAGCATTTTCAACGCCAGATACAGGAACAGCAAGCCAAGCTTCCTTAATTCCAAGTTCCTTGCGGCGGTTACGGATATCTTTTTCAGCAACCTTCAAAATCTTTGAAAGGTACTTGTCGCTAAAGCCGTCTTTCTTTGCCTTAATAAGAAGGTCATCTGCCGGAACTCGTCCTGGGTTCTTAAGCATTTCCTCTTCCAAATCAACAAGCTCTTTCATCTGCTGGAGGAAGTACATTTTTACGTATGTGATGTCGTGAAGCTTTTCAAGGCTAACACCCTTACGGATTGCCTCATAAAGCTGGAAGTATCTTTCGCTAGAAGCAGTCTTAAGCATTTCGCACAATTCATCAGCTGACTTTCTGTTGAAGTCCTTTGCAAAACCAAGACCTGAGCGGCCATTTTCAAGACCTCTGATAGCCTTCTGGAAAGTCTCTTTGAAAGTCTTACCAATAGACATAACCTCACCAACAGCCTTCATAGAAGTACCGAGCGAGTCTTCAACACCGCGGAACTTTTCGAATGCCCAGCGAGCAAACTTAAGTACAACGTAGTCTCCATCAGGAGCTCCACCCGGAGTATACTTTTCAAGAGTACCATCACGCCAGTATGGAATCTCATCCAAAGTCATACCGCTGGCCAATTTTGCAGAAATCAGCGCGATAGGGAAACCTGTCGCCTTAGAAGCAAGAGCAGAAGAACGTGATGTACGTGGGTTAATCTCAATAATAACAACGCGTCCAGTCTTAGGATTATGAGCAAACTGAACGTTAGTACCACCGATTACGCCGATTGATTCAACAATCTTA
This sequence comes from uncultured Spirochaetaceae bacterium, assembly GCA_902789325.1. Taxonomy (GTDB): domain Bacteria; phylum Spirochaetota; class Spirochaetia; order Treponematales; family Treponemataceae; genus Treponema_D. Next base: position 3,006 of record CADANN010000070.1, read on the forward strand.
AATGCATCTCTCTTAAGTCTCTCTTCAAGTTCCTTATCAATAGTCATAAAAGGAGCAGAACAGAAAGAGTCACCTGTATGAACACCAACAGCATCAATGTTTTCGATGAAGCAGATTGCAATCATCTGATTCTTAGCGTCGCGAACAACTTCAACTTCAAGCTCTTCCCAACCAAGGATAGACTCTTCAATCAAACACTGATGAGTCATAGACAAATCAAGACCGTTGGCAACAATAGTGCGCAGCTCTTCAACATTGTAGCAGAAACCGCCACCCTGACCACCCATTGTATAAGCAGGGCGAACAACCAGTGGGAAACCGATTTCTTCAGCAATCTTTTCAGCACCTTCAACAGTGTGACAGATTCCCGAGCGAGGAGTGTCGATTCCAAGACCCTTCATAGTCTCCTTGAAAATCTCACGGTCCTCACCGCGTTCAATAGCATCAAGGTTTACACCAATAACCTGAACACCGTACTTGTCAAGAACGCCGGCCTTGTTCAATTCCATAGCCATGTTCAAACCAGTCTGACCACCAAGGTTAGGAAGCAAAGCGTCAGGACGTTCCTTTTCAATAATCTGAGAAAGACGCTCAACATTCAGCGGCTCAATATAAGTAGCGTCAGCCATAACCGGGTCAGTCATAATAGTAGCCGGGTTAGAGTTTACAAGCACAATCTTGTAGCCATTTTCGCGCAGGGCCTTACAAGCCTGAGTTCCCGAATAGTCGAACTCACAAGCCTGACCAATAACAATCGGGCCCGAACCAATAATCAAAACTTTGTTGATGTCTGTTCTCTTCATAATCTATTTACTCCTATAAAATTGCAGTGTTATAAAAAAAAAGGCGAGTTCCTAAAAAAGAAACTCGCCTATGAAATTCAAATAAAAATAGTATGAACAGTGTTTTTAATTTTGAGAATTAACATGTCAAAACACGCTTCAGTTTTCATACTGAGACCATATATTATCAAAAAACCGCAAGTTATTCTAGTAGTCTCATTGAAAAACTTTAGTGGAACTATAACACGAATTTCCCCGTATTTTAATTTAATATATAATATGTTATAATTTTTCACAGAAAATATATGAAAAAATACAATGGTTCCTTTCAGACTTCAGCAACTGGCCTAGACATCCTTAAAATTATAATGTTCTCAATTGCAGCTCTTTTCTTGAATCTGGTGTTTGCCTATGCGGCTATAAATCTTAAATTGATTATTTTTCTGGATACAGTTTTTACGGTGGCTATTACTTTTTATGCCGGCCTTATTCCTGGCGTACTGGTTGCATTATTTTACAATCCGCTGATGATGGTTGTTTTGTGCCTTATAAAAGGGGCTGGATTTTTCTTATATGATTCATTTTATGGATTATGTGGTGTAGTAATTGCGCTGATAACATGGGCTCTAAGCAGAAATAAAGAAACATTTCTTTACAGCAAAGCTTCAACTATTTTCTATTTGATTGTTATTGCGTTTACTTCAGCTATTGCAAGCTGTCTATGTGCTAGTATTCTGGATACTTTTATCCGGCCATTAATTAGTCAAGTTTCGGAATTTGGCTTCACTGATAATCTTTATTATTCATTCCAAACCTTAAACCTCGGTGATTTTCTTTCGTTCTTTTTACCACGAATTCCAATCACCGTTGTTGACCGCTTAGTCTGCACTTTTGCCGGATATTGTATTTATAAGCTTGTTTCGATAATTTCGCCTAATACAACTATTTCAAGGCGCTAGCTACAAATGCATCAATTTTTTCAGGTGTTACTGTAGGACCAAAGCGCTTGAGAACTGTTCCGTCTTTACCAATAAGGAATTTTGTAAAATTCCATTTGATTTTTGAAGTGCAGAATCCACCCTTCTGCTTCTTGAGGTAAGTATAAAGAGGATCTTCGTTCTTTCCATTAACATCAATCTTTCCAAACTGAGGGAAGGTAATTCCAAAACGACCTGTACAGAAAGTATGAATTTCATCATCTGTTCCAGGAGCCTGATTTGCAAACTGATTGCAAGGGAAATCAAGAATTTCAAAACCATTGTCTTTGTACTTATTATACAATTCCTGAAGTCCTGTATACTGTGGAGTAAATCCGCAGCCAGTTGCAGTGTTTACAATTAAAAGAACCTTACCTTCATAATCTTTAAGGCTGATTTCTTTTCCAAGTCTTGTCTTTACAGAAAAATCATAAATATTCATATATACCTCACTTGCACAATATTAAATTGTGCACAATCTATTAATCGATTAAAAATATACATAAACTTCTTGATATTGTCAAGTAAATTGTGTACAATTTAATCATGGACACCACAAATAATTTAGAAGAATTTAACCCTCTTGCTTTGGACAATCAGTTGTGCTTTGCACTCTATGTCTGCTCAAAGGAAATTATCAGGAAATACAACCCTCTGCTTGAACCTCTCGGGCTTACTTACACTGCTTACATTACCCTTTTGTGCCTTTGGGAAAAAGATAACGTTCCAGTAAAAGAACTTGGTAACCGACTCTTTCTTGATTCTGGTACACTCACTCCGCTTCTTAAAAAAATGGAAACTCAGGGACTGGTTACCCGAACTCGAAACGAAAAGGATGAACGCACAGTTTACATTCAGCTTACTAAAGAAGGAAAAGCTATGAAAAGTAAATGTGCAAACATTCCTCAGCAGATGATGTGCCAGAATATTCTGGATATGAATAAAGCTGCTCCTCTTCTCCAAACTCTGCACCAGATTATGTCAAACATGAGCGAAGAAGAAAAATAAGCCTCGTCATTGCAAGGAGCTTTGCTTCTATTGATAGTAGCACTAAATTGCACTATACTAACTCCATGGCTAAACAGATGATTATGGGAAATCAGGCCATTGCGCTTGGTGCCCTCAAGGCTGGAGTAAATCTTGTTGCCGGATATCCTGGCACACCATCCAGCGAAATTATTGAATTCATTTCAAAATATAAGAGCAAAACCGGAACCTACGTTGAATGGTCCGTAAACGAAAAAGCCGCTGCCGAAGTTGCAGCCGGTGCAAGTTATGCAGGCAGCCGTACCCTCATCACAATGAAACAGGTAGGACTTAACGTTGCAAGCGACCCTGTAATGTGTTTGAGTTACGTTGGCGTTAAAGGCGGCATGGTAATTGTAAGTGCCGACGATCCGGGCCCAATTTCAAGCCAGACCGAACAGGATACCCGCAACTTTGCACAGTATTCAAAGCTGCCATGTTTTGATCCTTCTACCCCACTCGAAGCCTACGAAATGATTCAGGAAGCTTTTGAACTTTCTGAAAAATATAACACTCCGGTAATTCTGCGCCCTACTACGCGAGTAGACCACGCATATGAAAGTATGGATTTTCCTGAGCTTGGCCCTTGCCGCCAGCCTGGCCAGTTTGAAAAAGAATCCAAGCGCTGGGTAATTTTCCCTCGCGCCTCTTACAACAATCACAAGCGCATTTTTGAGCGAAATGAAAAAATATTACCAAAAGAGTTTTCTAAAGGTAAATGGAATTATGTAGGGGAAGGTCTTCCCCTCGCTCCAGCCGCTGGCGCGTCTTCCACTACCCCTTCTAACGGGGGAGACCCCCGTAACGCCCCCCTGGCCTTTGCCGCCGGCGGAATATCTTACTGCTACTTAATGGAAGCACTTACCCTTCTCGGACTCAAGGATATTCCTGTTTTAAAGATTGGAACACCATATCCATTTCCAAAACCTTTAGCAGAAGAATTCCTCAAGTCGCACGAGCAAATCGTCGTTTTTGAAGAATTAGACCCAGTTATTGAAGAAAATCTCGTTAAAATCGCAGGTTACGCTCGAGTAAATTGCCAGATTCGTGGAAAACTCGATGGCACTGTTCCAGAGGCCGGCGAACTCAGTGTAGAGATTATTAAGGGAATTTTACAATCATTGTCATTCCCGGGCTTGACCCGGGAATCTTCACCGGACAGTGAAGAGCAGATTGTCGGGTCAAGCCCGACAATGACAGATAAGCCAGACCTCTGTGCAGGCTGTCCTCACCGCGGTGCCTTCTACGCCGTAAAGCAGGCAATGAAGGGTAAGAAAACCGTTTACTGCGGAGACATCGGCTGTTACACACTTGGTAACGCAATGCCGCTTGATATGACAGACACTTGTCTTTGTATGGGTGCAGACATCACCATGGCCCAGGGCTTTTACCACAACGAACCGGACCGTTACTGCTTCAGCTTCATTGGTGACTCAACCTTCTTTGCAAGCGGAATCACCGGCGTTGTAAATGCAGTATATAATCAGGCAAAACAGACAATCTGTATTCTCGACAATTCAACAACTGCAATGACCGGCCATCAGCCACACCCTGGAACAGGCGTAACAATGATGGGTGAAATAGTTGAAAAAATCAGCATAGAAAAAATCCTGGACGCTGTTGGAGTAAAGCCGGTTATCACAGTAAACCCATTCGACCAGAAGACCGCAGTAGAAGCTGTTCAGAAAGCAAGCGAAACTCCAGGCGTAAGTGCAATCATCTTTAAGGCACCTTGTATCGCAATTGCACAGAAGGTTGGCTGGGAAAAACCGCACGCACTGACAGTAGATAACTCAAAGTGTATTGGCTGTCGCAAGTGTATTAACGAGCTGGGCTGCCCTGCTTTGAGTGTAAGTTTTACTAAAAATGAGAAAGGTAAACAGTTAGTTGAAATCGACAAATCACTTTGTACGGGCTGCGGCTTGTGTTCTCAAGTATGTCCTGTAGGAGCAATATAATGGCAAAAAATATAATCATCTGTGGCGTGGGCGGTCAGGGAACTGTACTGGCGGCAAAGGTACTTTCACAGGCAGCAATTGCTAACGGCGAACGCGTGCTTTCGGCTGAGACAATCGGAATGGCACAGAGAGGCGGCTCGGTTGTAAGTGTAAGTCATGTGCGAATCGGCGGCGACGTATTTTCACCGCTCGTTCCTCAGGGACAAGCAGACGTTCTCATCGCCTTCGAAGCAGCAGAGGCTGCACGCAACATCGCCTACCTCAAACAGGGCGGAACTGTAATCGTAAACAAAAAAGTTGTACAGCCGGTAACTGCCAGCTTGAGCGGAAAAGCTTTTGATGAAAACGAGATGATTTCTTACTTGCAGAAAGTTGCCGGAAATGTTGTTGCCGTAGACACTGACGAAGCGTGCCGCGAACTCGGAAGCAGCAAAGTTGTAAACATGGTTTTACTTGGAGCTGCAAGCCGCGCCGGCCTCATCGACGGCCAAGAACTCAAGGCCGCAATCAAACAGCTTGTAAAACCAGATTTCTACGAACTCAACGTTCGCGCAGTAGATTGGAATAAATAAATCGTTTATTTTTCTTTGCTTCTCAAAATAGTGCAAACT
>CADANN010000071.1:0-467 GCA_902789325.1 uncultured Spirochaetaceae bacterium
GCTCCACCGCTTGTGCGGGCCCCCGTCAATTCCTTTGAGTTTCACCCTTGCGGGCATACTCCCCAGGCGGTACACTTATCGCGTTTGCTTCGGCACCCAGTCTCATGACCGGACACCTAGTGTACATAGTTGACTGTGCGGACTACCAGGGTATCTAATCCTGTTTGCTCCCCGCACCTTCGCACCTCAGCGTCAATCATCTGCTGGCAGCCTGCCTTCGCCATTGGTATTCTTCCAGATATCTACAGATTTCACCCCTACACCTGGAATTCTGGCTGCCCCTCAGCGATTCAAGTCCTGCAGTTTCCAACGCAGTTCCGGGGTTGAGCCCCGGCATTTCACACCAGACTTGCAGAACCGCCTACATACCCTTTACGCCCAATAATTCCGAACAACGCTCGCAACTTACGTGTTACCGCGGCTGCTGGCACGTAATTAGCCGTTGCTTATTCATGACCTACAGTCAC
>CADANN010000071.1:485-831 GCA_902789325.1 uncultured Spirochaetaceae bacterium
CCATTGCGGAATATTCTTAGCTGCTGCCTCCCGTAGGAGTCTGGGCCGTATCTCAGTCCCAATGTGCCCGATCACCCTCTTAGGCCGGGTAACTATCGTTGCCTTGGTGGGCCGTTACCTCACCAACTAGCTAATAGTACGCGGGCCGCTCTCCGTGCGAATCAAAAGATCCTTTCCTGTATGTCCTCTGACAACATACAGCGTATCCGGTATTATCTCCTATTTCTAGGAGCTGTCCCCGTCACGAAGGTACGTCACCCACGCGTTACTCACCAGTCCGCCGCTCTAGGATTAGTGCAAGCACCAATCTTACCGCTCGACTTGCATGCTTAAGACGCGCCGCCAG
>CADANN010000071.1:853-4809 GCA_902789325.1 uncultured Spirochaetaceae bacterium
AAAAACATAAAAAATTATTTAGTCAGTTATTTCCTTCCCTGATCTGTCAAAGAACTTTTTGTTTAGTTCGTGTGTCGCAACTCAGTGTTGCGACGGTGAATAAGAATATATACTTCTCTCTCAAAAGTGTCAATAGTTCAACTCTTATTTTTTAAACTTTTTTTCACTTTTTTTTGAAAAAAATAATCTTTTTTGTTATACTAATATTATGAATTACATTTACAATAACAAAGAAGAAATGAATCATCTTCTGGATAGATTCACTAGATATGTAAAAATCTGGTCGGAAAGTGACGGCAAGGCTGCAGACAACGGAGTATTCCCTTCTACAGAAAGACAATGGGATATTGCAAAAGTTCTTGTAAAAGAACTTCGCAATATGGGCACACGCAATGTGTATCTTACAGACTGGTGCTACGTTGTTGCAAAAATTGATTCTAATATAGTAGATCCTGAAGAACGAAAAAAATATCCTACCATACTTTTGATGGCTCATATGGATACTGTAGATGAAGTAACCGGTGAAAATGTAAAACCAGTTATTTCAATGCTTTCTGCATCTGAATCTCCTACTGGAGAAGAAGATACTATTATCCGTTCAGATGGCACTACCCTTCTTGGAGCAGATGACAAGGCTGGCGTTTCTGCTATTATGGCAGCGATAGATTATTTGATGAGACATTATGAAGAAGAAGGTCTTAAGCACGGGCCAATTGAAGTAATGTTCTCTCCGGATGAAGAAACAGGTCACGGAATGGATAAGGTTCCACTTAATATTCTTAAAGCTGATTTTGCAGTTACTGCTGATGGTGGTGATGAAGGTGAACTCGAATGCGAATGCTTTAATGCCTGGGCATGTACCATCAAGTTTACAGGAAAAGCATGCCATACTGGCTCAGCAAAATCTGGAGGAATGATAAATGCAGTAACTCTGGCAAGTAATTTTGCAGCTGCACTCCCGCATGACATGGCCCCGGAAACAACAGAAAATTACGAAGGTTTTATTGCCCCAATGGAAATTAAAGGAACAATCGAATGTGCTTCTGTAGAAATGCTTCTTCGTTCTTTTAATATAGAAGAAATCGAAAAAGAAAAAGAAATCATCAAATCAACTGCAGAAAAAGTTATTGCTCAGTTTGGTGGCACCTATGAACTTGAGTTCAAACAGCAATATCTTAATATGAAAGAAAAGATGGATCAGCATCCGGAAATCATGCAGAAGCTTGAAAAAGCATATGAAGCTGCAGGTGTAAAGGTTCGAAAACAGCCTATTCGAGGTGGTACTGACGGTTCACGCCTTACAGAACTTGGAATTCCTACTCCAAATATCTTTACAGGAGCCCATGAATTTCATTCAAGAAGTGAGTGGCTTTCACTAAACCAGTGTGCAAAATGCGCCGATGTATTAATTAACTTATTAACACAAAAGGTGGAATAATGCACGAATATGTAATTGAGGGTGGATATCCTATTCAGGGGACAGTTACAGCCAGCGGAAATAAGAACGCAGCATTACCTTGTATTGCGGCAACTCTTATGACCGATGAGCCGGTTATTCTTCATAATATTCCAGAGATTCAGGATACAAACGTAATGTTTGAAATCTTAAAATCTCTTGGTGCAAAAGTTGAAAAACTCAGTAAACATAACTGGAAAATCCAGTGTGACGATATAAAGACTACAGAACTTCCAAGTGACCTTACAAAAAAGGTACGCGGTTCTATTGTTTTTGCAGGACCTCTTCTTGCAAGTAAGGGAAAATGTGAAATGACTCCTCCGGGTGGTGACGTTATTGGTCGCCGCCGTGTAGACACACACTTTCTTGCACTTAAGGCACTTGGCGCAAATATCCATGTAAACGGACGTTTTGAATTTTCTGCAACAAAGCTTGTAGGAGCGGATATCTTCCTGGACGAAGCATCGGTTACTGCAACTGAAAATGCTGTAATGGCAGCAGCTCTTTCTGAAGGTGAAACAATTCTCCAGAACTGTGCAAGTGAGCCTCATGTTCAGGACATCTGTAAGATGCTCGTTGCAATGGGTGCAAAAATCAGCGGAATTGGAAGTAATATTCTTCGTATCACTGGAGTTCAAAAACTTCATGGCTGTGAATTTACAATTGGACCTGATTATATTGAAATCGGTTCATACATTGGTATGGCTGCAGCTACAAAAGGAAAGATTACAATTAAGGGTGTTCGCGCAGAAGAAATGCGCCCGCTCAAATACAGTTTTGCAAAACTTGGAATTACCTGGAGCATTCAGGGTGATGAGTTAACTGTACCTAACACACAGAACCTTAAAGTAAATGATGACCTTGGAAACGCAATTCCAAAGATTGATGATATGCCTTGGCCTGGATTCCCTGCAGATCTTACTTCAATTATGACAGTAACTGCAACTCAGGTTGATGGAACAGTTTTGATTTTTGAAAAGATGTTCGAGAGCCGAATGTTCTTTGTTGATAAGCTGATTTCCATGGGTGCAAAAATTACTTTGTGTGATCCACACCGCGCAGTTGTGTGCGGACCTAGCATGCTGCATGGCGATCATCTGGTTTCTCCTGATATTCGTGCAGGTATGGCAATGGTAATTGCAGCAATGTGTGCTCACGGAACAAGCCGAATCAGCAATGTATATCAGATTGAACGAGGATACGAAGATCTGGTTGGCCAGCTGAAAAAGCTGGGTGCTCATATCGAAACGGTTGAGATTTCTTAATTTCCTAAAAATCTAACAGTACTAGGCCTCGGCCTAGTATTTTTTTTAGTTTCGATATTATTGCAGGATTTTTTGAAATCTCTTCAAGAGCGGATGTTCGTTCTGACTCAGAAGCTTCCGGGCGAAGTGCGAGCAGTATGTTGAGACCTATCTTATTGAGTGTATCAACTGAAGTACACTGTTCTTCCATCAAATAAAGCCAGCGATATTCATTACCACAAAGAATTGGATTTCCTCCAAGCCACCACAGATTTTTTACTGTTACTTCATTCAGTGTGGCTGCACGAGCATGATTTTTCTGTTCATATTCTTCTATCAGATTATTAATAAAGTCTCTTGAAACAGATGGCTTTGGAACCTGAAAATCAAACCATTTCTGAACATGCTGATCAAGCCGATCTCCGTGCATCCAGGAATTAAGGGCAAGCTCCAGAGGAGCCCCGAACTTATTGAATTTTTCTTCGCCCTTAAAATGCAGATTGTTTCGGGCAAATGCAGAACTTGATTCTTCGCTTGAAACAAGTTCCAGAGTCCCGTCCTTTTGCCACTGGTTATAAACTGTAGAATTTCTGGTCAAAACAAACTTATGCCAGAAAGCACTGTCGAGTAAAGCTGCAGCGAAGAACTGACGCAGTGTCTCCATAGAGTCGATGATAGACTGCGGCGAATCATTCCAGAAGCCGTAAATCATGTAGGAATGCACGAGAATGCCAGCCTCTTTGAATGCGCAGCAGGCCTGGGTAATTGAGGCGATGTCGGTACCTTTGTTGATTGCTTCAAGTCCTGTTCCTGTTGCAGATTCAATTCCTGCACTTACACCGCCTAGCCCGCAATAACTTAAAAAGGCTGCGAGATCTTTCGTAAAAGTCTTTTCAAAGCGAACATTTCCCCAGAAATAAAGCGGATTTCCAGCACGGGCGTTGAGTAAAGCAAACTTCTTTAAGGCAACCGGTGGCAAAGCTTCATCTACAAAATGAATTCCGTACACACCTTTTTCTCGGGCTGTATTTAAGAGTCCGTTGAAAAGTGGTTCGATATCTGTCGGTTTGTAGCCGCAAACATAATCAAGCGAAGTATCGCAAAAAGCACAACGATGCCAGTAACAGCCGTGTGCAAGATATGCTTTTATCCAGGTGCCGTCTGTCCAGATACGGTGCATTGCATTTGTATCGTCACACATGCGGGGATATATAGAAAAATCTATATCAGAATAATCAGGTATGATTTTTGCAGTT
>CADANN010000072.1 GCA_902789325.1 uncultured Spirochaetaceae bacterium
GCGGGAAAATGATAAAGGAATACAATTACTACATAACAACAAACAGATTTTCTCAGATAGCAGAGGATCTTGAAACTACCGTTCGTTCGTATGCAGAAAGTATCTGAAAGAAGGACGAGGCTGAACTCAGGGAAAAGGCACGCAGCCTTAGGTATATAAAAGGATTTGATGATGCTGGTGGTGTTATTTATGATTGGCCAAAATGTTTAGGGTATGATAAAAAAACAATCAGAAAATTTTCAGCAAATAATCCTCTTCCTGACAAATGGGATAGATATTGATATTTGGAAGGAAAAAAATTTTCGGATATACCACCGCAGGGACAATACTCGTATAGCCAAAGAGCAATACCTTATGTTGAAAATGAGGCCGCATATCATTCTGGTGTATTCAATAAAAAGACTTATCTCAGTAAAATTGATTGGATTAGATATAATAAACGAGATGAATTAAATGAAAATAATTAAAGAGGGAAAGTATTGAGATTGTAAGCAAAGATTATTTTAAGCAATTAAGAAATCAATATAATGATTATATTTCTGATATTTATAATGAAATTGGTAAAGATTTTGTTGCCCCATATGGAGTTATTGGTTATGCGAACAAATGGAAAACTATGACTGGTGGCGCATATCAAATATTAACACCATTAGATGGAATAACAATGAAAAGATTAGGAATTATAAAATAAGGAGATAAACAAATGAATATTGAAGAAATTGAAAATAAAATTAATAATTTAAAAACAAAAATAGGTCCATGGAAAGTTATGTTAAATCAAAATTGTAAAAGTCAGTTTACAATGGGAGTATTTAATGATACAGAAAAAAAATTATGGATTGTATATTTAAATGATGAACGAAAATATAGAATTCGATTAGAGACAAAAAATCAAGCAAATGCCTTTAAAGAATTATTAGAAATGATTGAATTTGAAGTTGAGAATTATAAAAATCAATAATCCAGTAGTATTATTTAAAAACTTGTAAAGTTAGTCTATTTGAAATTTCAGAATAATTTATAATTCATTTTAATATTTGGTGGAAAGAAAATTAAAATTATGCTGGTTCATTTGTATTTATGCAGATGAACCGGTGGTGTGGTGTATTAAGATGTAAGCGTCTAATTAACACCCCCTAAGAATCGACAAAAATAAGATGTACAATCTCCTCAAAGCGAGGTGATTTTTTTATGATATTCCCAGTAAAACGAGTCAAAGAAGAATTAATCAATGAGTTTGCGGTTTCAAATATGGATATTGAAACTTTCAACCAGATGCACAGCATCCAGCCTGAAGCACTACGTTCCTGGATTCACGAAAAGATGGAAAGAGCAAAACTAGGCCTTCCAGAAAACACAGCAGAAGTTTTCCAGGCATCTGAATTTGTAGAGCTTGATATTCCGAGTGCATCAAAGCACCGAATTGCTGTTGGAATAGACCGTAAAGAACTGATAACAGTCAGGGCAGGAGGAATAGAAATCGATATTCCCATAACAACAGAAGAGACAATACTTTTCAAAATATTCCAGACGGCGGCAAGTATATGATGTTTGATTTTTCCAATACACGCATTTTCTTAAGACCAGGTGCAACTAATTTCCGAATGAGTAAAGAGCGGCTTATGCACGTAATCAGCGATATTATGAAACAGGATCCATTTAGTGGAGCTGTCTTCATGTTTTGCAATGCACAGAGAAAACATCTAAAACTTGTATGGTGGGATACAAACGACTTCTGGATTGCCCAAAAGATATTGGAGAAAGGGCAGTGGCCATGGCCGGATACAGCAGAAGAAGCAAAAGAGATAAAAATAGATGAAGTAAAAATGCTTCTGAAAGGAATCGATTTCTTCTGTGCCTATGAACCGATGATGTTTGAGAGAATTGATTAGGAAATAAGAACTATATAAATATGAAAAAAAATGATATAAATAAAAGCGGAGTATTAAGAAATGAAAAAGCATTTTTTACTTATTTGTTTGATTTGTATTTGCAGTTTAGCATTTGCGCAGGAAACAATAACTGCAGAAAAAGAAATTCTTTCGGTATTGAAATATGGTACTGCTGATACATTTGAAAATTTGATTGGATATGTAGCTATTGGAGATAATGAATTAATTGATAGATTTCCACACGGACCTTTTATCGATAAAAATGGTGCTTTATTATTCGAGTTTAATCAATCTCCGTTTAGCACATTGAAATTTATTGATAATCATTTTGTTTTTTTGAAGAACTCTGCATTTGATGAACAAAATATGTTTCCTTTATCAGGACAAAATTTAAATGGTATTACTTTATCATCTAATTATGTGTGTTTTTTTTCATATGAAGGCGATAGAGTAAAAACTATTGAAGATTTTACCAATAATATTTCTTATAATGATTTACGGTCAACATCGAGAAGATATTATCCTGTTTCGAATGGTATATTAATCGATTATATAGGGAAAAAAAGAGGACCATATCAACTTGGTATAGAGATTAATTCTGATAATACAACTAATATAATTCAAAAAGAAGAAACTTCCGAATGGTTAAAAAAGCAAAAGGGAAATTATAGTATATCTGAAGATAAAACTGTATTTAGAAATTCTTTCCAATGGACTCCTAAAAAGCAACAAGGGATGGGAGTTTTTATCGCAAGATTAAGAAGTGGGCATACTGTTTTTTCATCAGAGGATGATACAACTTCCCTTTATATGAGGAGATTTATTATTGCACGTCCTGATGGAAATATTGAATTTACATTGGAAATCCCTTGGTCTTCATCTGAAGAACGGGAAGATGGAAAATCATTTTATTCCTGGTCGTTCGGAAACTGGGGTGAATTATATGCATTAATTTATCCTCCATTTGATTCCAATGGATCTTGGAATAATGGTAAAAAAGAAATAGAACTTGTAGTTTCTCGTAACTATCTAAAATACTTTGGAATCTTAAATGATGACAGAATCCGTTTACGTAAAGGACCTGGAACTAATACCGAAAGTCTTGGAACATATCCAATTAAAACTGGTTTCAGAATTCTTGAAACCAGTGGTGTAAAACAGACTATTGGTGGCGTTACTGACGAATGGATAAAAGTACGACTCTTAGACGGAACCGAAGGTTATTTCTTTGGACAGTATGTACAGAATCTTTATGATGGTCCTGGAACACCATTACCTTGGCCGAATGTAGCTGATTGGGACTAAAAATAGATAAAAAAAATTTAACATCCTCTTTTTAAAAGTTTTTAAATCTGTTAACATTTAAAACATGAAAAGGGAAGTGACAATACAGGAAGCTCTCACAGAACTTGCTGCTGCAAAGATTGAAATAGAATCAATGCAGCAGCAGCTTGTTTTAAAGGACAAGTTGCTTTCCTCAAAAGAAGAAAAAATTAATCTGCAGTTATTTACGATTAATCAGCAGAAAGAAGAGCTGAAACAAAAAGATGAAGAAATAAAAGCCTCAAATCTGACAATAATTCAAAAGATTTAAAAATTCTCGGGCTTGAAGAACGACCGAGAACTCAGATGTCATACCGTTTTTCAGCCTCAGAAGATGGAGCCCGGTCAACATGCCTGTTGTTTTCTTTGATAGAATGTGTTAAAATACATAATATAAATCCTGAAGAATATTTTTCTTCAATCTTTGAATTAGCTGCTGACACAACCGGCTGGACTGATTCAAACTGGTCAGAACTTCTTCCCTGGAACATTAAATTGATTAAAAGTTCAGATGTTTCAGCGGTCTCAATAGCCTGAAAGGGCGGTAAATTGACGCTTACCATTAAGATATGCGTAAGCGTCTAATTAACACCCCCTAAAAATCGAATAAATTAAGATATACAATCTCCTCACAACGAGGAGATTTTTTTTATGATATTCCCTGTAAAAAGA
>CADANN010000073.1 GCA_902789325.1 uncultured Spirochaetaceae bacterium
CGGAGTGCACCCCACTTGCTGGTAACCGGACCGTTAGCAAATTCAATCAGATCAAGTGCATCCTGAACATACTTCTGGAATTCTTCAGAATCTACAGGAATAGTTTCATAAGAACGGAACTGACATGCAACACCAATATTCAAAACAGGAAGCGGCTTACACTTGCGTTTGTCAGATGATAAAAGCTCACAAAGAAGGAAGTATTCATAAAAACCGATTCCATAACTCTGCATATAGTGACAGTCTGGAGTTTCCCAGGCAGAAGTTACGTTTCCACCCTGAAGAGCCCAAAGGTTTGTATTGATTTTGCGGTCTTTGAGTTCGCCCACAGTATTCTTCCACTGATAGCGGCGCATGATGCTTGTACCTTCAACAATACATCCACCAGGGAAGCGAAGGAAAGCCGGATGAATATTTGCAAGTGCTTCAAACAAATCCTTTCTGAATACGCCGGCAACTGCATCTTCTGGAATCATAGAAATGAGATCAAACTCAATGCAACCAGTTTTTGTAAGGGAGATGATAAAATCTGCACCCTGCACGTTATCCTGGGCTGTAAGCTCAGCTTCGTAGCGCTGCCATTCGAGGGTGTCGCAGGTAACGCGGATTGTATCCATCCATTCAGCAGGACGGTTCTTTGAATTATTAAAATTGATTTCTGTCTGGCCGTAAACCTTGCCGTCTTTTTTTACACTTACGGAAATTTTTCCTTCCGGATATTTTACTTCACGGGCATAGAATGAGATTTTGTATTTAAGACCTTTTTTGAGGGAGATTCCATCATAAGCTTTGTTTTTAAAACCGTCTCCATCATTACTGGCAGTAAATCGCAGATAATGTGGATTATTCTGGCTCACAGGTTCATTAAAAGAGATTTCGAGAGCATCTTCTGCAGCCTGGCCACTTACAGGACATGCACTCCAGGCATAAAGATTGTCTTCGCGCAAAACATAATTATGACTTTCACCCTTGCTTTTTACAGCCTCAAACGAACGGTTTTCTATCATTTCAGCATAAAGTCCGCCGTCAGCTGCAAAATTGATATCTTCAAAAAACAGACCAACCATATCTGGTGTAATTTCATGTGCTGTCTTATCAGAAATAACAAGTGTGTGTTTTTTCATCTTAATAATCTCCCAAACCGGCAAATATAGCCACAATTTTAGTAAAACGTTTTACTATTGTATATTAAACCATTAACAGATGTTAGTAAATAGAAACTTATTGCACTTTTATTGTATGTTTCCACAAAATGCAGCCTTGTCATAACATTTTTTTCATTGAACAACCTACCCCTTTATAATTAAAATAAACCTATGGAAAAGAACGCAGACGAACAGTACAACAAGATGGTGAACACCCCGGTTTGGAAGCTGATTACAAAGCTTGCAATTCCTACAATTATTTCGATGCTGGTGACCTCTCTGTATAATATGGCCGATACATTCTTTGTTTCGCAGCTGGGAACAGAAGCGAGCGCAGCAGTTGGAATTGTTTTTCCGATTATGTCGATTATTCAGGCATGCGGATTTACGCTGGGAATGGGTTCTGGAAGTCTTGTTTCTATAAGACTTGGACAAAAGCGTAATGAGGAAGCCTCTATAATCAGTTCGACTGCTTTTTTTGCTGCCCTTGGAATTGGTATTCTGATTACTATTTTTGGTAATTCCTTTGCCCGCGTTGTTCTTGGTTTTGTGGGTGCTGATCAAGCAGTTCTGCCTTATGCCCGCGATTATGCGTTTTTTATTTTCTGGGGTGCACCGTTTATGTGTGCCTCATTTGTTTTGAATAATGATTTACGAGCCGAAGGTAAGGCTTTCTTTAGTATGATTGCTTTGACTACCGGCGGAATTCTAAACATGATTCTGGACCCATTCTTTATTTTCAGCGAGTTGCCGATTTTTGGAACCGGACTTGTGTTGAAGGGCTTTGGTCTTGGAATCCGAGGTGCGGCTATTTGTACCTTGCTCACACAGTTTACAAGCTTCTGGCTGCTTTTTTCATTTTACCTTAGAAGAAAATCTATTTGTCATATAAGCATTAAAAATGTTTCAAAGGATTTGCGCGTGCTTGGCAAAGTTACTACAACCGGACTTCCTTCTCTTGCACGCCAGGGACTTGCAAGCATTGCTTCTATTATGTTAAACCGTAACGCCGCACTGTTTGGTGTTTCTGCAATTGCCGCTATGTCGATTGTTGGAAAAATCGTTATGTTTATTGCCAGCATGATGATTGGAATTGGCCAGGGCTTTAGTCCTGTTAGCGGATATAACTATGGTGCTAAAAGGTACGACCGTGTTAAGAAGGCGTATGTTTTCCTTGTTACAAGCGGGGCGACCGTGATGTCGGTATTTGCCATTGCAGCAGTAATTTTTGCGCCACAGATTATTGCGGCCTTCAGAAATGATCCTGATGTAATTGCAGTTGGAACTGTTGCTTTGAGATGGCAGGCTGCATTCCTTCCGCTTCATGCTTTGATAGTTGGAACTAACATGCTGATGCAGTCGACACGCCACATTAAGGCGGCTACCTTCCTTTCTATGAACAGACAGGGCGTTTATTTTATTCCGGCAATTTTAATTTTGCCACGCTTGTTCGGATTGTTTGGTATAGAAATAAGTCAGGCGGTTGCAGACTTATTCAGTACCTTTACTGCAATACCTTATATGATCTGGTTTTTCAGGAAATTGCCTAAGACAGAAAATAACTAATATTCCAACTCAATGTAAGTCGGCAAGCACAGCTTGCCTCTGAGGCGTTTTTTCGATGAACCTAAACCGACCCTGTCGGCTCGGTTTTTAACGGTTCTTCGATTGTAGCCTACATCGCAGTATAACCACCATCAACTGGAAGAATTACACCTGTAACATAGCTTGAAGCAGGACTTGAAAGGAAGAGAGCTGCAGTGTCGAGCTCACCCTCATTACCATAGCGGCTGAGAGGAATCATAGTCTGAGCATTCTGCTGGAAGAAATCTGAATCCAAAGTTTCCTTTGTGAGCGGACTGTAGAAATAACCCGGGCAGATTGCATTTACGTTGATGCCATATTTTCCCCATTCACTAGCAAGACCGCGAGTCATATTTACAACTCCACCCTTTGCTGCATGGTAAGGTGAACATGGAGCAACCTTGTTTCCAACCAGACCATACATAGAAGCAATATTGATGATGCGTCCGTACTTTGCAGGAATCATAGCCTTCTTTGCAATAGCGCGGGCCATGCGGAAAGAACCGAACATATCGATGTTGATTTCGTTGTAGAACTGCTCATCTGTAATGTCTTCTGCTGGAGCAACTGCACCTGTTCCGGCATTGTTGATAAGAATATCGATGAAGGATTTCATCTACTGCGGCATTTACGCGTTCTGTATCGGTAATATCGCACTGTATTGCAAGAGCCTCAACTTTATATGTATCTGTAATTTCTTTTGCTACTGCCTCAATCATGTCTTTGCGGCGTGCAATTGCTACAATTTTTGCTCCCTGATTTGCAAGAGCTTTTGCCATCTGAACACCAAGTCCTGTTGAACATCCAGTTACAACTGCAACCTGGCCAGTTAAATCAAAATAATTCTTCATAAAAATACTCCATTTGTTTAATATTTACATTATATAATATAATCATAAAAGTTCCAAACGGGTAGTTAGTTTTCACTAACATTTTATTATATTTTAAAATAAGGAGGGGGAAGTCTCCCCCTCGCTCCAACCCGCTGCGCGGTTTTCCGCTACCCCTTCTCCTAGGGCGCTTGCCCTAAAACCCGCTACTTAGTGAGCTCGTAAAAAATCACCGAGGCCGCCTGGGCAACATTAAGGCTATCCACTAAACTTTCCGTGGCTCCCTCTTTCATTCCGCCCCAGGGAATAATCACCAGTTCGTCGCAGTTTTTACGAACCGCTTCACTAATTCCGTGCTCCTCGTTTCCAAGGACAATAAGAGCCGGCTTCTTTCGGGCATCTGCAGTGCTCAAATAATCTACAGATTTCTTTGCACTCAAATCGGTTCCCACTCGCAGCATCTTTCCTTTCAAGGCTTCCAACAACCTTACACTGGAATTCACACTATAAATATTCACGTATTCCATTCCACCTTCGGCAACTCTGTAGCTGCTGGTCGTAATCGAGCTCTGCGCCTCGTCCAAAGGAATCACAATATTCTTAATCCCAAAAAAAGCCGCACTTCGAACAATCGCCCCGAAGTTGTTCGCGTTTCCAATCCTGTCCAGCAAAACCGCATTTTCGCCGCGCTCACACCATCCGTCGGTAATATCGCTGTCCAATGGTTCAATCTGAGGCGCCTCAATCATGGCAACTACACCCTGGTGATGAACAGTACCGCTCAGTTTTTCAAGATCAGCCGCCGGCTTCTGATTATAAATCCCGTGTACCTTAGCAAGTTTTTTGCACAAGCCGCCAAATTTCGGAGCCTGTTCTTCTGTAAAATAAAGTCGTGTAATCTTCTCCGGATGATTTTTTTCAAGCTTTTTAACAGTCGCAAAACCACAGACCGCAAGCTCATTATTCTTCTTATTCTTCATAGCATTAATATACACAATAAAATTGCACGTGTCATTCCCTGTATTTTTAGTGACACTTTTCTCCAAAAAAAGTGTTATAATATAGAGAGGTATAAAAATGAAAAAACTGATTATCGGCACTCTTTTAGTATCTTTGGCAACCAGCCTTTTTGCACTTCCAAATCTTTTAGATAAGCAGGAAGTTTCTGAAGCTTCTATCAAAAATCTTAACTTTGGTCTTGCATGGGAAAATCTTGAAATTCAAGAAACCTACGGCAACACAATAGACATTGAAATCTATAGCAATAACCGCAAAGCCTCACCTCGCGTAAAAACCTCCGGTTCAACTCTTTATATAGATTCTGTCAGCAGTTTTACTCTTGGAACCCGCTGCTCTGTGATTGTGTATATTCCTCAGCATAAAAATTTCAATGAAATTGAATTAAAAGCTTCAAGCGGCGATATCACAGTAAAAACTTTGCTTTCCGCACAGAAGATTTTCATTACAACAAGCAGCGGCGAAATCAATTCTGAACAGGGATTATACGCCGACACAATAAAACTTCGGGCCTCTAGTGGCGACATAGAAGCTACAAATCTTGATGCAAATGATTTTACAGCAGAAACAAGCAGTGGCGAGATCACAATCAAAGAATATACAGGTAGTACAGGAACTTTGACAGCCACAAGTGGTGAAATAGAAGTAAATGGTTTTGCAGCAGAATACACAAGCTTCAAAACAAACAGTGGCGAAATCGAAGTAAAAAAACTCGACTGCGACTACTTTGACGCAAAATCAACCAGCGGTGAAATCTACCTTGAACTTATAAATGCGCCAATTGCAAAATCAAGTGCAATCTCAACAAGCGGCAGCATAAATCTCGTTCTTCCAAAAGATTCTTCATTTGAAGTTGCATCTCATTCAACCAGTGGAACCTTAAACAACAAGTTCACCAGCAACAAGTTCGTCCCACGCGACACCTACCACGAAAAAATCAACGGCGGCGGCCCACTCATCGAAGTTTCTACAACTAGTGGTAGTATTGAGATAGAGTATTGATTGAGAGAAGCCCCATAAAAAAAAGACTGCCGGTTTTCCGACAGTCTTTTTTTTGATCCCCGGGTCAAGCCCAAGGATGACATTCATTCGTTATTAACGAATTAAGCCCATGGGTTCTCAGTTGGGTAGCGAACTCCCTTAGGCTGGTTGTATCCAATCTCATCTACTGCTACGCCGATGTACTTGAATACTTCGTAGAGTTCCTTACCAAAGTGGCCGAATGCAACGGCACCGTGGTGTGGGAAGTTCTTTTCGATGAGTACGTGGCGGTAGAAGCGGCCCATTTCTGGGATTGCGAAAATACCGATACCACCGAATGAGCGTGTAGCAACTGGGAGAACTTCACCCTGTGCAATGTATGCGCGGAGGATGTTGTCAGAAGTTGACTGCAAGCGGTAGAAAGTGATAGGACCTGGAACGATATCTCCCTCCAAAGTTCCGTTTGTTACTTCTACTGGAAGAGCACGAGCCATAATCAACTGGTACTTCATCTCGCAGAATGAAAGCTTTGTAGAAGCTGTGTTTCCGCAGTGGAAGCCCATGAATGTATCTTTGAGTGTGTACTGACCGTACTTACCCTTAATGTCTTCATCATAGATATCCTGTGGAACAGTGTTGTTGATGTCGAGGAGAGTAACTGTATCATCAGAAACAACAGTACCGATGAATTCAGAAAGACATCCGTAGATATCAACTTCACAAGATACAGGAATACCCATTTTTGTGAGGCGGCTGTTTACATAGCAAGGAACGAATCCGAACTGTGTCTGGAATGCAGGCCAACATTTACCAGCAATTGCAACGAACTCACGGTATCCGCGGTGAGCTTCAACCCAGTCGAGCAATGTGATTTCATACTGAGCAAGCTTCTCGAGAACTTCAGGCTTCTTGTTACCAGCGCCGAGTTCTTTAGCCATATCAGCAGCAACTTCCTTAATACGAGCGTCGCCAGCGTGCTTGTTGAATGATTCGAACAAGTCAAGCTCTGAGTTCTCTTCAATTTCAACACCAATGTTGTAAAGCTGTTTAATAGGTGCGTTACAAGCAAGGAAGTTGAGTGGACGTGGTCCGAAAGAAATAATCTTAAGGTGATTCAAAGCATAAACTGCCTTTGCAACAGGTGCAAATTCGTGAATCATGTCTGCACACTGTTCAGCAGTTCCTACTGGATATTCAGGAATGTAAGCCTTGATGTTGCGGAGCTTGAGGTTGTAAGAAGCGTTGAGCATACCACAGTAAGCATCTCCACGACCCTGGATAAGTCCGCCGTCCTTAGAAGTCTCTTCTGCAGCAGCACAGAACATCTTAGGACCTTCGAAGTGCTTAGCAAGCAAAGTCTCAGAAATCTCTGGACCAAAGTTACCAAGGTAAACACAAAGAGCGTTACAACCGTTCTTCTTAATGTCTTCCAAAGCCTGGCACATGTGGATTTCTGATTCTACGATACAAATTGGACATTCGTAGATTTCATCTGCACCATACTTTTTTGTATATGCAGCAACAAGAGCCTTTCTGCGGTTTACAGC
>CADANN010000074.1 GCA_902789325.1 uncultured Spirochaetaceae bacterium
TCTGGTGCGGCAAGAAACTGGCGAATTTGGTATAGGAGATCGTATGGCAACAACAAAAGAATATTATGAATATGTAATGGAATGCCTGAATAAAGCTGGCGAAGTCACTTCCAGAAAGATGATGGGAGAATACTGCCTCTACTTTGATGGTAAACTGTTCGGTGATATATGTGATAATCGCCTGCTCGTAAAACAGACTGAAACTTCCAAAAGACTCCTGGCCGACTGTCCGCTTGAATATCCCTACGAAGGAAGCAAAACTCTTATGTTCCTGGTATCTGAGTTTGAAAATCCTGAATTAATGAAAGAGTTGCTTGAAGGGATGTACAAGGAACTGAAGTAAGCGTCTAATTAACACCCCCTAAAAATCGAATAAATTAAGATATACAATCTCCTCACAACGAGGAGATTTTTTTTATGATATTCCCTGTAAAAAGATGTAAAAAGAGTCAAAGAAGAATTAATCAATGAGTTTGCGGTTTCAAATATGGATATTGATAGTTTCAGCCAGATGCACAACATCCAGCCTGAAGCTCTGCGTTCATGGATCCATGAAAAGATGGAAAGAACTAAGCTCGGACTTCCAGAAAATACAGAAGTTTTTCAGGCATCAGAATTTGTCGAACTTGATATTCCAGGTGCATCAAAGCATCGTATTGCAGTTGGAATAGATCGTAAAGAACTGATAACAGTCAGGGCAGGGGGAATAGAAATCGATATTCCTATAACGACTGAAGAAACAATACTGTTCAAAATTTTCCAGACGGCAGCAAGTATATGAAGTTTGATTTTACAAACACTCGTATTTTTCTAAGGCCTGGAACAACGAATATGAGAATCAGTAAAGAGCGTATTATTCATGTAATCAGTGATATTATGAAACAGGATCCATTTAGTGGAGCTGTATTCATGTTTTGCAACTGGCAGAGAAAACATCTGAAACTAATCTGGTGGGATACAAACGGTTTCTGGATTGCTCAAAAAGTTCTGGAGAAAGGACAGTGGCCATGGCCGGATACTGCAGAAGAAGCTAAAGAAATAAAAATCGATGAAGTAATAATGCTTCTAAAAGGAATAGATTTCTTCTGTGCCTATGAACCGATGATGTTTGAGAGAATTGATTAGGGAATAAGAACTATATAAATATGAAAAAAAATGATATAAACAAAAGAGGAGTATTAAGGAATGAAAAAGCCACTTTGCTTAATATCATTTATTTTTTTAAGCACATTAGCATGGGCTCAGAATGTTGAACTCAAAACTGTAAAACAATTTAAAAATGATAAGTCATCTATTTATATTAGAAAAGAAGTAAATCCTCAGGATGATATTACTGGTAACGATATCTTTTTTGATGCTGATGGAAATTTTATGCTTTATCAGCGTGATACAAAATTGATGCTTTTCACTAATCAAAATTTAGAGATTGAAAAAAAGATACAGATTAATACAGATACATCTTTGCAGACTATTCATACAACTGAAAATAATATTTTAATGGGAAATCATACCGAAGCCTTTTATTTTGATAAAACTGGCTCTGAAATTTTTAGGGTAAATGTTTATTTATTGCTAAATAAGCTTAAGGGCAGTTTAGGTAACTGGTTTGATGATTGTTATTATGATAAGCAAAATGATATTTTAATCATAAAAGAAGGTCAAAAATTATATTCAATTATTTCGCCGACATTAAATGAAGTTCAAAATCAGAAAAATTTCCACAACGCAGAAGAAACAAGAAAACTTCTTGAAAGTGGGAAATATGCACCACATCTAACATTAGATGAGGATAATAATTTATATATAGATGGCATAAGATATCAGTGGGGGACAACAGCTTATGAAACAAAGAAATATATATGTACCTTAAATCAAAAGAAAAAATACATTAGATTGTTTGATCGAAAAGATAGTAATCTAATATATTATACAATACCAGAAAATGAAGAAGTTGAATCAATCACATATCATCCAAACGGAGATTTTTATTTTTTGACTATAAATTGGACAACAAATAAGCATACTCTGTGGCGAATCGAAAACACCTGGGATTCACAGTGGCGTGAACAATGGGACGGAGAGCATGTTGTTGGAAAAGTTGCTGTTAATAAGAAAATGGTATGTAATGATAATCTTCGCCTGCGTTCGGAAGAAGCAACATCTAGTAACATTATAACCACAATGTCTAAAGGTACAAAAGTAAAAATCTTGAAACTTGGCAAAGCCGAAACAATAGATGGAATAAACAGCAACTGGGTTCAGATTGAACTACTTTCCGATGCAAAAGATAAGGATGGAAAATCAATCAAAACAGGTACAATCGGCTGGTGTTATGGTGGATATTTAGAATAAACTGTCAAATATGATTGAAAGTTTTGTTTAAGTATCAGTTAAATCCCCTTTTTAAAAGTTTTAAAATCTGTTAACATTTAAAACATGAAAAGGGAAGTAACAATACAGGAAGCTCTCACAGAACTTGCTGCTGCAAAGATTGAGATTGAATCAATGCAGCAGCAACTTGTTTTAAAGGACAAGTTACTTTCCTCTAAAGATGAAAAAATTACATTACAATTATTCACAATAAATCAGCAGAAAGAACTTTTGAATCAAAAAGATGAGGAAATAAAGAGTCTCAAAGCTGAAAATAATTCAAAAGAAATAAAAATCATTGGCCTTGAAGAACGCTTGAAGACTCAACTTTCACATCGCTTTGGCAGTCATTCTGAAAAATTATTCGAACAGTGGCTTCCATTATTTGAAGATCTTGATGATTTTCCAGAAAATGAACTTATTACAAATGACGAACTTGAAGAATTGAAAGAAGAAAACATTCTTGTAAAAGCATATAAGAGACGTAAGTGTGGCCGTAAAAAGATTGATGAAAATTATGAAAGAATCCCGATTTATCACGATATTCCTGAATCAGAGAAAATCTGTGGCTGCGGAGCAAAGCTTGTAAAAGTAGGGGAGAAAGTAACTGAAAGAGTAAACATCATCCCTGAAAAGATTTATGTAGAACAGCATATCTATCCGGTTTATGCCTGCAGAAAATGTGAAGGAAGCGGTGATGAAGATCATCCTGTATTCCGTCAGGCTCCTGCTGCAAAGAATATCATTCCAAAATCAATAGCAACACCAGGGCTTCTGAGTTACATTTTTATCAACAAATACTGTAATCATATGCCGTATTACAGACAAGCCCAGAACTTTGAGAGAAAAGGAATAGATATTTCAAGGGCTACGATGGATAAATGGCAGCTTGAGGTTTATGAGAAAATTAAACCTCTGGAAAATGTGCTTATGAAGCACTTAAAAACTGGCAAGGTCCTGAACATGGATGAGACAACCTGCAGGATTTTGAATTATGAGAACGGTAATAAGGATCGTAAAAAATCCTACATCTGGCTAGCTCATGGCGGACCGAAAAACAAAAAGGTCGTTGTTTATCGGTATTTTGAAAGCCGGAGTCCGAAATATATCAAGCCTTTTATAAACGGTTTCAAAGGCTTTCTCCAGACTGATGAATATCCCGGATATGAAGCAGCCTTAAAAGAACATGAACTTCTTTATCCGAAAGAAAAAATAATTCATGTCGCATGTGCTGCACATATACGCAGAAAATTTTATGACGCATTACTCAATGGAAAATCCAAAGGTTCCGCAAAGGCTATAAAATACATTCAGCAGATGTATCATGAAGAGAATCTTCTGAGAGAGAAGAACCTTCCGGACGCAGAGTTTGTTGCAAAACGTCGGGAAATTATTAAGCCAATTATGGATGAATTCTATGACTGGATGATTAAGACACAGCCTATAGTTCCGTCTTCATTTAAGTTTGGAAAAGCTCTTAAGTACGCAATAGATGCATGGCCTCATCTGATGAATTATCTTGATTGTCCTGAGATTTATATGGATAATTCTGTCAGTGAACGCTCAATCCGTCCGTATGTTTTATCAAGAAAAAACTTCCTGTTTTCTGCATCAGAAGACGGCTCAAGGTCAACATGCCTATTGTTTTCTCTCATAGAATGTGCTAAAATA
>CADANN010000075.1 GCA_902789325.1 uncultured Spirochaetaceae bacterium
AGTGTCCAGGTCGGCGAAGAACCTGCTGATTTCCGGATGGACCTTCTTCTGGCTGCCCTTTACCGAGACGATGGCAGACATGTTGTCGGTCAGAAGCTTACTTGTTGTGCCGCCCAGTCGTCTGAATACCTCTATCGTGCATCTTATGAAGTCATTTGTGGTCCTGGTTGCCGAGTAGATGAATATGTGCTTTCTTGAGAAACCAAGCGTGGCAGAGAATACGTTGAACCTGATTTCGCGGCCATCGCTCAGGTGGATGATCAGGTTTTCCTTCCAGTCTTATGCAAAGTAAAAAGTTATGAGAAGTTAATTTAAAATCATCCCTTTTATGGGCTTTTTTTATAATTTTGCTTCTCATAACTTTGTGGCTTTTTAAAGTTTGGTTTTCAACCAATCTAATAATTCATCTTTTTCTTCGTTTGAATAATTATCCTCAATTTTCAATTTGCTTGCTGCTTCTAATAGATGTTTTCTTTTAACTTCCGGATTAGCTTTTGAATATATCTCTGTTGTCGTTACTGAGGAATGTCCTAAAATGTCACGTATATAAATAAGGTTTACACCATTCTCTAATAGGTGCATTGCTTTGCTGTGTCTTAGACAATGAGGAGAAATCGTATCAGGATAAATGGTTAGATTTTGCTCCTTTGCTTTTATAAAATGCTTCTGGAGAATATAATTTACACCTTCACGAGTGAGTTTTTCGCCCTTCGAATTAAAAAAAAGATATTCTGAATCTTTTATTTTATAAATAGTTATATACTTTTTTAGTATTTCAATCATTGAATAATCTAATGGAATTATTCTAACCTTTCTTCCTTTACCGTATAAAACTACTGATGCTGGTTTAGTCAATCTCAAATCAGGTAATTTGATATTTATAAGTTCACTAACACGTGCACCACTTTCATACAATGTCAGAATAATTGCTAAATCTCTTAAATCTCTCATATTGTTTTTATCAAATGATTTAAGCATGTCTTGAAATGCTTCTACTGTAAGATAATTCATCGGAACTGATTCTGTTTTCTTTTTATGAATCTCTAATATTGAAGTGCAGATATTCATATACTCTGGGCGATGGTAATTGACATATTTGAATAATGATTTAATCGCAGCCAATCTATTATTTCTGGTAGAAACAGATACATTTTTATTGCTTTCTAACCATTCAAGGTATTCACAAATGATGCCATATGAAAAATCAGTAATTTTAATTTTGTTTGCTTTTATACCTTTGTAGTTCATAAATTCTAAAAGCTGTACAACTGCATCTCGATAAGTTTTAATTGTATTTTCACTGGCATTTTTTTGATTGGTCAGATATCGGATAAAAAAATCACTAACCAATTTAGAAAACTCATTCATCTATATTTCACCGATTCCTTCCAAATAAATATAATGACCTGCATTAATAATTTCCTCATGTCTCTGTAGAGTTAATCTTAAGTAAATCTCTGTGTTTACGATACTTGTATGTCCAAGATAAATACTCAAATATGGCAAGGCACAGTATGGATCTTTTCCTGATTTAATCATTTGATTCAATGCATTACACGCAAAAGTATGGCGTAAAGAATGAACACAAGCGCCTCTTTTGTAACCATTTAATGGACTACTTTTTATCCCGGTCATAGGCAATATTTTATTTCTAAATACTGCGCATATAGTACCAGGGCTTCGTTTCCCACCACGTGGTGACTCAAAAAAATATGTATCACTTTCTTTAGAATATAATTGACTATAATTTGTTAACCAAGTACCAAGTGAAGATTTAAAGGGTACCATTCTAGAAACGTTTCCTTTCCCTGAACGAACGTAAATGATATTGTTTTCTAAATCAATATCATCTACTTTTAAATTTGATACTTCACCAACTCTTAATCCAGTACAGTATAGTAATCTAAATACAGTTTGATAAAAATACTTTGATTGTTCATTATTCTTAAATTTCATATTATCAACTGCTTTGAATATTCTGGTTATCTCATCATCGGAAAAAACATAAGGTATAAAATCTCTAGGCATTTTAACCTGTGCTTCGTAAGAAATATAAATATTTTCATACCCCTGAGATTTCAAAAATTTACAGAATTGTCTAAGAACGCATTCTTTGGAATGTTGAGTCCCTTGAGATAAAGAGGAGTTCGTTTCTAAATATATATCAACCATTTCCTTTGTGATTTTAATTTCACTAAGATTAAAGGAATTAAGAAAATTGTTTAGTGAAACAAGTTCATAGATCCTTTTGCTTTCTAAATTTCTATAATATCCTAAGGATTGCTTATAGGTGATATATTTTTCAAATTCATTTTTAAAAACACCTTCAAAAGTTCTTCTTTTCATAAAGGCACCTCAAGGCTTACCATTCGTAATCCCTCAATATCTATGGATAAATATTTTTCAGTTGTACTGATACTTTCATGTCCAAGAATCCCTTTAATTACTGGTAAAGGAGTATTATTCTTTAGTAGATTTGTGGCTAGACTATGTCTTAAAGAATGCGCTCCAGCCTTTTTGTTTCTTATATTAATGTTTGCCTTGATAAATGCTTTTCTTACAGTGTGAGTAAGAACTGCAGCATCATTAAAAGGAACACTTGTTTGTGTGTTGATAAAAATATATTCACAATCGTCAGATACTCTATGGTTTTTCAA
The DNA here is from genome assembly GCA_902789325.1 of uncultured Spirochaetaceae bacterium. GTDB lineage: Bacteria > Spirochaetota > Spirochaetia > Treponematales > Treponemataceae > Treponema_D. The sequence continues at coordinate 2,658 of CADANN010000075.1, forward strand.
ATAATCAAGTAAAAGATATTTTATGTTATCTGAAATTGGCACTTCTATTGGTTGCTTGGTTTTCATTTGTATCTTTTGAATTATGTTTTTATCCCATTTAATTTCACTGAATTTTAAAAAAACGATATCACTAGCTCTTAAACCAGTTTCTGCGGCAATAAGAACCATACATTTATCTCTGATACCACATTCATTAGTTAAATCTATACTATTTATAATTTTACTAATTTCTTCTGGTGAATAATAGGATAGTATTTTGCTTCTCTTATTTGTAAAGATAATCGGATATAATTCATATCCATCATAATCTACTAATCCTAGCTTTTTCATTACATTAAAAAAGTCTCTTATTGTAAACTGAGCAGTACTTCTGGATTGAGAAGCCCAATTTTTAAACTGTACAAAACTATATACATCATTTTTCTGTATGTTTCTGATATCTCCAATTTCATTAGCTATGCAATAATCAAGAAATTGTTTAATGACTTTTAGTTTTGCTTTAATGGTAGCCTCCTTTAAGTTTTTATCTTGTTGTTTTAAATAAATATCAATGCACTTAGCTTCATCTATCATATAATCATCCTCCTTATCTTTCACTAAGTACATTTATTATATAAAGTTATGAGAAGCAAAATTATAAAAAAAAGCCCATAAAAGGGATGATTTCAAATTAACTTCTCATAACTTTTTACTTTGCATAAGACTGGTTATGCAAAGATTCTCATAACCAGTCGACCTGTATCTGCTCGCCTGGATCGGTCTCATAGGCCACATGCGGAACAGCTGCCTTCCTGAGCTCTATTCCCTTCTTTCTCGTATACCACTTGAACGTATTGTAG
>CADANN010000076.1 GCA_902789325.1 uncultured Spirochaetaceae bacterium
GACCTTTTCTGGAACCCAGAGGAAACTGAAGCTTAAATAAAAAATTCGTCAAAACAGAAATTTCGTAGTAAAATTACCTTATATGGTAAGGACTATGAAAAAGAGCATCTCTTTTTTAGCTGCCTGTACATTGTTTGCCGGCAGCTTGCTTTTTAGCCAGACTCATACACACGAAGATCATTTTTTTAGAGATTTTATAAGTCGTAACTGGAATGCAGAATCAGGATTACCTGCAAATACAATAACAGATGAAATTCAAGATCGCGATGGATATCTGTACTTTGGTACTTATAGCGGTCTCCTGCGTTTTGATGGTGTGGAATTTATCACCATGAATCGTCTTTATAATGAGAATTACGATTTTTTGAGTGCGAGAACAATCATTCAGGATACAAATCAGGATATTTGGGTTGGTACAAATGATGAAGGTGTAATCTGTCTTAAGCGCAATGGTGTTGTAGAAAATAAAAATGGATACATATGGATTGGAACTGCTTCTGGTATTTCTACAATTCTCCATCATATAGTTGAAAATCCTGTCTTTTTTAATGAGATTCCAGATGATAATCGATTTATTGTAAATCAGCTTTATTGTGATAATACCGGCAGAGTCTGGATTGTAACACGTACAGAAAACGGCTTATACAGTTATTACAATGGCCGATTCGAAAAAAGCATTCCAATTAAATCTATAGAAAATCCGGTTATAACAACAGTAATGCAGGAAGAAGATGGTACTTTCTGGTTTGGAGTTGCACCGCATTATGTTGTAAAAGTTAGTGATGGTAAGGAAACTGTTTATGATGTAGGGCATGGCAGTCAGAAGGGAACTGCTGTTACCTGCATTTTTAAGGATTCATCAAAAAATATCTGGTTTGGTACAGATAATGGAATTACAGTTCTTCATAACGGAATGCTTTCTTATCCTGAAACAAGTCAACTTTTGGCAGGTGAAAGTGTTACCAAAATTATTGAAGACCTAGAACATAATATCTGGTTTGCGTTGGATAGAGGTGGAATCCAAAAACTTAGTTATGGAAGATTTCAGACAACTAATTTGCCTTCGACAGTAAATGCAATTGCACAGGATACATTCCGTAATGCTATCTGGCTTGGTTGTGATGATGGTGTTCGCTGTTATAACGAACAAGATCATATTCTTTTAGAAAACAAAATTACTGACTTCTGTAAAAACATTCGTGTGCGTCATGTTGGTGTAACAGAAGAAGGAGCTCTTCTTGTTTGCTGTTATGGAAAATACGGTCAGATAAAATTTAATCTGGACGGCACAATAGAAATCTGGAATAAAAGTAACGGACTTGCCGGCGACAAAGTACGTGTTGCAATTCAACATTCAAATGGAGATTTGTACGTAGGAACCACGATGGGGCTTTCCGTCATAAATCAAAAAAACGGTGAAATAACTAATATCTGCAAAAATGGCATGTTAGATAATGATTTTATTATGTGCATTTTTGAAGATAAAGATGGTTCGGTATGGTTTGGAACAGATGGCGGAGGAGTTTATGTTCTGAATCCACGAACCAAAGAAATATCAAAAAAATATTCAAAAGATACTGGTCTTGTTGGAAATATCATCTTTAAGATTTCTTCGGAACGCGAAGGCGAAATCTGGGTATGTACAGGCTCTGGTGTGAGCATTATTACAAAAGATGGAGATAAAATATTCAATATAGATTCAAACTTAGGCTTTGGTTCAGATGGCGTTTTCCAGGTTCTGCTGGATAATTCAAACAAAGTCTGGTGTACAACAAATCAGGGAATTTCAAATATAAAGCTTAATGAAATTGATGAAGCAAGACGTGGAATGAGAACTTCGATTCATTCCTCAATTTACGGTAAGCTGGATGGAATTACTTCTGGAGGTGTAACTTCTACATCAGTTTCTTTGAAAGATGATAAAGGCCGTATGTGGTTTACTCTCATAGACGGCTTTACAGTAATGAATCCTGAGCGCAATGCTGCAAATAATTATGCTCCAACAATTAAAATACAATCACTCTCTTTAGACAGCGAAAAGGTGGACATTCCATCAGACAATCGAAGAAAAGGTTTTAGAGTTGAAGTTGCTCCGGATGTTAAGCGTTTAATAATCAAATATACAGGAATCAGTTTCGTTTCTTCGGAACAGGTTCAGTTTAGAACAAAGCTTGAAGGCTTTGATAATAAATTTTCTGACTGGACTACTGACAGAACGGCTTCATTTACAAACTTAAAACCAGGAAACTATACCTTCCATGTTATTGCCCGCAATGCAGATGGTATTCAAAGTAATACAGAAGCTACATTAATAATAGTAAAAAAAGCGTATCTCTGGCAGAAAATCTGGTTTAAATCTGTTCTTTCGCTAATAATTGTTTGTGTTATTTCATATTTTGTTTATTTACGGTTTGCAGCATATCGAAAGAGACAAAAGGAAATCGAAAAACTTTCTATAGAAGTCACTATGGCTCTTTCGCAGACAATAGATGCAAAAGATAAATATACAAAGGGTCATTCAAATCGTGTTGCTAAATATTCACGCATGCTGGCAAATGCTCTTGGTGAAGACGAAAAATCACAGGATAAGATTTATTATGTAGCACTTTTGCATGATATTGGAAAGATAGGTATTCCTAACGCAATCATTAATAAACCTGGCAAGCTTACAGATGAAGAATATGAAATTATAAAAACACATCCTGTAATTGGAAGTGACATTCTAAAGACAATTTCTTCTATGCCAGAAATTTCAATTGGTGCGCGAAGTCATCATGAACGTTTCGATGGACGAGGATATCCGGATGGTCTTGCAGGCGAAAACATACCTTGGATTGCTCGTATTATTGGTGTGGCCGATGCTTATGATGCAATGACTTCAAATCGTAGTTATCGTAGTTATTTACCTCAGAATGTTGTAAGAGCTGAATTTGTAAAATGCAGTGGAGTTCAATTTGATCCTCGTGTTGCAGATGCAATGCTTACTTTGATTGATGCTGATACTGACTATACAATGCATGAATAGCGGAATCAGCTTACTTATTTGGTGGAGTTTGGTTCGGTGAGATTTTAATATAAGCAACCGGTTGCCGTAGAAAGACTATAATTAAATTGATATAATATAGAAAAGGAGTATACAGATAATGAAAACTGTTGCAGGTATTGACCTTGGTACACAGAGTATGAAGGTTGTAATCTACGATTACGAAAAGAAAGAGATTATTGAAAAAGCAAGCTGTCCTATGGATTTGATTTCTGAAGCAGACGGAACCCGTGAGCAGACTACTGAATGGTTTGACAAGGGGCTTGATGTTTGTTTTGGAAAACTTTCTGCTGAAAACAAAAAGACTATTGAAGCAATTGGTGTTTCTGGTCAGCAGCATGGTTTTGTTCCTCTTGGAGCAGACGGAAAGGCTTTGTACAACATCAAGCTCTGGTGCGATACTTCTACTGTTGAAGAATGTAAGATTATTACTGAAGCAGCTGGCGGCGATGCCGCTGTTGTAGATGCTCTTGGAAATTTGATGCTTACTGGTTTTACTGCTCCAAAGATTTTGTGGCTTAAGAGAAACAAGCCTGAAGCATTTGCTGCTTTGAAATATATTATGCTTCCACACGATTACTTGAACTGGAAGTTGACTGGCGACTATGTAATGGAATATGGTGATGCTTCTGGTACTGCCTTATTTGATTCAAAGAACCGCTGCTGGTCTAAAAAGATTTGTGATATTATTGATGCAGGCTTGCTTGCTAAGCTTCCTAAATTGATTGAGCCAAGTGCTCCTGCTGGAAAGGTTTCTGCTGAAGCTGCTAAGGCTTATGGTATTCCAGAAGGTATTCCAGTTTCTGCCGGTGGTGGAGACAACATGATGGGTGCTGTTGGTACAGGTACTGTTGCTGA
>CADANN010000077.1 GCA_902789325.1 uncultured Spirochaetaceae bacterium
GAAAAGCTTGGCGCTTTTGAATGGATGCAGAAAATGAAGGCTGAAGGAAAAATTAAGCATCCTGGTTTCAGTTTCCACGATTCTGCTGATGCACTTGAGATGATGCTCAGCAAGCATCCGGAAGTAGAACTTGTTCAACTCCAGATTAACTATATCGACTGGGAAAGCGACAATGTTCAGAGCCGCAAGTGCTATGAAATCTGTAAGCGTTATGGAATTCCTGTTTCTATTATGGAACCAATTAAGGGCGGAAGTCTTGCTAACGTTATGGACGACGCTAAAAAAATCTTTACTGATTATAATCCAAATGCAAGTATTGCAAGCTGGGCTGTACGTTACTGTGCAAGTATGGACAATATTCTTGTTGTTCTTAGTGGTATGAGCAATATGGAACAGCTTCGCGACAACATGAGCTATATGAAGGATTTTGTTCCTCTCAATGCAGAAGAGCAGGCTTGTGTTGCAAAGGCCACTGAGCTTATTAAATCTACTATTGCAATTCCTTGTACTGGCTGCCGCTACTGTGTTGATGAAACTAACGGTGGATGCCCACAGAATATCAATATTCCTCGTATGTTTGAGCTTTACAACGAAAGTAAGCGATATGGCGTTGCTTCGTTCAAATGGCACTATGGTGAGGAACTTAAAAAGACCGGCAACCCAGCTGAATGTGTGGGCTGCGGTAACTGTGAAGGTCACTGTCCTCAGAAAATCAGCATTATTGAACAGCTTAAAACTGTTGCAAAGACTTTTGGGTGATGCAATTCTGTAATTTTGTGACAAATGTAATAACGTTATTTTCTTTGTCAAATCACATTTTCTCTGTTATAATTTATTAGTTATAATATGAGAAAGTGTGCTTTTTTGCCTCTCAGGCATGTGTTTGCTGTTGTTTTAATCTGTTCTCTTTTTTTACTGACTTCCTGTGGGAAACAAAATGATTCACCACGCATATATCTTGATAATGATTTTTACTGGGCTTTGACTGGTGCAAACAGCGCGCCCGAAGATGCAGAAAAACTTAAGTTTGAACATCTCGACAACATGGGCTATAAAAATCTTATGGACCTGGTTGGTATAGACGGTAAATATGTCTGGCTCAAGGCTGAATTTGAACTGATTCCGGAATTAAAAAATGATGATCTTTCAATGGTAATTCCATATCTTCATTATGCAGATGTTCTTTATCTTAATGGTAAATATATTGATGATTATGGCGTAATGGGCGAGACCCCTGATGATCCGTTAAATCAGGAAGCCGGCTATGTTGCTCATCTTTTTGATTTTCCGGAATTTTATCTGAATCAGGAAGGAAAAAATACAATCCTTATAAAAGTGCAGTGTCTTGGGCATGCTACTATTACAGACGGCGTGTTTATTGGCCTGCGTCAGGATGGCTGGCGTACTTCTGATATTATGACTTTCTGGCGCAGCCGTTTCTATATGTTCTTTGAAGGAATGCTGATTCTTTGCGCTTCATTCTTCTTAATGCTGTATTTCCTGTATAAGCCATTGGCAAGTTTAAGACGTTTTGCTTTCTTAAATATACTCACGGCTATATTCTTTTCAATTTTCTTTATAACAGATTTGCCATGGGCAGGCTTTCATGGTGGTGTTCCATTTATCTGGTATGTAAAAACTGCTAAGTCTACTTGTTTCTTTGCAATAGAGTTTGTTTTCTCAATGTTTATCTGTTCATTCATCGAGAAGAAAATGAAATCCTATGAGGTTGCAATTCAGTATCTTTCTTTTTTGATCTGTGTTGTATGTTCGATTCTAGCACCGTCGTATCTCTGGCTTGTAAAGAAAACCCTTATTTTGATTCCAATTTCGAGCATTGGATTTGTTTATTCAATTGTTTGCGCTGTTATTGCTGCACGAAAAGCAGAACCAAAGATTCAAGAAAAGGCAAAGGTTGTTTTGTATGCCGTTTCCTTTTTGCTGATTATTATGGGCATTGATGTGATTATTAAAGGTGCCTTCCGAAATATGATGTCTGGTCGTCTTGATTATTTGAATCAGGGACTTGAAGAAGAAATCAAGAGCCAGACAAAACGTCTTTTGAATGCAAAAGAAAGTCTTGAGCATGACCGCGAAATGTCTCTTAAAGATATGCGCATGGCGGCAATTGTTCAGAATAAATTCTTCCATGCTCCAGAAACTGCTCTAAAAAACTGGGATTTTGCTGTTCGGTATGAACCTCTTTCTCTGGTTTCTGGTGACCTTTTTAATTTCTATCATGATGGTGAAAACTTAAATGGCGTTTCACTCTTTGATGCATCGGGCCACGGTGTTGCGGCAAGTCTTGTTACTATGCTTGCAGAAAACATTATTCAGCAGACTTACAATGAAGCATTAGGCTCAGAAGAAAGTGTTGCTGCAATCTTAAAACGAATTAATTACCGCTTTATTGAAGCAAAAGGTGAGATTGAAAATTATCTTACCGGTATTCTTTTAAGCACAAAAGAAAATGATGATGGAAGCTGTACTGTTACAATGACAAATGCCGGCCATCCATATCCATTATTCTACAGTGTAGATGAAGGTGTTGTGGAAGAAATGCTTCCTACTGCAGATATGCCATATACTGGTCCTGTTGGTTTGAGCGGTTTTGGCGTTGATTATTCTGATATGTCGTTCACTATGAAAAAAGGCGACATATTGTTCCTTTATACAGATGGTATTACTGAAATGCCAAATAAGGAAAAACTTGATTTTGGAATTGACCCGATAAAGCAGATTATCGAAAAGAATAAAGATTGCAGTGCAGAAGAAATTGCTAAAAGATTAATGGAAAGACTTGCTGATTATATAAAAGACACGCCGCGCACTGACGACGTGTCTGTGATTATTCTTAAGCGTATGTAGATTGTCCGGTCAAGCCGGACAATGACACTTATTTTTTAGCCTGCTTAGCGAATGTCTGGATACCTTCAATAACGAGAATTACTGCGAGTACTGCCATTGCAAGAGCGAAAATCAGCTGGAACCAGTTGCCCCAGAAGAATGCACCCTGTGCACCAGAAGCCATTGCAGCAATCTTCTTAAAGATTGTAAGAACAAGTGATGTCAAAGTAGCAGCAAGCATGAAGATCATTGGAATGAAGAACATCTTGTTGTTCTTTCCAGCGTTACCAAGCCATGCAGCAACTGCCATCAAAGCAATACCTGCGAGGAGCTGGTTAGCAGCACCGAACAATCCCCAAATTGCGCTGAGTTTAAGACCACCGAGAATACAACCAATCAAAACCATGATTCCTGTACCGAACAATGGGTTAGCAAGAAGCTTGCGGATACCTTTTGCATCTTTCCAAGTTGCTTCGCCTTCTTTAAGGAAGAGTTCTGAGAACATAAAGCGGCTAAGACGTGTACCTGTATCAAGTGATGTCAAAGCGAATACAGAAACTGCAAGTGTGAGCAAAGCAAAGATTGTATTGTATACGCTTGAACCTTCTTTTCCAAAGAGTACGGCAATACCAGCACCGAATGCAGCAGATGGAGAACCGAATCCACCGTTCTTGTATTTGTCGAATACCATACCAACAGCGATCAAAGAAATAATTCCAAGAGCAGATTCAATAAGCATTGAACCATAACCGATTGCCTTTGCATTTTTTTCGTTGTCGAGCTGTTTAGAAGAAGTACCTGTAGAAATCAATGAGTGGAAACCTGAACAAGCACCACATGCAACAGTGATGAAGAGGGCAGGGAACATAGTTCCAATGCTTGTTTTCCAGCCTGTGAATGCAGGAATTGTGAAGGTTGCGCTGCCTGTGAATGCAGAACTTACGATTCCAAGGAGAGCAAGAATCATCATTGCATACAAAAGGAATGATGAAAGGTAATCACGTGGCTGAAGAAGAATCCAAACTGGAACCAAAGATGCGATTGCAATGTAAAGACCAATGAATACGATCCATGCTGTACGAGTCATTGCGAAACCAAACTTCAATCCAAGAATTGTGATAAGAACAATACCTGCAATTCCGATGATTGTTGCTGGAAGAGTCTTGAGACCGCATTTGTTTGTAAGGATTCCGTATACAATAGCTAGCACAATAAAGAGAAGAGAAATCATAGCTGTAGACTGTGCGCCTGTAGGATTTGTTACAAAACCGAATGTCTTTGCAGCATCAGCAGCTGTAAAGAATGTTCCTGCAACTACGTTTACAAATGAAGCAATTACAAGAATAAGTACGAGAAGAGCAAAGATAATAAAGAGCTTCTTTGCTTTTGAACCCATTGAATCTTTGATGATTTCACCAACAGACTTTCCGTCGTGGCGGAGAGATGCAAACAAAGAACCAAAGTCCTGAAGTCCACCAAAGAAGATTCCTCCAACTACACACCAGAGGAATACTGGAACCCAACCAAATACGGCTGCCTGAATAGGACCGTTAATTGGACCTGCACCTGCAATAGATGAGAAGTGATGTCCCATCAATACGGCAGGCTTTGCCGGAACGTAATCTACACCGTCTGTCTTTTCGTTAGCCGGTGTTTTTCTGGTAGGGTCAATTCCCCACTGTTTTGCAAGCCATGAGCCATAAAAAATATAGCCGGCTAAGAGCAAAACGATTGCAGCAATAATGATTAATAATGCTGTCATTTGAACTTACCTCCTCGTAAATTCGAATAAGTTTTTTATATAAAAAATCAAAACTGATTTTTTAAATTCTTAATAATTAGCTTTGTAAAATCTTTACCGTGGCGGTTGGAGAAGACTGAAGATTTTGCCGGGTTTTCAGGTGATTTTTCGAATTCTTCTAAATCTGCTGCCGCAAGCTTAAAATTGCTCCAGCCGTGAAAGCTGAATTTGTATGATTTATAAAGCTTAGTTTTTTTGATTTTGATTTTTGTGTCGGAGGTAATGTGGCGGGCCATAATAATAAGTGTAACATCAGAATTACGGTGGCCCTCGTGTGGGTGAACTCTGGCAAGTCCGCGCTCCCATGCTGTGCTTGTGAGTTCATTCAGTTTGGCTTCATTCAGTTCATCAACAGCGGCAAAATAAACAAACTCGTTGGAATCAATATCTGCAATATGAGCGGAACGTACAAGAAAATACTGTTCGTTATGAGAACGAAATTCTGCTTCAGCGCAGAAGGGTGGGGTTACGTCTTCGTTTTTAATTGTGTAATACTGCTCAAAGGCGGGCAGCAACTTTTTTATTGCATAAAAAGAATCCATCTTTAATATACCTAACAATTTTAAGTATAAGTAAAGATGGATTAAGTGTCAATTAAAAACTTTAG
>CADANN010000078.1 GCA_902789325.1 uncultured Spirochaetaceae bacterium
GAGGTAATACCCGTTCCCATTCCGAACACGGAAGTCAAGCTCTCTTACGCCGATGATACTGGATTCGTTCCGGGAAAGTAGGTAGCTGCCAGCTTTTTTCGGGCAGTTAGCTCAGCTGGTACGAGCGTCTGGTTTACACCCAGAATGTCGGGAGTTCGATCCTCTCACTGCCCATCTAAGACACTTCATTTTGAAGTGTCTTTTTTTTTATATCTCACGCTCTATCGTTTTATCCCGGATCTCAATCTCCCGACATTCTGTCCGTCGGTGCTCGCATAGTCTCGCACCGAACCAATTTTGTGGTAAATCCTAAAAAATTGCGCTGTCGCACAATTTTTTTTAACGGATTTTCTATAATAGGCAAGTTCGATCCTCTCACTGCCCATTTAAGACACCTTGTTTTTTCAGGGTGTCTTTTTTTTTGACTTGCCCTAAAATCTATATATACTTACAATGTAAATAATGAAGAATGTAAAGTTTATACAAAAATTTTCAGGTTCCCGTATCGTTTGCTGGATTAAAAAGTGTGCAGATTATCTCAAAACTAAGTATGCTTCGATAATTTCTTTTTTGCATGATGGAAAATTTGGATCAGTTATTGCTTTATCAATTGTAATCATTATCTATTTTTCTTTCGAACTCAGAGAGTTATTTGCTTTTATTCCATTTATATGGCGTATTCTGGCTTCAACTTTAATCATTCCACTTTTTTTATGTATTATAAATTTCCTCTATAAATTAATCTTTAAGAAATCTTATCTTACACAAACGGAATTAATAATCGACTATGTTCTGATAGTGAGATTTACTCCACGAGGGGGCACGAGTTTTGTTCTGGGCGTAATTATATTTCTTTTAAGCCTTGATTTTTTTGGACGTTGTATTTATTCCCGATTCATAAAAAATCATCATTCTTTTATTTTCTGGATCTTTACACCTCTTACTTTTCTTGTAATCTCCTTTGGAATATATTTTATAGGCTGTAAAGGTTTTTCTCATGATAATGTAAAAAAATATTTTGAAATGTCTGAAAATCAGATGCAAGTATCAGATGCCTTTGAAAAATCAATTTCTAAAGGAAACTATGAAGTTGAAAGTTTTACATATGGTTACAAAAATTCTGATATTGCAAGTGCTTCTTGTGATATTTCTTTTTATGCACAAAGAAATGGTTTTGAAGGAAAGGTTCAGAAATTCTTTTTTAAATATGATTTAACTGAAGTTCCTGTTGCAGGCAAAATCTGGCTTCCAAAAAAATTAGAGAATGCTCCAGTACTTTTTATAATACATGGAAATCACGAGTATCCTGTAAAATCCTATCTTGGTTATGATTATCTTGGAGAATTTCTTGCTTCCTGGGGGTATGCTTTTATTTCTGTTGATGAGCAGAGTTGTAATTCTTTGTGGGACGAAAATGACGGGCGTGCAATTCTCTTACTTGAAAATATCAAGAGAATCAGGGAGTGGAATGCTTCTTGTGAGAGTCCTCTTTATCATAAATTTGATATGGAGAATATCGTGCTGGCAGGACATTCGCGAGGTGGCGAGGCTATTGCCACTGCACAATATTTTAATAAATCTGAAAAACTTGTTGATAACGGAAATACACAATTTAATTATAATTTTAACATAAAAGGGCTAATTGCAATTTCTCCAACTGCAGATCAGTATATGCCTGCAAATAAGGCCGTTCATCTTAAAGATGTAAATTATCTTTTGATTCATGGAAGTAACGATCAGGATGTTCTTTCTGTTATAGGGGAAAAACAATATAACAATATACAATTCTCTGCTAGCTCAGATTATTTTAAATCTTCACTTTATATTTATGGGGCAAATCACGGACAGTTTAATACTCTCTGGGGCTTGTATGATATGTCGGCACCGATAAGCTGGTATTGTGAAGTAAAAGATTTTATCAGTGGAGATGATCAGAGAAAGATTCTATCTACTTTTGTAAAGACTTTTCTTGATGTAACTCTAAAGAATGATAGCACTTACAAGTCTCTTTTTTCTGATATTGAAAAATATGACGCTGCTCTGCCTGCTACAGCTTATGAGCAGACTTATGATGACAGCCGATTTAATTATCTTTTTGATTTTGATGGAAGTAATCAGCTTGGAAAAAGTGAAAATCAGAATGTTACTCTTACTGTAAAAAACTCTGATTCCTGGTATGAGAATATCCGGGAGACTGGTCTTTGGGGGCCTTCAGAAAATTATAGTCTTGGATTTAACTGGGAAGATAATAAAAAGAAAAATGTCTGTCTCCAAATTAATCTTAATGATTTTGATTTTACTGGTAAGGCATTTTCTTTTAAGCTTGCTGATAAGAATGATGATTCAAAAAATACTTCCTTTATGGATTATGAAGTTGTGTTTTATGATAAAAATGGAATGCGAAAAACTGCCCGCGATTTGAGAAAGGTCTATCCGCCTTTTGCAGTTCAATTATATAAGATTGATGTTCTGTCAAAAAATTATGATTATAAGCATCAGTTTACAACAGTAACTGTCAGATCAGGGGATTTTACACGGAATATTGATTTTGATTTTCAGCATGTTCAGAAAATAGAAATACGTTTTCCTTTTGAAAATGGAAATATTGAAATTGATGATATAGCTTTTATTGGAGATAAATTATGATTCAGGATATTGAACCGGCTAAGTTTTTTAATCATTATGAAGAGCAGAGCGCTTGCCATTCAGATTCTGCTTTCTTCTTTTCTGAAGGCAAGGTTCTGGCTCTCTATAATCAGGAATCCAGGTCGCTGAACTTTCCAACTTGCGGAGACTTTTCAGACCAGAAGCTTTCTGTAACTTATCTTTTTTCTATTGATAAGCAAAAATATTTTCTGATGCCGGAGAAGGCGGAGTTACCTGCAGGTCTTTCTGATTTTTCATTTTACACGCTTCGTCAGCTGCGGGATTTACCTCTGGCACCTGATGCAAAAACTTCTCTATTTGCGGCTTTTTCTGCCTATCATCTTTGGAAATGGTATGATGATAATAAATTTTGCGGACACTGCGGAAATCTTTTGGAACTAGATACAACTGAGCGTGCTCTTTACTGTCCGGCTTGTAAATCAAAAATCTACCCGAGAATTAACCCTGCGGTAATACACAATATCGCAGAGGGTATGCACATTCTGCTCTGGTTGCAGGCTTTACTGAGTTCGGCGAAACTCTGGAACAGACGGTTGAACGCGAAGTAATGGAAGAGGTTGGCCTTAAGATAAAAAATATACGTTATTACAAATCTCAGCCCTGGGCTCTGGCACAGGATCTTCTAGCGGGCTTTTTCTGTGAGGTTGACGGTGACGATAAAATTAAAATGGATGAGGGTGAACTGAAGTATGCAGAATGGGTTAGCCGCCAAGACGTTGAACTTCAGCCTAATGATTACAGTCTTACTAATGAGATGATGAAA
>CADANN010000079.1 GCA_902789325.1 uncultured Spirochaetaceae bacterium
TGAACTTGAAGAAGTAAAAAAAGAAGAGACTCCAGTTGTTATAGAGGAACCAGAATATGAAGTAAACGGAGTTCGAATTAAGGAAAGTGAATTTGTATACAACCTTGAACCTGTAATTGTTGAAAAAAAAGAATATATAGTTATTGATAAATCAGAAATTGAAAAAGCTCAGAAGGAAAAGCCCGTTGGACAGGCTGCGGTTAAGCAGAGCTTGAAAGACAGCTATGTAACACTTGAAAACTTTGTAGGTGGAACAAGTTATTATATGTATGATGAAAATAAGCAGTTTCCGATTTTTACTAAGCAGCTTGCATTAACAACTATCATTTTGAGTAATGATGAATACATGAACGAAGGTTCTGTTCCTTTTATGTCAGATACAGAAAGATGGGAAATTACAGGTGATGTATGGAACAGTGATGAAGGTTCACGCCAGCTTGTTATGATCAAACCTTTAAGTTCCGGGCTTGAAACAAATATGATGATTGTTACAAACAAAAGAATCTATCATTTTGTTCTTTATTCTACTAAGACAGATTATCAGCCGATGGTAAAGTTCAAATATCCGGAAGAAAAGAAGTTTATAACTGCTAATACAAAGAAAGTTTTTCCGGAATCTATAAAAACTTCTTATGATTCTACAGATGCCTCTCTTTTAAGCTTTAATTATAAAGTTACAGTTCCTTTCTTTTCGTCTAAAGTAGAGTGGGTTCCTAATCGTGTTTATGATGATGGAAGTCATACTTATATCTTGCTTCCTGAAATAGTTTTACAGAAAGAATTTCCTGCAATCTGGGAAAACAATAATGATATCGTAAATTATGAAATAGACCCGGAAATACATAACCTTATTATCATAAATAAGCTTGTAAACAAGATAACATTGAGAGTTGGTCGAAAAAAGGTAGTAATTACTAAGAAAAAGGGAATCCCTAAAGTTATGAATCTTAAAAGATAGGCGGAAAAAAGTATGAGTGAAGAAAATAAAGAGACTTCCTTCAGTGCTTTTAATGAATATCTGAGAAAGAGTCGTGAAGGATTTTCTACAGAAAAGAAAGACGAAATTGAAACTGAAGAAGTAATTATAGAAAAAAAATCTGAACCTGAACCTGTTGAAGAGGATGAAGTTCTAGAAGAAACAGTAAATGTGTCAGAAGTTGAAGAATCTGAAATTTCTGAAGAAGAAGACAGTGACATTATTGAAATAAATAATAAAGAAAGTGAAGTTCATGAATCTGAAGAAGATTTCACAGCTCAGTATGTTCCAGATGCAGAAGAAGAAAGTAATGATGGCGAAAGTGAAAGTGAAGAAAACGAAAAAGTAGATATTTCTGACCTTTTGGAAGTTCAAGACTCGGATGAAGAAGATACATCTGAGAATCAGTATTTTGATCCTCTTGAAGAGCAGCTCATTTATTCCTCAAATGATGATGAAGTAAATTTTAATGACCTTAATAATTCTTCTGATGATGAAGAAGAAGAGGAAACAAAAGAAGAAAATAATAGTTCATCTAAGAAGATGAAATTTGATCAGTTGAATGGTTCAAAGGGTAAATATATGGCTGGAAAGTCTAGAAAAACCCTTATTCTTTCTGTCCTTGTTGGTGTCTTTGCTTTTTTATTGTTATGTCTTGAAATCAAAAAGATAGCATCAGATAAAGAAGCTGAACTGGCTGCAAGAAGAAAAGATAATACAATTAATACGAGTGACTATACTCCGGACTTTGGAGATTATGCTAGCAGAGCTCATATTCAGACTACTCAGGAAAGTAATCAATCAGAGGCAAATTATGCTGAAGGATTATTAACTACAAATGACAGAAAAAATTATGAACAGCCAAAGCCTGCAGGTAATACAACAAATAATTCTCCGTCTTATCAGCCACAGTCTTCTGCACCGGTAAGTTCATCTTGGAATGATGCTATGCGTTCATCTATCCGCTATTCAGGTTTTGGTGGTGGTAATGGTGGAAAAGAGGCTTTTGGTCAGATAGGAAACAGAGTAGGCCTTGGTTCTAATGCATCATATTCACCGTATGATATGGGAATGAATGTAGATCCAGTTGCTTCTTATATGGATTCATATAATCAGATTCTGGGAACTGTTTCTCAGGCAGCAGGTTTAAATAATAGTTCAGCAAATAAAGATACAAAGAGAAACTTTAATAATGGTGCTTATGATAAAAACGCTCAGAGCGGAATATCTGCAATTCCTGAAAACTCTCTTTATCCTGGAACTATAATTCATGCCGTAATGGTAAGCGGAATTAATACAGATTATCCGGGTGCTATTACTGCTCGTGTTTTGAATAATGTGTATGATTCTAAAACCGGAAAAAAACTACTTATTCCATCTGGTTCTATTTTGCGTGGAAGTTATTCAAGTGCCTCTATCGGAGTAAGCCGAGTACAGATTGCATGGACCGAGTTGATTTTGAATCGAGATGGTAAAGACTATCTTGTAAATCTTGGTTCAATGGCGGGCGTTGACAGAAAGGGATATTCGGGAATTAAAGGTACAATTAACGATCATTACTTTGCTTATATTCGTGCTATGGGAGTATCGAGTCTGTTTACTGTAATGAATCAGAATATCTATAAATATTCAAATGCTCAGAAATCTGCCTCAAAGAGAGAGCTTATTGCAGAAAATCAGGACCTTGTTAATAAACTGACTGATAAGCTTTTGGACAGAGCATTGGATATAGAACCAACTATTATTGTAAAACCGGGTGCGATGATAAGTGTTGATGTAGATAAAGTTTTGACACTTGTTCCTTATTCAATAGATGTTCCAAAACAGAAATATATAAGAAAGTAGTGAGGTCAGTATGAAAAAAGGTATTTTGATTTTTATTGCATTAATAAGTCTGTGTTTTATTTCTTGTGATGCATATTTTAATTTTATTGACGGAGTAGATAACTATATTGAGACTGTAAACTTTCAAAGCGAAAACTATCAGATAAT
>CADANN010000080.1 GCA_902789325.1 uncultured Spirochaetaceae bacterium
CCGCTACGATGAAAAATATGTTCAGAACCTTTACGATACAATGGCATGGCTTGGAATCGATTGGGATGAAGGTGGTTCAAAGGGTGGTGAATACGGCCCTTATGTTCAGAGCGAACGTTTTGAACTCTACAAGAAATACGCTTATGAACTCGTAGAAAAGGGAGAGGCTTACTACTGCTTCTGTGATGCAGAACGCCTCGACCGAATCCGCAAGATTCAGACAGAAAACAAGATGGCTCCAGGTTATGACCGCAACTGCCGTCACCTTACTCCAGAAGAAGTAAAGGCTAATCTCGACGCAGGAAAACCATATGTAATCCGTCTTAAGGTTCCAATGGAAGGAGAAACAAAATTCTCTGACCACTTGCTCGGCGATATCGTATGGAAGAACGAAGATATTTCTCCGGATCCAGTTTTGCTTAAGTCTGATGGATTCCCAACCTATCACCTTGCAAACATTGTTGATGACCACTTTATGAAAATCAGCCATGTTATGCGCGCTCAGGAATGGATTCCTTCAACTCCACTTCACGTTCAGATGTACCGCGCTTTCGGCTGGGAACACCCTGAGTTCTGTCACCTTCCAATGGTAAACGGTTCAGATGGAAAGAAGCTTTCTAAGCGCCACGGTTCAACTTCATTGAACGAATTCCGTGCCCGCGGTTACCTTCCACAGGCTATCGTAAACTACGTTGCAATGCTTGGTTGTTCATACGAAGAAGGAAAAGAGTTCTATACTCTCGAAGAACTTGCAAAGGCATTTAAGCTTGAGCACCTCAACAAGGCTCCTGCTGTATTTGACTACAAGAAGCTTGAGTATTACAACGGAAACTATATCCGCCAGTTGAGCACTGAAGAATTGTACAAGTGGACTCTTCCATTCATTACTGGTACAGGTGATGCTCTTCTCGAAATCAATCCTGAAAACCCACAGCCAAAACCAAATGTTGGTCCAGAGTTCTCTGGTGTAGCTCTTGGTGAAGATGGCCGCCCATACTGTGTTGATAAGTCTATGAACATGAGCACAGAAGATGTTGAAAAAACACTTATGGGTCTTATGCCTCTTATTCAGGAACGCCTTAAGTTCTTAACAGAAGCAGCTGAAATGGTTCACTTTATGTTTACAGAGCCTGCTGTTCCTCCTGCAGATCAGATTATTCCAAAGCGCATTGATGCTGCAAAAACAAAGGAAGTTCTTGAAGTTGCAAAGGAATTTGTTGGTAAGGTATTTGAACTTGACCACGAAGGTGCAGAAGAGTTTGCTAAGGCAAAGGCTGAAGAACTTGGAATTAAACTCGGCGACTTTATGATGCCAATCCGTATGGCAGTTACAGGCAGCCGCGTTTCTCCTCCACTTATCGGTTCTATTTCAGTTCTTGGAAAAGAGCGCGCTCTTGCAAGAATTGAAAAGACTATTGCAACACTGTAATGACTAAAATATTATTTATCTGCCACGGGAACATTTGCCGTTCCCCAATGGCAGAGTTCGTAATGAAAGAACTCGTGCGACGGGCAGGCCTCGAACACGAGTTTTTAATTGAATCTGCCGCAACCAGCCGTGAAGAAATTGGAAATGATATTCATTATGGAACACGGCAGAAACTAATCGAACAGAATATTCCATTTTCTCGCCGCGCTGCCCGCCAGATTACCCGTGCCGATTACGACAAATACGACTGGCTTGTTGCAATGGATGATGAAAATATCTTCTATATGAATCGCTGCTGGGCTCCAGACCCAGAGCATAAAATTGTACGCCTTTTAAGTTTTGCTGGTAAAACCCGCGATATTGCCGACCCATGGTATACCGGAAACTTTGACCAGACCTATGATGATATTGTAGAAGGCTGCACTGCATTTCTCAATAAACTCCGAAAATAATTATAACAATCCATTAATCGAAAATCCGTAAGAAAAAAATTTACAGAATCAAAATCATCATTTATAATTAAAATGTTATAATTATAACCAAAAAGTAGTGTGCTTTTAACAAAATCATACTACCTAGATAATAGGAGAAATTATGAGCTCAAAGAAAACTTACGCAAACGGAATATATGTACCTTGGTACGGATATTTAATGATATTTCTATTATATGCAACCCCATTTATTGTAATGACACCTGCAGCGTTAATGACAGGTCTATTTAATATGGATGACTTTGATGCAATCTTCAGTGCCCCATTAATCAATCTTTTTGTAGCAATTGTAGTAATTGCGGGTACAATAATGACTTTTGTACTACGAAATACAATTAAGAATGCACAGTTAACGCCAGAGGGTATTAAAAAATTCAATAAAAAACTTAAGCTTGTTGATCTTCTTAATATCCTTATTCCTGTTGGTTCTATGATTTGGATTGGACAGGCAATAAATTTGTATATTAAAACTCAAGGAATAAAACTTTCAGCTTTTAATGGAGGCACACCAGGCTTCTTTATAACAATGCTGCTGCTAGGTTCACTTTTCGATGTAAGTCTTTTGTTCTACATCCTTCATATTCGTATTATTGAACCAAGAATCTACAACATTCCTTTTACTAATAAGGATATTCCACTTAACATTATTCAGAGAAACGTTCTTACTCTTACCTTTGCACTCCTTGGATGTATCTTCCTTATTATGATTACCTTGACTCCTGCAAATCTTGGAGCCGGCCCACAGGCACTTTACAAACGCCTTATGCCTATTTTGACCTACAGCGTAGTATACTTTGCAATTTGTACCATTCTTCTTGTTGCAGATATCATCAAATGTCTTAAACAGATTTCAGCAATTACTGCTGCTCTTTCTCAAAAGGATTATACTGTAGCAGATGGTCGTCCAGAACATCGTAGTGAACTTGGTATTATTATTCAGGGAATTAATGCTTTAAAGATCAGGCAAGAGACATCCTCAAAGAAATTGAAGTTTCAACTAAGAAAACTTCGGATCAGTCTGATGACCTTGTTCACAACATGGATCTTACAAAAGATAACGTTGCAAACATTGTTGAATCTATTTCAAGCATCAAACAGGAAATTGAAAATCAGTCTGCCGGAGTTGAAGAGTCTAATTCTTCCATTGAACAGATTATGGGTAACATCCGTTCTCTCAATAATTCCATTGAATCTCAGGCTGCCGGCGTAACTCAGTCTTCTGCCGCAGTAGAAGAAATGGTTGCAAACATTGCTAGCGTTACTCAGATTCTT
>CADANN010000081.1 GCA_902789325.1 uncultured Spirochaetaceae bacterium
CCCACTCCTTTCTTATGCATTTGAATGTGTAAAAGAAAAAAAGTGTTACCCTATAGCCTTTAATGCGGCAAATGAAGTTGCAGTAAACGCTTTTATTGAGGGAAAAATAAATTATCCTTCAATTGCAAAAATTGTTCGCTCAGTACTTGATCACGATTGGAGCACTCCACTCGATTCTTTTGAAACAGTTTTTGAAGCTGATAAAAAAGCACGACAGCTTGCATCGGAGCTGCTATGAAATGGCTCTATGGCATTCTCTGCCTTTTCTTTTTAATTATATTTCATGAATTTGGACATTTTCTTGCAGCAAAACTTTTTGGTGTAAAGGTTGAAAGTTTTTCTGTAGGTTTTGGTCCTATACTTTTTCACAGAACAGTAAATGGAACTGATTATCGTCTTTCATTGATTCCACTTGGTGGTTATTGTGGAATGAAAGGCGAAAAAGATTTTCAAAAAGCAATAGAAGAAAAACTAAATGAAGTTCAGGGTGAACCAGATTCTCTTTATGGCATTCATCCATTTAAGAGAGCTCTAATTGGTTTTGCCGGCCCATTTTTTAATTTTATTTTTGCTGTAATTGCCTGCAGTTTTATTAATGGCATTGGATATACTTATTATACATATTCAAATAAAATCCTTATAAATGAAAATGTTACTTCGAGTGCAGCAAGAGACGCCGGTATTATTTCTGGTGATGAAATTATTGCAATCAATAATAAAAAAATTGAAGACTTTTCTGAACTAATTGAACAGATTTCTTCTAGACCTGATGAAGATGTAAAAGTAAAAGTATTACGTAACGGCCAAGAACTGGAATTTGTTATTCATACAGAAATGGATAAATCAACTGGAACAGGAAAAATTGGAGTTGCTGCAGATACTTCAAATGTGCTCGAAAAAGAATCTCCACATTACGGATTTTTTGGTTCGATAGGACATGGATTTATTGACGCAGTGAATAATACTGCGCTTACAATTAAAAGCATAGGCATTCTTTTTAAGGGTGTAGATATGGATAAGGCTGTATCCGGCCCGGTTAGAGTTACAGATATGCTCGGCTCTACTGTAAAAGAAGGCTTTTCTGCTGGAATCAAAATTGGCTTTGTAAGTTTATTCAGTTTGATGAGTGTAATCAGTATTTCGCTGTTTATAATGAATCTGCTGCCAATTCCAATTCTTGACGGAGGATTGATTTTGATAGCATTAATTGAAATCATCATCCGAAGAAAAATTAATCCAAGACTACAATACTATGTTCAGTTTATTGGCTTGGCATTTATAATCTTTATATTTATCATAGGTCTGAAGGGCGATATATCATTTTTTATAAACAGAGGTAAATAAATGAAAAAACTTTTTACTTTGATTTTTAGTGCATTTTTTATTTTTTCTCTTGAAGCACAATCACATATTTCTACACAGTCACATCAGGGCCAGGTAACTCAAATTGCTCCTGTTTCAACACGAGGAACTGATGGAACTTACTACAGTGCATCTGATGACGGCTTTGTTATTAAATGGACTTTTGATGGACAGGGAGAACATTATCAGTTTTCTGATGTTGCAATTAAATTGATTGCAGTTTCTCCAAATGGAAATGAAATCGCACTTTACGAAACAGACGGTGGTTCAATTAATCGAATTACAGTCTGGGACTGGAAAACTCTTTCGCGAAAATATCTTAAGAAATTTTCTGATTCAATTACTTCACTTACCTACTCTGCTAACGGTACATATTTAATTGCTGGAACTGCAACCGTTGATGGCGCTGTATTTATAAGAACACAAGGCTGGCAGATGGTTGATAAAATCAAAGAAAACACAGGAATTGTAAGTTACATTCATACAAGTAAAACAGAAAAGACCTGTGTATTCTATTCTCCATCTGGAACACTTTCGTTCTATAATCTTGCAACTGGTAAACTAAAACAGAAGATGCAGATTGTAAAAGGTTTGAGTCAGACTGTTATGTATAACGAAAACCGCTATTTTGCAGGAGTAAGAGATAACACTATTTATATTACTTTCTCTGGAAAAACAATTGCATCTATTCCTGCAAATAACCCAATCATCATTTCTACAGATGCAGATTATAATCTTTTTTATCTTGAAAATGATGGACGCAGTAATTATGAAGTCAAAATGATTGAAAGCAAAGAAGAAAATCTTGTTTCCAATCCTAGACTTGTAAAAACACTTAAAGGACCTCGTGGTTCTGCTGTAATTACAACTGCAATAAAAGATGCTACAAATATTTATTTTGGCGGAAGAAATGGTTCTGTTTATCAGACCGAAGCTGAAGCAACTATTACAAGCAGCAGCATGACAGAACTTACAGAAGATACTTATTCAAAAATCTATGGAATGGCTCCGGCTGAAACTGATTTTTATTTTTTGACTTCAAATTCGATTTACAGCTCTTCTTATGATACTGGTATAATTTCCAAGCTTTCTTCAACAGACGGCGAATCTGAAATCATTTCATATAAAGATAATTCTGTAATTTTGTGGAGCCAGGCTGATAAATCTCCGGTAAAACTCCTGGACCTTGATAAAAAGACTCCTAAGGTTCTGTTTACACCTAAGAATAATGTTCAGAAAGTACGTCTTTGTACTGTAGAAGATAATGATTATCTGATTGAAATTGAAAGCAATTCGGTTGTTAATCTTTATGATATTCAGGAAGGAACATTCCGCGA
>CADANN010000082.1 GCA_902789325.1 uncultured Spirochaetaceae bacterium
TGTTAATTTCCGCAATAAAAATACATTGCTTCCTGACATTTCTGATGGCTGGGGTAATCAGTGGGGAACAGGTGCTGCCTTTACCTTTACAATTCCAAAAATTTCAATGACTTTAAGACCGGAGGTAGGTTTTTCTTTCTATAACGAGAGTGAATATTCAATGGCATGGTATACAGGGGCTAGAATGGACTTCGCTATTGGTAGTGATTTTGTACTTGGTGCCTGGTCTTCGTTTGCCTTTGGTGCATATGATAAACGCTGGTATGATAAAGATTCTGGTCTGTATCATCCGGATTATACTGGTGGAAGAATTTTTGATTTACGTCCTGATTTTACCTGGAATATTAATAAAGCAAATTCGCTTACTTTATATTTAGATTATCAGTCTCGACTTAAATATACTGGAGAGAACTATAATACATGGGCATCTGGCCTTTATTGGACTTATAAACGGTAGTAATTATGAATAAAAATTCCCTTGTGCTTTATAAAAATCAACCTGCTGTGGTAATGGACCGCGATGGTGATAAATACTTAATACGCTTCTGTACTCAACCTGCAACTCCTAGTGGGAAAAAAGCAGTGTATGGTGAACAGAAAGTTCGCGAAAAAGATGTTGTGCTTTTGCATGAGGGACCTTGTACATCTTTAGAGACGGTTTTGAATTATTCTAAAGATGGAATCAGTGACAAACTTCTTGAAGCATATGAACTTCTTATGTCTGATGAATCTACTGCCAGTGAGGCTGTTTCTCTTTCTGATTTAGCTGAATATTCAGTTGGAGCTTTTAATGCAGATGAAGCATGGGCTTTGTTTTCTACGGCAAGCAATGATGTTCATTTTCAGCTTTCGCAGGATGATTTGAAAAACGGTGCGGTAAGTTTTACTCTCCGCTCCGCCGAAGAAATTGAAGCCTTAAATAAAAAACAATATGAAAAAGAGCATGAAGCAGAAATTCGTGCCGCTTTTATTGAGCGTGTAAAAGCCCGTAAGCTTAATCTTCCAGATGATGCAAAATTTATGGGAGAAGTTGAAGCTTTTGCTCTTTGTAAAACAGATAAATCACGTGTACTTCAGGAAGCAAAAGTTCCTCAGACTATTGAAGCTGCACATAAGCTTTTGATTGATACTGGAATCTGGGATTTTACAAAAAATCCATATCCAACTCGTTTTGGCTTCAGTTTTGATTCTGCAAAAGAACAGCTTGGCGCAATGCCTGAGGAAGAACGAATGACTGTTCCGGGTGTTGCGTATGCAATCGACAGTGAACATTCTGCAGATCCTGATGATGCAGTTGCGTTTGACGGTGAATATCTTTGGGTTCATATTGCAGATCCTGCAGCTTCAGTTGAACCTGATTCTAAGATTGATATTGCAGCTCGTGATCGTGGAACAACGCTTTATATTCCAGAGGGAACTTCGCGTATGCTTTGTGAAAGTTGTCTCGAAGATTATGCGCTTGGACTTAAAGAAGACAGTCGTGCACTTTCATTCCGTATAAAAGTTGATCAAGACAGCCAGATAGAAGAATGTGAAGTATTTAAAACCTGTGTTACAGTAAAACGTCTTACATATAAATATGCAGAAGAACATAAGGAAGATGCAGAATTAAAGCCCTTGTTCGAAATTGCCAGAAAAAATCGTGCCCGCCGCGAAAAGAATGGTGCAATAACTATTCAAATGCCGGAAGTAAATATCTCTGTAGATAAAGAATCTAAGAAAGTTACGATTGAACCAGAAGCTCGCCTTGAATCTAATGAAATGATTGCAGAGCTCATGATTATGGCAGGGGAGGGTGCTGCCCGTTTTGCATTTAAGAATCAGATTCCTTTTATGTATATAAGTCAGGAAGCACCGGAATTTCCTGCAAATCTTCCTGATGGCTGGGCCGGTCAGTTTGCGCGTATCAAATGTATGCGTAAGCGTTCTGTTGGAATTACACCGGCTCCTCATGCAGGACTTGGGGTTTCATTTTACAGTCAGGTTACATCTCCGCTTCGACGTTATGGCGATCTGATTTCTCATGAGCAGCTTCGTGCTTTTATTGATGGCCGTCGACTTATTCAAAAGGATGATATGCTTGAACGTGTTGCAGCAGGTGATGCTGCATCGGTTGCTGCTAAAAAGGCAAGTCGTCAGAGCGATACTCACTGGAAACTGGTTTATCTTTTGCAGAATCCTGATTCTGTATTTGAAGCTTTTTGTATCGACCGCCGCGGAAACGATGCTTTATTTTTGATTCCATCTCTTGATATGCAGGCAACGCTGCATAATTGTGATGGTGTTAATCTAAATGACCGCGCAGAATTAAAGGTTTCCAGAGTTGATATCCCTGAACAAAAGGTAGAGTTTATTCGGGGATAAAATACAAAGAAAAAAAAGTGAAAAAAAGTGAAAAAAAGTTTAAAAAATAAGAGTTGAACTATTGACACTTTTTAGAGAGAAGTATATATTCTTATTCACCGTCGCAACACTGAGTTGTGACACACGAACTAAACAAAAAGTTCTTTGACAGATCAGGGAAGGAAATAACTGACTAAATAATTTTTTATGTTTTTTATCAGAGAACAAAAACATACCC
>CADANN010000083.1 GCA_902789325.1 uncultured Spirochaetaceae bacterium
AGCAATAAGCTCTGCCTTAGAGCCGGTAGATTTCTGAACAAACTCACACTTTGAAAGAATCGCAATATTCCTTAAAAGCTCATCTCCATCCAGGTTTCGTCTATTTACCTGAAGTCCAAGCACATACTTGTAAGTTTCATCAAAAGACTTAAAGCTATGCTCATAAACCGGCAAAGAAGTAATACCTGCCTTTTTGCTGGCCGTATACCTTGTGTAGCCGTCTATAAGATATTTATGACCATCTTCTGTAAGCCAAATATGAACCGGCTGACTTTCATCAAAGCCGTTTTCCTTCATAGACTTCACAATACGTTCAAGTACGCCTGCATCAATTTTGTAGAGCGCCTTAAAATCAGCATGCTCCTCAATATCTTCAATCAGCATCATTCGGCTGAACTTCTTTCTGCCATCTGCTATAGGAACGTCATTTCCTGCAGCAAGCATGTTTAAGGTCTTAATCATCAAAAAATCTCCACAACTTTTTTATCTTCATAAATCATGTTGATAAGGTTATTAACTCCTGCAGCAAGCCTGGAGCAGCCTGTATGTGGACTTTTAATACAGCACTTCTCATCAAAATTTGTGTAGCGATCCACAAAACGGGTATCTGGAAGCGTTACAGAAAGAAGGTTATCTATACCCTTGCGATACATTGAAAGCACAAGGTTTTGCAATGAGGTTGGATATTTAGAATACTGCTCACTCCAGTGATTAAAGAGAAAGTAGAGATTTTTTGCCTGATCCGGCATGATACTCTGCATTTTTGAAAGCAGACAGGCCGACATGTTATAGTTATATTCAGTAAAAGCCACAGGACTCAAAATCAAGTCGGCAGCCATTAAGGCTCCTGCTACGAAGAATCCTCTTTATCTCTACATTTTCCATGGAACGCTGATCCAAAAGCTTTAAGCTTGAAGGTACAACCCATACATTCTGTTTTCTGCTTGCTACAATGTTCCTATCATCAATTTTTCCAGTAGAAAATGCGAGCGAAATGTTCTGGCGTTCACAAATCTCACCTATACGTCCAATACCAATTGTGTAATAGACGGTAACGGTGTTGTTTAGATCTGTATCAATTACCAGAACTTTTCGCCCGCGAGAAGCAAGATTATTGGCCAGAAGTAGAACTACAGACGACTTCCCCACGCCGCCTTTGATGCTGGAAACTGTAATGACCATTAAAATACTCCTCAGTTCAGGAAATACATTTGCCAGTTGCCTGCCCTATAAGATGTATTAGTAACCAGAATCAGCAACGCTGATTGACCCCTGGTTACATTTGCGTTAGGCATCTGTGCTTCCGTCACTGTAGAAAATGATAAGCCAGATTCAAAAAGCGCGAAATATCACGGAAGAACATTATTTGGCAAGTTTTTGGTGAATTTGGGAAAATCAAAAGCATTTTGGGAAAATGACCTATTATGGGCTTTTTTGCTGGTTAAAAATATTTTGTGCCCCTCCCCTACCACATCTACGTATTTACAATGTCTATTTTGCATAGTTTTTGTATTAATTTTGTATATTGTTTGCATAGCGTTTGTATTTACTTTGTATATTTTGTCTAGTGTAATTCTATACAATACAAGGAGTTACAGAGGCAAAATTTTAACCCCTCCAGATTGAATTTTTTACGTATAGATGCACGTATAGAAGCTGATTTTTGACGATTTCGCGTATTACATTTTTATATACTTTGTATATACGTTTTGTATATATTTGTTTATATTGTGTATATACACTGTTAATATTTTGTTTATATTTTTGCAATACTTTGTATATTTTGTCTTGCATTTTGCTAATACATCGTCTATAATGTATATATCGTATAAACAAAGTATAGAGGGGAAAACTATGAAAACTTATACATTTGCCATTCAGAAGGGTGGTACTGGCAAAACTTCTGTTTCTGTTTCAGTAGCCGTAGAACTTGCTAAAATCGGACGCACAATCTTAATCGATGCCGACCCTCAGGGGAACACAACAGACTGGATGAATCTTCCAAGTCTTCAGTATGAACTTTCAGACGTGCTTTCAGACAAGTGCACAATCAAAGATGTAATTCAGCCAACACAGGTAGAAAACCTCTTCATCATTCCAACAGCAGGAATCGACGGAGGCCTTCGCACATATCAGGAAACTGTAGCTCAGAAGGAGCAGTTCAAGCTTGCTCAGCTTAAAAACGAGCTTGCTAATGTATTTGACTACTGCATCATCGATACATCTCCAGCCTTCGGAGCTCTCGAAGAAAGCTGCTTTATTGCCAGTGATGAAGTTATCAACGTTCTTAAACTGGACCGCTTCAGCTATGACGGACTTAAAACCTTTAAGGTAAACCTGGATGCTATGAAAAAACGTTATGATAACTGTTATGGAGTCAGCGTAAACGGAAAGCCATTCCTCAACAAATTGATTTTGAACGAAAACAATAATGCCATTGCACAGTGCCGTGACCTCGTAGCACAGTATAAGGCACTTGAACCAAGTGGATACAAGGTATTTGTAATTCCAACAGATACAGGCTTCCGTAAAGCTCAGACAACATCTGTTCCTGTTCAGGCAATTGCAGGTGCCAAGAAAGACACTCTGGAATCACTCGAAGAAATTGCACAGGCTTTGAAATAGGGTAGGGGAGGAAGAAAATGCAGAAGGTACAACCAGCAAAAAACTCATTAGACATGGATTTCTTGAACAGCATGAATAAACCTATCGGTGGTACTCCTGTACAGCAGGCAACACCGGTAAGTGCTCCTGTAGCGGCAGTTGAAGAAAAAGAACCAGAAACAATTATAGACCCGATTGAAATGGGCTCTGATTTTGATACAGAAATCGACATTGAAGATGATGTTGCGGAAGAAGAGGAAGCTCCAGTTTCTGTTTCTAGACAAATAAAGGCAACACAGATTGTTGTCCGTACCACAGAAAAGGAAAGAGAAGCCCTTAAGGCTTATTTTATGAAGCACGGTGTATCCCTTTCAAAAGGCATTAAGATTGCTATAAAGTATCTTGAGCAGCAGGAAAAGAAAGGTCTTGTTCATTTTTCTGATATAGGTCTTTACTAGGAGCAATTAAAAAATGGACGAAAAAGAAACTAATTTACCAGCAACCACAAAGAAAAAAACTCTTAAAAATAACGAAGATGACCGCAAGTGGTTCAGTTTTCCAAACAGCCCGGCTTCTAACACAGTTATCAGCGTTGTAAGCCATGTAGGTGACCTTGAAACCTTTGGAAAACGTCTTGAA
>CADANN010000084.1 GCA_902789325.1 uncultured Spirochaetaceae bacterium
TCCTTAGCATATATGACGAACAGATGCCTGGGTTCCGCTGAATCACTTCAGCGTATCACATTACCGCTTGTTCGTTTACCTTTTTATCATGCCTCCTTGCTTGTTATATATAGAAAACTCTCTATATATAAATTTGCAGAGATGGGACATTTTCGGAAAAGATTTCTGAAAAAAGATTTAAAAACTCTGTTATATTTACAAATCCAGACCAAAGATTTTTATAGATATAACTCAAAAAATCATCTATAATATTCTTTTGTAAAAGTTTTATTTCATTTTTTGGAGGAAAAATTAAATGAAAAAGCTTATTGCTATTGCTATGATGGCTGCACTTATCTGCACATCAACATTCGCAGCTCCTAAGAAAAAGGCTAAGAAAGCTGCAAAAAAATCATCTGTTAAAATCGCTATGGTAACAGACTCTGGCGACATTACAGACCAGTCTTTCAATCAGACAACATATCAGGCATGTAAGGATTATGCTGAAGCTAACGGACTTGAATTCCAGTACTACAAACCAGCTGGAGATTCAACTGCTGACCGCGTTGCTTCTATCGATGCTGCTTATCAGGATGGTTACAATGTAATCGTTCTTCCTGGATTCCTTTTTGGTGAAGCTATTGTTAAGGTAGCTAAAGATTATGATGATGCAAAATTCATCGGTCTTGATATCAGCGAAGGCGACCTCGGTGGAGAAGCTGTTCCTTCTAACGTATTCTGTGCAGTTTACGCAGAAGAGCTTCCTGGATTCTTCGCAGGTTATGCTGCTGTAAAAGAAGGTTATCGTCACCTTGGATTCCTTGGTGGTATGGCTGTTCCAGCTGTAATCCGCTACGGATACGGATTCGTTCAGGGTGCTAACAAGGCTGCTGAAGAACTCAAAGTTGCTGACAAAGTTACTATTGAATATGTATATGGTGGTCAGTTCTATGGTGACCAGACAATCACTGCTTCTATGGACGGATGGTACAAGAACCGTGGTGTAGAAGTTGTATTTGCTTGTGGTGGTGGAATCTGGACATCTGCTTGTGAAGCTGCTGCAAAAGTTGGCGGAAAAGTAATTGGTGTAGACGTTGACCAGACAGCTCAGATTAACAGCTACGGTGCAGGTATGCACGTAACTTCTGCTATGAAGGGTCTTGGTGCTACAGTAAACGCTGCACTCTCTGCTATTCAGGCTGGCAAGTGGGATGAGTATGCTGGTAAAGTTGCAACTCTCGGTCTTGTTTCTGGAAAAGATCTTTCTGTAAACTATGTTGGTCTTCCAACAGACACATGGGTTCTCAAGAACTTCTCTGTTAATGACTACAAAGCTCTCGTAGCCGATGTTTATGCAAAGAAAGTTGCAGTTTCAAACGCAACCGACAAGGCACCTGCTACAACTGTTAAGGTTAATTACTATCAGAACATTAAGTAGAAAGGAGGGGAAAGCCTTCCCCTGCGCGCGAGTCTCCTCACTACGTTGCGGTGTCTCGCGCTACCCTTTCTCCTAAGGGGCTTGCCGCCCCCTAAGACCCCCGCTTTTTATTTGCGGAGGTCTTTTTTGTTTTAAATCCACTGATGCATGAAACATAAGCTATATAGCCGTGATCCCAGAGCATTCTGCCAAAAGCAGTAGGCTGCCCGCTTTCCTTGTTACGGATACAGCTACTTTTTCACTCATTTTCATAGCCCTCATATTATGCTACCATATTTTCCAGAATGACAGAAGAAAAACCTGATTTAGCAGAAATAATTTACGCCGCCGTCCGCCAGATTCCCCCCGGAAAAGTTGCGTCGTATTCTCAGATAGCGGCTCTGGCAGGAAACTGCAATCTGCGCCGCTACGTTGGAAACGCTCTGCATAAAAATCCAAGTAATGTCGTGACTCCCTGTCACCGAGTCGTAAACGCCAAAGGCTTCTGCTCAGGAAGCTTCGCCTTCGGCGGCCCAGATGCCCAACGCTCAAAACTCGAAGCCGAAGGCGTCACCTTTGTCGACGGCCATGTAGATTTGAGTCGCCACCTGATCACCGAAGACGATTTTGAAGCGATGAAAGCGGGATTGTTAACAGATTTGTAATTTATTTTAAGGCCGCTTCCCAGAGGTCTTCTTTGAAGCCTGGAATTACAGTTGAATCAGTTATTAAGAGAGGGCGTTTCACCATCATGCCATCAGAAGCCAGAAGAGCAAACTGTTCGTCTTCGGTCATTGTAGGAAGTTTTTTTGAAAGCTCCATTTCACGATACAGGATTCCACTAGTATTAAAAAACTTCTTCAAAGGGAGCCCGGATTTTTTATGAAGACTTCGTAAAATCTTTTCATCGGGATTTTGAGTTTTGATATCTATTAAATCATATTTATAACCATTGGAATCCATCCAGATTAAAGCTTTCTGGCAGGTTGTGCAACGCGAATAACAATAAACTTTTGTCATATATGTCTCCCATAAAAAGTCAACGAACAAGTCGACTTTCTATAATACTTAATTCATGGCAGTCAAAGCTTCTTCTGCAAGTGACATTGGTTTGTATTTGCCAACGATTTCTGCCATCTTTCTTGCAGCGGCTACAATTGATTTTCCGCTGCCTTTATTTGTTTTCATATATTCATAACGCTGCATCATTCTCCAGTTTGAAGTATCTTTGCAACGACGAATTCCCAACACTAACTGTACAAAACAGGTTCTCAATTCTTGAGGGCCGCGTTTTGTAATCTTTCCATGATGAATGGTCTCATTCGAATCCTGTACCCAGGGAACAAGTCCACAGAAGGCCGCATATTTCTTTGCTGTCGCAAATCTTGATATGTCTTCTGTATAAGCTCTGATTGTCCATGCCGTGATTTTTCCACAGCCACGGATTGTCAGAAGCCGGTTTACCATCTCATCGTCTTTTGTCAGTTCAACCAGCTGTTTTTCAATTATCTTTACGCTTTCTTCAATTCGTTCTATAATTTCAAACATCAGTTTTACTCTTTGCAGGCTTCTAAGCTCGTCAGAAAGCCCTAAACTCACAAGTAATGCGTGAATTTCGTTCTTCTGGCCGACAGTAGAACGTACAAGTCTTTCCCTTGATTTCAACAAACGTCTGATATTCTCCGTTTCTTTTCCACAAAGATAGCTTTCCGGAAGCATATCCTTTGAAAGAAATTCTGAAATCGTTGAAGCATCATGCTTATCAGTTTTCTTGGCTGATTCGTTGATTACCTTGAACTTCAGGGTGTTGATGACAGTTACTTCTGCACCTGCTTTCTCTACCTGATTCTTAAAGAACCTTGTATTCCCTGTAGACTCAACTCCGATTTTTACATCAGCACCAGTCGCTTTGTATCTGTTTATTCTCGCAAGAAACTCTGCATACCCGTCTGGTGTTGTCGGATACTGTCTGATCTGATCAAGAGATTCAGATTCTTCTTCGGTACGCACATGAACAGTGAACTGTGTCTTGTGCAAATCAACGCCAATAAAAAATGTCATGATGACCTCCGTCTGATTCTATCGCGGAAAGTCTAATCGGTAGTGTGTTCCAATCTCC
>CADANN010000085.1 GCA_902789325.1 uncultured Spirochaetaceae bacterium
TCTTTGCGGCTCTTTGCATTAAGGCGGGATATAAGGTTCTGGATATTGAAGATTTTGAGTGCTAACTGTCCACAAGCCTCGTGTTATGCTATACTTAATTAAATGGCTGAATCAAAAAATCCTTTTGAAATAGACTTTGACTCGTATATTCTCCAGAGTGAACCGGAACAACAGGAGAACGGAAAGCTCTGGCAGACAGCTATCGGCCTGCAGCAGGTGGATGGGCTTACTCCTTCTAAATATCTTTACGAAACTGCAAAGCGGAATATTGATGGCGAGATTACTATTGAAGAAGCAAAGCAGCTTATTGATTCCTATTATGAAACACGGCAGGGTCGGGCAGATGATGAGGATGATGCCGAAGAGGCGGATAAGGTTTCTGTCCGCATACGTGAAATTCTTGCTGAGAAGACTTTCAGCTTTACGCCTGATTTACTGCTTTCGATTCATAAAAGACTTTTTAGTGGGGTGTTCAAATCCGTAAGGGCTGGGTACTTCCGCGATTATAATATTTCGAAACGTGAATGGGTTTTGGATGGTGAATCAGTTTTATATGCAAATGCAGATATGATTCGCCAGACTTTGGAATATGATTTTGGTCAGGAAAAGGCTTTTGATTATTCTAAGATTTCGAAGGAAGATGCAGTTGAGCATCTTACCCGTTTTGTTGCAAATATCTGGCAGATTCATCCCTTTGGGGAAGGGAATACAAGAACGACTGCAGTTTTTACAATCAAGTATCTGAACTCTCTTGGCTTTGAGGTAAACAACGAACCCTTTGAAAAGAACAGCTGGTACTTCCGTAATGCTCTTGTTCGTGCAAATTATACGAATATGAACAAGGGGATTTACATGAACACGGAGTACCTGGAAAAGTTCTTCCGGAATCTTTTACTTGGTGAAAAGAATGAACTTAAGAACAGGTATTGTCATATTAAGTACAATGAAAAGGTAGCTGATGTAGTTACTCCAAAGGTTACTGTAAACGTTACTGTAAAATTCACTGAAAATCAGAAAAAGATTATTAAAGTAATAAAGAAGAATCCTTTTGTAACGCAGGAAGAATTAGCTGAGAAAATAGGAATTACCCGAAAGAGTATAAATGAAAATATGAAAAAGCTTCAGGATCTGAAGGTGATTACTCGTATTGGCGCTGATAAGAATGGGCACTGGGAAATAACCGGGGGCGTTGCGGGGGCTGGCCCCCGCTAGAGAGGGTGGTGAGCAACGAAGTGCGAGCCAGGGGGAGACTTCCCCCTCATAAATAAAGAGGTTGAAAATGATTGAAATACGAACTGCTACGCCAGAAGATGCCGGACGGCTTTTGGAAATATATTCTTATTATGTAAAAAATACTGCCATCAGTTTTGAATACGAGGTTCCTTCGCTCGAAGAGTTTCGTGAGAGGATTGTAAATATATCTAAAAAATATCCTTACATCTGTGCAATTTCTGATGGTGTGATTATCGGCTATGCATACGCGGGTGTCTTTCATGCGAGGGAGGCCTACAAGCATTCGGTTGAGCTTTCTATTTATGTTGATCTGAAAAGAAGGCGGGGTGGCTGCGGCCGGGCTCTTTATGATGCTCTTGAAGAGCGGCTGAAGGCTCAGGGAATCAGAAATCTTTATGCCTGCATTGCGGTTCCTCCAAAGAAGGCAGATGAATATCTCACCTTTGACAGCATGAAGTTCCACAAAAAGATGGGCTTCAAACTGGCCGGCCACTTCCATGCCTGCGGCAAAAAGTTTGACCGCTGGTATGATATGGTTTATATGGAGAAAATCATATAAAAGGAGAAAGAGTAAATGGATTTGAACAAGCTGATATCTAAAGTAGGCTCAGCGATTGTAACAGTGACAGTGTTTCTATTTGCACTATTTCTGATAATCGATTTTTCTATGGGTAGTTTCTTTGTCTGCCTGATCCTGCCGGTAGGTTTTATTATGATGACGGCAGGTCTGCACAACGAGTGCGAAGATGACCGCAAGGTCGCTGCGAATATAGGTTTGATCCTTGCGGCGGTTTACAGCACTTTTATTATGTTCGTCTATTTTACTCAGTTGACTACGGTAAAAAACGAACAGTTGAGTGAACAAGCGGCTAAACTGCTGGATATGGGTAAGGTTGGGCTTATCTTCAACTTTGACCTGCTCGGCTACGGTTTAATGGCACTTTCTACCTTCTTTACGGGACTTTCAATGAAGCCGAAGAACAAGACGGATAAGTGGCTTAAAGCGTTGCTTATGATACACGGAGTGTTCTACTTCAGCTGCACATTTATGCCGATTACAGGAATGTTTGCAAGGATGTCCTCCGGCGGCAACGGAATCGGAGGAAGGCTTGCTCTTGTTGTTTGGTGCGTATATTTCCTGCCTATCGGAATACTCTCATTTATTCATTTCAGAGAAAAATAATTTTCAATTCATCAAATTGATTATTTTACAATCACTTTGATTTCCACGTCTTTGAACTCTGGCAGGAGGTCGCGGTCTTCGGTCAGGTCTAGGACTGGCTCGCCGGTCAGGTCTAGGACTGGCTCGCCATCTATGTCGAAATGGACACGGCGGATTCCGCTTGAACGTGGGGCGTCGGTACCAGGGCGGGCGTGATAGGTATTCCAGATTTCGCCGTCTGGATCGATTACGTAGGCATTGTGGCCTGTTCCAAATTCACCCGGCATGCTGCGCGAGGTCAAAAGTGGGTAGCCTGTCTTTTTCCAGTTTTTGCGGTCCAGGAGGTCGCGGCCTTTTTCTATCTGAAGCAATCCGACAACATAAGATGTATCAACTGCGGCGCTTGAGAAAGTGATGAAAAGTCTGTCTCCGCGAATCAGTGCGAATGGACCTTCGTCTACAAAAGTATGATTGTTCGCCCAGCCGTAGTCTGGCTTTGAAAGAACAACTGGGTCGCTTGCAAGCTTCCATGGCTCTTCCGGATTCAGTTTTGCAATGTAAAGCCAGGCTCCCAGGTCCTTTGGCAGGAACTGTCTCTGCGACCAGATTACGTAATAGTCGCCCTGCCATTCAAAACAGGTCATATCCAGAGTGATTTCTTTTCCTGCCTCGCAGATGTCGCTTCCGTCTTTTCGGCAAACGCGTTTTGGTGCAGACCAGTCTTCGCGGTTCATCGGATTTCCGTCTTCGCGCAGACTCATGATGTGGCTTTCTTCCCAGAAGAATTCTCCCGGAGTTGCCGCATGGAAGATATAAAGACGGCCGTTGATTTCGTGGAATTCTGGTGCCCACAAAAGTCCGCCGATTCCTTCGAAGCTTGTAGAATCCAGAAGGAGAGTTTCGGGTGCTGTTACGAGGCCCTGCAAGGTGTCTGCCTCGCGGATATAAAGTGTGTGGTTCTGATCCGCATCGTTTGTGGCGATGAAATAATATTTGCCATTCCAGATGCAAACGTCTGGATCGGCACGGTCGCGGGCAATCGGGAAATCAAAATGCTCCTGATGAACTTTTCCGCGCAAAAGCTGTTCGCCTTTTTTTGAGAAGTCGACAGAAGTGAGGTCCCAGTCGATTTTTTTGATTGCGGCGGTTCCGTCGTTGTAGTGGGCCAGGGCTTTGATATCAGAAAGATCTGATGGGGAGGTGAGTTCGATATGGTCGTGAGCGGTGGCTGGGTCGAGGTCTCCG
>CADANN010000086.1 GCA_902789325.1 uncultured Spirochaetaceae bacterium
TCTATAGTGCGGGAGATGAGTTTCAGATTCCGCCGGATGTCCTGCATGAGCTGAAGCCGGTTGATGATAAGGGATATTCTATGCTTGTAACTTGTGTGAAAACACAGACAAGCAACGGGAACGGCGAACTTGTAGAACTTAAAGATTCCATTCTCGACCAGCCGGAAAATCTTTACCTCATCGAAGAAATGGCACAGGACACAAATATCAGTCCCTTTCATTTAATCAGAAAATTCAAAAAGATGTATGGGCTTACACCCCATCAGTTTCAGATTCAGTGCAAAGTTCGAAAAGCACAGAAGCTGCTGGAAGAAGAAAAAAGCATCTGCGAGGTAACTTATGATGCTGGTTTTTGCGACCAGAGTCACCTCGACAGATGCTTTCAAAAGATTGTGGGACTTACCCCTAAGGAATACAAGGAAGCTTCTAGCACAAAGCCGGAATGAATTTTGCAAAAAGATAAAGGCCTTCTGGTCCTGCATTAACTTCATGTGGAACCTTAGCCGGCATAATTGAAATTACACCCGGCCCATAATCAAGATACTTTCCATCATTAATACACTTTCCACTGCCCGCAATAACCTCGTGAGTTTCCAGCTGAGTTTCGTGAATGTGATTTTTAATGCTTTTGTTCGGTGCAATTCTAACCAGATGATAGCTGAAATCACCGCCAGTATCCTTTGCTGTGATGATGTGCTTAAGTTCAACACCTTCAAAAGTCGGATGCTTGTTCCAGTTTATTTTACCAAAGTCAATCTGACCTTCAGGCAGACGAAGACTACCTTCGTTAAATTTTTCAAAAAGTTCTTTACTCATATTGTTACCTCTTGAGTAAAGTGTATTAAAGACGCTGAAGAAAAAATTGGATAAAATTGCTCTTTTGAATCTTAGTCATGCTAAATATAGTATAACATATATCCTTTGATTTTCTACTTTCCAACTACGGCAACCAGTTTTACAATAGTCTGGGCTGTTGTGAGGCCTTCGGTGTTTTTGTGAATCAGACCGTCTGAGCCGTCCAGGGCTCCAGTACCCGAAAAGGTAAGACGGATTTCTTCGCTTGATTTATTGAAGTCTGCCGGAATTGCAGCCTCATAAATTACAGAAGGCTGCCCGTTCACGCCGGAATTTTTCTTTGTATAAAAATCATTATAGTCGAAGCTTGTGTTAAACTCAGCCCTTAATACATACGCTTTATCTTCCAATTCAGTTTCAAAAATAATTCCGCCCTTTGGAGTCGCACTTGTTACAGCGTCCAGCTTTAAATCTGGGGCGGCGTTTTTTGCCGGCTTAAATTTTGAAGCATGATACCATACAGGCAGAGATTCCGGACGTCCTTCCTTAGGTCCCATAATCCAGCTTTTATGGCTGGCACGTTCTGTAACGTAAAGAGTTTTAATATAATTTCCATCCGTATCTTCAAGCCAGATTGCAACTTGAGGTTCTCGTTTTGCCTTCCAATTATCACCAGCTCCGACTGAAATTGTAATGTCTTTTGCAAATGTCATTCCAAGACACACAAACATAAGATTAATCATTGCTATAAGCTTTTTCATTTTTCCTCCTCAATAAAAACTGAGTTGCACCACATTTTGATAAAACGGTCTGTATAAGCTTTTCCGTTATCCCAATATTCAACTTCACATTTTTTCAATAATACAGATTCAATGCAGCCCCAGAGTCCCGAAACCAAAAGGCTTACGTCAAAGCGCGGGTCAGAAGATTTTGCGAGCCCCTGCTTTATTGCTTCCCGCAATAACTTTTCTCCGGTTCTGTTACAAACATAAAATTCTTCCATCTGTTCTGGAGTGATATCTTCTGCAGATTTTATTCCCTGCATAACAAGAAGACATCTTCTAGGATTTTCAAAACACCAGTCGCGATAAGCAATTACAGCATTTTTGATTTGTGCTTTAATTGATTTCCCGCGAGCTGCATTTTCCTTGATTCGTTCATTAAGTTGATTCAGACAATCCAGAGAAATTGATTGAAACAATCTGTCTTTATCTTTGAAATAATGATAGATATTTGTTGCAGTGATTTTGCATTCAGAAGCAATATCTCGCATTCCAATCTGTTCAGGTTCTTTTTCCATAAGCAGTTTGAGCGCGGCTTCTTTTATCTGATTAATAAGTTCTGGATTTGGATTTCTCATCTTTATCTCCTATTGTATAACAACGATAATTTAACAATGTTATATTTTAAAGTCAAGTATAAAATTGAAAATGATTTTCACCCAAATATGTAAACAATAATTCCACCCATTCTCAACATATACAGTTGCGTTGAAATCCTATATTCTATAATCACAAAGCGCTTTGAAACTGAGGACTTTATGAATTACAGAAATGCACAGGACATTTTTCCAGAAAATCTTTTGAAGCAGATTCAGCGGTATGTCAGCGGTGAGACGATTTACATTCCGGCCAAAAATGATAAAAAGGCCTGGGGTGAATCTTCGGGCTACAGGGCATATCTTGCAAAAAGAAATCAGAGCATGAAAAAAGATTTTTCGGACGGGCTGACAATCGAGCAGCTCTCGGAAAAGTATTGTCTTTCGTTTGATTCTGTAAAGCATATTGTTTACTCAAAACAGGAGCGTACTATGACAGAATATAATAAGACTCTTTCTTCGGCTATGTCTTATGCCAAAGAAAATAAAATTGATGAATGGATTCATACATATCTTCATGATGCGGGAAAAAATATTCCGTTTTCCGACGGACTTAAGCTTTTCGAACGATATTACATCGGCCCAATGAAAATGCCGCTTGATTTGTTCGAGCGCAATACCGGCCCTGAAGAAGGCATGAAATATAGAATCGACAAAGACTGGTGGCCGATTCACGTGGCAGCCCTGGAGGATTCAATTAAAAAAGACCCCGACATGCCACCGCTTATTGCCCACTATGTTGAGCACGGTTTTGAAATGAACGATGGAAATACCCGTCTGCAGGCCTATAGAAATCTTGGTGTAAAAGAAGCATATTTTATCATCTGGATTACCGAGCAGGACGAGTACGAAGAGTTTATGACCCGCTATGGAAATTATGCCAAGGAAGCACCAGTTATCAGGAGATAAAGAAAAATGAAAACACTAATAATTTTATGCGCCCCATGTGGTGTTGGAAAATCTACAATACGCGAACTTATCGCCCAGCGCAATCAGCTTCCGGACTTTGCCTGTATTGATACAGATGCGGTCGGCCTGAACTGGCATAGCTACAAAG
>CADANN010000087.1:0-2437 GCA_902789325.1 uncultured Spirochaetaceae bacterium
TGTAATCCAAAGCTTTTGATTGCAGATGAACCTACAACAGCACTGGACGTAACAATTCAGGCACAGATAATGAGGCTCCTGCAGGAGCTGAATAAGAAAATAGGTATGGGAATAATGCTGATTACCCATGACCTTGGCGTTGTTGCACAAACCTGCCAGCGGGTAATTATTATGTATCTGGGGCACATAGTAGAGGAAGGGACTGTGGAAGAAGTTTTTGACCATCCCCAGCATCCCTATACTATTGGTCTCTTAAAATCCATTCCAAGGCTTTCTACAAAAAGAGATTCGGAACTCTACATTATAAAAGGTACTGTTCCAGCCTTGGGAAGTGTAAAAAAAGGCTGCCGTTTTGCAGACCGCTGCCCTCACTGCCAGGAAGAATGTCTGGAAAAAAATCCGGAACTTATTTCTATCAGTGAGACAAGTAAGGTCAGGTGTTTGTATCCTGGAGCCTTTGCAAAAGATTATACAGGAGGTCAATAATGGAAGATAACATTCTGGAAGTAAAGAATCTGACTAAGTATTTCCCGGTTCAGGGCGGTTCACTGAAAGTTCAGAATCGTTATGTAAAAGCTGTAGATGACGTCAGTTTTGCAATTAAGCGTGGCGAAACCCTTTCTATGGTTGGAGAATCCGGCTGTGGTAAGAGTACTACAGGGCGTTGTGTAATTGACCTCATCAAACCAACCTCGGGAATTGTAAGCTTCAATGGAAAAAACCTCATCTCCGTCAGCGAAAAAGAGCGCCGTGAGCTGACTGGCAAGATGCAGATGATTTTTCAGGATCCCTATATGTCCCTAAATCCGCGAATGACAATCGGTGAAATTGTAGAAGAACCTCTCAAAGTTCATGGGATTGGTAAGAATCGAACTGAACGGATGGAAATGGCCATGGACATGCTCGAAAAAGTCGGTATGCGACCAGACCAGTATTATCGCTACCCACACGGTTTTTCAGGAGGACAGAAACAACGAATAGGTATTGCTCGTGCCCTTATATTAAAGCCTGAACTCGTCGTGTGCGATGAACCAGTAAGTGCCCTTGATGTTTCAATTCAGTCTCAGGTACTAAACCTTCTGGGGCAAATGAAAAAAGATCTTGGAATTACATATCTCTTTATCAGTCATAACATGAGTGTAGTCCGATATGTTTCCGATAGAATTGCAGTAATGTATCTTGGTCATATTGTTGAACTTGCCGAAACAGAAGAGCTTTTCAACAATCCGATACATCCTTATACAAAGGCACTGCTAAGTGCTGTTCCTGAAGTGGATATTCACACAAAGAAGGAACCGATTGTTCTTGAGGGAGAAATCCCATCTCCATTAAATCCACCACAGGGCTGCGTATTCCATAACCGCTGTAAGTACTGCAAACCAATATGTACCGATCAGTTTCCTAGCTTTAAGGAAAGAATCCCCGGTCATTTTGTTTCGTGCTTCCGTTCAAAAGAATTCTTACTGGAAAGTAAAATGGGGAGGAAAATATGATTAAAGTTCTTGGTCCAATTATTTATGCAAGTGATTTTATAAATGCAGAAACACCGGGCACTTCCGATGCAGAAAAGACAAGCTATATTTATGAAAAGCTTGTAAAGGAAATTACAGATGCTGGAAGCTGTATTGAAGATGTAATTGCCGTACAGAAATATGTAACCGGCATGTACGATAATCCTTCAACCAGAGAAGCATATTCAAATCATTTCAAACTGTATAAGCCGTCCTTTACAGTTGTTACTTATTCTGATTTGCTTTGCGAAGGCGGAAAAACAAGTGATACCTGCAAAGTCCTGATTGTTGCTGTAAAAGGCTGTTCAAAAGGAGAATCCTACAAGGGGCTCAAACTTGACAGAGTTGTTTACCCTTCCGGCTCCCCGCTGGAGGAGCTTCTTGGATACAGCCGAGCAGTAAAGGCAGGTCCCTTTGTTTATGTCGGTGGAACCACTTCGGTTTTGCCAGACAAAAGTGTTTATGGAGCCGACAATTCCGAAGAACAGGATAAGTTTATCTGGAATAAAATCTGCAGTTTTGCAAACAAAGCAGGAGCAGATAAAAGCGACATTGTAGGTATAAAGAAGTGGATAACAAAAGATTACTCCGGCACTGCCTTTATGCCTGACAGTGAATGCCAGTCTCTGCTTATTTCAGAAGTTCCCGTAGATAAGCTTACAAGAGAAGGTCAGCTGGAAGAAGTTGAACTTTTTGCAGTAATCGGAATCGGGTCTGGAAAAGTTGATAAAAGTTTCTCAACTTATTTTGACGGGTTTTGATCTGTAAAACAGTCTCAATCCGTTTTCGGCTAGAATTACAGCCATGAAAATCAAAAGGCAGCCAAAGAACATTCTCAATGTAAAGGCTTCATGTAAGAACAATGTGCTGAACAAAACACCGAAAACGGATTCAAAACTCAAAAACAAAGAAGCCAGAGAAGAAGG
>CADANN010000087.1:2447-3690 GCA_902789325.1 uncultured Spirochaetaceae bacterium
GCAACTGGAAACGGACCGTCTGCAAATGGAGCTGTAAGCCAGGCAAAAAGAGCCGCAAAGAAAAACTGCAGCAAGGTTATTAAAATAACACTACAGCCCTCTTTATTACATTTTTCTGTCCATAAAATGTGAAGTGCATAGAACAGGCCGCAAACCAGCGTAAGTACATCACCTCGGTTTATGCCGCCTAAATCATTTCCGCCAAGAGCCAGCAGCCCTATTCCTGTAAGAGACATTACTGCCGCAACAAATACAAACCAGCCCGGTCTTTTTTTATAAAGCGGCCACGCAATTAGTGGAATTAAAATGACATAAACTGTAGTGAGAAAGGCATTTTTGCCGGCAGTGGTATAAAAGCATCCAACGGTTTGGACGATATAGGCAAAGTATAAAAAGAAGCCGGTAACAGCACCCATTACAAGATGCTTTTTATCAATCAATTTTATTTTCTTAAAAAAAATCAGGCCCATTCCTATAGCCGCAATGCTGAAACGGATTGCGACCATATAAAACGACCCGATATAATCCAGACTGTCTTTTACGACGACAAAGGCAAAGCCCCAGATTGCCGCCGTAATAATCAGTCCAATGCTGGCAAGAATAGATGTATATTTTGAATTCATGCCGCCATTATATCTCAGAAGAGATAATTTGTGTATGCAGATTTTCCAGGAGATTTGCGGCTTCTTTAAGCTTCTGAGCTGTATTATTAACAGTGCTTGTAGAAGTTGAGAAGTTTTCGATTCCTGAAGAAATCTGGCGTACAGTAGCTACAATCTGATCGAATGCTGTAGACTGCTGATTAATGATTTCCTTAATCTGATTTGCAGATTCTACAGTAATTTCTGAAGAAGACTGAATGTCGCTGAACTTTTCCTTAAGCTTTTCTGAAAGCTCAAGACCTTCGCGGATTTTTTCAGTTCCACTTTCAGATGTAATAATCAGGTTGTCGGAAGAATGCTGAATCTCAATAATCAGGTTGTCGGAAGAATGCTGAATCTCAGTAATACGCTCTTTGATTTTGTCTACAGAGTTTGTAATACCTGCTGCAAGGCGGCGAACTTCGTTAGCAACAATATGAAAGTTCTTTCCACTGTCTCCGGCACTTGAAGCTTCAAGCTCTGCGTTGAAGGCGATGATTCGTGTCTGATCAGCAATATCATTGATGATTTTTACGATTTCCCAGATGCCGCCGATTTTTTCACCAAGTTCACGGATTCCAGAAATTGTAGAAACATTGGCA
>CADANN010000088.1 GCA_902789325.1 uncultured Spirochaetaceae bacterium
ATTGCTAACGCTGTAATTGAATCTGACAATGAAGCTGGTCTTAAGATTCTTGAGAACCTTAACGACGAAGATGATGTTCAGACTGACGCTTCTACACGTACAGAAGATCAGGAAATCGTTGATTACTCTAACTATCAGCCAACTGAACCAAAAGAAGAAGATGTTGAAGCAGACGAAAAAGAAAGCCTTGCTGACGACGTTGACGAAGACAAAATTTATAAGGACTAATATATGGCAATTACAGCAGCTGACGTAAAGGCACTTCGCGAAGCCACTGGTGCCGGCATGATGGAATGCAAAAAAGCCCTTACAGAATGTAATGGCGACATGGCAGAAGCAGAAAAATATCTTAAGGAAAAGGGACTTGCAGCTATGGCTAAACGCGCTGAGCGTGCTACAACTGAAGGTCGTCTATTCATCCGCCAGAACGGAAATAAGATCGTTGTTGTTGAACTTACTTGTGAAACTGACTTCGTTGCAAACAACGCTGACTTTATCGCTG
The DNA here is from genome assembly GCA_902789325.1 of uncultured Spirochaetaceae bacterium. GTDB lineage: Bacteria > Spirochaetota > Spirochaetia > Treponematales > Treponemataceae > Treponema_D. The sequence goes on from CADANN010000088.1 coordinate 503, forward strand.
TAGGCGAAAAGCTTCTCGACGTAACTTTCGAAAAGGGTTACACAAAGGTTGAAGCTGATCACGAAGCTATTCTTGAACCACTCAAGGTATCTATCCGTGAAAACATGAAGGTTGCAAAGGTTGAAGTAATTGATGTACCAGCTGATGCATCTGCTTCATTCTACGTACACTCAGACAAGAAAACTGGTGCTGTAGTTGTAGTTAAGGGTTCTACTGCTGATGTAGTTAAGACTTTTGCTTATGACTGCTGTCTCCACATTGCAGCTTTCACACCATCTTATCTTTCAAAGAAAGATGTTCCAGAATCTTATGTTGCTGAACAGAAGGAAATCTTCAAGGCACAGATGGATCAGGACGAAAAGATGGCTGGTAAGCCTGAGAACGTTAAGGAAGGAATTCTTCAGGGTAAGATTAACAAACACCTTGCAGAAATCTGTTTCGAAGATCAGATGTTCGTAAAGGACGACAAGAAAACTGTAACAGCTAAGCTTGCAGAAGTTGGAAAGGAAGCAGGTGCTTCTTTGAGCTTCGCAACAGCTAAACTTTTTGTACTTGGTAAGTAAATAATAAGACCGCCTCTATGAGGCGGTCTTTCACAGGAGGAAAAAAAATGGCAGAAACAATCGAAGCACGCATGGACAAAACTATTGCTTCTTTGAAAGATTCTTTTAATACAATCAGAACTGGACGCGCAAATGCCGCAATTTTTGACAAGGTTCGCGTGGATTATTACGGAACAAAATCACCTTTGAATCAGGTTGCTACAATCGCAATTCCTGAAGCTCGTTCTGTCATCATCACTCCGTTCGACAAATCACTTATTACAGAAATTGAAAAAGCTATTCAGATGGCTGACCTTGGATTGAACCCATCAAACGATGGTAAAGTAATCCGCATTGCAATTCCTGCCCTCACAGCAGACCGCCGCAAGGAACTTGTAAAACAGGCTAAAACAGTTGCAGAAAACTCTCGTACAGCAATCCGCAACATCCGCCGCGATGGAAATGACGACCTCAAGAAACAGCAGAAAGACGGAAGTCTCACAGAGGACGGACTTAAAACAGAAACTGACAAGCTCCAGAAGCTTACAGATAAATACATCGATGAAATCAACAAGATTTACGATGCAAAAGAAAAGGACATTTTGCAGAACTAATGGCTGTTGATAAAGAAAATCTTCCGCTGCACGTTGCAATTACAATGGACGGCAACGGAAGATGGGCACAACAAAGAAAACTACCCCGCACATCGGGACATGACGAGGGACTTCGCACTGCAAAACGTATCGTAAAAGCAGCAAGCGACCTCGGAATTAAATATTTAACACTCTACGTATTCTCAACAGAAAACTGGAAACGTGCCGAACAGGAAGTAGGTTTCTTAATGAATCTTATTCATACTCATCTTTGTGGCGAACTTGCTTTTTATAAAGAAAATGGAATTAGAGTTCGTCATATAGGAAATTTTGAAGCCCTTCCTAATAGTATTCAAAAAGACATTAAACAGGCAATGGATGATACAGCTGACTTTAAAGGAATGACTGTAAATCTTGCCATTAACTACGGCGGACGTGATGAAATTATCCGCGGAATCAAAAAAATCATTAATAATAAAATAACTACTGATCAGTTGGATGAAAAATTATTCTCCAGCTATCTTGATATGCCCGAATGTCCAGATGTGGACCTTCTGATTCGAACTGGTGGAGAACAGCGATTAAGTAACTATCTTTTGTGGCATGTTGCTTACGCTGAACAGATATATACAGATACTCTGTGGCCGGATTATTCTAACGAAGAGTTTTATTCAAACATTGAATCTTTCCAGCACAGAAACAGACGTTTTGGAGCCGAAAAACCGGCAGACAAAAAAGGAAAATAATTTATGAGTAAGGTTGCAAAAAGACT
>CADANN010000089.1 GCA_902789325.1 uncultured Spirochaetaceae bacterium
GCTTGTTGATTCTGGCAAGGGTATGACAATCCTTCAGCTTTTTAAGTCACCGCTTTTCTGGGTGGCCGTTGTGCTTATGGTCTGCTCTGGTGCCAGCGAACTTTCTATGGCTCAGTGGGCTTCTGCCTTTGTTGAGTCTGGACTTGGCCTTTCTAAAACAGTCTGCGATCTTGCCGGTCCTTGTCTTTTTGCAGTGACTATGGGAATCTGCCGTGTCTTTTACGGCAAGTTTGGCGAGAAAGTTGAACTAACAAAGTTCATGATAGGTTCAGGCATTCTCTGCCTTATCTGTTATATCATGGCCTCTCTTTCTCATAATGCGATTGTGGCGCTGGCCGGATGTATTATGTGCGGTTTTTCTGTAGGCATTATGTGGCCAGGAACTCTGAGTATTTCTTCTAAAAAGATTCCTAATGGCGGAACTGCAATGTTTGCACTTCTTGCAATGGCCGGAGATTTGGGCGGTTCAATTGGACCAAGTACAGTCGGAATGATTTCTCAGAAAGCAGGAGACAATCTTCAGCAGGGACTTTTCTTTGGAGGAATCTTCCCGATTCTTCTGGTAGTATTTTTGATTATTTTGAAGTTCATGAAAGAAAAAAAAGTGTGATTTTGACTCAAGGGATTGTTTTATTTCTGCGGACAAATCATCTTGACCAATACTTTAAATAAATGATATATTTTATTACTATTTTTGTATTTTAATAGAAAATTTAAATTATTATATATAAGGAGTACGTTCCATGAAAAGAACATATCAACCAAGCAAAGTAAAGCGCAACAGAAAATTCGGTTTCAGAGCTCGCATGGCAACAAAAGGCGGACGCAAGGTACTCGCACGCAGACGTGCTAAGGGTCGCGCAAAGCTTTCAGTTTCTGACGAAAAGAAGAAGTACTAATTAAAAGGGATGGAAACAGACTTGATAAAAACGGGATTTTTTAAGCGTGAGGAACGAATAAAAAATCCCGCTGATTTTAAAAAGCTGTTTAAGGACGGAAAAAAGATAAGTATTCCGGGTGCAAAGCTTTTCTATTTAGAAAACAACCTTGGAATGAATCGTGTTGGTTTTCCTTTGATGCGCGGCTACGGTAACGCTGTCGAACGGAACTTATCAAAAAGGTACAGCCGTGAAGTCTATCGATTACTAAAATCACATCTGAACACCGGATATGACATGTTATTCTTAATATATCCCGGAAATGATTCGTTCCACTCGCGATGTGATCAAATTCGTTTATTGTGTCAAAAGGCAGGATTAATTCAGGAATAAGGCTATGTTGAAATATTTGGCCGGCCGATTTATTGGTGCCATCAAAAAATTTTTAACTAAGTTTTTCTGTTTTCTAATTCGTGCTTATCAAATTTGTATTTCTCCATTGCATGGGCCAACTTGCAGGTTTACTCCCACTTGTTCTGCATATGCGCTCGAAGCAATTCAAAAATACGGACCTGGTAAGGGTCTTTTCCTTTCAATTAAACGAGTTCTCAAATGCAATCCATTTCACGAAGGCGGGTATGACCCCGTTCCGTAAAACAACCAGGCCATTGTGCCATTTCGTAGGAGAAAAAACGTGGATAAAAATACTATATGGGCTATTGTCCTTTCTACACTTGTAATTATTGCGTCTTATCTGATTTTGCCAAAATTCTTTCCAGGATTGAATCCGGCATTGGGAAGACAGGCAGCACAGACTCAGACAGAAGATAATACTGAGCTTTCTGAACCACAGGAACTCGATCTTTCTGCTATGGAAGAAAATGCAGCTGTATTTGCTGATGCAGAAATTGCTGCAGAAGAATCTGATGCAGAAGAGCAGAGCACTCTTGTTGAACAGAAATACACAATCACAACTGATAAGGTTGAGGCTGTGTTCACAAACAAGGGTGGAGATATCATCAGTTATAAGCTGTTAGACCATAAAGACATGGATACAAATGACTTTGTACAACTTTCTGATAATGTAAACAGCAAAAACAGAACCTTAGCAATTGCTTTTGGTAAATCTGATGCAAAAATTGTAGACGAAATCTTCAATACAGAAATCAACGATAAATCAATTACATTTACAAAAACATTGAACGTAAACGGTAAGAAAACTACCCTCCGCAAAGTTTATACTTTTATGGATGGCGAATATGTTTTCAAGCTTGATGTTCTTGTTCATACAGCTGATTCAACTGGTCTTGATATCGGCGGTACAGCTTACACAATCAGAACTTCACCACAGATTGGACCTCACTATGATCCAAAACAGAACCGCTACGAACGCCGCGAGTTCATTGCTTACAATGGTCAGAAGTACAAAAAGATTATGTTGAGCAACGGTCAGTTCAAGGAATATGACAAAGACTTTATCTGGAACGGAATTGC
>CADANN010000090.1:0-1132 GCA_902789325.1 uncultured Spirochaetaceae bacterium
GAAGAGCCTTTGAGCGTATGCAGCAGGCGGAGGATTTCATTAAGACAATCGGAATTTCTTTTTTCCTTTGTTGCTTCAATTGCAATATCATCAAGAGAATCGAGAATCTCGCGGGATTCAGCAATGTAATCTGCCTTAAATAGATTTTTATCAAGATTCATTTACTGTCCTCCTCCCATAGAAAAAGTTTCGCACAGAGAATAGATGTATGATGGACTAAAGGAGTCCAGAGTAAAATCATAAGGAATAGAGCTGTTTGTAAATGCAGAAATAATTGTCTTACATTTGGTAAAGCAGCCTTGAGCATGTTCATTACGGCCCATATCGCGAAGCACCATTCCGTGGTAGAAAAATGCCGGCCAGAAGTCTGGAGAAATACTTTCAGCAGATGCAAAAAGAGTTTCTGCAGCAGCGCGATTATCTGCCTGATATTCTATATAACCCAGCATAAAGTACGCATATTTTTTTGTATCAGTTCCGCTGATTGCTCGGGCAAGTGTACGGGCCTTTTCAAAGTTTCCGCGGTTGATTTCCAGACAAACGTCTTCGTAGATTCGTTTTGCATCAAAACCTTTTTCTGCTTTTGGGGCAGCCGAGATTTCGTTCTGTTTTTTAAGTTCAAGAGTTTTCTGAGTTTTTGCTTTTTCAACTTCCTGCTTAAGTTTTTGTTTTTTTGCCTCGCTATCTTTTTTTCGAGAATCTACGGCGGCCACAACCTTTACAGGCTTGTTCTTTTGCACATCATTTACAAAATAATAAACCTGCTTGCTGTTTGTTTTATAAAGATTATCAGGAATTACAGTTTTATCGATAGAGCCAATTTCATTCATAGAAAAAAGAAGAAGGCCCTTCTGCTTTAAGCGGCTGATAATTTTTCTGGTTACACTAGTTCGGGTTGGCTTATCAAAATAGATGAAAACATTTCGCATAAAAATTATGTCTGCGTTTTCATAAAAAGGAAGGTCAGAAACTTCCCCCTGAATCAGATTGAATTTAAATGCATGAATTCGGTTTAAAAACTCACGGCGGAATACAATTTCATTTTCTGTTCGGTCTGAGTACGGCTCTAAAAGTTTATGATATTTATGACCATCGGTACGTAATGAAAAAATTGAATAGTGTCCACGGTGCA
>CADANN010000090.1:1182-5391 GCA_902789325.1 uncultured Spirochaetaceae bacterium
TCCTCGCCTGTAGAACAGCAGCAGCTCCAGATCGTAAGATTTTTTCCCATAAATTTCGGGAACACTTCTTCCTTCAAAAAATCAAATTGTTTTTCTTCTCTAAAGAAGTAAGTTTCATTTACGGTTACAAGATTGATTACTTCATCAAAATCTGGAGTATGAGGAGTTAAGCTGTTTACAAAATCTAAAGGAGAAATTCCACGAACTTTGGACTGCTTTTTTATGTGGTCTTCCAAAGTCTGAAACTGCGACTTTGCAACATAAATGCCAGAGTAGCTGAGGATTTTAGAATTTATAAGTTCTATAAGTTCGCTGCTCATATCAGTTCCAGATCATCTCCAGCAAGATCCCAAAGGCGCTGCGAAATCTGTTCCAGTGGTAACACTTCGCAGGCGCCACCGTTTTCATAAGCAGCCCTTGGCATTCCATAAACCACACAGGTTTCAGCATTTTGAGTTATTGTATACGCGCCAATATTTTTTAAGTGCAGACATTCCTTTGCACCATCTGCTCCCATTCCGGTAAGCACAACTGCAATACAATCAGGACCAAAAACAGTAGCTGCACTTTCAAACATTTTATCAACTGAAGGACGCAAGAAGTTTATTGGTGCATCATGATTCAAAATCATTCTAAAGCCGTCTTCCGGATGAGCAACAAAAGTAAGGTGAACATCTGAAGGAGCAAAATAAACATGCCCCGGAAGAGCTGCGGTATTATTCTGGGCAAGATGAACGGGAACATTGGCTTCTTGAGCCAGCCAGTTGATAAGATTTTTATCAAAGAAAGAATTAATATGCTGTGTAATAAAAACAGGGATGGTAAAATGTTTTCCTACACCCTTAAGAAGTTCCAGAAGTGCGCCAGGACCGCCTGTTGAAACACCTACAAGAACTGCCTTAAATTTTCGCTTACTGAAATCTTTTGGTAAGTTCTGAAGTGGTTTTGAATAACTGCCATCTTCATTTATAGCAGGAACTACAGAGCTAGGATGATTTTCAAAAAGAACCGAACATTTTATATCCAGAATATGCTGCTCTAAATATTTAGTATATTCATTGATTTTCTCTGATGAAAAATTGATAAACTGCGGCATTTCCAGATAATTGATATTCTTTGAAGAATATTCTGTTTTTTCACCTGGTGCGTAATAAATAAGAGTTGGAATTTCAGCAGTATGGCAATAGTCTGAAAGGGCCGTACTTCTGGCGCTGTCAAAAAGGGCTTTATTTGTAATAATAAAATCCGGCTTGAGCTCAAGACTCATTGATTTTAAGGAATCATAAGAAACTGCTTCTCCAATCCAGGAAAGCTTTTTTGTTTTTAAAATAATTTCTTTGAGAACTGAGCGAATAATTGCCGAAGAATCTGCTACAAGAACTTGAATCATAATTCCTCCAGAAAACAATCATTCAAATAATTAACTGTTTGTCGTACATCCATTAATATTCGAAGTCTTTCTTCTTTAAAGCTGCAAGCCAGAAAGCCCAGCTTCTTAAACTTCTCACTGTAAAAATCAGAAAAAAGACCAAACTCTCGTAAATCAATCATGCTCACTTTGCATTCCTGAGTCGTCACAATAGACAAACGTTCGCCATCAACGTCTTTTAAAACAATCATTGTTTTGATAGCGGATTCTCGAGGAATCTGTATAAACTGAGAGGCAATTTCATCAAAATCAAAAAATCCGGATTTCTGATCACTGAGTAAAGAAAGATTTAAATCTTTTACCCCAACGCTGGATGCCACATAATCGCTGGGAATCAGAAAATCAATTTGAGGATAGGTAATGCAAATGAATCTTTCAGGCTGCGGCAATCTCTTTACCTACTTTTTGTATGATATCCTGAACCTTTAAAACAAAAACATCCTGTCCGTTTACTGTAAGTGTACCTTCATAAAATTCAGACAATTCTGCTTCTGCAAAGTGAACTACATCTTTTTCTGTTGCAGTAAAAAAGTCTTTTACATCGGTAATTCGGAAACAGGAATGGCTTTCATCATTCAAAACAATGAACAGCATAGATTGAGGTGCTTCATAACCTTCGAGTGCCGCCGGATTAATTACAACATAAGGATCGCCGTAACGGTTAAGAACACCGTCTACATAAGGTGGAACAAAAGGAAGTGGGAATACAGTCGCATCCCGTAGGATTTCTTTTACATTTTCCGCAGGTATTGCAAAACGTTTTTCTCCGATGGTGAAAATCAGCCAGACAGCTTTTTTGTCTTTCTGCTTTTCTTCTGTTTTTTCAATTTTAACATTTTTGATAAGCGATAAAATCTCTTCTGCCATAGTGTTTCTATTATACAGTACAAAGGGATAAATCGGCAAGAAAAAAACGGGCCAGATATCTCTTACGTAATCTTCGATTGTACGGTCAGAAGAGAACTTACCGGCATTAGCGATGTTCTTAAGTGCCATCTTTGCCCACTTCTTTTTGTCTGCATAAGCAGCAGCAATCTTTTCGCGTGCCTTGCAGTAAGAATCAAAATCAGCGAGAACGTAGTAAACGTCTGGGCGCTGACCTTCTACACCGTAAATCAAAGAATCGTGAAGTTCTTTGAAAAGCTGATGTGTTGGATCATAAGTTCCATCAACAAGCTGCTCAACAACCTTAGCAAGAGCAGGATTTCTGTCGAGGTAATCCTGTGGATTATAAGAGTGCTCTGCTTCCATCTTCTTGATTTCTTCTGTCAAAAGACCGAATACAAAGCCGTTTTCTTTTCCAGCTTCTTCAAAAATCTCGATGTTAGCACCATCCATAGTTCCAAGTGTGAGGGCACCGTTGAGCATAAACTTCATGTTTGAAGTTCCCGAAGCTTCGAGTCCGGCAGTAGAAATCTGCTCAGAAACATCAGCTGCAGGGAAGATTTTTTCTGCAACAGAAACGCGGTAGTTTTCTACGAATACAACGCGAATCTTTCCGCGAACACGGCGGTCGTTGTTGATTCTTTCTGCAACAGTATTAATCAACTTGATGATAGACTTTGCACGGCGGTAACCAGAAGCAGCTTTTGCACCAAAGATGAATGTACGTGCTGGAGGGTTATAGTTTGGATCTTCTACAAGGCGGTTGTAAATGTACATAACGTGCAGGATATTCAAAAGCTGACGCTTGTACTCATGGAGACGCTTAACCTGAACATCGAAAATGCTTTCAGGGTCAAGGAACTCGTTCTGAGCATGCTTGAGGTAGTCTGCAAGTGCCTGCTTGTTTTCAGTCTTAATGCGAATAAGTTCGTTGATTGATTCATCATCATCGAGGAACTTTTCGAGCCCCTTAAGCTTTGCAAGATCTTTTTCCCAACCGTGTCCAATACGGTCTGTAATGAATTTTGCAAGCTGAGGGTTTGCATTCAAAAGCCAACGGCGCTGTGTAATACCGTTTGTCTTGTTGTTGAATTTTTCAGGATAAAGTGTGTACCAGTCTTTGAGTTCTGCGGTCTTCAAAAGTTCAGTATGAAGTTCTGCAACACCGTTTACGCTGAAGCAGGCATGAATTGCCATCCAGGCCATGTAAACCATGTTGTTATGGATAATTGTAAACCATGTTGTTATGGATAATTGCCATATGCTCGTGCTTGTAGTAGTCGTTAGGGAACTTCTGGCGCAGCTCAATTACGAGACGGCGGTTAATTTCCTCAACAATCTGATATACACGAGGAAGGAGTCCCTGGAAGATTTCGATTGGCCACTTCTCAAGTGCTTCTGCAAGAATAGTATGATTTGTATAAGCAAATGTATGAGTTACTACATCCCATGCTTCATCCCAGCTTACATTGTATTCATCAATCAAAATACGCATAAGTTCAGGAATTGCAACTACCGGGTGAGTATCATTAAGCTGAATTACATGAAGCTCTGCAAACTTAGAGAAGTCTGTTCCGTGGTCTGCAACATAGTGGCGTACCAAATCCTGCAAAGAAGCAGAAGAGAAGAAGTACTGCTGCTTGAGGCGGAGAGCCTTTCCGCTTGGACCATTGTCGTTAGGATAGAGAACGCGGCTGATATTTTCTGCACTGTTCTGGCGTTCTACGGCACGGTTGTAATCCATGTTGTTGAAGAGCTGAAGGTCAAATCCATTTGGAGATGAAGCCTGCCAGAGACGCAAGGTATTTACAGTCTTTGTATCAAAACCGATGATTGGCATATCGTAAGGAGTTGCTGTTACTTCTTCTGCATTTTCAATAAAGAAGCGTGGATTA
>CADANN010000091.1 GCA_902789325.1 uncultured Spirochaetaceae bacterium
TTAGGTCAGTTTTATAAAAAACTGATAAAATGTAGTCAATTGAGTATCAGAACGAAACTAGCGATTTCTCGCTTATTTCGTTAGAACCTTATTCGTTCTATTCTTTCCTTCCCTATTCTGTCAAAAAACTTTGTTGTTGTGTCGCAACTCAGTGTTGCGACGGTGATAGAGAATATATATCTAAATAAAAAAAGTGTCAACTGAATTTATAAAAAAAATTAAAAAAAATTGCATTTTTTTTAATTTTTTTTTGAAAAATATATTTCTTTCTGAATATCAGAAAAAAATACAATTCGTGAACTAAATATTACAACTCGTGCATCTGAAAACATATAAATTATTTTTCATATTACATTCAGATTGTGATAAAATTATAAGCATCACAAAAACCGGAGGACATATGAAATTCAAATTCCCTGAAAATCTTTACTGCGACGTAAGGATTGAGGACAACAAGACTGCATGTTATGCCATGCAGAACGACGAGGTTCTGGCTAACAACGAAGTTTGCATAAAGGGTGCAATGATCCGCATTTTTGACGGCAAACTCTGGTATACCGCAGAAACTAATGATATTGATAAAATTCAGAACAAGATTAATGAGCTGGCTAAACTTGCTGCTCCCGATCCAAAGATTCTTGAAAATCCGATTGTAAAAAACTTCAGCATAAACAAGGCTAACATCCTGAAGTTTCAGGGAAAGAACAATCTTAGAAACCTTACCCTGCAGGACCGCGAAAGCATTGTAAAAAACTACCGCAAAAAGTGCATGGATAAATCAATCAAAGAAATCAAAGTAACAAACGCTAACTTCTGGTACACAAGTACAATAAAAGAACTTTATACCAGTAAAGGAACTGAAATAATTCAAGACTACCAGCGCTGTGCATTAGGAATGTGGTTCCAGATTGCAGGAAAAGACAACGTTACTTACGGAGGCGGCGAAAGACTCTGGGCTTTTGATTTTAAGGGACTTAAGGGCCGGGAGCAGGAAATAATTGAAAAACGCGACCGGGCTGTAGACTTTGCTTTGAACAATGTAGCTGTTGAACCAGGCGACTATGTCTGCGTTCTTTCTCCAAGTGTAACTTCGGTCTTTACTCATGAAAGTTTTGGTCACAAGAGCGAAGCTGATTTTATGCTGAATGATAAAACTTTGCGTGACGAATGGACAATGGGCAAGCAAGTTGCAAATCCCAAGGTTTCTATTGTTGATGAAGGTGACTCTATGCTTCACGGTTACTGTCCTTATGATGATGAAGGTAACAAGAAAAAAGAAGTCTGGCTGATTAAGGACGGTATTTTAAGTGGACGCCTGCACGATGCAAAGTCTGCGGCAATTCTTGGGGAGGAGCCGACAGGTAATGCCCGGGCTCAGGATTACAATAACTCGCCTATGGTTCGCATGACCAACACTTATATGAAAGCTGGCACTGATAAGCCGGAAGATATCATTAGGGGAGTAAAGGACGGCATTTATGTTTACGACTGGAATTATGGAACAGGAAACTCGACCTTTACGATTCAACCGCAGAAGTGCTACAGGATTCGGGACGGAAAGTTATGCGAGCCTTTGAGGGTGAATGTTGTTACAGGAAATGTATTTCAGACACTGTTTGACATTGATGCTGTTGGTGATGACTTACAGTTCTTTAGCGGAACCTGTGGCAAGAATGGTCAGAGTCTGCCGACGACTACGGGCGGTCCGACAATCAGGGTGAAGAAGTTGACTATAAATTAAGACCGGGTTAGCGATGGGAGCGGCAGCGAAGCTGGCCACCGCAACGAAGTGAGGAGGCTGGAGCGAATGCGGAACCGCGGACGTAGCGACCGGCCATGGAGCGAAGCGGAATGGACGGGAACCCCCGAAAATAAATGAGGATTAAAATGAAAAAGGAAAAATATATTGGTACATACGTTTATTCGGAAGTGAAAATTGTAGAGAACGAAATTGTATCTTTTAACAAATTTGACAAGACTACTACTTCTTTCAGAGTTTATAAGGACGGTTTGGTTGGCGTGCATTTTCAGCAGGGAAAGATGACTGACAAGGAAGGCTATGCACTGGCTGAAAAAAATCTTGAATTAAAAAGAGAATACCCTTTTGAAAGAGAATACCCTTTTGACCTTGAAGGTGGTGTAAGAGAGCTGGACAAAAGGGAAAAACTTTTGACGGACGAAGAGCTGATGAAGAAGGCTAAGGCTGAACTTGCTTACCTGAGTAAGGTTCACCCGGACTTTACCTTTAGCGGAAGTTTTTATTCAAACTCATATTATGAAGCTCAGAAAAATTCTGCGGGTATGAATTATCAGGTATGGGACGGCCACAACGGAGCGGGAATTTCTTTTAAGCACAAGGACAGCAAGGATCTGGACGACGGTTCTTTTTCCACTAATTTCAGAAGAGGTTTTTCATCGGCTAAGTTCCGTGCCATGGCGGACAATTATCTTTCTAACTTTACAAAGATGTGCGAGCTGCCGGAAGAGCTGATTATCATGACTCCGGAATGGAACTTGAACGACAAGCTAAAGGACTGTCTTAATGCAGAAAAGCTTGCGCTGGGAACTTCGCTATTGTCGGGAAAAATTGGTCAGAAGGTTTT
>CADANN010000092.1 GCA_902789325.1 uncultured Spirochaetaceae bacterium
CGAGTTCATTGCTTACAATGGTCAGAAGTACAAAAAGATTATGTTGAGCAACGGTCAGTTCAAGGAATATGACAAAGACTTTATCTGGAACGGAATTGCTGGAAAATACTTTGTTGAACTTATAATTCCTTCCGCACCAGAAAAAATCAGAACAGCTTACTATTCTTCTAATGTAGAAGTTAATAATTATGCAAATGCACAGGCTTTGATTGAGCGCAGCGCATTCAGCGGTTCAGATATTTCTGATACATACTATATGTACTTTGGTCCACGTAACGACAAAGACCTTAAACGCTATAACATTGCAGAAAATAACGGCTGGAATCTTGGTGGTAAAAAGGTTTCTCAGGCTTTGCAGACAAGCGGTTGGCTCAACTGGCTCGAAAAAATCCTTAAGTTTGTTCTTGAATTGCTCAATAAGTTGATTCATAACTGGGGTGTTTCAATCATCATCATGACAATCATCCTTAAGGTTATCATGTTCCCAATTTCTAAGAAGCAGTCTTTAAGCTCTCTCAAAATGCAGGAACTTCAGCCAAAAATGAAGGCTATTCAGGATAAATACAAGAACGATCAGCAGAAACTTCAGCAGGAAACTTCAAAGCTCTATCAGCAGGCTGGTTATAACCCTGCAAGCGGATGTCTTCCAATGGTATTCCAGTTCCTCGTACTCTTTGCTATGTACAACCTGTTCAACAACTACTTTGAGTTCCGTGGTGCTATGTTCATTCCTGGCTGGATTCCAGACCTTTCTACTGGTGATATTGTTAAAACATTCAATTTCAATATTCCATTACTTGGAAATCAACTTCGCATTTTACCTGTAATCTATGTGGCTACTCAGTTGTTATCTGGTAAGATAACTCAGTATGGTCAGACTACAGCACCTGGACAGAGTCAGGCTACAATGAAGTTTATGATGTACGGTATGCCTTTGATGTTCTTCTTCTTGTTCTACAATGCACCGTCTGGACTTCTTTTGTACTGGCTTACAAGTAACGTTTTGCAGATTTTCCAGCAGCTCATTATCAATAAGATGATGAAAGAAAAGCGCGCTGAAAAAGATGCTGGTGCAGCAAAGGTACAGAAAACTTTGCCACCAAAAGGTAAGAGAAAATAAAATAGATTCCCGGGTCAAGCCCGGGAATGACATACTAGGAGAAATAAAATGACTTACGAGTTTGAGGGAAAAACTGAAAAAGAAGCTATTGAAATGGCTGTAAACGAGCTTGGTCTTGAAAGAGACCAGTTTGATGTTGAGATTCTTGAAACACAAAAGAATTCTCTCTTCAAAAAAGGATATGTAAAAATCAGAGTTCATACTCTTGATGATAATGAGGGCTCTAGCTGGGGCAACGAAGCTTCAGAAGAAAAGCATTCACGCCTTGTTGCTGATCCACTTCCACAGGGCGAATTTGAACAGAAGCTCATCGAATTCATTCAGAATGTAATTGAAAAGATGGGCTACGATGTAAAGGTTGAAGTTTCTTATCGTGAAGAGCGCAAGCTTGGAATCCGTCTTGATTCTTCTTATTCTTCAATCCTTATTGGACGCAAAGGAAAGAATCTTGATGCACTTCAGCTTCTTGCAAACATCTACGCTGGCCGTCTTGGTCACGAAGAAGTTCGCGTAATTCTTGATACAGAAAACTACAGAATCCGTCGTGAGGAGACACTTGTTCGTCTCGCTTATACAACAGCAGATAAAGTTCGTCTTTCGCACAACTCTATTCTGCTTGAACCAATGAATCCGTTTGAGCGTCGCCTTATTCACACAACTTTGAACGATATCCCAGATGTTGAAACAAAGAGTGAAGGTGAAGGAGTATTCAAGCAGGTTCGCGTTCTTTACAAAGGAATCCGCTAATGAATAAAAAAATCAACTGTGTACTTGCAGCAGGAGTTTTATTTGGCACTCTCTGTTTTGCAGGTGAAAATGCTAAGGTAAAAGAGCTTGTAGGTGCACAGTATTATGACAAGCTTATTTCAAAAGGCACTGTGTCTGAATATCGTGATAATGGTGCCAAAGGATTTAAGCTTCTTCCTAAATCAATCTAT
>CADANN010000093.1 GCA_902789325.1 uncultured Spirochaetaceae bacterium
CAGCTTGTAAAACCAGATTTCTACGAACTCAACGTTCGCGCAGTAGATTGGAATAAATAAATCGTTTATTTTTCTTTGCTTCTCAAAATAGTGCAAACTTTTACTGCATCAGAAAAATCTTCGTCTAAAATGCCAAGGGCTTGTACATCCGGCCAGACTGCCGCTTTATAAAATTCAACAGCTTCTTTTGCGAACTCATTGAAAATCACATAAGTTCTTGCGTAATCAAAAACTGGAGGAGCAACTCGTGTATTCATCCAGTCTATGATTGTGTAATTGATTTTATCTGCAATAAGTGGTGTGTTGGCCGGAATCATGATATTCAGAAAATGCATATCCAGATGGCAGATGCAGCTCTTATATTTTTGAGAAAGCCTTTCAATTATTGGAAGCACTTCTGATCTTTCCTGATCAGTAAGTAGGAGACCTGCAGTTGCAGACAGTGGTGGAATTGTTGTGGCACTTGCATCAGCTTCATGCACAAATCGGAATGCCTTGGCGAGAAGCAAAAACCCTTGTTCTGGAGCTGCAGGAATTGATTTTTCCAGCTGGTCTCCTTCAACCAGATCCATTTTGATTATGTGCGGATCGTCAGTATCGTAATACTTTACCGGACAAAGTCCTGCCTTGTTTACAGCTTTCTGCTGGTCTTTTTCGAATGCAATCCATTCAGCTGGATATGATTCATTGTAAACCTTGTAAGCAAAACCGTGATACAAAAGGACTTCTGCCTGAGCGCCTTTTCCGATTACTTTTTGTGTTCCATCAAATGTCATATTGTCCCCTACTTTTTTTATCAGCATAGCATAAATGGTTTGATTATTAAACCTGCTCTGCGAACGGCTCGATGTATTTCTGGATAAAGTCTACGCGGTCAAAAATGGTAGGCTTGAAATACGAGGCTACTGCCACAACCAGATGCTTCTGCGGATTGATGTAAATCACATTGCCGCTGTTGCCAATGGCGGCATAGATATTTTTCTTGCGGGAAATTATCCACCAGAGATAGCCGTATTCCATGCCGCGGAAATATTTACCTTCAACAGGGCGAGGAGCGGTCATCTCGTGAATCCATTTTGATGACACAATCTGGCTGCCCTTGTAAGTTCCCTTGTTCAGACAGAGAAGCCCGATTTTTGCCATGTCGGCTGCGGTCAAGCAAAGTCCATAGCCTGGTGTGCCAAGGTTCTGCGGGTCAGCGAACCACACTGCCTCTTTGGGAAGTTTGCTTATTGTAAACTCTTTGTGTTCCTCTGCAGACTTCGCGTAAAAGTTTTTGTGGGCTGGAATACCAAGCGGTTCGAACAGATATTTGTTGGCATAATCCACTGTAAGCACGCCTGTGGCCTTGTAGAGAATGCCAGTCAAAATATGGAGGCACACCGAGGAATACTTAAACTCATCCGTGAGCCCCTTACGGCCGCCAAGAAAATCCAGAGAAGTATAAGTCCAGTTTTCGCTAGAGCAAACCTTGCTCCAGGGGTCGCCCTTAGTTTTATAAGGAGCGCGCATCGTAAGCAGATGCTTAATGGTCACTTCGTAAATAGTCTTCTCGCCGCGCTTTACCTTGTATTCGGGAAAATAGTCCAGAACCTTGTCGTCCACACTTTTTATTTGTCCTTTGTCTATGGCAATTCCAATCAGCAGAGCCATAATGCTTTTTGTTACAGACATAACGTGTATGCAGTCGTCGCTTTTGTAATTGTTCCAGGTGTCGCTGTAAACAGTTTTTCCATCGTGAATCGCCTCAATCTGGCAGATGTTGGGTTGATCCTGCTCAATCATTTTGTGCAGTTCTTCTTTAGTCATAAAAAACCTCATTCTTTCTTGTAAGTTTTAGGCGCCTATAAGAAAGAATAAGGTGATTAAAAATTGAATTCAAGAAAAATCTTAAAAAGAAAAATCTTAAAAATTTTTTTTACTATAGTGAGTTTATAAAATCTTCAATAAGCCCTGCAGTTTCTTCCACTGTTTGATTTGTGTTATCAATGAACAGTTGAAACTTTCCTCTGCTTCTTTTGAACCAGGCGCTGTATTCGTGCTGAGTTTTGATAAACTCGTCGCTGTCGGTTTGACGCTCGGCTGGTCTGGCTTTGAGACGCTTTGTGATTTCTTCGTCAGAGCAGGTCATGCCTATAAAGAAAGTTCGTCCTATCGATTCAGACAAATCAACTAAGTTATAAAAGTTCGGCGGATTCATGCCGGCACTCACAAAGAAAATATTCTTATCGCCGGAGATTTCATCAGCACGTTTGAGGGTGTCTGTATAATACTGATTTTCGTGGTCCGTTTCTTTGTAGCTATGCCAGTTCAGGCCGACCGCATCTGTATCAATACAGGCAAAGTCCGGAAGCTGATTGCGCTGGGCGATAAGTTCGCGTATTGTAGATT
>CADANN010000094.1 GCA_902789325.1 uncultured Spirochaetaceae bacterium
GTGTTTGTTTTAGAAATATATCTGATTTCTGTGATTTCGCGGTTTTTTCTTGATGGAATGAAAACATATTTGAAATAATCTCCAAGTCCATTAAGAACAATAGCTTTGTTAGGAAGCTTTTTATTTACTTTTCTGATATTTGCAGGATTAGAATAGAAGTTCTTTGAAGCTGTATCTACATACTTGAGCCAGTCTTCTACATCTTCTTTTTCCATAACCTTCTGAAGTTCTTTAATGATTCTGAGAATTTCGGCTTTATCTTCAGCAAATTCGTCTTTTGTTACGAGCTCTTCTTCTGAAAGATCTTTTGTAGAACGAATGTATTCTTCTTCATCTTCATCAACAATACTAACTTCTTCTTCAATAAGTTCTACTTCATCATCTTCGAAGTTTTCTTCAACTTCTTCTGGCTCTTCAATTACTTCAGAAACTGTTTCTTCCACCACAGGAGCTTCAGGAGTAACTTCTTCTTCCTTAGGTGCGCTTCCACATGATATAAAACAAACTCCGAGAACAATAGTGAATAAAACATAAATCTTCTTCATAGCTGCAATTCTACATCTATTGCCCGTTTTCGTCAAATGAGATAAATTACTTAAATATGGTTAAGGCAGTTTTTGCAGGATCTTTTGATCCGCCCACAAACGGGCATTTAGATATTATAAAAAGAGCATCAGGACTTTTTGAAAGTGTAGATGTAGTTGTCTCAGTAAATCCAGAAAAAAAATATATGTTTACAGCTGATGAGCGAGTTGAATTTTTGAAGGAGCTGATTAAGCCGTTCAAAAATGTTTCTGTTCATTCATATCAGGGCATTATTGTTAATTATGCAAAGCAGGTTGGGGCAAAGGTTCTCGTAAGGGGAGTGCGCTCTGCTAATGATTTTGGCTACGAGTTTGAATTGGCTCTTATGAATCAGAATCTTAATCCGGAAATTGAAACTGTATTCATGCAGTCAAAAGAAAAATACGCGATTGTAAAATCCAGCTCAATTAAACAGCTTGCTCAGTTTGGTGGTGATATTTCGCGCATGGTTCCACCTGTAGTTGCCGAGGCATTAAAAGAAAAATACGAAAACAGCTAAATGTAAAAAACATTTAAATGACAAAATTTCGAATTTTGTTTGACAAATACCGTATTTTTGATATAATACATTGACATTCAGATTGGAATTGTTGTATATTAAACTTCAGTTATATCTGATAAATTATAGTGAGGTTATATATATGGCTATGGCAGTACCAAGAAGTAAAACATCAAAAGCCGTAACAAAAAGACGTCAGACAATCAACATGAAACTTAAGGCTCCACAGCTTGTTGAATGCAGCAACTGCGGTAACTTAGTTCAGTCTCATCACGTTTGTCCAAAATGCGGTTTCTACCGTGGTCGTCAGGTTATCACACCAGAAGTTAATGGCTAATTCTTAGGAGTAAAAAGAATGGACGAATTGTTTGAGAAAATTCAGAAGCTTATTGCTGACAAGTTGGAGATTGATGAAGGAAAGATTACTTTGGATTCTTCTTTCAGAAATGATCTTGGAGCTGATAGCCTTGATACTTATGAATTGGTATATGCTATCGAAGAAGAATTGGGAGTTAGCATCCCAGATGAAAAGGCAAACGAATTTGAAACAGTTCGCGATGCTTACGACTTCATCAAATCTGAACAGGGCAAATAAGCCTTATAACTAAGATATCTAGAAAAAGCACAAGATTTGGTCTTGTGCTTTTTTTTATGTTTCTTTACCAGTTATAGGCCGATTATAAAAATATGAGAAAAAACATGAAACTTACAAAACAACGTATTAAACAACTGTCTGATTTTTGTGACAGGGTTGGAATAAAGTTTAAGAGCATGGAAATGCTCGACCAGGCCTTTCATCATCGTTCACTCACCAACGAAATGCAGGGAGTGAAAAATAATGAGCGGCTTGAATTCCTTGGGGATTCAGTTCTTGGAATGGTAACAGCTTCATATCTGTATAAAAAATTAGACAATCCTGAAGGCGATCTCGCAAAAATAAAGTCACAGGTAGTTTCTGAAAAGGCACTTGCTCCTGTAGCCTTAAAATTTGGAATAGACAAACTTCTTCTGTTAGGTCATGGGGAAGAAATGAGTGGAGGGCGTACAAAACCTGCCATTCTTGCAGACTGTATGGAAGCAATCATTGGTGCATATTACCTTGATGCAGGTTATAAACCGGCAGAAAAATATGTACTGTCATTTATAATTCCAGCTGTAGATGAACTATTTTCACAGGGAATTAAAGATTTTAAAACCCAGCTTCAGGAAAAATTCCAGAAAAAAACAAAACAGTGTCCTCGTTATGAGCTTGTTGCAAAAACCGGTCCTGATCATGACCAGACTTTTAAAGTTTGTGTTCATCTTGGAGAAAAGGTTTTTGGACCTGCTGAAGCAAAATCTAAAAAGGAAGCAGAGCAGATAGCGGCAAAACTTGCGCTTGATAATTATGAATTCTAATATATAATATATATATGAAGAATAAGAATATATTTATCAGCTTTTTAATTAAGTTATTAATTGCAATTGTCTTTGGAACCTTCTGTTTTTTTGGAATCTTTGAAAAACTTGACTTCCGTCTTTACGACGCACTTGTAAAATTTAGAAAAGAACCCGTTCAAAATGAAAATATAATGCTCGTAAAGATTGATGACCCTTCAATCAAGCAGCTTGGTGAATGGCCTTGGGGCCGTGATATTATTGCGGATGCACTTTTAAGAATGAGAGAGCTTGGTGCATATAATGCAATATTCGATATTGAGTATATTTCTCCAACAAAAAATGGTATTGCGCCTTCAGCTGAAACAAAGATTTATAATCAGGTTTATGCAACTGAAGATAATATAAATACTCTCTTAAATCAAGTTTCTGCTGCAATTAAAAATGGATATTACAAAGCAGATGAAGTTCCAGAACTGATTAATCAGATGAT
>CADANN010000095.1 GCA_902789325.1 uncultured Spirochaetaceae bacterium
AACGAAGGCAAAAAACTCTGGATTCGCGCTTTCCTCTGTGTAGAACGCGAAAGTCAAAAGGGAATTGTAATCGGTAAGGGTGCATCAAAAATCAAAGAAATCAGAACAGCGGCCGTACGCAAACTATCAGAAATATATATTCAAAAAATTGATCTGGATCTTCAGGTAAAAGTTGACAAAAACTGGAGACAACGGGATTACACAATTAACAGGTTAATTCCGCAATAATTTTACGGAGGCGTATTACAGATAATTCTATATGCTGTCTTTACGTGAAGGGATGGATCAGGTCCATCACATTTTAAAAACAGATGCTATGGTGAATATCGCGCTGCGAATGCTCTCATATATCAATAAGGAGACAGTCGAACACAGCGTGAGGACGGCATATCTTTCATACAAAATAGCGTGCATTCATCCTATGCATGAAAGGTGCTCCCTGCAAAACCTTGTACTGCTAGCTCTCTTTCATACCATAGGATTTTTCCGCGAAGACCTTCACTTCAACTATATACCACATCAAAGCAATAACGATTATTTTTCCAACGACAAAGCCACAGTAAGTAAATACGTTTTTTCCTGCTACTACCTTGAATTTATGACACCAGTTCATGCAGATGCCCACTGTCTTCAAACTTTTTTACAACCGCCGAACAAAGATATCCGTAAATACCTGCCTCAGGAAACATTCAAAGAAATCATTTATATGTGTGCAAGAATCAGCGATTACTGGAAAAAGCATAAAGACGCTCCACTTCCAGATGATATTAATGAAATTGCCCCCGGCTATTTTGAACAGGAATTTGTTGAAGCCTTCAAACTTGCAAATAAAGATAATATTCTGATAGAAAACATTAAAGCAAACAAACACTCTGCTGAACTTTCAGCATATCTAAACACAGTTTCTTTCCCACCAGAAGATAAAAGATATCTGGAAAAAATGATTGTTCATCTTCTGGACTTTAAGAGCACATCAACCATGAAGCATTCCATCAATACTTCAAGCATTTCCCTGTCTCTGGGACTTCGACTGAATCTTAATGATGATGATATGACAAAACTTTATACAAGTGCCTTTTTGCATGATATTGGAAAAATGTCGACACCGCAAAAAATTCTTGAATCCCCAGGAAAACTTTCTCCAGAAGACATGGGAATCATGCGCCATCACGTAAAGCACTCAAAAAGAATATTGAACGGACTTGTCAGTGATGAAATTGTAGAAATCGTTTACCGCCATCATGAAAAACTTACAGGAAAAGGTTATCCGTGGCATGTAGCAGGCAAAGATCTTACTTTGCTCCAAAGAATACTAACTGTTGCAGATATTACAAGTGCTCTGAACGACAGCCGCAGCTATAAAGGCAATTTCTCAAAAGAAAAAACTATTTCGATTATTTCGAATATGACAAACAAAGGAGAACTTGATCCTGCAATAACAAAGTTTATTATAGAAGATTTTGATACCATTTTGCAGGAAGAACAGATTTTTCAGAATATGCTGCAAGTTGACTTTAGTAAAGTTATTGCTTATTACAACGATTATATTTTTAATGAAACCTATGACTGGATAGATTCGCTTTTAAATTCCGTAGTACCTTACACCACCGACAACGACATTACTGAACTTGAAGAATTATAATTCTTGTTAACACAGGGAGTGTGTTCGCGCTCCATTACTTTTGATAAGGACGAGAGTGGAAAAATCACAAACATAAGTTTTGAAGGTGGCTGTAACGGCAACCTCAAGGCAATTTCTAAACTCTGCGACGGCATGACTGCAGATGAAATTGTTGCAAAGCTTAAAGGCAACACCTGCGGCTTTAAGAGCACAAGCTGCGCCGACCAGCTGGCTATTGCTGTGACAAAATAATCTTGGAGAATACATATGGCACTTGAATGTGGTATCGTTGGACTTCCAAACGTTGGAAAGTCTACTATTTTTTCGGCTTTGACTGCGGCTCCTGCTGCAGCAGAGAATTTTCCTTTCTGTACAATCGACCCTAACATCGGTATTGTTGATTTGCCTGATGAACGCCTGGACTTTTTAGCAAGCATTCACAATCCAAAAAAGAAGACTCCTGCAAGCGTAAAGTTTGTTGATATTGCAGGTTTGATTAAGGGCGCAAGTAATGGTGAAGGTCTTGGAAATAAATTCCTTGCAAACATCCGCGAGTGTTCAGTAATCGCTCACGTTGTCCGCTGTTTTGATAATCCTGATATTATGCACGTTCGCGATAATGCAAACGAAGCAGCTCCAATCGATCCTGAAACTGATATTCTTACTATTAACTGGGAGCTCTGTCAGGCAGACTTGAACACAATCGAAGCACGTCAGGACAAGGTTACCCGCGCAATCCGTTCTCTTGGAAAAGAAGAAGAAAAGAAATACGCTCCATGGATTTCTGCAGTTGCAAAAATTAAGCCTCTGCTCCAGGATGGAAAATGTGCCCGTACAGCTGACCTCACAGACGACGAAAAGAACGCCCTTTACGATATGTTCCTTCTTACTATGAAGCCTACAATTTACGTTGCAAATGTAGATGAAGATTCTATCGAAGCACAGACAAATAAATATGTTGAAATCGTAAAGAAATATGCAGACGAAGAACACTCAGAAGTTGTTGTAATCTGCGGTAAG
>CADANN010000096.1 GCA_902789325.1 uncultured Spirochaetaceae bacterium
GCAGCTGCTGGCGGCTACGGCACAATAGTAGCCATGCCTAACACAAATCCGGTTGTTTCTTCTATCGAAATGGCTATGAAGATTGAACGGGAAGCTGCAGCAATCGGGCTTACACATCTTTTTCAGACAGTGAGTCTTACCCGCGATTTTGAAGGCAAGGATACAAGTCATCTTGATTTTGTAGAAAAAAAATATGTACCGGTAATTACCGAAGATGGCCGCGATGTTCCAACTTCAGGTGTAATGCTTGAAGCAATGACTAAAGCCGCAGAAAAAGGAATTATTGTAAGCTGTCACTCTGAGGACATGACCCTTGGCCCGCTTGCAAAACCTTTCCGCGCCGAAGCCCTTGAAATTATGAAGGGTGTAGGCCTCTCTGCCTGGGGAACTGGGGACGAAGATTTTGATGCTGATGATGATGAAAATGCTGAAGCACTCGATCGTATAGACCTTGCACTCACAAAAGCAAATGAAATCCTTGCTCTCGCAGAAGATGTCGCAACTGTACGAAATATCATGCTTGCAAAACAGGCTGATTGCCGTGTACACATTGCGCATGTAAGTACTGCAGTTTCAATGAATGCAATCCGCGAAGCTAAAAATGAACTTTATGATGATGAAGCAGACTATAACGCAGATGAAGCAGATGCAGCCTACCAGGCTTTTGAAGATGGCGAAAAATATTCACCTGTTCCAAATCCTCGTGCTGGCGCAAACGGTGGTTTCGCCGTAAGCTGCGAAGTAACTCCTCACCACTTAGCCCTCTGTGGAACAGACGAACCATATATCCGAGCTCTTGTAAATCCTCCTCTTCGCAGTGAAGACGATCGTGTTGCTCTTCTTGAAGCTCTCCGCGATGGTACTGTAGACGTAATTTCAACAGACCATGCACCGCACACCCTCGACGACAAAGCAACAGGCGCACCTGGCTTTACAGGTCTTGAAACTGCATACGCTGTCTGTAACTCAGTTCTCGTAAAAGATAATCAGTTTAATCCACGCCGTCTTTCTCAATTAATGTCCGCTCAGCCGGCCCGTCTTCTCGGCTTAAATAAAGGTCTCTTGCGTTCAGGTTACGATGCAGACCTTACAATCCTTGATCCGGATGAAGAATGGACTGTAGACAGCAGTAAATTCTTCAGCAAAGGCAAAGCAACTCCGTTCGAAGGACGACGACTCACAGGACGTGTAAAAGACCTTTTTATTGACGGCCGCCTTGTATTTGAATCGTAAATATATTTATTATATTAAAGAAATTTAGTATAGTTTAAGAAAACAGGCAGAGAATACCTGCTGACATTATTTAATTAGAGGCAAAAATTATGAAAATCGAAACCAAAGTACTTCATTCAGGCTATAAACCAGAAAATGGTGGACCTGGAACTATTCCAATTGTACAGAGTACAACATATCGTTTTGACAGCTGTGACCACGTTGCGGCTCTTTATGTATTCACGCTTTGCAAATCCAACTTGCGATGCTGTAGAAAAGAAAATTGCAGACCTTGAAGGTGGTGTAGGTTGTATGCTCACAAGCAGTGGACAGGCAGCATCTCTTCTTTCTGTTTTGAATCTCTGCTGTGCAGGTGACAGCTTTATTGCATCTTCAAGTATTTACGGTGGAACAATCAATCTTTTTGGTTTCACTCTTAAAAAGCTTGGTATTGAATGTATCTGGGTAGATGTAGACGCAAGCTACGAAGAAATCTGCAAGGCAATCAAACCTAATACAAAGTGTATTTTTGGTGAAACAATTGCAAACCCAGCTCTTACAGTTTTTGATTTTGAAACCTGGGCAAAGGCTGCTCACGACAATAATCTTCCTCTTATCGTAGATAACACTTTTGCAACTCCATATCTTTGCCGTCCGTTTGAGTGGGGCGCAGATATCGTAGTTCACTCAACAACAAAATATATGGATGGCCACGCTGTTCAGGGTGGCGGTTGTATTGTTGATTCAGGAAACTTCGATTGGGAAAAGGCTTATAAAGCAACCGGCAAGTTTGCTGATATGGTAGAACCAGACGAAAGTTATCATGGACTTCGCTACGTTGGTGACTTCACAGTTGATGCGCGACTTCGGTTGTTACCCTGCAGCACAGAGTGCCTTCTATCTGAATATGGGATTGGAAACTCTTCCAGTTCGCATGGAACGTTACTGCTCAAATGCCCGCAAAGTTGCAGAATTCTTCAAAACAAGCGATAAAATTGCTAAAATTACATATCCTGGACTTCCTGGAGATAAATACTACGAGCGTGCTCAGAAATATCTTCCAAACGGAACTTGTGGTGTAATTTCTATCAGCATTAAGGGCGGCCGCTCAGCTGCAGTACGCTTTATGGATGCTCTCGAACTTGCCTGCGACGAAGTTCACGTTGCAGATATCCGCACTTGTGTTCTTCATCCGGCTAGTGCAACTCACCGCCAGCTCACTGACGAACAGCTTGTGGCAGCAGGAATCGATGGTGGTATGGTTCGAGTTTCTGTTGGTCTCGAAAATGTAGACGACATTATCGATGATTTGAAGAAAGGTCTTGCAGCTATCTAAATGCTGAATCTTACCTGGACAGACTACCCGGAACCCGCCGACTCGCAAGATTTTCTGAACAAAGCAGAACTTCAGCCGCCGCTTTCCGCAGGTAGTCACCATCTTCTCATCGAAGGTGATAATTATCCCGTTCTTAAAAAACTGTCCTCACACTTCACTGGCAAAGTGAATCTTATTTACATTGACCCTCCCTACAATACAGGAAATGATTTTACTTACAAAGATGACTTTGCCTCTGGAGAAGATCGTCATTCAGCCTGGCTCAGTTTTATGCAGCGACGTCTCACAGCCGCACTTCCTCTCCTTACAGACACCGGCTGTATTTTTATAGCAATCGATCAGAGCGAACTCTATACCCTAAAACTTCTCTGCGACCAGATTTTCGGAGAAGAAAATTTTGTAAATGATTTTATGTGGCTGCATGGAAAGGGGAAGAAAGACACCTGGTCTCGTACTCTCCAGCAGCATACTCTTTGTTATGCTCGTAACAAAAAAAAGTTGCCAGCCTTCCGTGAACTCGAGCATACCGGCTGGGCTACAAAAAACGCAGATGAAGATCCACGCGGCAACTGGTTTTCTGGAAGCATTTCCTTTACAGAAAAGCGTTCAAATCCAAATCATAAAAACTACTATTCGATAGTTTCACCTAGTGGAAAAGTCTGGACTCGTCAGTGGCAGACAGATGAAGCACATATGAAAGAGCTTATTGCAGATAACAGAATCTTCTGGGGAACAGCTCCTGCTTATGACAAAGTTCCAAGAGTCAAAATTTTCAATGAAGATACAACCGAGGTAATTCCTCGTAATATAATAAATTGCACGGAATCTACCCGCGCAGCCCAGCATCATTTAGATGAACTTCTCGGACAATCAGGTGCTTTCGATAATCCAAAACCTGTTAGTCTTATCAAACATTTAATCGAAATTTCCCGCCAGCCTACCGATGCAATCATCATGGATTTCTTTGCGGGCAGCGGTACAACCTTCGAAGCAGTGTGCGAACTCAATAAAAATGACAATGGAAAACGCCGC
>CADANN010000097.1:0-2471 GCA_902789325.1 uncultured Spirochaetaceae bacterium
CGTTCAAGCTTTACCTTATGAAGATTTTCTTTATTCATTCCGCTGAGAAGATTTTTCATATTGTTTATTGAACGCATCATTCTATTAAAAAGAGATGTAGAATAAATTGTGTAAACAATTGCGCAGACAATGCCAATCAAAATCAAGCGAGAAAAAACAATGGTCATTGAAATATATGAAACATAAGTTCGCCAGGCAAGAATAAAGAAGAAGAGGTTTACAAAAAGAATTGGTGCAAAAATGTGAAGCACAGTAATTGTTGCAGACTTAGTACCAAAGGTATGATTTTTTTCTACCTCATCTTTTGAAACACCCTTCTTTACAATTTCAGAGGCGTGCTTTGAACAGATTACCTGAGTGATTCCGGTGATGGCATGAACAGAAGCAAAGTATGAGCCAAAGAACAAGGCTGATGAAAAGAGGATTACATAATCCATACTAAGTTTTGCGATATTTGCAGTAATTGCCGTCCAGGCTGCGCCACAAACGGTAAAAACAACAAACACAGCAATTCCTATTTTGGCAGGCATTGCCATTAGCTGCTTCATAAGCTTTGTTCGTTCCTTTACTGTTGTTTCATAACAATAGAACGAAACAAGATCTTCTGTCACAGACTGCGTTATCTGTTTGTTGGTAATCATCATAATCAGGAACTGAAGAATCAGACAGATGATTACTCCGGAAATGATAACGGAGTTCAATTTCTGCATAGGAATGTTTCCAATCACAATACAAAAAATCATTGTAAGAAGCTCAAAGAAAATATTAGAAATTTTCAGGCGGGCAAAAACTTCGTTTCCAAAATCAATGTCCTTTTGAGAGTCCTTCTTCTTTTTAAGTTTTTCTGTAACGTTTGAAATATTCATGTACACCTCTCTTTTTTTATTTTGAAGTAAGCGCAATTGCGCCATCCCAATTTTCCGGTTTATTTTCTGCAAACTCGAATAAGACTTAAAGCCTTTTTCATAAGCCTGAGTAAAATCTTTTGAAAGCGGTTTTTCATCTACGCGGTAAATGAATACACTTTCTGTTTTACCCTTTACTTTTACTGAATCCAAAAGCAGAGCATTCATAGATTCATCAAGCTCATCCCGCACTGCTTCTGAAATTATTATTCGCGCA
This sequence comes from uncultured Spirochaetaceae bacterium, assembly GCA_902789325.1. Lineage (GTDB taxonomy): Bacteria > Spirochaetota > Spirochaetia > Treponematales > Treponemataceae > Treponema_D. Next base: position 1,123 of record CADANN010000097.1, read on the forward strand.
CCGTAAAGCTTTGTGAGTCCTTCAAGACGAGAAGCAAGGTTTACGGTATCACCAATTACTGTGTAGTTTGTTTTGTCGGCACTACCAATCTGTCCTACAATTACAGGTCCGTAATGGATTCCAATTCCAATATCGAGTTTTATACCCTCTGGGAATTTAAGATTACCACAAGGGATTTTTTCCAGCTGAGCATACATTTCCATTGCGGCTTGAACGGCACGCTTTGCATTATCGTTGTAACTGATTGGCGCACCGAACAATACCATGATTGCATCACCGACAAACTTATCTACGGTTCCACCATACTTTTTAACAATATCTACCATATGAGTAAAATATGTGTTCAAAAAGTTTACGACATCTTCCGGTTTATTAACTTCACTTATTGAAGTAAAGCTTCGGATATCACTCATAAGAACAACGACATTGCGCTTTTCATTTTTATTTTTAAGTTCCTGAGTTTCTGTAGAAATCAAAAAGTCATTAATAACTTCTTCCGGAACAAATTTCGAAAAGGCTGTTCGCAGTTTTGATTCCTGCAATGCAAGTTCAGAACGCTCCACTGCTTCCTGCAAAATATTTGCAAGCGCAGGTAAAATAAATTCAATAGAAGACTGAATCTTATAATTAAAAAGTTTTCTTTTTGTAGATGCCAGGTGAAGGGTTCCCACAAAGCCGTTTTTATTTTTAAGAGTAAAGGCTCTGTAAGATTCATACTTTTCTCTTTCCGGCTGTTTAAGCAGAATGTTTTCGTAGTATTTTTCTTCGTAGGTGATTGTATGATTCTTTTTTGCCTGCTGCTCGTATTCAACCTTACAGATATTCCAGAATTCATCGGCAACCGAAACATCGAAATATTCTGTACCACTAATAAATACCTTTGCAGGCTGACTGTCCAAAACAAGCACAATGCCGTCGAATGAGCAGGCACTGTAAATAAGGCGGAAAATCTGTTCAACAAGAGCTTCAATATTACTAACAGAAGCATAAAGCTGAATTACATTCTTTGACATATTGAAGAAAAAGTTACTCTTGCTCATTGCATTAACAATCCATGGAACAAGAATTTCATCTTCTGTCTTTTTGGCTTTAGATTTGCTTTCCTTTGACTCATCTTCTTCTGTTTCAAAGAAAGCTTCGGCTTCTACATATTTATAGTCGAGCAGACTTTTTACAGATTCAATAAGGTAGTCAATGTTATCATTCTTTACAAGAACAACTCTATTTGCTTCTATTGCACTAATCCAGAAATCAAAAACTGAATCGTCCGCAGAAATCAAAATGAAAGGTATGGAATCTTTTGGAGAACCAGTTTTTAAGATTTTGCAAACTTCAATTCCATCTATTTC
>CADANN010000097.1:2489-4096 GCA_902789325.1 uncultured Spirochaetaceae bacterium
CTGAACTTCATAATCTAATTTTTCGAGTTCTGTCTGAATTATTTTAGAGAGAATGCGTGAAGGTTCAGCAAGATAAATCAGAGGCTTAGTCATGCAGCAGCTCCTTTACTTTTGCGGTAAGGCTTTCACGTTCAAAATCAGATTTTACGATATAGCCCTGAGCCCCAAGATTTTTTGCCTTATCCAGAGTGTCGCTTTCGAACACAGAAGAAACCATAATTACCGGAATATTTTTAAGCTCATCTTTATGACGCATATTATGCAAAAGTACAAAGCCGTCCATACGTGGCATCTTAACATCAGTAACTACAAGATCAAACTTGAACTGCTTCATTTTTTCAAGCGCATCAATTCCATCTACTGCTGTTGAAACATTGTAGTTTTCTGCTTCAAGAATAATCTGCTCAATATGACGGGTTGTATGAGAATCATCAACAACGAGAACAGAATGAATCTTTGGTCTTTTGCGAACTTCAAGATTCTTAATTTCATAAACGTTTACAACCTTAAAGCGGCGGATTGTATCTGGAATATTAAGAACAGGAATGATGCGATAGTTCTCGTCAAACACAACTCCCTGCAGCGCATTAAAGTCTTTAAGCAGAGGTGGAACAGGTTTAATTACGACAGTTCCATAATGCAAAATCTTATCTACAATAATTGCAATCTTTCGATTCAGATATTCAAGAACTACAATAGAAACTTCGTTTTTAACATTGGCCTGTTTTTTAGATTTTTGATTGATGATATCAAAGTCAAAAACCGGAACAAGCTCATTATGCAGATTGATTACAGGACCGTGCTGGAGCTGTAAAAAATCATCCTTTCTAATAGTAAGAATTTCTTTTATATAATGCGAAAGAATCAGATATGAGTTATCAGATACCGAAACAAAAAGTCCATCCTGAGTTGCAAGAGATGCAGGAAGCGAAAGTTCAAAATTTGTTCCCTTATTAAGTTCAGAATAAACTGTAATTTTTCCCTTAAGTTTGTCCATTTCAGTGCGGACAACATCGAGTCCTATTCCACGGCCAGAAAGTTCTGTTTGTGTATCCTTTGTAGAAAAGCCTGAAGCAAAAATATACTGAAGCAGTTCCGGTTCATCCGCAGAAAGAATTTCAGCTTCTCGTTCAGGGAAAAGTCGCAATGCCTTCTCACGGATTCTTTCATAATCAATTCCGTGTCCGTCGTCTTTTACATTAACAAAGATTCGGTTTGAAACCTGACTTACAGAAACAGAAATTGTTCCTTTTTCCGGCTTGCCAAGTTTTACGCGTTCTTCTTTTGTTTCAATTCCATGATCAATTGAATTACGAACAAGGTGAATTAAAATTGCAGGAAGCTTTTCGAGAATGAATTTATCGATTGTGATTTCTGATTGAGGAATATCAAAATCAATATTTTTACCAGTCTTAAGTGCTTCGGCTACAATTGATCTTTTAATTGGCCGGAGAATCATATCAAATGGAAGCATTCGAAGCGCAATAATATTTTTCTGAATGTCGACACTTTGATTTTCGAGTACGGAAATATTTTCCGAGAGCTCCTGGAATGACTGGAATTCAGAAGCATCGCTTTTACCTTTTAAGAACTCAATTTCGTTTTTG
>CADANN010000098.1 GCA_902789325.1 uncultured Spirochaetaceae bacterium
GTTGCCATCCAGTTAGGCATAATCAGTTCAAGAGCCGAAGCTGAAACCGCATCAAAGAGGTCGTGCTTGTTTGCCTGAGAAATATCCTTTCCATACTGACGGCGAAGTCGTGCAGAAAGGTTTGCCTTAAATTGTTCCTTGTCGAATTCCATGAAATAAACCTCCGGATATTTATTTACTCATTAAAATGACAGTTGCCCCTGAAATCAAAACATAACGTCTCTGTTCTCTCAGAAGTTCCTCATTTCCTTTTTCTAATATATCATCAGGACTTTCAAATGCTGTGTCCGCAACGCGGTGCCATTTTTTGTTTCCTGGTAATGTCGGTAATGTAATTGTAAGGTCATACTGATCAAGATTTGTGGCTACATAAAAATCATTATCCACTTCAAGACCATAACCTTAGCATTAATATCATACCACGATATCTCTGGAATTGCACTTGTCTCGTAGGTATCGCGGAAAAACTTTATTCTGCTGAAAATATTATGAGATTTTCGCAAATCAATTAAAAGTGAAGTAAATCGCACAAGTCCTTTGTTTCTTTCTGCAAGTCCCCAATTGAACCAGCTGAGCGGATTATCCTGACAGTAAGCATTGTTATTACCAAGCTGAGTTCGGCGCATTTCGTCGCCACCGAGCATCATAGGAACGCCCTGAGAAACAAAAAGATAAATCAATGAATTCTTAATTGTAAGCAAACGGGCATGTTCAATTTTTGGATTTGTACACTCCCCTTCAAAGCCATTGTTATAGCTCAGATTATCATCTGTACCGTCGCGGTTACATTCGCCATTTTCTTCGTTGTGCTTGCTGTTATAACTTACTAGATCATTAAGCGTAAAACCATCGTGTGCAGTAATAAAGTTAATAGAAGCAAGAGGTGTACGACCATCATGATTGTAGCAGTCTGAACTTCCACTTATGCGGGTAGCAGCTGCTGTTGAAAAATGTTCGTCTCCGCGGATAAAGCGTCTTATATCATCGCGGAAACGACCGTTCCATTCACTCCAGCGATTCTTAGTTCCTCCTGGGAAACCTCCAAGCTGATACAGCCCCGCACAATCCCAAGGTTCTGCAATAATCTTTGTTTTTGACAAAATCGGGTCGTCATTAATGGCAACTGTAAGAGACGGTAAATCTCCACATATAGGAGCACCACTTGGAGAGCGGCTTAAAATAGAAGCCAGATCAAAACGGAAGCCATCAACATGCATTTCCAGAACCCAGTAACGAAGACTGTCCAGAATAAAGGCAGAGGTTATCGGGTTATTACAATTTACGCTGTTTCCGCAGCCGCTGAAATTCATATAGTAATTTTTGTCGCTTGGAGGAAGAGAGTAATAAACGTCGTTCTGCAAACCTCGGAATTCAAAAGTATATCCGCGCTCATTTCCTTCTGCAGTATGATTGTAAACAACATCAAGAATTACTTCGATTCCAGCCTTGTGCAAATCTTTTACCATCTGCTTGAACTCGCGTACTGGCCCACCCGGCCCCTTATCTGCTGCATACGAAGTTTTAGGCGCAAAAAATCCGATTGTACTGTAGCCCCAGTAATTTACCAGAGTCTCGCCGGTACGAGGATTTGTATTCGCATTCTCATTTTCATCAAATTCAAAAACTGGAAGAAGCTCTACGGCCGTAATACCAAGCTTTTTCAAATAATCAGCTTTCTGAGCAAAACCACAGTAAGTTCCTGCAACTTCACGAGCCACGCCAGAAGTTGAAGAAGCCGTAAAGCCTTTTACATGAGTTTCGTAAATCACAGTATGTTCAAGAGGTCGGTTGATTGGAGTGTCGCCTTCCCAGTCAAAGCCATCATCATCAACAACAACACACTTAGGAAAATCAGAAAGATCCTGAAGTTCGCCTCAAAGCCCTGCTTCCACTGCTTGTTGTAAGAACGAAAAACCGAACCAGGCGTAAAAGCCTTTGCATATGGGTCAAAAAGATATTTATTAGAATTAAAGCGAAGTCCTTTTGGAGGAATATAGGGGCCATCAACTTTATAAAGATAAAGAGTTCCTGCTCCAAGTCCTTCTATATATATGTGCCATACATCGCCTGTACGGTTTTTCTGCGGGTCAAAATCAATAACCTGAGCAGGCTTCTGGTCGTATTCATTTTCAAAAAGCACAAGGCTCACTTTGGTTGCATCGCGGAGGCCGCCCTCCGTAAGCACCGCGCCAAAGCCCATAGGCTTTCCGTTATGAACCTTTATATCAGTCATAGGCATATATTTTAACACAGGTATAACAGAATTTCTATAAATAAATGTGCAAGACCCTATTTTTTCAATTAAGTGCAAAAAACTGACAATTCTTTAATTCCATGTTATAATGCAAGGATATGAGCGATGAAATCAAAGAAAATCAGAATGAAGAAAAACTCCGTACAGCAGTAGTTGCAATCATAGG
>CADANN010000099.1 GCA_902789325.1 uncultured Spirochaetaceae bacterium
TGAATCAGAAGGACATTTTGTTCTGGGACGCGTCTACAATATCAAAGGTGAAACAATAATCACCGGCGCCATAACTCACGTAATTCACACGGTAAAAGATATATGATTTTGCACGCAGACGGAAATTCTTTTTACGCTTCATGCGAACAGATTTATCGGCCGGACTTACGAAATAAGCCGGTAGCGGTTCTCTCTAATAACGACGGAATCATTGTCGCCCTGAACAAGGAGGCGAAAGACTGCGGAATTAAACGCGGCGACCCCTACTTCAAAGTCAAAGACATCTGCGACTATAAAGGCGTAACAATCTTTTCCAGCAACTATACTCTCTATGCGGATATAAGCCGGCGCATTACTTCAATCTATATGGAATATGCACCGGACATTGAATATTATTCCATCGATGAATCATTTCTTTTTTTCGACAAGTGCAACTGGAGTATTAAAGATTATGAAGATATCGGCTGGGAGCTAAAGGAGCGGATTTACAAGGAAGTGGGCATTCCCATCTGCGTGGGAGCGGGCCCGACTAAAACTCTCGCTAAGCTTTACAACAAAAAGGCAAAGGAGCACGGAGGAGTTTTCGTCTATAATCCGGACCAAGTTGATTCCCTGCTCGCAGAAACTGACTGCGCAACAATCTGGGGAATCGGTCCGGCACGGGCTCAAAAGCTTCTGCTCCATGGAATTAGAAATGCACTGATGCTCAAGCACATGCCTCTATGCGATGCAAAAAGACTTCTCACATCCCAGGGCTTTGAAACAGTTATGGAACTGAACGGCAAACGCTGCATGGATAAAATCACCCGGCAGAAGAAAGACATAATCACCTCGAGCCGGCAGTTTTCAAAAAAGGTTTATGATTTAGCTACGCTTGAATGCGCTCTGGTTGAATACACAGAACTTGCCGTAGAAAAACTTCGCAAGCAGAACTCAGAATGCAAGATGGTTCAGATCTGCATTTCTACCTGCAATTATTATTCTGATAACCTTGATGAGCAGTATTCAAACGCGGCCTTTGCGGAGCTTCCCCGCCTCACATCTTACCCCCCGGATATCGTAAATGCCGCAAGGCTTATTCTTCCCTACATTTACCGCCAGGGCTACGGTTATAAAGTCATTATGGTAAGTCTGCTGGATATCATGCCGGCACAGTATCAGGGCTGGCTCTGGATAGATCCAAAAGAAGATATAAAAAAGCGAAAGCTCATGGAAGCAGTAGATAACATAACAAATACCTACGGACGCCGCTCTATCACCCTTGCCAAATCCTGGACCAAAACCGGCTGGGAAATGAAAAGAGATTTCTTAAGCCCAAACTTTACTACGGATATTAATTGTGTGCCCGCGGTTTTGTAAAAAAATGCAAAAAATTTGCAAAATTCGTGCACAAAATTTTTTACAGTGCCAATCCTTGGCACTCTTGCACTTTATAATAGGAACCGTAAAGCTGAAGAGGCCGCTTCCCCACTCATAAAAGAATGCAGTGCCCCCAGCTAGTTTCAGGAGGTTCACATGTTTAAGATTTTTTGGATTGCAACAATTATTTACACAATCGTTTTCAGCGTAGCAGCAAGAGTAAACGTTCCAACCTGCAGACTCACAAGAGCCCAGTTCACAAGAGTCTGCAACCGTTTCAAGTTCTTCTCGGCCCTGCCCTTCTTCTTCAGCTCAGCTGTATTTATCATCTGCATTTTTATAATGAAATCAAACAGCACAAGCGAGAACTTCGACCGTCTGATTTATTCCTTCTGCTTCTGGTGGATCACACTGGCCACAACACCAATCTGCCTTGTAAATGCGAATGCTTATCTTTTGAGACTTGAACAGTTGAAAAAACTGATTTAGAAACCAGGCGGGGCTTATTCCGAAATTACAAGCCTGCCCTGATCATCAACAGAAACTTCATAAACCTTAGTTTCCAGAGCAGGCTGAGTTTCCCAGGGACGCTTATATTCAAAAGTGATTTTTGTACTGCCAGACTTACGTGCAGTAACCGTGTAAGTGAAAAGACTTGGAGCGCCAACCATCCCCTTGGCCCCAAGATACTTCACATCTTCTTCAATGCTGATTACCGAATCATCTTCGATTTCATAAAACCATGAATAACCCGTTGTCGGATTTCCCTTCAGCTCAATCGTCTTCTTCTCTGCCTTAAAACCGGTCGACGCACAGGAAGCCAAAAGCGCAATCACAAAACCGCACATAGAAGAAATCAGAATTGTCTTCAAAGATTTTCGATTCATCAGCATTACCGTTTAGTGGAGATGATCGGACTTGAACCGACTACCCTTACAATGCCATTGTAATGCTCTAGCCAGGTGAGCTACATCCCCAAAATATGGACTTATTATACACAAAAAATTAAAGAACGTCTTTAATGACAAAACTTTTTTCTGATGATATATTAAACTCACAAAGCGTTGAAACGACGCAAAAGTTGGCTTGTGCCGGCTAAGATTTTTCAGGAGGTTCAGAGATGAACGCTATGAACAGTTATTATTCAAATCTTCATTGTCTCAACCATAGTGGAAATCATTCCTGGTCGGAATGTAATTTCTCTGAACATTCGTGGTGTGAAAATCATGAAAGC
>CADANN010000100.1 GCA_902789325.1 uncultured Spirochaetaceae bacterium
GGGCCGTATTCACCACCCTTTGAACCACCTTCATCCCAATCGATTCCAAGCCATGCCATTGTATCGTAAAGGTTCTGAACATATTTTTCATCGTAGCGGGTACGGTCTGTATCTTCGAGACGCAGAATGAATTTTCCGTTTTGAGAACGTGCAAAAAGATAATTAAAAAGCGCAGTGCGAACACCACCAATGTGCTGCATTCCTGTAGGGCTAGGCGCATAACGTACACGAACTTCTTTGTCTGCCATAAAAAACCTCATTTATATAGAAAATAATGAGTTATTATAATGATTTTGAAAGTTCGTCGCAAGATTAAATTGTAGTGCAGTAATTTTGCTATATCACAATTTTCTTGTCTCCTGCCTTTTTCCGTACTATAATAAATCTTTAAGGTATGATGAAACGAAAGTTCACATATTCACGAACGCTTGTATTGATTATTCTTCTCTTTCTGCTTTTTGTGAACGGATTTTTGGGGACTGTTTTGATTGTTCAGTCTCGAAAAAATCTGAAGGAGCAGATGGATGAGCGCATGCTTGATATTCTGAACAGTGCCGCAATGATGATTGATGGCGACGTTCTGGCTAAGCTTCAAAAAGATGATTATGATACACCGCAATATCAGCAGGTTTTAAGAATCCTTGGTGCATTCCAGCAGAACTTTAATCTGGATTTTATTTATGGAATCCGCAATATGGGAAACGGTAACTTTACATTTACTGTTGACCCTGATTTAGAAAGTCCCGGGGAATTTGGAGAACCGGTTGTTTCTACAGAAGCTCTTCGAACTGCAAGTCTTGGAACTCCGGCCGTAGATAAAGTTCCATATGAAGATAAATGGGGGCGTTTTTATAGTGCATATACCCCGGTTTTTGATTCTCAGGGAAAGGTTGGTGGAATTCTTGCAGTTGATGTTGAAGCTTCGTTTTATGAGACTGAACTGCGCCGGCATATTTATACGGCTCTGATTATTTGTGTAGCCTCGCTGATTGTGGGCGGAATCATTGCCTATCTGATTTCGGATAAAATCCACAGAAGATTGTATGTATTGAATGTTGAAATGAGCCGCCTTTCTGATGAGGTTGAAGAACTGGCTGGTGAACTTAAGGCTGCTTCCGGTTATAGGACTGACAGTTTTGAAGTAAAAAAACATCACACTCAAAATATGGGGAATTGAGTGCCCGCTTAAAGTTTATGAGACTTGAACTTCGTCAATTTATTGATGATGCCCGCGAACTTGCGTATACAGACTCTCTTACAGGAGCTGGAAATCGTGCTGCTTATGTAGATGCAATTAAATATTTGAATTCTCAAATTGAAAACGGTGGCGCAGAGTTTATGCTTGCGGTTCTCGATATCAATGGCGTAAAAAACGCAAACGACAGTTTTGGCCATGAATTTGGCGATAAAATGATTATTACTGCTTCTGAAATCATAAAAGAATCTGTGGGGCTTGAGAATCTTTTCAGAATTGGTGGCGACGAATTTGTTGTAATTATCGAAAACATTACTGCAGAAGAAGTAGAAGATATTTTCCATAAGATAGATTTAAGAATTGTTCAGAAAAATAGTGAAATAGAAGAGTTTAAAACAAATATGCCGCTTGCTCTTTCTAAGGGGGCGGCTTTATATAAGGCTAATTCTGATGTTGATGTTCAGTCTGTATTCCGACGCGCAGATGCTGCAATGTATGCGGATAAGGCGGCCTATTATAAAACTCACGACAGACGGCAGCGAAGATAATTTTTCTTACAATTTAAGTATCATTTTTTACAACACGAATTATGATTTCTCACTTATAATGGAAGCAGGTTTTAGGGTGCAACCCTAGGAGAAGGGGTAGGACGCAACGAAGTGCGGCCGCAGGGGAAGGCTTTCCCCTCATTCATATTTATAGGAGCAAAATAATGAAAAAGCTTGGATTTGGTTTAATGCGACTTCCTTATTCGGAAGACAAGACTTGGGGTAATATTGATTTGGAAAAGACCCGCGAGATGATTGATGCTTATATGGCAGAAGGTTTTACTTATTTTGATACTGCCTGGGTTTATCATGGAGGATTTTCTGAAAGAGTTTTTGGTGAACTTGTTGCAAAACGTTATCCACGTGAACAGTTCCAGGTTACTTCTAAGATGCCGCTCTGGGGAAAAACTGATCCTGCTGATTTGCAGAAGACTTTTGATGAACAGCTTAAGAAATGTGGCGTAGAATATTTTGATTATTACTTTTTGCATGCCTTGAACCGCGATGTTTTTGCAACTGCAGAAAAGCTTGGCGCTTTTGAATGGATGCAGAAAATGAAGGCTGAAGGAAAAATTAAGCATCCTGG
>CADANN010000101.1 GCA_902789325.1 uncultured Spirochaetaceae bacterium
CAAGCGGATTACGGAATAGCCCCTGAAAAACCGCACCAGTTCCACCAAGCAGAGCGCCACACATAACACTGAGTAAAATGCGTGGAACGCGGATTTTTGTGATTACAAGTAAATCAGTTTTAGAACAGTTCTTTAATAAAACAGAAATTGGAGAAATAAATTTTGTGCCTATGCACACGGCAATTATGCCGCAGGCAACCAGCATCAGGCAAGGAATTATTAATAGAAAGATTCTTCCTTTTTTTAACATCACTATTTCCAGAGAATTGCAGCCAGCTTTTCAACTGCATCTGCACAGCAGGGAGTTGAACGAACAAAACTGTCGTCGTCGCCCATGTAATAAATACCGCCCTTTGCTTTTAAGAGTTCAGAAGGTTTTCCGCCTCCCATTCCGTCCCCTGAGTAGAAAATGAAATCCGGATTGGCAAGTAGAACTGCTTCTTCACTCACCATCGGATAGGCCTGCTCTTCATCAGCAAAAATATTTTTTCCACCAGCCTTAGCAATAATATCACCCATAAAAGAATTCTTACCGCAAGACATCATTGGTGAATGCCAGACTTCCCAATAAACTGTTGGAAGCTTTCCATCTGCCGCCTTTGCCTTGTACATTTTTTCAGTTCGGCTGATTTTTTCATCCATCTCTTTTACAACTTTCTGCGCCTGCTTTTCGTGACCGGTAAGCTTTCCAATATCCAGCACTTCATTTTTTACGGCTTCAATTGAAGTTGCATTTGAGCGGTATACCTGAATTCCCAAATCCTGCAAAGGCTTTACAAAGCCTTCATGCATCTCTGCAAAAAGGTATACGAGTGTCGGTTCATAAGAAATTATTGATTCAAGACTCAAGGTGTTTCCTGCAAATCCACCAACCGAAGGAATATTTTTAGCTTCAGGCGGATAGTCACACAAATCAGTTCTTGCAACCAGAAGATCCTGCGCACCAATTGCAAAAATAACTTCTGTTGCAGATGGCCCCAGTGAAACAATTCTTATTTCTGATTTTGTTGAAGTTTTTTTAGTTTTCTTTCCAGCAGCAAAACTAAGATTTACTGCAACACATAATATAATAATGAATAAAATTGATTTTTTTAGTGATTTCATGATTTAACTATAATATAAATAGGTTATTTATTGCAAGAATTCAACCGGATATGCCGGAATTGTTCAGATACGCAGGTTTTTCAAAACAAAAGCTTTCCGAAATATCAGATACACAAATGGAAACTCTTGGCAAAGAAGCCGCTGCAGAAGTTTCTGCCGCCATGAACTGCCGTGCTGTTTACACAAAGTTTCCAATTCAGATTACAGAAGATGAAGAAATAATTTTTGCAGACCGAAAAATCAAAAGTCATAATCTTGCAGTTAATCTTAAAAACTGCCATTCGGTAGTTTTATTTGCCGCAACTCTTGGCCCTGCAGTTGATAAACTGATTCAAAAAACTTCCCGCATCAATGCAGCAAAGGCAGTAATGCTTCAAGCCGCAGGTGCTATGTATATAGAAAGATATTGTGATTTACTGCAGGATTTTTTCCGTGAAGAAGAAGCAAAAGAAAATAATGAACTCAAGCCCCGCTTCAGTCCTGGCTTTGGTGATGTGCCACTCGATGTTCAGAAAATCTTTTTTGAAATTCTTCAGTGTCAGAAAAATCTTGCCCTGACTTTGAATGACTCACTGATTATGTCTCCGGAAAAATCAGTTACAGCTTTTATAGGAATATATAAAAAATCATAAAGGTGGATATTATGAAAAATGTTCGTGACTATCTTGGTAAACAGGTTTTATTTTTTGATGGCGGAACCGGTTCTGTTTTACAGGCACAGGGCTTAAAGCCTGGTGAGCTTCCTGAAAACTGGAACATTGAACAGCCTTCAAAAATCGTACAGCTTGGTTACGGCTACTATCTTGCCGGTTCGAACATTATCAACACAAATACCTTTGGTGCCTTTGAAACCAAATTTACCGGACAGGATGGAAAGCACGGTCTTCAGGAAATTATTGATGCTGCTTTCAAAAATGCAAATGAAGCCCGCCGCCTGATTCAGGAAAAGGACAAAGAAGCCGGACTCGACACTCCACGTTTTATTGCTTTTGATATCGGTTCCTGCGGTAAACTTTTGAAGCCGCTTGGAGA